>NZ_JBSFNO010000001.1:32042-754505 GCF_053981095.1 Nocardia sp. NPDC003693
GTATCTGGTACAGCGACTATCGAGAATGGAGTAGTTGGAGGTGGCGACCATGCTGATGCGCACTGATCCTTTCCGTGACCTGGATCGATTGACGCAACAGGTGTTCGGCACCGCGGCACGGCCCGCGGCGATGCCGATGGACGCCTGGCGTGAGAACGACGAGTTCTTCGTCGAGTTCGACCTGCCGGGCATCGATCCCGAATCCCTCGACCTGGACGTGGAGCGCAACGTGGTGACCGTGCGCGCCGCGCGCCCGGACATCGACCCGGGGCGGTCCATGCTCGCGGCCGAACGCCCCCGCGGGGTGTTCTCCCGCCAGCTCGTGCTCGGCGAAGCACTCGATACCGAGCAGATCCGCGCCGACTATCGCGACGGGGTCCTGCGCTTATCGATCCCGGTGGCCGAGAAGGCCAAACCGCGCAAGATCGAGATCGCCAGACCCGAACGCGAACCCGATCACCAGGTCGTCCAGGACCGGCAGGTCATCAACGCCTGAGCGTGACCTGCGGGCGCGGACCGCCTGACACACCGCACACGCGTCGGACAACTCGATCCGCGAAAGTGAGGTGATGCTCGTCCAGAACACCACACTCGCGAGCACGGGCCACCGGCGCCAGTGAACTCCGGTAGCCGCGGCCACGACGGCGCACCGAGACAGTGGATGCGCGGCCACCGTTGTGGCACAGGCTCATTCACACGCCAGGCCGGCATCCTCGCGAAACACGAACAGCACAGCAATCGTTCGATCCATCACCGCATCGGGTGGGCGCGGCCCGCCGGATTCCGGGACGCGCCCACCCGATGCCCGTTGCCCGTTGCACCCCAGCGTGCGAGAGGAGACCTTTCGAGATGACCGCGACCGCCCTCGACACCGAGCGCACCCCGCCCGAGACATCGGACACCGACACCGATGTTCAGCCCGACCGGACCGCTCACTCCTGGACGATCTCCGATGACGATGACCACTACTGCTGCCTCGCCTACTGACCACACCCCCGACCCCCACACCCCTCACCAGATGTCACCGCACTGGCAGCACGCCCGGGTGGCCTGGTTCAACCCCGAGAAAGGGTTCGGCTTCCTGACCCCCGAGCACGGCCCCGCGGTCTTCGTGGACTACTCGGTGATCGAGGTCCCCGGCTACAAGACCCTCACCACCGACCAGCACGTCGTCTACACCTTCGAGCACACCCCGCGTGGACCCGAAGCCACCCGCGTCATCCCCTACCTGCGCGGCACCACCACACCGGCGCCCGAAGCACCGGCCCACGGCACCGCGCTGCGCCGACTCGTCTGCCGGAGCGGTCGCCGCGCGGCCTGACCCACCAACCATCCACCCCCTGATCGGACACATCCCGTGAGCACGACAACGGCAACCGACACCCGGCACCACGACCGCGATCCGGAAGTGGTGCGCTGGCCCGACCCCAGCCCACTGCGCCCCTGGTGGGACACCATCATGGGCCCGGCGCAACGCACCGCCCCCGTCGGCCCGCGCTCGCCCGATCCCCGCCATCGCCGGGCCCGCGACCCCCACCATCCCCGGCCCGCCCGCGCCCGCCGCGACCAACGCCCCCACACGCACGGGTAGCGGCGAGTTCGAGCACCACGACACACCAGAAAATCTGTAGCCGGGACTGTAGACATTCGTATGTGTGGTGTGTAGTTTAGCTGTCGTTCAGGTGAGAGAAACAGTGACTGGGCAGGTGAACTGCCTGGTGAGAGATACCAGCGGAGCCCTCCGGCGCGACGAGATGACGCCCACCCCGAGCGCGGGAATCGCCGCCGGAGGGCCCGCCCACCGACACAGAACAGACCTTGGTCCGACACGCAGTACCCGACCCGCACGGAGGTGGCCACTGACGAACCTGATAACCCTGACGCACCTAGTCGAACAGGCGCGCAGTACACCATCGGCCCGACAGGGCCGATGACACAGTCCCCCTTTTCGAATACGTGAATCCCAGGCCCCGGAGCGACCGCTCCGGGGCCTTCCGCCGTGCTGAAAACCTGAGAGGTGTCGTGCACCCACCCCACACCCCACCCGCCGGTGAACCCGGCGGGACCGACAACCTCGACGACGAGGACTTCCCCGCCTACAGCATGGGCCGCGCCGCCGAAATCCTCGCCGTCACACCGGCCTTCCTACGCACCCTCGACACCGCCAACCTGCTCACACCCCAACGCTCCGCCGGCGGGCACCGCCGCTACTCGCGCTACCAACTCCGCATCGCCGCCCGCGTGCGCGAACTCCTCGACACCGGCAACTCCCTCGACGGGGCCTGCCGCATCGTCATCCTCGAAGACCAACTCGCCGAAGCCCACACCCTCAACACCACCCTGCAAACCGCCCTCGACCAACACCAACACCCCACCCCGCCACCCTGACCCACCGCACTCACCACGCTGCGACCAGGATCCGGCCTGACCATTCCGTGTCGCATTCGGTGTCCGATTCGGTGTAGCGATCGAGTCGCAACACCTCACTCGGGCGAGAGCCCCACGTAGAGACCGCATTTCCCGGCGGTGAACCGTCCAGAGTGATACCCAAAACACGAACAATCGCCCATGCGCCCATCGCTCGGACAGCCGAAACCCGCAGCGAAGCAGCCTCTTTTCACTCCTGTGCGGCGGCGTCGAGCGCTTCGTCGAGGGTGTCGTGCAGCTGCAGCAGAGTGTGCATGCCGGTGACCTGGATCGGGCGCTGCACCGCGAGTCCGGCCACCACGCGCAGCGGTGACGCGCATTCCTGCGCGCAGGCCGCCAGCACCGCGAGCCCGGCCGATCCCATGAACACCACGCGGGACAGATCCGCCACCACTGCCGGCGGATCCGCTTTCAAGACTTGACGTATCACGCGTTCGAGCAGAGGCGCCGACAGCACATCGACCTCACCGGTCGCGAACACGACCGGGACCGGGCCGTGCGTGACGGTGCGGACCTGGAGCAGCTGGGCGGGATCGATGCCGTTCATCGGTCCTCCTTCCCCACAATGACCGTACGCTCGTCCTGTTCGAAATCCGGGCGCATGGGACGAAACCCAGGACGCATGGGCGTGAGACATCATGCGTTCGGACGGGGATGCCCCCCAGGCTCGGTATGCGTCTGCCGGAAGTTCTCGTCCCCGTGTCAGTCTGTGAGAGCTGCGCGGGCGCGTTCGGCGTCGTGGAGGTCGGGCATGTACTTCGCATGCAGGTCGATCTTTCGCTTGTACCAGTCGAGTGCGCCCTGCTTGGTCATATCCAGGGCGGTCCCGATCGCGGACCAGCTGGCATCGGCCTCACGAGCGGCCTGCATGACCGACCAGCGGCGCGCAGTCAGGAATTCGACCAGTCGCCGGTTCGCTTCCAATGCCTGCAGGGCGGTGACGGGGGCGAGCTCGGCGATCTGGGCGCGCAGATAGGCGGGCACGTCGATCGTGGTGTCGGGCTTGATCTTTCCGGCCGCGAGTTCGGCGAGCGCGTCGTGGGTGAACCGGATGCGGTGGTAGGTGTTCCACGCCGCGTGCAGGGCACGCTCGTCACCCTCGCGCAGGACCGCGGCGATATCGGTGCCGGCGGGCAGCAGTCCCTCGGGAGTGGTCTCGAAATAGGTCATGCGTCAAGTTTACTTGTCGTGACCAGTTTTCTTGACGAATCGACAAGATCTCTTGACGATTTTCGGGTGGGTCGCGATGACCGACGAAGCCCTCCCCGTGAGACGAAACCCCGTGACACATGGGCGTGAGACGCCGAGCGTTCCGCGCGAGCCTGCCTTTACCCTCGACATGCGTCAGCCCCTGTCGGATTCGGCCCGACAGGGGCTGACGCTTCTTTCGGTGCTATCGGGTTATCGGTCGAGTTCCTCGATGTAGGCGACCGCGTCGGCGAAGAATCGCACCGCACCCGACTCCGCTACCCTGCGCTGCCAGTCGGTGCTGCGTTCGTAGCCGCTGGCGGTGAGCAGAGCATCGAGGGATTCCAGGCTCACCGGGACGTCCGGGTCGGTGGACACCGATTCCCACCAATCGCCCACGCTGCGCCCGAGCGCGTGGCCGTCCTCGGCGTCGTAGAAGACCTCACAGCAGAAGATGTCCACGACGGCGGCATCGGATTGCAGGCGAGCGATCATGTGCAGATCCACGCTCTCGGTCATCGCCCGACCTCCGGGGTGTGCAGTTGGCGCTGCGCGGCCGCGGGCGCGGGGGCGGGAGCGTGGTCGACGCTCTGGCCGGGCCGTGGACCACGCGCTCGGTCAGCGGCTGCGGCCTGGCGCTGGGCGAGCTGGTTGTCACGCTCGGCGATCGTGCGCTCGGTCTTGGCGTTCCACTGGTCGGTGCGTTCGATCGCGGCCTTACCGACCAGCCCGGCCTGGCGGGCGTGGACATCGACGAGTTCGCGGATCTGCCCGCGCGCCTCGACGCTGAGGTCTTCCTGTTCCAGGTGTTCGGTGAGCCGGGCGCGTTTGTCCATGTAGGACTTGCGTTCGGCGGGCAGGTCACCGGTGCGTGACCCGCAGGCCACCATGTAGACGGTGTCCGCGAGCGAGGACACCGCGTACTCGAGCCGGTCGTTGCGGTAGTCGACCTGCACCCCTTCGCCGCGGATCGTTTCGAGCACAGCACCTTTCATCGCCCGGGAGATCTGCGAGGCGGTGCTGGAAGCGCGCGCGACATCGGCTTCGATCTTGGACCGCTCGTCGGCGAACAACAGCTCGGGCATCTGCTCCTTGCCGACGATCCGGCCGGTGTCGATATCGGTGAGCACCTGCGCGACGTGGACACGCTCGGGGGCGATCAGACCCTTACCCGTGGCGGTCAGGTCGCGGATCTTGTCGTTCAGCGCGGCCATCCGATGGATGCGTTCGTGGATGTCGTCGGTGCGGTGGCCGTTGGCGCTGGTGTAGAGCACCCCGAGCCCGTCGCGGTCCTCCCTGGGTACCTGTCCGTCGGCGAGGTAGTCCGCTTCCGCGCGCAGGTCGCCGGCGTCGCCGAGGTAGTCCCGCACCAGCTCCCCCACCTCGAAACGGTCCACATATCCCGGCCAGACCCGCAGGTCGGGCTTCTCCTTGCGGACGATCGCGCGTCCGACACCGCGCACTCGTTCGCGGTCGGCGGGGGTCATGAGCGCGATCTCCTCGGCGACGAAGCTGCCCGCGTTCGGGTTCTCGGCGAAGGTTCGCAGCAGGCGCGGGATCTGCCCGCGGGCCGCCTCGCCCGGATCCACCAGCACCGGCGACTCCACCAACGAACCGTCGCCGGTGCGTCCGAGCAGGTAGTCCCGCACGAACTCGACCGCGGCCTGCTCCGGTTCGGACAGCCGGGCCGCGGCGATCGTGGCGGTCAGCTCCTCGTAGCGCTGCAGCGGGGACGCCAACCAGTCGGCCTCGGCGATCGGCCGGTCGTTCGAGCGCCACGCCGAGATCGCTTGTGCGACCTGGTTCTTGGCGGCCGGGCGCATCGGCAGGGCGGCCATGTAGTCCAGCACCGCCAGCTCCCGCCGGCGCAACCCGGTCGCTTCCGCGCGTTCGGCGGCGATCGTGGTGTCGAACGCGGGATCGATGGTGACGGCGAAGGTTTCGGGGTTGATCACCACACCCCACTCGGCGGCGTAGCGGCCCGTCAGCTCGGTCAGGGCCTGGTCGGCGACCGGGGAGTTCCCGCGCCACAGCAGGGCCTGGGACAGCACCGGCACGGTGCCGGGCAGGTTGTGCCACGGGACGGTGGCCATGAGGGCGTCGGCGGTGGCTTGGTTCCGCACGTATTTCTCGCGCAGGGCTTCGACAGCGTCCGGTCCTTCGGCGCGGGCGTTGTCGACTTCCTGGGCCAGGCGCGCGTCGTCGACCCGGGCCTGGTTCGCCGCGACCGTGGCCAGCAGATACGCGATGCGCTGGCCGTGCCCGACCGCGGGCACGCGCGCGGCTTCGGCTTCGCGGTAGTCGAGTTCGGCGTAGCGCTCGCTCCACTCGGGGTCGTCGCCGAGCATGTCGCGATGCTGGTGCAGGAACTTGTCCAGGGCGGCCTGGGCGTCGATGACGTCCTGCTGGTTCTCCTGCTCCCGCGCGGGCACCTGCTGGTCGTAGAACGCCTCGAAGCGGGCCGCCATCAGCTCCAGATCCAGGTCCGCGCCCTGCTTGCGGACCTCGATCTCGGTGTCGGTGAGTTCGGGGCCGTCCGTGGGCCAGGCGTCGTACTGCGGCTCCGCCGGCGCGGGCGTAGTGTCCGCCGTGCCGGTGTCGAGCTGCTCGGGGCGCACGAGGACCTCGCGGGCGCGCGAGCCGTCGCTCGGGCCGACGATGCCCGAGTGCTCGAGCTCGTCCATCAACCGTCCGGCCTCGGCGAAGCCGATGCGGAGTTTGCGCTGCAGCATCGAGGTGGATCCGAACTGCGAGTTGATCACCAGGGCGGCGGCCTGGGCGAGCAGGTTGCCGTTGTCGTTGTCGGGCATGGGGTTTCCTTCCTGTGGGTGCTCCCAGCCGGGAGCGGTGTCGAGTGGGGCGCTCATGTCGGTGCGTGAGATCCCGTGCCGCACTGCGGCGTTGAGCTGATGGGTGCGGGTGGCCTTGGCGATAGCGGCCAGCTGGGCGGGGGTCGGGACGCGTTTGGGCGGGGCCAGGGCCGGGTCGTAGAGACGGGCCGCGATCCGGCGGCCGCGACGCTGCCCGACCATGAGCGCGACCAGGCTGTCACCGGGGCTGCGCCCCATCTCGCGCAGTTGGCGGCGGGTTTTCAGATGAGACGGGGCGAGGCCCCAGGCGTACTCCTGGCGGGAGTCGTCGGGGGCCTCGTCACGGGTAGTCACGGTCGCGGTTCTCAGTGCTGGAGTTCGACCAGGGCCAGCAGCGCGGCCGGATCCGCCGGTACCAGCCGCGCGGCCGCGTCCTGCAGCCGGTCGCGGTCCGCGAGCAGGTTGGAGCGTTCGGCGCGCAGTCGGCCGACGTGGTGCTCGGCGACCTGGCAGTCGTGGGTGACGCCGTCGAGCTGGTGGCGCAACTCGATCACCCGCGCGGCCAGGCGCACGATGAGCGCGTTCGGCTCGCGCAGGGCCACGAGTTCGGGGTCGGCCAGGATCTGGCGGGCCAGGGCCTCGATGGTGGGGTCGAGCATGATGGGTTCCTCCTGAAAGGGGTTGGGCGGAAGGGGATCTAGCGGCCGAGGCCGGGTTCGCCGGTGCCTCGGTGGTGGGTGCGGCGCACCCCGGACCCGGACGCGGTCTGCCGCGAGCCGTTCGTGCCGGGGCCGGTGCGGACCGCGGCCGAGGGCGGGGTGCCGCGCCCGGCGTCGGCGGCCATGCGCTGGGCGCGCTCGTCGGCGGTCAGACCGGCCTTGTCCATGTCCTTGGCCAGGGCCTTGGCGCGCTGGGGGCCGTCCCAGTCCGGGATGTGGGCATCGCCGCGCCCGGCCACGATGGCGGCGGTGCGGGCCCGCCAGGTGGCGTCGATCTGGCGGGCGAGTTTGCCCGCCGAGGCGGCCTCGCGGCTGCCTTCGTCGAGCTGCTTGCGGACCTGGTTGCGGACCGGTTCGGGTACGCCGGCCTTGGTCAGGGCGGCCTCGACGCCGCTGTCCAGGCGCCGGTGCTCGTAGTCGGGCAGGTTCCAGGCCCCGGTCCCGAGCTGGGTCTGGCCCGCGAACGCGCTGCCGAGCTCGCGGGTGGCGCGGTCCTCGGCATCGCGCGGGGCGGCGGCGGTGCCCAGGATCTGGCGAACCTTGTTGCGGTGGTAGACCGCCGCGTTGTTGGCGCTCTCGCGGTGCCGGTCCGCGTCGGCCGCGGCCGCGCTGCGGTCATCGGCGAACAGCAGATCCGGCAGCTTGGTGTGCCCGGCATCGATGTCACGCAAGGTCAGCTCCAGCTGATCGCGCTCGAGCGGGTGCAAGCCCTTACCGCTGGTGATCGCGCGCTCGATCACCGTCCGGTAGGCGGCCGCACGCTCGGCGGCCTTCTCGGTCGCGATCGCGTCGGGGACCTTCGCGGCCGCTTTCTGAGCCTCGACCTGGGGTTTCATCGCCGCGTACATGTGCACGGCGTCGGTGATCACCTGGCGGTCGACGTGGTCGGGCCACAGCGGTGTGACGACCGCGGCCGGGTTGGCGCGCACCCGCGCGATCTGCTCGCGGGCGGCGGCGCGGTCCTCGGGGGTGAGCAGGGCGGCGGCCTCGGCGAGGCGGGCGCGCACGGTCGCGGTGTCGTGCCCGTGGGCCAGGCGCGCGCGGTAGTCGTCGATGAGCCGGTCCATGGTCGGCTTGACCGCCTCGCCCGGATCCACCAGCACCGTGCGCATCCGGCGCAGATCCGCCGACGGCGCGACCGACCGCACACCGCCGACCTGGCCGCCGGGGACCTGGGCGTCCGGTGCGCCGATGTAGTTGGCGATGAACCGCACCTTCGCGCGGGCGATCTCGCCCACGCCCTTGTCGGTCATCTCCTTGGTCAGGTCCGCCAGCTGCGCCGGGGTGGGGTTGGTGCGCCACTTCTCGATCGCCCCGTACAAGGCGATCTTGTCTTCCTCGGACAGGTTCTTGTCCGCGGCCACGAGCTCGACCATCCGATCGTGCGCGCGCTGGGTGCGCGCGGAATCGGCTTGGGCCTTCTCCTTTTTCGCGATCTGGGCCACGAACTCCGGGGACGTGGCCCGCTCGGGATCCTCGCTCGCGGTGAACGTGCGGGGGTCGATGATCACCCCGTACCGGTTGTGGATGTGCACCCGCAGCTCGGTCAACGCCTTCTTGGCGATATCGGAATCGGGTGCCCACGCCGCCGCGTCGGCGACCGCGCGCACCAGTTCCTCGCGGTCGCAGTTGTCCAGGCCCCGCGCGCGCAGCTTGTTCAACCGCGACTCGACCAGGCCGCGTTCGGTGCGGATCCGTTCCTCGGCTTGGCGGCGCTCGTCCTCGCTCTTGCGTTTGAGCTCGTCCTGCTCGCGCCGGCGCGCTTCGGCCTTGCGCTGGGCCCAGCTCAGCAGCTGCTGCATCATCAGCTGCATCGCGGCCGCCATCTGGCGCCCGGCGGTGTCGATGTCCGGGGTGTGGTCGGTGTGCTGCTGCATCTCGGGGCTGTGGGCGAACACGGAACCTCCTGGAAGGGAAGGGGACTCGGTGCCCGGTGCGGGCACCTCGGGGTCGAGAAACGGGACCGGATCGAGCTCGTCGAGGTCGTGACCGGCGCTGATGTGGTCGGTGAAGTCCTTGCCGTCGCGGGCCTGCAGCACCCGCACCCGGCCCACCCGCAAGCCGGACAGGGTCGCCAGGACCTTGTCCGCGCGCCGGTAGCCGGGGGCGTCGCGGTCGACCAGGACCACGACCTCGGCCGCGCCGTCGAGCCAGGCCGCGTGCTCGTTGGTCCACGACCCCGCCCCGCCGGCGTTGGTGGTCGCCGTGAGTCCCATGTGCTCGGCGGTGAGTACGTCTTTCTCGCCCTCGCACACGTAGATGGGCTCACCGGCGGCGACCGCGTCCAGCACGCGTGGGAGCTGGAACGGGACCGGGTCGAAACCGGTGTCGGCCCACCCGTTCTCGGTCCAGGCGCGCTGGGAGAACTTCTTGGCGCGGCCGCGCTCGAACCGTGCTTCGCGGCGGGTGACCTCACCGGCGACGGTGCCGTCCGGGCGCGCGTACGGGTACACCGCGCGGGTCTCCCACCTCGACACCTGCCGCCCCAGATCGGTCTTCGCCACCGGCCCACCCAGCCCGGCCGCGGTGATCGCCTGCTCCGCGCGGGTGGGAGTGCGCGGCCGCGCCGGGGCGGGACGTCGGCGGGCGGTGCCCGAGGCGGAGCGGGTGATCGGGGCGTCGTACAGGTCGCGGACCTTGAGCGAGAGCGCGGCCAGGATGTCGCGGTCATCGCATCCGGCGAAGCACTTGACCTTCGTCTTGTGTTCGGCCGGAAGGTATTTGATGCCCAGGCTCGGGTGGTGTCCGCCGCCGGTCTCGTGGACCGGGCAGCAGTACTTGACCCACGCCCCGCTGGGTCGGCCGGGACCGGAGGAGCGTTCCAGGGCGGTGGTGAGCGCGGCCCAGCTGCCGTGCCCGCCCGCGTGCGCGGCGGTCATGTCAGCGGGTATTCGATGAATATCTCGGTGGCGCCGACGGGCACCTCCGAGTCCCGGTCGTCGGCGTCCCCGTCGGCGTCGCCGTCGGCGGTTTCGTAGATCTCGCCGACGTGTTCGTCGCGTTCGTAGTCGCGGAACATGGTTTCGGGTGCGGGCGGGGAGTTCAGGGGCTTGAGCCGGTTCGAGTGCCCGTCCTTGACCGAGCAGAACTTGAACGGGCCGCGTTCGGGATCGAGCAGCACCGCCATGTGCGGGTCCAGGTGCTGCAGCCAGAACGTCGACATTCCGGTCGTGCCGTCCAGGCGCAGGTGCTCGAACGCGGACCAGCACGCGTCCAGGCGGTTGAACGCCTCCCCGTGGATCCACCAGGTCGGGCACCAGGCGATGCCCTTGCTGTGGTGGCTGATGTCGCGCCGGTACACGTGGCAGATGTAGAGGTCGACGAAGTGTTTGAGCGTGGGGAACCGCAGCTGCTGCGGTTCCTCGGTCCCGGCGAGCTCGGCCGCGAGCTGGCGGGCGGCCTCCTCATCGGCCACGTGCTGGAGCTGGGCCAGGACCTCATCGGTCAGCAACGGCTCCAGGGCCTTGACCGCGATGTCGCGGCCCAGTTCCTTGAGCAGATCGTTGACCGCGGTGCGGGCCTTGCGCGCGAGTTTGGGGCGCGCGGCATCGCCCAGCACCACCGCCGCTTCGGCCTGGATCATCTCCGCGGTGCCGGGGGCCATCGTGAACGGGTCGTAGTCGCTCATGCGCTCTTCTCCTGCTCGTCGTCGTCGGGTTCGGTGGGCACCACGCGCAGCGCCACGCGCCCAGCCACCGGCTGCGTGGTGTCAGGGGTGGCGCTGGTGCGGCGCTGATCGGCGTGGGCGGGATCGTGTTTGGCCAGCGAGGACCGCACCGCCTCGGCGTAGGGGCGTTCCCACCACGGCACGGTGGCGATCAGCGCGGGCCGGTAGCCCGAGGCGATCAGCAGGGCGCGCCCGCGCGGCATCGCCGCCAGGTCCGAGACCGTGAGCGTGGGTTCGGTGGTGCGGCTGGTCGAGGTCGAGCGGGTGCGCCCGCCGCCCTTGTCCGCGTAGCTGGTCGAGGTGGAGGTGGTCAGCTCGTAGTGGTTGCCGACCTGCTCGGACACCTCGCGCAGAAACGCGCTGGCGGCCAGGCCGGGGCCCAGGACCTTGATGTTCGCCGCGCCCCACAGCGCTTCCATGCCCTCGGTGCCCCAGCACCGCACCCCCTGGGCCCAGGACTGCAGCACGGTCATCACGACCATGCCGCGCGAGCCGAAATGGCTGTACTGCTTGGGCAGTTCACGCCATTTGACGATGTTGGCGGCCTCATCGAGGACCAGCAGCATCGGTGTCGGCATGCGGCCGCCGTTGCGCTCGCCCTCGCGGGTGCCCTCGTCGGCGACCGCGGCCGCGAACGCGGTTACCAGCGGTCCGGCGTTGGACACCTTGTCCGCCGAGAGCAGATACAAGGTGTCGGTGGACTTCACGAACGCGGCCACATCGAACGCCTCGCGCTCGTCGTCCTCCCCGCCCTTGGTCACCCATTCGGTGATCGAGGCCAGCGTCAAGCAGGCGGCCATCTTCTTCGCCGTGGAGAAAATCCCGGCGCGCTGGCGCTCGGGGGCGTTGTACTGATCCGCGAGCGCCGCCGCGACCAGGTCGTACCCGGCCTCTTCCACCAGGTCGATCGGTTCGTGGTTGCGCTGGTCGGTGATCCACCGGAACACCTGCGTGATCGGCTTGTTGCTCACCGCGGCCGCCAGGATCAGGCCCGCGAGCAGGTCCTCGCCCTCGGGCTCGAAAAACGCGTCCGAACTGCTGGCGTCGCCGCCGGCAGCGAAGTGCCCGGCGAGTTCCTTGGCGCGTTCCTGCACGCCGGAGACGTGACCGCCATACCCGCGCACCCAGTCCAGGGGATCCCAGTACCAGGTGCACGGCTCGGTCGCGACCTGCTGCGGGTCGAAAACCTTGACCACACCCAGAGACGCGCGATGCTCCCGGGTGCCGTCCACGATGTCGCGTTTGTTCGAGGTCGCCAGCGCCGGACCGACCGCCTCCATCAACGCCGGAATCACCCGGGACGAGCTCTTGCCCTGGCGGGGAGCCCAGATGTCGACGTGCAGGTCCTCCCACGAGGCGTACAGCATCCCGTGCCCGCCGACCGGCGCACCGATCGAAATCCCCGGCGCCCCACCACCGGCGGGCATCCGGACCTTCAACTCCTCGGCCTTGACGCTCATCGCCTCCGCCGACAAGCTCGCAAGCTCGTCCGCGCCGGCCATGAACCGGGCCTGCGCGTCGACCGCCGCCGCCGGCGGCTTCGCCCGCCCGGTCCGGCGCCGTGCCGGCAGCGTCGCGGCGGGCTTGCTCCGGCGCTGGCGGCGCTGTTCCCGACGTTCGCCGCAGCGCTCGCACACCCACCGGGCACCGACCGCGGTCCCGGCCACCGTCAGCGCGGTGGTCACCGCCATCGAGCCCAGCGCGGCCCACGCCTGCCCGCTGTAGACGAGCTCGTTCGTCGCGAACAACTCCCACCCGAGGCGGACCGGATTGGCAAGGGGCACATCCTGTTCCGGGCCGCCGAACAGCGGCGCCAGCCACATCGACAGGCCCGCGACCTCGGTCAAGGCGGGAACACCCAACGCGACACTGAGCACCCCGGCTATCTCGCGGTACTCCTGCGACATCTCCGACCTTGAGCTCGGGGCCTTCACACTGCGATCCATGACCTCAGCGCTCCTTCCGGTCGGGCAGGATCAGCTGCATCGGCGGATCGAGCTCGGTGGACGGGCACAGCGCGCACGCGCGGCGCAGGCCCTCGTAGCCGCCGCCGAACTCCGGGCCGATCTCGAACGGGCTCCACTGGCCCCAGGTGTGTCCCAGCAGCTCGCAGCCCTGGCGCGCCAGGCAGCAGCCGCACAGGACCCGGTCCCCGACCTGCGCCCACCCGCACTCGGCGAGCTCGGCGGCCGCGGACTCGGGCGACGGGAAATGCCAGGCCACACCCTCATCTGCGAAACCCAGCGGGGTCTCGCAGCGGTCGCACTCGGCCTCGAACACGTGCTTCTGCCGGATCACGCCGCACCCCCGACGAGGTAGGCGGCGTGAGCCCGCCGCGCGGTGCTGGAACTCAGGTGCAGCCGTGCGGCGATGAGGTCGAAACCCAGCCCCTCAGCGCGCAGCTCGTGCACCTCGGCCTGGACCTGCTCGTTGCGCCAAGCTGCGGGCACGACCTTTCTCGGCTCGTCCTTCTTCGGCTTGCCGCCCGCGGCGATCCGCGCCAGCTCACGGCGCGCGGCCGAGAACCGCGCCGGGGCCGAGCCCGCCGTCGGCATCACCACGGTCGCGAACACCCCGTCGGTGAGCTTCTGGGTCCGCGCCCAGCCCGCGCAGGCCGCCAGCATCGGGCAGTGCGCGCACAACTCCTGCGCCTCGATGAGGTCCTCGATGTCGTCGGAGAAGAACAGATCCGGATCCACCCGCGACCCCGCGCAGACCCCGCGTGGCTGAACGATCGAGACAGGCCGTGCGGCAACGGCTTTCGGCATGTAGAGGTCCTTACGTGCGGGAACGGAACTGGAGTGGATGGAAGAGGTCGGGTTCTCCACGGCTCACCAACCTGCGGTGATCGGAGCGGAGACCGAGACGGGGCAGAACGGGGCGCACGGGCCCGGGGTGGCGGGCACCAGGTGGTCGCCGTCGCTGAAGTCGGCGGTGCTGACCGCGAACGCAATCCCCGCCGCCACCAGCACCACCACCAGCAGCCCCAGCAGCAGCCCGCCAGCGGTCGGGATCGGAATCACCACAGCGACATGGACTTCACGGTCACGGGCCATCACGCGAACACCCCCGTCGTGCCCAGCTGGCTCGCAGCGGTTGCCGTGGAATCGACCGGGATATGACGAGCGCGGGCCTGGCCCAGGCGCGTGATCGACGCGGCGGTGGTCAGGCGCTCCATGCACGCCGCGCCTGTGTGCATCGACTCGCGATCGAGCAGGTCGTCGACGACGCGTCGGGTCTCGAACAATTCGGTCTTCAGCCGCTCGTTCTCCGCGGTGAGTTCGCGAATTCGAGTGGCGCTCAGATCGAGCGCAGGGCCGGCGGGCCGGACGGTGAAGAGGTTCATCGCGCCGCACCTTTGGGTGCAGGTCTGGCGTCGGCCTCGACCTGCATCAGCTTCGCCAGCCCGAGGACCTCATCGCGGCTGACGTGGATGTGGTTGGACGGCATCCGCCAGCCCGTGAGCTTGCCCTGGGCGATCCAGCGCCTCAGGGTCCTGGGGTTCATGCGCATCAGGGACGCGCCCTCGGCGAGACGAATCAGGTTGTCAACCGCAGCACCGGTTTCCATGGGGCGGACCGTTTCCTGTGTCACGACATGTACTCCTTACCACTCATACCTACTGATACCTATGACTAGTGAAACAGGCAGAGTCATTGGCAGTCAATAGGTATGAGTGGAATGAGACTGGGTGACACCCGATCACTTATCCTGGCGACATGACCAAGCAACCCGGGCGCCCGCGGTGGCAGCTACTAGCCGAAGACATCCAGCGGCGGATCAACACCGGCGAGTACTCGCCAGGTGACCAGCTGCCGGCCAAGACCAGCCTCGCGGAGCAATGGGCAGTCTCGGTCAACACCGTCGAGCGAGCCCTCACCTCGCTTCGCGATGAAGGACTCGTAGAAACGTTCCACGGTCTCGGCAGCTTCGTACGAGAGCAGCAGCCGGAGCCCGAGACGGAATCCACAGGCCCCGGGCTGGATGACCTGCGAGAGCGCGTCGCCCAACTCGAAGCACAGATGGAGGAGGTCTACGCGAACCTCGGTCTCGCGCACCCCGTTGCCAGCCCTGACACCGCGCTTCGGGATGCGAGATGAACGTCAGTCGCATCCCTCAAAGTCCGAGCGCCGGCACCGTGACCGGGCTGAACGCGAAGCGCTCCAGCTACCAGCCGAACTACGCCGCAATCGCGAAGAACCGTGTGGCAATGGCGCGATCAGCGGCGGGGATGTCGCCGAAGGCCTTCGCAGAGGCGCTGAGCCGCCTGATAGGACGCGACGTCCAGGCCGGACACGTCACCGCATGGGAAACCCGCACCACTCCACCGGGTGACATCCTCCTCGCCGTGAGTGCCCTCGCACCCGGTACGAGCACCCGGATCGGGGTTCGCAGCCACAAGTTCATCGCGGCGCACATCAGCCTGGCTGCCGCGGAAAGGCTCCGGGCCGCCCTGGGCATGGAGGAGACGCTCGGGCACCTCGGGAAAACTCCTTGCTGGACAACAAGTCTCGAAGGCATCGGAGACGAGTGCACTCTCCATGTTTGGCCTTGGGGAACCGTGATTATCCATCTGGTCGAAGATCTCGACATCAGCGATGTGACCACGCTGGCGATCTGGCGGTACCAGTCGTATGCCGAGAACCTGGAATGGGCAGGCCTGCACCTCAGCGAACTGACCGGAGAGCCCGTCCGCACGGATTACGTACTCAGCCTCTACTGGGTGTACTCGGCACCCTGGGCCGGGACGACTCTGGAGACGGGCCTCCGGCTGCTCTGTGCACCAAGAATTCTCGTCGACCGCGAGCTCACCGACCCCGTCGCTGCCCAGATCGCAGGTGAGCGGGTGGAACAGGAACTCCTGGCCGGGGGCTATGTCGTCCCGGAGATGAAATCGTTTGGTACTCCGGGTGTCTCTCTCGCATGGTCCAGTTGGTCCGGCGTGGTTTACCACCCACACGACCCGCTGCGCGCGCTCCCAGAGGGTGATCTGATCTCCTTTGAGATCGGATTACAGGCCATCTGGGCGTTCACCGCCCACATCAACGAGCAGGTCGAGAACGGTGTCGATCCGCAGGTCGATCCGCAGTACGGGTACGGATTCCTGCGTGCCGCCCGCTCAATCCTGTTGACCCCGCGTCCGCAGGAAACGGGTCAGCATCAGCAGATGCGCGATGCACTCGTGAACACCAGCGGCCTGCCCGGGCAGCTGGCATTGGCAATGGAAGCGCTCAAGGAGGCGACTCGATGACCATCACATTCGAGAAGTCGGCACTGCTGGTTGTGGACGTGCAAAAGGGCTTCGTCAACGCGCACTCTGCCCACGTCATCCCGACGATCCTCAACCTCGCCACCCGCTGGGCCGGGACCGGCCGCCCCACCATCTTCACGCGTTACTGGAACTTCCCTGGCAGTCCCTACGAGACCCTGATCGGGTGGCACGCACTCTACGAGGCGCCCGACACCGACCTGGTCGACGTCCTAGAGCCGCTCGCTGCGCGCGCAGGCGCGCACACGCTGGACAAGACGACGTACACGGCGCTGACCCCGAAGGGCCTGGAATTACTGCACGACCTCGACGTCACCGACCTGATCATCTGCGGAATCGCAACAGACGCGTGTGTTCTCAAGACAGCCCTGGACGCGTTCGAGCAGGGTTTCGTCCCATGGGTTGTGCGGGATGCTGTGGCCTCCAACGCAACTCGGCACCCTGCTCAAGAGATCCACGATTCCGCATTGCTGCACATCTCTCGGCTGGTGGGGGCTAGGCAGCTCATCGAAGCTTGCGAGGTCCTCGACGCCATCGAAAGCTCGTCAGGACTCCCGTCAGCCGACATCGTGTGACTCCCGATATGCGCCCGAGCGGCCAGATGAAGCGGGAGAACGTCGTAGTTAGCCCAGATATTGTCGCGACACGCGGCGCGCCTCCCCCATTCGGACTGTCGATAGCGCTAGTAGTTATCCCGTGCCTAGACCCGCGAAACTCCCACCCGCCAAACCCGTGGGTATAAACCTGTCGAAGGAACTGGTCGAAGCCATAGAACGGGCGGCCAAACAACGCGGCGTTGCCAAGCGCACGTTGTTCGAGATCGCGCTCCGGCGCGAGCTTGGCCTCCCCGACTACCCGGGGCTTCCCGCCGACCCTCAGCAGGAGCTCCCAATCTCCGCTTAAGCCCGCTCCCCACCGCCCTTACCAAGCGTGTGGGACCCAATCAATGAATGAAGGCCCCCGGTTACCAGCCGGAGGCCTTCAAAGTCCCTGTTAAGGACCACGCTTTTGCACAGCGGCCTTCAGGGTAGCAAGACTGCGCGTTCGTACCAAAGCATCTCGACCGGTGTAACTGGTCACGATTCTGCGGACGTCGCGGTCGGGCTACCTTCACGTGTATCTGGACGAGGTTGCACCTCATCCCCCCGACGGCGTCGGCGCACCGCACGCGACGTGCTGTTTGCTTTGCCGTCGCTGCGTCTGGTGTTGCCCGATGATGCCTACAGCAAGGTCTCATCGTGCTGGTGGGGCCCAGACCGGTTCGTCGCGCATGCGATGGCCCTGTACGACATGCACTACCGCGTCCTCTACCTCAACCGCGTGGTGGCCTCGATCAAACGCGAGACCTTCCTCCGGTACCTGCAGGCCGAGGTGGGCGTCGCGGACTTCGCGACCGGCCGCAACGCTCACGCCTCCATGGGCTACCTCATGCGCAAGACCGGCATGAGCGAATCCACTATGCACCGCGGCCGGCAGCTGCTCTACAAGCTCGGCTGCCGCACCGTCGTCTTCCATGGCCGTCAGCTCACCAAGGACGAAGCTCTCGAGCAGTGGCGCCGGGACCGCCCCAAGATGAAGGGCTGGACCGCCGTGGCCGCCCTGCACGAAACCACCGTCCTGCCTGTGGATAACTCGTTGGTCGAAACATTGCTTGAACAGGGTTTTGGCACCCCACCTTCGCGTAGCGAGGTTTCCGCCGCCACATCACGCAGGTGGGTTATCTCTCCAGCACAGAGCACGATGAAACGAAGCGCTCCGCGCCGCCTGGACAAGAGAGGGTGGTCCGAGAAGTGCCCAGCCTACGATCAGAAGGCGGTGCTGCTGGCCGCCAGCGTGCTCAGAGACGAACGATTCCCGCTCTGGGTGCGCCGGATACCTCGAAAACGGCTACAGGCGCTGCTGACGCGTAAAGCGCTCGCGGACTGGACTGTTGACGACGTGTTCGCCGCGCTCGAGGACTGGTGGAAGCTGGGCCGGGTCCTGCTGAACTCCCCCACCAATCCCCCCGGATATCTCTGGACCGTGCTGAATGAGGTTCCCGACGACGCGCCACCCGCGCGGCTGGACCGCGCCCGCAACGACGAATACGAAGCGAACGAGCGCGCCGAGCGCGCACGCGAGCGCGAACAAGCACGCGCCCGCGCCGTTGCCGGCCCGGACTCACCCGGATACCTCGCTGCCCGAGCGGTTGTCGGCAAGGCCGGCCAGCGCGCGGCCGAGAAGAAGGCCGTCGATCGTCGGGCTGCCGACCAGGAACGCTACGAACTCGCCGAACGTCGCCGGAACTGATCCTCGCTGCGGGAATGCGAGCGATGTGCTGGCGGGCGATAAGTGATCTGAACCGAAAACCGTGGGGTACAGCGGTGTTTCACTATGCCGTTTCCGGGGGTGGCTCATATGCTGCGGATCGCCATCCGAGTAGCCCGCATGGGTGAAGCAACGGAAGTGAGAACCGAATGACTGCTGTATATGTGCTGCTGAATCAAAAAGGCGGCGTCGGAAAGTCCACCCTCGCAGTGAATCTGGCCGCGGTCACCGCCGAAGTCGCGGGCGACGGCCTCAACCCGGACGCCCCCTCCCCCGTCGCCGCGGTCTCGATCGACCCGCAGGGCTCGGCCGTGTGGTGGGGAGCCCGGATCGAGAACCTGCCCTTCCACGTCGTACAGGCCCACAGCGACCTCGACGGCCTGCGCCGCCTGCGCGAATTGCCCGGCATCGACCACGTTTTCGTCGACACCCCCGGCTGGCTGGACATGGCCGCGGACTCCGAGTCCGGCGACCCGCTCGGCGCCGGCCCCGCCGGAGACGCCCTGCGCGCCGTGCTCGAATGCGCCGATCTGGTCATCGTGCCGATCACCCCCGAACCGCTCAGCTTCGACCCGACCGCCCGCACGATCCGGAAAGTCATCGAGCCCCGCAAACTGAAATACAAAGTGGTGCTGAACAACTGGGATCCGCGCGACGGCGAACAAGACCGCGACGAAACCCTGGCATTCGTACGCGCCAAGCAATGGCCCGGAGCCAAAACCGTCATCCGCCGCTACAAACTCCACACCCGCGCCTCGCTCAACGGCCAGGTCGTCACCGAATACCCCTCCAACGGAACCGCATTGCGCGCCCGCGAGGACTTCTACAAGCTCGCGCTCGAACTGCGGGTCGCCTGATGGCCGGCGGCCGCGGCCGAGTCCGCACCAACCTCACCGACCTGCTCGACGCCGTCGGCGACAAGTCGCCCGTTGACGGCGCCTACACCCCGACCCACCACGGGCCGCCGACCTCAGCTCCCCTGAGCGAGCTGGTCGCCAACCCGCGCAACCCGCGCGACGACCTCGGTGACCTGTCCGACCTGGAATCGATCGCCCAGCTGCAGCTGCAGCCCGCGCTCGTGGTCACCCGCGCGGCCTACCTGAACCTCTACCCCGAGGACGAAGCCCAGCTCGCGGACGCGCGGTGGGTCGTGGTCAACGGCTGCCGGCGCCTGGCCGCCGCCCGGCACTACGGCCGCGAGGACCTCGAATTCGTCGTCAAAGACCAGGTCGCGGCATCCCGAGTCATTCTGCTGGCCGCCGCGATCACCGAGAACGTCGCCCGCCAGGACTTCGACGTCATCGAAGAAGCCCGCGCGGTCGAAGCCCTGGTCGCCGAGTGCGGCACCGCGGACCTGGCCGCGGCCCAACTGCAACGCTCCCGCGGCTGGGTGTCCCAGCGTCGCGCACTGCTGCAACTCGAACCCGAACTGCAGACCGCGCTGCGCCGAGGCAATCTCGCGATCCGCGACGCGCGCACCCTCGCCCGGGTGCCGCGGGAAGAACAGGTCCAGCGCTGGCTCCAATCCCAGGAACCCAAACCCCAGCCCGAACCCGAGAAGCCGAAACCGAAGAACAACCGCCCGGCCGACCCCTCCCTCATCGCCAAGGCGCTGAAGAAGTTCGACGCCGAGCCCGACACCCTGGCCGCCGCGTTGAGCGAGTACCTCGATATCGCGCAACTGCGCACGCTGATCGACTCCCTCGAAGGAACGCTCGCCAGCGAACACGCACCACGCGCTGTCGGCTAGCCCCGGCCCGCCGGTAAAGCCCAGCGCCTCACCGAAGGACGGGTTTTACCGGCGGTAAAACCGCCACGCGTGGTCCACATCGCTGCGTTCAGCTCGGCAGCCCGCCCCGAAATACCCTCACCCATGCGTCTGGGCGAACATCCCGACCCGCCTCGCAATCCTGGCATCGCCGCAACGCCGCTCGCGCCCGCATTGCCTTCCCGCAGGACTCGCACACCAACCGCTTCATTCGAGTTGACGTCGCATTCTCCACAGCCCAGCACGCAGCGCACCACGTGGCGAATCGAATCTCCTCCCCGCGCAACGTCCAGCCGAAATTCGATAGGGGCTTCACGACCTTGCATCTGGTGCAGGTGCGCGGCGGCCCTGGTGCTCGACGCGCTCCAGCTGACCCCATTGATATCCAGCCACCTTCGCGCAGTCGCAAGAAGACTTCACGGTCGCGAAGTCCCTGCTCAAGATACGGTCAGCAATCCGAACGCGACTAGCACGTGGCCGTCCATCAGTTCGAGCGGGCGCTGGACCGAGCGGCCCGAACATGAAGCCCCGCGACACCGCATCAACGGATGCCGAATCACTCGGCTCGGCCAAGACAAAGTGCCCGAACAGGATTCACAAGCCACACGAACATCAAGAATGTATGTCTACATACATGTAGACATACATTCTTGATAGAATGGGGTTATGACCAGCCCCTCCGACCCGTCGGGCCTGGCTTTGCCTGCCCGCAAGCAGCCAGGCAAGCGGCCCTTCTCCACCCAGTTACGTCCGGACACCCTGGCCCGGATCGAGTGGATCCGCAGGCACGGCTACGTCATCAACGACACCGTCGACGACGCGATCAACGCGTACCTCGACGCCGCCGGCGTTCCGGCTGCAGCGGACTGCGAGACCCCCGAACCCGAGCCCCGCAGGAAGAAGACCCGCTGACACCTTCCGCGCTCCGCCGAGTTTTTACCGCCGGTAAAAACTCGCACCGAGGGCGACACGCCGAGCGTGCTGCGAGCCGATCGCAAAGCGAGCATCCTGCCTGGGATCACGCGAAGACCGGAACGAGCGCGATCGCACCGCCGAGACCACTCTCGGCCGAGAACGCCGGATCACCCAGGAGGGGACCATCCAATGCCCAACTTCACGCCCGCATCGGTGACCGCAGCACCGGACGGTGACCTCGCCCGCCGGTCCGCCGGCCTCCCGGAACCGTCGACGACCAACCAGAAGGGGGACCGGTGATGTTCGGTCGCAAACCCGCCACCGTCCTCGACGGCGACGATCCGCTGCTGACCGCGGACCTACCGGCCCGCGTGCAGGCCGCGTACGGGCGCCTGGCGCACCAATACGATCCGGCGCTGCGCGAGGCGCGGTCGGTTCGTGAACTCGCCGCCGAGCGCGGGGTCGCCGAGGCCGTGCGTGAGCACGAGCGCGACGAACAGGTCGCCGACCTCGCTACCGCCAAGGCCACCGCCCTGGAAGTCCGCAAAGCCGCCGCGGAGTTGGTGCGCGCCGAAGCGCGGGACCTGGTCACCGCGCGCAGGGCGCTGGCGAGCCAGCGGCGCGAGTCCAGCCCGCACGCCCAGCTCGCCGCGCTGTACCGGGTCAAGAAGCGGGTCTTGGCCGCCCTGGCGGGTGTGGTGCTGGCGATGATGCTGGTGTCGGCGACCAATGTGCAGCAGAACCTCGCGCCCGGCGGCCCGAGCGAGCCCCTGTTCTGGATGAGCTATTTCCTCGAGGCGGGCCTGTCGGTCGTGCTGGTCGCGTTCATGGTCAGCGGCTCCGCGGTCGCGCGGTGGGAGATCACCGAGCGGGACACCGCGATCCGGGTCACCGAGATCGGTCTGCTGCTGGGATCGATCTACCTCAACGTCTACCCGTACATGAACACCCCGACCGGCTGGCATTGGCGTGACATCGCCGCCCACGGTGCGGCCCCGGTCGCCATGGGCATCGCGCTCATCGCGCACGCGCTCGTCGCCAAGCGGATGGGCGCCGCGATCGCGAAGGCCTCCGCGCAGTTGCCGGCCGACGCCGAGGACGACACCGTCGCGCGCCTGGCCGCGCTCACCCGATCCGTCTCGCGGCCGGATACCACGCCGACCGATCCGGGCCCGGGCGGCGGAATCGACCTCGACGACGAGCTCGCTCAACTCGTGACCGCGCCCGTGCACACCCCCGATGCGCACCCCACGGCAGCCGAGAGTGCGCATGCGCACCCTCCGGTGCGCACCCCGGGTGCGCATGCGCACTCTGAAGTGCACATCGAGAGTGCGCATGCGGACGAGCAGGCTCCGGCTCGCCCCGCAGACTCGACCACGGAGGAGCCGAGTGCGCACCCGGCGGAGGCGGATGCGCACTCCGGGCAGGGGAGTGCGCACTCGGTCCCGGCCGTCGATGCGCAGGGTGCGCACGAGGACCAGGACGCGGGCGCGGTGACTCAAGTTCTCGATCTGACGCAGCTGTCGCATCCGCCGGTGGAGCAGCCTGTCGGCGCCGAGGACGCGCAGGGTGCGCGGCATGCGCATGCCGGTGCGCGTGAGGTGCGCACCGTGGCGGCCGAGTTGGTGCGCTGCGGGGTGACCACGAAATCGGTGGAAGACGTCACCGCGGTACTGGAGCTCGCCGCGGCCGGCGTCGCGCCGTCGACGGTGGCCAGGGACACCGGCGTGCACTACCGGACGGTGGTCAAACTCCTGAACAACGCCCGTGCACTGCGCCAGCCGCGGCTGGCGACCAACGGCGGACACGTGATCGACCTGGAACGAAGGACGCAGCGATGAACGACGTGCACCGGCGGGTGCTGGACCTGCGCGCCGAACTCTGGAAGCTCGCCGACCGCGGCCAACTGGAAGCACCCGAAGGGGTCGACCTGGACAAGGTGATGCGTGAAGTCGACCAACACCTGCACCACGTCGAGGGACTACTGCGCACCCCTGCCGGCGTGATCCGCGAACGGGTGCGCACCCCCGAGTGCGCATGCGCACCCCTCGTGCGCACTGCGCAGTGCGCATGCGCACCCACGATCGATCCCGGACGCGCACTGGATGCGCACTGCGCAGAAAGTGCTGCGCACCCTGCGCACGCACAGAGCGGTCACGAAGGCTCGGGTGCGCACTTCGAGATCCGGAGTGCGCATGATGCGCACCCCTCATCCACCGCGACCCAGCCCCGGGGCGGCGCGGTGCGTACCCAACAGAACCGCCGGCCCGGACCCTTCACCGGCGAGCTCATCGCCGCCGAAGCGCTGTCCCTGGCACGAGCAGTACGAGCGCGCGGCAGATCGAAACAACCGCTGCGCGTGCTGACCAGGATCTATATCGCCAAGTCCCAAGGCATGTCGAACAACGACATAGCCGAGAACCACGTCGGTCTACCGCACTCGACGGTCGATCGCGCCGTCGCAGCCGCCGTCGCGGCCTCAGCCGACTAACCACACCGCATAAATGCGTCAGCCCCGGCGGGCCGAACCTGCCGGGGCTGACGCATTTCCGGAAGTCCATCCCCACGCAGGCGCGCTTCGCCTCGCGGCTTCCTGGCTCCGGTGACTTTGAGAGCGGAAGCAGACGGAGCAAGTTAGTATTTAGGTGCCCCAATGGGCACCCCACCCGGTTTCGGGTGGTCGCTGCGCTGGGCATGGAAGGGGCAGATCGTGGGTGGGGAATCGCGGAGCGCGCGGGCCGGGATCGAACGATCGCGGGCCAGGAACGTGGCCGGGGGCCGACCCCACCGCCACGTGCTCAAGCTGTCCGACGCCGAGGAGGCCGAGCTGTCCGCGCGCGCCGCGGCGGCCGGCGGGATCTCGATCCAGCGGCTGCTGGTCGAGCGGGAGCTGGAGCGCGCGGCGCCCGCGCGGGGGGATGCGGATACCGCGCGGGAGTTGATGGATCTGCAGACCCAGGTGTTGCGGGCGTGGAACAACCTGAATCAGTTGACGCGGTACGCGCATCAGCAGCGGGAGTTGCCCGAGCGGATCGAGGAGGCGGTGCGGGCGGCGACGCGGGCGGCGGTGATGACCGAGACGGCGGCTCGGTGGGTGATGGGGTTGGGTCCGGTGGTGGCGGAGGCGGCGTTGCCGCCGGCGGTGGAGGTGGATGAGGGTCCGGAGGATTGGTTGGAGGATCTGGACGCGGGCCCGGGGGATTTCGCGTGATTCCCAAGGTGCACAAGGCCGCCTCGATGCGGCGGTTGATGCGCTATCTGGCCGGGAAGGGCAAGGCGGACGAGCACACGAACCAGCGGGTGCTGGCGGGGGATCTGGTGACCCGGTCGGTGTATCTCGGGCGCCTGGATGTGGATCGGGCGGTGGAGATCGCGCGTCTGCTCGATTCCCCGCGCCAGTTGCTGCGCCGTGGGGAGCCGGTGCTGGCGGTGAGCCATCGCAAGGCCAAGGCGTTGATGGCCGAGGGTGTGCCGCGGGCGGAGGCGTTCGCGGCGGCGACTTCGGAGGAGAACACCTGGCACTGCTCGCTGTCCCTGGCTGCCGGGGAGGGGCAGCTCGATGACGAGAAGTGGGCGGCGATCGCGTACGACTTCATGGCCGAGATGGGTTTCACCCAGCGTGAGGACGAGGTGCCCGATGCGCGGTGGGCGGCGGTGCATCACGGGCTCTCGCGCAAGGGCAACGACCACATCCACCTGGCGGTGGGCGCGGTGCGTCCGGACGGGTCGCTGATCGACACCTACCGCGACCAGGTGCGGGCGCAGGCCGCGTGCCGGGCGCTGGAGCACAAGTACGGGCTGCGGGTGCTGGCAGGGCGGGAGGATGGCGGCACCGAACGCGGGACCAGCCAGGCCGAGCGCGCGCGCAAGGAACGCACCGGGGCGCCGGAGACCGAGAGCGAAGCGCTGCGCCGGCGGGTCCGTGCGACCGCGATGACCGCGAGCAGCGAGGCCGACTGGCTGCGCCAGCTGCGCGCGGCCGGGGTCGTGGTGCGCCCGCGCTTTGCCCAGGGTGGCACCGAGGAAGTGACTGGGTACGCGGTGCGCCTGCCCGCGGCGGCGGGATCGGGCGAGAAGTCGATCTGGTACTCCGGTGGGCGCCTGGCCAAGGACCTGACCCTGTCCGCGCTGCGCGACTGGGCACCGTGGGAGTCCGGGCCGCGTGCGGACGCCGACGCCCTCGCGGAGTGGAAGCGCGGCCTGGGCACCGGTGGCGAGCCCCGGCGTGGTGCCGAAGCGCGGGATCCGGCCGCGCAGGCGCAGGTGATCGAGCAGTTGGGGCAGTGGTCGCGGTATATGCGCACGATCCCGGTCGAGGACCGGGCGGCGTGGGCGCAGGCGGCGAGCCAGTCTGCGGGGGCGGTCGCGGCGTTGAGTGTGCGCACCGAGGTCCGGCCCGGGCCGCTGGATCAGCTCTCGCGCCAGCTCGCGCGCGCCGGGCAGCAGCCCGCGCACCAGCGCGGGACCCCGGGCACGCACGGGACCCGGTTGCGGGCGGTGTCACTGATGCTGTGGTCGATGCAATCGGAACAGGCGGGCAGCGTCGCGCTGGCGACCGCGCTGGTGGAATGCCTGCTCGAGTTCCGGCGGATGCTCGATGCGAGCGACCGCGCGCACGCGGCCGCGGCGATGGCCTCGCAGGCGCGGCGCGTGCTGACCGAGGTCCACATGCGTGCCGACGGCATCGACCCGGCGATCGCGTACCGGCGCGAGGCCGGGTCCCCGGCCTGGGCGGCGGCGGTCCGCGCCGCGGTGGTGGTCGACGGCCTGGACCGCGACCACCACGAGCGAGAGATCGCCAAGGCTCGCGATGCGTGGGACAAGCACCGCCGGCATCAGCGTGCGTTCGGGTTCGAGGGCGAGGAGTACGACGAGAAGGGCCGGATCCTGAGCACACCCACCCCGCCGTCGGCGGCCGCGGCGCCACTCACGCCGCCCGCAGGACACCAGCGCACCAGTCGAGTGGATCCGAGCCGGTTCGGGTGGACGCGGCAGATGCGCCCCGGGGCGTGGGCGGCCCAGCGCGACGCCAGCGAGGACATCAACCTGCACCCCGTCGACGAGCCGCCGACGAGCGAAGGGAAGCCCAGATCCGAACCCCGCGATACCGGGCAGGACCGGGCACCGTATCGGGCACCCGACCCCGGACGCGACCGCGATCACGGTCACGGCCGGTGACGCCCGCGGCCATCAGCGGGGGTCAGAAGATGATGACCAGCACCACCAGCGCCAGGAACCCGAGCGCGAGCAGCAACACGAACACGAACGGCGCGACGGCCTCGATCTCGCTGTTCATCGGGTAGACCAGCGGCCGCGTCGGACGGTTGGACGTGCGCGGAAACGGGCACGTCGGCGAGGGATGCCACTCGGACAAACAATCCGGATTCAGACAGAGATACTGCTGCATCCCGCTACCCCCTTCTAGGCACGAACTCAGTATCAGGGAACCGGCCGACAGCATCGAGCCGGTTCCGAGAACCGACGCGTAGCAGGGCCCCGGAGCCCGGTGGCAAGCCAGCGGAGCTGGCGCGGCAGCCCTCCCCGCAGGGTCTACGCGCCGGCGCGGAAGAGGGGGTTCCTGTAGTAGCCGCGCGGAAAACAACGGATATGGCGCTGCTCGCCGCATCGGGTGATCTGGGGGTTGCATCCTGTACCGGGGTACAGGCTTACCGTGGATTCATGATGATTTCACCAGCTCAGGGCGACTGGGTGCCGGATGCATGCACCCTGCCGACCGTGGAGCAGCCGATCCGGGTCGCCGAGTTCGACCAGTTCTTCACCACCTCGGCCCGCGGTATCCGCCGGCCGGATCCGGCCCGTCTGGAGGTGGTCGTGGACCCGGCCGCTCAGGCCCTGGCCAGGGAGTTGGCCGGGCGTGAGAGCAGCTGCTGCTCGTTCTTCTCCTTCGAGTTCACCACCACCGCGGAGGGCGTGGTGATGACGGTCGGTGTGCCACCGGCGTACGTGGATGTCCTGGACGCCTTCGCCACCCGCGCGCAGGCCGCGATCGGCACCGGCCGGTGAGCGGGTTGCGGACCAGCGAGCTCGCGGCCGCGGCCGGGGTGAACACCCAGACCCTGCGCTACTACGAACGCCGGGGCCTGCTCGCCGAACCGGATCGGACCTTGGGCGGGCATCGGGTGTATCCACCCGATTCGGTGACGGTGCTGCGGGTGATCAAGGCCGCCCAACGCCTCGGGTTCACCCTCGAGGAGGTCGCAGACCTGCTCGAAGGCACCCGCGTCGGCGGCCGTCGGCGCGCCGACGCCGGGTTGCGGGCGCGGGTGGGGGTGAAGTTGGCCGAGGTCGATGCCAAGCTCGCCGAACTCCACGCGGTCCGCGACACCCTGGCCGCCGCGTTGGCCGCGGGATGCGAGGACCTGCTGGCGTGTAGCCAATCCCCGTGCTGCCCTGTCCCGTTCGATCCCGACCCGAGCACCAGCACCGGTGACTCGGACGACTGTGAGGGAGGCCGTTGTGGCTGCTGAGACCAAGACTCGGCGCTGGTGGGCCTCGATCGGGGCAGGGGCGCTGCTGTGCCTGGGCTGTTGCGCGGTCCCGCTGCTCATCGCCGCCGGTGTGCTGGGCGGGGGCACGCTGCTGGTGAGCCTGTCGTGGCTCGAACCACTCGGATTCGCCCTGATCGGGCTCGGCGTGGTGGGGTTGATCTGGTCCCGGTGGCGGGCCCGGACCCGTGGCTGCGGGGATGGCTGCGCCTCCACGACGGCATCCGACGAGCAGGGCACCCCGGCCAGGGCCTGCGGGTGCGCGAGCACCGCGGCCTGACCTATCCCGGAAGCCGTTCAGCGGGTAGGGATCAGGCGGGGGACGAGGCGGATGTAGGCGACCATGCCGATCACCTCGACCAGGGTTTGGGTGACCACGACGACCGCGGCGACCGCGAGCGCGTCGGGCAGTGCCAGGGCCAGGGGCAGTACGACCAGGGAGTTGCGGGTCGCGCCGGAGAACACGATCGCGCGCGCATCAGCGGCATCGAGGCCGAACAGTCGCGCGACCGCTTTCCCTGCGAAGGCCATCACCACCAGAAACACCACGTAGAACGGCACCACCGCGGCGACCTGGCCCAGATCCTCACCGATCTTCGGCACCTGCGAGGCCACGACGGTGATCAGGACCGCGGCCATCAACGGCACCATCGCCATGCTCACCGCGCCCGCGACCCGCCGCCCGGACTCGGCGCGCGCGGCCCACGCTTGGGTGAGCCAGGCCAGGGTGAGCGGGATGACGATCAGCACGATGAACGCGTGCAGGAACGGCCCGGCCTCGACGACCTCGGCCAGATCCTCACCCAGGAACAGCAGCAGGAACACCGGCAGCAGCACCATTTGGGCGATCAGCAGCAGCGGGGTGGCCGCCAGCAGCCGGGTGCTCGCGCCGCCGGCGAGCCCGGAGAAGACGATGACGTAGTCCACGCACGGGGTCAGCAGCACCAGCAGCACCCCGACCCGGACCGCGGTCTCCGCCGGCAGGAACACGAACATCGCCACGACCACCAGCGGGACCACCACGAAATTCACCACCAGCGCCGCACCCAGGAACCGCCCCGCCCGCAACGACCGCCCCAACTGGGAGACCGGGACCTGCAGGAACGTCACATACAGCAGCGCGGCCAGGAACGGGTTGATCAGATGCTCGAGCCGCGGCCCCGCCCCTGGGGCCGCCAACCCAGCCCCGGCGCCGACGGCCAGGGCCGCGAGGTAGATCGCGACTTGGTGGTGTTCCATACGGGCGACCACGCCGGGGGAAGACAAACGAGTACTCCGATCGGTGAAAAAGATTGGCCCGCAGCGGATTCGGCGCGAGCGGTGGACGCCCGAAAAGTCAGGCCGACGCAGGGGTCACCGGGCGGGCGCGGTCGGTCAGGAACGCGCAGTGCGGATCACATGCCTGGCTGCGGTCGGGCAACTCGTTCAGGTGCGCGAGGGCCTGGTGCAGGCTCGCGGTGTACGCGGCCAGTTCCGCGGCACGCTGTTCGGCCTCGGCGATCCGCGCGGTGATCATCGGCCGCAGTTCGGCCTTGACCTGCCCGCACGCCCCGGCATCGCGCACACGCAGTAGTTCGGCGATCTCCTCGAGCGAGAGCCCGAGCCGTTTCGCGGTGGCGATGAACGCCAGCCGATCCACCGCATCCTGGTCGTAGAGGCGGTAGCCCGCCGCGGTGCGTTCGGGGATCAGCAGGCCGGTGTCCTCGTAGAACCGCAGCGTGGTCGCCGGCACACCGCTGCGCGCCGCCAGCTGGGAAATCCGCATCATCACCACCCGCCGACCCTAAACCTTCGACCCAACTCGAAGGTCAAACCAGGCCCACCAGCATCAGCGGGCCACCCTGAGGGGAACAGCATCGTGTTCGACCCGCCGCTCGGATACTTCGACACCGAACGTCAGGCCATATCCGTTGTTTTTCGCGCAGCTACTACCGGTACCCCAAAAGCACCCACGGGGGCACCCGCGCCGCGGTCACTACCAACGCGACGCCCACACCACATAGACCTGCGGGAACCCGCCGCAAAAGCACCCAGGCAACCCCACGTCGCCGCGGGAACTGTACCGGGACATCAGATTCCGATGCCCCCGCCACCGATCTCGGGGCCTTGGATCTGCGGGAGGTAGTGGTGGGTTCGGGACATCGCCTGTTCGGCGGCCTGGTGGTCGGTGGCCTGCTCGGGCGGGTGCAGGTGGGCGCGGGCGCGGTCTTCCACGCTGCGGTCCTCGGGGGAGAGGGCGTTGCGGCGCTGGTACTCGTTGTGGGCGGCATCGAGCCTTCGGAGGTCGCGCTCGTGGCGCTGTTCCTGCTGATCGTGCCGGGCTCGGGCGCGAGCATCGGATTCACGGGCCTGCTCGATCGCGGCCAGGCGCGCATCCTGGTCTGCGGCCTGGCCGAGAGTGCGATCCCATTGGGGCTCGGGAACTGTCACCTCGGCGCGGGCGGCCCGGGTGGCGGCGCGGGCGGTGTGCCACTGCTGGTCGAGGGTCTGTTCGTTCTCGCGCAGCCGGGCGATTTCGGTGCCGGCGTCGGCCCGGTCGGCGCGCTGCCACCATCGCGCGGCCTGTTGGTCGCGTTCGTGCGCGGCAATCTCGGCCCGCGTGGTGCGCAGGGCCTGCTCGGCGTCGGCTTCGGCGCGCATGGCGGCGCGGGCGGCGGCGATCGTGGCGGCCTGGGCGTCGAGCTGGGCGTACAGGGCTATGACCGCATCGAGACGGCGGTGTGTGCCGAGGCCGGTGTCCGGGTTGTAGAGGTGGAGCATGCGGTCGGTCCGGGTGGAGGCGGTGAGCTTCGTGATTCGGGTGGCGAGTTCGGCGTCGGTAAGTTGACGCCACCGGTCGGCCTGCACCTGGTGCAGGGCGTGCGTGAACGCTTGCGCGGCAACGTCGTTGCGGTGTTCGTCGAGTTCGGCGGCCAGTCGCCACCGCAGCGCGGCCGCGGGCTGCTCGTCCGGGAGCGGCCGGGCGTCGGCGGCGGCGCGGGTAGCGGTGCCGATATCACGGCCGGCGTCGTAGGCGCGGGCCAGGTCGGCGGCCAGCACCGGCCAATACGGGTCGCCCAGCAGGCGCGGATCCACCTGGCGGGCCAGGGGAGTGAACCGCACGGCGTCGGAGTCGGCGGGCCCGACATGACGTGTCACGCGTCGATCGAGCTGGCGCTGCTCGCGGTGTTCGGCGACCGGATAGCGGTCCGGGCCGGTGGGGCGCCGGTCGTGGTCGCCGATGCCGTGGGCGGCCCGCCAGATCGCCAGCGCGCCGACGAGCTGCTCGTCGGTCTCGACGAACGGTCGCGCCCATCGTGGGGCATCGGTCGCCGTCCAGGTGCGGGTGGTGGTGAAGATGTCCCCGCACAGGTCCCGGATCTGCTGCTCGCGCTCGCGCAGGTGCTGCCCGTACTCGGGGTCGTCGGCGAGCGCGGCGGGGACCGCGGGCAGCCACGGCAGCGGACCGTCGGTGCGCGAATGCGCGCCGGTCGGGTCGATGCGCCAGTCCAGTACGGCGGCCGGGTCGGCGGCGGTGTCGAGCTGGCGGGCGCCGACGGCGCCGGTTAGGACTTCGATCGGATCGCGGCCGTGCATGGCCAGGGTCGAAAGGTGCTGGCGCAGAACCGGATACGCCGGAGCGTCGGTCAGCTCGGGCACCAGCCGTTCGGCGGCCGCGTCCAGGCGCGCGGTGAAGTCCGCGCCCAGGCGTTCGGTGGTGACCGCGCCGAGCGCGTCGACGTAGGCGTCGACCACACCGGCGAGGCGGGTGCGGGGGTCGGCGTCGAGGCGCGCCTGGCCGGTCGCGGACAGTGCCGAGCCGTCGCGGCCCAGGATGTCGGTGAGCACATCGATGGCGGTGGGTGGGTGGATCGCGGCCTCGGTGTACAGGCTCGCCTCGGATCCGTCGCCGGCGGTGCACACGTAGGCGTAGTTCCCGGCGCGCCCGCGGGTGAGCATCACGTACGCCTGGTTGCGGGTTTCGCGGCCGGTCAGCACGCCGTGGCAGGTGTCCACGGTCAGACCTTGGGCGGTGTCGATCGTGCACGCGTACCCGAGCGTGGTCGACTCGGCGACGTAGTTCGCGGGCAGGCGGACCAAGCGTCCGGAGTCCAGGTGCGCGGCGGTGATCGCGCCGTCGTCGTGGACTTCGCGCACGCTCCACCGGTAGCCGTTGCGCACGTGATCGGTCTTCGAGATCCGCAGCCGGTAGTCGTTGCGGCGGGTGCAGATCAGATCACCGACCGAGGCGTGAAGTCCGTCCGCGAGCGCGACTTCCGATCCAGTCGGCCCGTCGGCGGCGGCGAGGCGGGCGGTACGGGCGCGGGCGTTGAGGTCGGCGACCAGGTCGCGGGTGCCCGCGAGCAGGATCGAGTCCAGGCCGGTCGCGGTGTCGGCGGCCCACGCGCGGAATGCGGCCTCGGTGACCGCGCCGAGTGTGCCGACCTGCACGCGGGAGTTGTCGGTGTAGAAGGCGATGGCGGCCGGATCGCCGTCGCGCAGAGCGAGACTGGCCGCGCGTTCGGCCGGATCGGCGAACCGCATCACCTGCGAGAGTGTGACCGCGCCGGAGTGGGCGACGATATCGCGGATGACACCGCCGGCCGCGACCGCGGCCAGCTGGCGGTCGTCACCGATCGCCCGCACACTCGCCCCCTGCTGCAGGAGCCAGTCCACGGCCGCGTCGAGTTTGAGGGTGGAGGCTTTGGCGGCCTCGTCCACGATCACGAGCGTGCCCGCGTCGATGGACCGCACCCACGCCGGGGCATCGGCGGCGGCCAGGCGCCCGGAGTCGATGCGGGCCAGGACGTCGACGAGTTTGTCGATGGTCGCGGTCTCGACCCCGATCTCCTCGCCCAGTACCGCGGCCGCCGCGGCGGTCGGGGCCAGGCCCAGCACGTTGCCGCCCTCGGCGGTCCAGGCCCGGGACAGGACCTGCATCGCGGTGGTCTTGCCAGTGCCGGCCGGGGCGATCGCCACCTGCAGGCGCGCCCCCGAGGTCGCGAACTCGGTGACCAGGGCCGCCTGGCCCGGGTTGAGTTGGCGGCCTTGGTTGTTCGCCGCGTATTCCACCAGTGCCACCTCGACCGCACGCGGATCCAGGACGCGGCCGTCGCGCAGGCCGGCGGCCGCGATGAGCCGGGATTCGGCGGCCACGATCTGCGGCGAGGTGTACAACATCGCGCCCGCGGTGCTGTACACGCTGGCGCCGTCCGAGCGCAGCAGCACCCCGGAGCCGGGGGCGAGCTCGAGCTCGGCGCGCGGAATCGAATACGGCGGGTACAGCGCGGTATCGACGAGCTCTCGGACCAGGTGCTCCCACCGGTCGGGAGCGGCAGTGCCGCGCAGGGCGCGTTCGGCTTCCGCACGCAGGTGATGGGCCTGCCACGTCGCGCGGGCCTCGGCCATCGTGGCCACCATCCGCGCCGCGGTGGCCTCGATCCACGCCCGGTCGATCACCGCGCGGGCCGGGATCCGCTGTCCCAGCGCGGTATCAACCATGGCGTGCACGGCGGGTTCGCCGCCCAGCACCGCGGCGGCCTCGGCGCGCCAGTCGGTGCGCTGCTCGGCGCGCGAACGCGCGGCGTGCTTGCCGGTGCGGGTGGCCAGGGTGGCCTCCTGCGAGAGTTTGAGGCGCTCGACCGGGGTCGGCTCGCGCCCGTGATCGGCCTGGAACTTCGTGGTCAACCGCGCCAGATCCGCGGTGATCCGGCCCGCGCGTTTGGACCATTCGGCACACAGCGCGGCGTTCACGCCGACGATCTCGCGGACCGGCCGGCGGCCCGCGTCGCGGCCGTGCTCGGCGAACACCAGCCCGAGTGCCTGCTCGAGGTGCTGCTCCAGGCGCGTGTTGTACAGCTCGGACGCGGCCACGGTGTGCCGGTAGATCATGCGCCCGTCCAAGCACCCCCACTCGCCATCGAGGCGGCGGACCTTGTTCGAAATCACCACGTGCGTATGCAGATCCGGATCCCCGGCACGCGAATCGCGGTGGTCGAACGCGGTCGCGATCAGCCCCTCGACCTCGACCTGGCGGACACTGTGCCGGCCGACCCGGGTGTAGGCGGCGTGGGTTCCCAGGTAGTCCAAGGCGTCGCGGATCGCGGCATGGTGCGCGGCCTCGACCGCTTCGCTGACCTCACGCGGGGCCACCGCCCAAAGCACGGACACCGACTTCACGGGGGAGAAGGTGAGGTCGTATCCGGCCACGGCCTTGGTCGCCGGCCGCGAGGACTTGGCCACCCACCCGGACAGTTCGCGCTCGTTCAACGGCGCGCGCCCGGTCTCGGTCTCGAACATCCGTAGGGCGACTTCGGTGCGGATCCGGGCACGCTCTTCGTCGGGAACCGACGCCGATTCGGGGCGGCCGTGCTCGGTGTTCCAGGTCGAGAACGCCTTCGCGCACTCGTGCCGGTAGCTGCCCGCGGCGACGGCGTACGCGCCGAACGGACGCCCGAGTGTCGCCTGCGCGAGGGCATACCGGATGGCGTCCTTGGGCTTGGCGCCCACGGCGATCTGCTCGGCGATATGGGCGTCGATGATCGCGTCGGCGTTCGGGTGCAGGCCTTCGCCGAACAGCGCGCGCATCTGCGCTTCGGACACCGGATCCCGGTCGGCCAGGCCCAGGGACGTGAGTCCGGGTCCGAGCCAGATGCCGGGGGATTCGCCGCGCTCGGTGTAGTAGTCCCCGAGCGCCTGGCGGCCGCGCTCGTCCGCGTCGTGCGTGGCGATATTGCGGACGTAGTACTCGTACCCGTCGCCCGCGGAGAGCTTCGCCAGGCTCATCACACCACCCACGCTACGCCCGCTCCGATCATGCGTGATCGAATCGTTACCTAGGGAGCAAGAGGTGTGAGGCTCGAATTACTGGTAGCGGGCGGCGGTAGTTGGATCTGATTGGCAGGTGGGGGAACCGATCGGGTGGGGGCTGCGTCGAATCGGACGTAGAGGCAACGCGACCCCGGTTAGAGTCATCGGCTATGAGTCGTAGGCGGGCGGGGAGGCGCGGTCGCGACGGGTACCGCCTTCACCCGACCCGATTCGGACATTTCGGCGCGGTTCGAGTGTTGCTGGTGGCCGACGGTCAATCCGTTTTCGAGGTCCTGGAGGTCGAGGGCGACCGGGCGACCGTGCAATCCGTGGACGCCGACGCCTCCGGGCGCTACCCGTACCTCGCCCGCGTCGCCGACCTCGTCCCCGCGAATTCGTGGAACCGGAAATGGATCCATCATTTGCGATCGGAACCGCGTTCGCGAATGGAACCATCATTTGCGATCGGAACGCATCCCGGAAATGGAGAATTCATTAATTCATGCGTTCTGCTGTAGACTGATCCCCGTGAGAATTTTTCAGGAAATGCTGTGGCTCCGGATGCAGCCGGAGCCACAGCACGGGACTGGTTAGAGCCAGCCCCACTCCTGCGCTTTTCTTACACACCCGAGAAGAAGGTTCAGCGCGGTGGCCACAGTGTAGAGCGATCTACCTGTGGCCTTCGTTCGTTCCAGCAGCTTTCGCCTGGTCGGAGCGGTAGGGCGGGAGTGCTTGCCCACGGTGATCGGGACCTTCCCGTCGGGTCGTTTCCTCCCTGCGGGAGGATTGATCCGCCCGACGAAAGGAAGCTTACGGGTTCGAATGCGTTCGCGGCGAATTCACCCGAACCCAGAAATCCAACGCTTCATTTGGCATGTTTCCCGAATGGGAATAGCTGGCTCCGAAAGAAGCACGTGGGAGCGCTGACGGTTGTTATCCAGAGCCTGCGCGAGCCGAAAATTGTGATATGAGACACACCATGGAATTTGCGAAATATGCCCGAATTCGGTGATGAACCCGACTCCTCACCCGCGCTGCCATCGTCGCCGCCCACAGGTGAGCGCCGTGGGCCCCCGCGACCGGCTCGACGCCGAAGACCTCACCGATGTCGAGGACGAGGAGCTCGCCGCCCGGTCGGCCCGAATCCGCTGTCCGGCCAACGCAATTCGAGCGTTTCGAGGCAGGTTCAGGTGCGATGCTGGATGTCGGGAGGCAATCAGCATGGACAGCACGACCCCGCTCAAGAAGCTCTTCGACGAGTTCACGGACGATCTCAAGCACGCTACGACACCCACTCGCGACGCCCTGGAGGAGTTCGAACGGCAGCTTGTGCTTCTCGATCAGCGGCGGCTCGCGGCTCCCCCGCACGAGCGCGCTGAGCTGGACCAGGCCAGTGTCGCGGCACGCGACTGGCTGAGCAAGGCTCGCGAGGAATTGGAGCACCCCACGATCCTGAGCCCGCCCGCCCGGGAGCTCAACGCCTTCGCGCGAGCCCACCCGGAGCGGGGCGTCCCGGATATGCAGTGGGGCGGGTTCGAACGGTAACCACCCTGGCGTGCGAGAAATGGCTGCTGCCCCAGACCGAATCGGTCTGGGGCAGCAGCATCTTCGGATCCGGTCAGCCTGCCCGGTAACGGTTCGCTTCCAGCGTCTGGACGACCTTGCCCAGCGCGATCACGGCGGCGACGATGCCGACCATCACGCCCAGGCGCAGGGGTGCCCCGGCCAGGGTGACTGCCAACGTGGCGAAACCACCGACCAGCACGCTTGCCATGGCACCGTAAGGCGCGACCGCCGCGATGCGTGGCATAGGAGGTTCCGGAGTGCCGTTGAACCAGGCCACGAGCGCCGACGGGGCCCTGCGGAATACCGGTGCCAGATGCCGGGCCGACTCCATCCACGCCGGCGCCGCGGCGAAGGTCAGCAGCGCGATCGCCGCGCAGCTGACCAGATCGGTGACCGGCGGGAAGGCCAGCGCGAACGCGACCGTGCTCGCCCAGAGTGACCAGGTTGCCCTCCAGCGCGAGCGCCCCAGGCGCGGCAGGGTCTCGATGCTCTTCAACAGCGCGAACACCGCCATGGCCGCGATGACGGGTGTGAACTCCAAGGTGCCCGTCGTCGTGGTGGTGCTGAACGGTCCGACGTGCACATGCTGCAGCACCAGCAGGCCCAGGGCGGCGACCAGCAAGACCGTGGCTCGATCGACGCCCCAGTACCCGCCGTACTCGTAGGCCCGCCGACGCCGGGTGGACTTGAAAGTCTCGCTCTTCTCGTCACCGGTGGATGCCGCGCCGTCGCCGTCGCCGTCGCCGTCGGCGGCGGCGGCGTTGTTGGAGTGCTCGGCCTTGTATCCGGTGACGATCTGCAGCAGCGTGCCCTCGGCTTGCGGGACCGGTCCTTCGGCCTCCTCTTCGGTGAGCAGGTCCCAGTGCCGAAGAACGGCTTCGACTTGGTCGGGGCCGAGCCGGCAGCCCTCGGCGAACCGCTCTACCTGACCCCGGGATTTGGGCAAGGTGTCATTGTCCGCCTGGATGAATCTGTAGGCCGTGGATCTCGGCATGCGCGCGAAGGCGGCGATCTGCCCGGCGGTCCGGCCGGATCCGGCGTGCATCTCGCGCATCATCTTCATGAAGGCGGCGCTGTCGCGCACCACCGAGGGCACCGTGAAGGGCACGGCGTCCTCGGGCATGCCGGGCATCACTGCTCGTCCCCGGGCCGCGGAGTGCCCAGGCGCCGCCCGATTTCACGGACGAGCGCGCCTGGCATGCTGGCCGGCATGACCAGGATCACGAGCGCGCCGATGGTCAGCACGCCGTGGCGGGTGGCATCCCACGGGGAGAAGCCGTGCAGGATCTGCAGCCAGATGAAGACCAGACCGGCGAGCACGAGAACCGTTCCCTGCCAGGACACCCCGGCCCCGTGCGGGACGGGAGGCGGCGGCGTGGCCGGATTCGGTTCGGTGCCTGCGGGCTGCGGGAGTGGGGGATGTGGATCGATGAGCCGTCGTTTGAACAACGGGAATACCTCCGGAAAGGGGGCCCGGGCGGGGACGGCACGAAGCCGCCCCCGCCAGGGCCGTGACACAGCCGAGCACCCTTGTGACAAGTTTGCTTTTCGAAACCCGTTCTCCTATTTGGTCTTCAGAGATCGGGCTGACCGAGTACGGACTCGGTCCGGCATCCCCTATCTTGCCCTGGAACCAGGCGAACCTCTAGCGACTGCTGTCCAGCAAGATCGCACTGCCACAACGCATCCGGCGCCCCGGGAGGCGGCCGACCATGGCCGAATTGTGCCGTGAAGTGCTGCTTCCAGCGCAGAAGTAGATCTTGGAGAAGACCAAAAGCCGTGCACAGCAAGGCAACACGCCAAAGCGCCCTGAGTACGCCGTGCGGCGTGCCCAGTGTCCAACGTAGGTGTCCAACGGGACGGTGATCCGTGGCCGCTTGGAGTCGGCCATTCCCCGCCGGAGCAGGCTGTTCTGGCATTCGCGCAGTTCAGACCGCGTTGGACAGTCCTGGCGAACTACTACTGGACACTATCGGTGCCCTACAGTGGAGATCAGGCGAAAAGTAGTAGCGGAATGCCAACCGTTCTCGCCGACCCAGACCCCCGGATGCAACTGACACAGCTGAGCACCCGGGTGATGGCTTCCGTTGGTCCGGAACCCATCGACACTGATGCCTCAGATCGACTGCCGATCTGAGGCATCAGTCGTTCAGACCGAACCCTCACCGGTCCCGCAGCCTGCTCACCGGCGACGCCTTGCCCGCAGAGCACGGTCCCCTTGGCCAGCTTCTCCCCACCGTACGAGCAATCAACCCTGTGTACGGGCGTACCGGCCACGATGCCGAGATCAGACTGACGCCCAGACCCGGGCGCCAGCGTGGTCGGCGGCCAGGTGCAGGAACGCGATCACCGCGCCGGTGTTCTCGCCCAGGTCCGGGCAGCCCGCTCGCTCCCATACCCGTACCGCGGCGCGGCATTCGGGCACGGTGATCCACCAGCCGCAGTCCCACATGTCGAGGGAGGGCCGCGTGAGCTTGTGCAGCGCGATGCCGCGCACACCGTGGGTATCGCGGAACGCCACCGCTACCTGCGCGGGCATGATGTCGGTGACCGGGTCGTAGAAGTCCGGGTCGGCCGGCGGGATCGGTTTCGTGGGCATCGTGCCCATGCCGATCCGTTCCATCGCCTTCACCTGGTCCGGGGCGATGGACACGATCAGCTCGTCCATCGCGGGCCCGGGGACGCCGGGGTCGACGCCGATCGGGTCGCCGTGCAGGTCGACCACACGCAGGTCGACGGGCCAGGGCGCGGGCGGGATCTCGGCCGTCATCTGGATCTTCGCTCTCTATCTCTCGGATTGCCGCTCGTGGTCAGAGCGGAAGGTATTCGCGGAGCTTGCCCTTCACATGGGCACGCCGGTCTCCCAGATTCACAGGCAGAGTGGGGAGTTGGCGGGCGACCTCGAGTTCGGTCAGGGGCGCGGTGACCGGGACATCGCAGTAGCCGCGGTCATCGACATGCCAGCTCCCGTCCGGATCGATGGCGCGGATCCGGGTGACCACACCGTCGACGACGTAGACGATCGCCTGCAGGTGCCGGCGGCGCGCCTCGGCGACCGGCCACCACTTGCGATCGGCCTCCAGTTGCACCGCCTCGGACGCGCGGGTCTCGCCGTACCGGCGGTTGCCGTCGGAGTCGACCTTGGCCTTGGAATTGCGGTACACGACCAGCGCGCAGTCGGTGTACGGCGCGGCCAACCGCCGGTACAGGGTGGAGCGCCCGACGCCGAACATGGCGGCGATCTGGTCCACGGTGTGGGTGTCCTCGTCGTACATGCGCTGGGCGGCGTCGAGCTGGTCCTGCGACAGCGCGGCCGGGCGCCCGCCGACGCGGCCGCGGGCCTTGGCCGCCGCGAGTCCGTCGAGGGTGCCCTCGACGATGAGTTCGCGGTCGTACTCGGCGAGCGCGGCCAGGAAGTGGAAGATCAGGCGCCCGCCCGGGGTGGAGGTGTCGATGCCCTGCTCGAGGACGACGAAGTCGACCTCCTGCTCGCCGAAGTGCCGCACCAGTTCGAGGAGGTGCGCGTGTGAGCGGCCGATGCGGCGCAGGCGGGTCACCACCACCTGATCGCCCTTGCCCAGCCGTGCGAGGAGCGCGTCGAGCTGGGGGCGGGAGGCGAGCTTGCCGGAGATCTTCTCCACGAACAGGTGCTCGTCGTCGACGCCGGCCGCGCGCAGCGCGTCGAGCTGGTGGTCGGTGGACTGATCGCGGGTCGAGACGCGGGCGTACCCGTACCGGGTCAAGACAGCTCCTCCTGCTCGATGGTCGGCGCCAGGTAACGCCACTGGATCCGGGTCACCGTGCTGTCCGGGGTGCAGCCGCGGTGAGTGCCGCAGAAGAACTCGACGAACTCGCTCGGGCTCATGTCCGGGAAGCCCTCGGCCGCAACCTCGTCCGGGGTGATCGTGTCCAGGCGCACCTGGCCGACCGCGACGACCTCCACCTCGACGATGCGCACGAGCGGCTCGACGGTGCCGTCGCGGCGCTTGCGGCCCATCACCTTGCGGCACAAGGTGAGCCGCTCCCCCGCGCGCAGGTTCCGCCATCCCATCCGCCGGGTGACCGACTTGGCGCGGGCGCGCACCTGCTCCTCGGTCAGCGATACGGCCATCAATCTCGACACAATGAGTCTCCCAACGAGACGAGCATGGTTTCTGAAACATTGAATTCAGGAACCAGTTACGAGACTCATCCTAGCTGGGATGGCCGGTTTCGGTGGGATGGTTCCCGAAAACGATCGTTTTAGAGACAGCAGGGTGTCGAGATGCCATGTCATTTCAAGAGAACTCATGACCGTGAAACTGTCCCGGCACGATCGAGCAGCATGATGCTCACCGGACGGCCCGGACACGGCCCCGAAGGAGCGGCGTCCGGGCCGCGTGGTTCGGCTCGATGCGCCTCAACCTCGCCCCGGGCAGGCGCGTGCCCGATGATCGGCGGGGAGTCTGGGCCGCCGATCACAGGCAGAAGGGGAGTACACCCACACCGGGAGCGAGGGCGTCGATGCCCTCTCCGAACCCGCGCCGGCGCTGACCCCACGCCGACACCCTCCAGTGTGAAACCCTCTGTCCCACAGCAACAGTCGGATACGAACGAACGGCACGAACTGGCACATCGACATGACCAGGCGTGCCACCCGAACCTGAAACAGCCTGTTCGCGAACACCTTCGTCGTCCAGACGCGCTCGGATTGCTGATCACATCAGCACCCGGCGGCCTACGGGTAGATCGTGCCGGAAGTCCACACGCGGGCCGCGCCCAGAGCCCCCGCCGTGGACCGCGTTGTCGCTGGTAGGTGCCCGGCTATCAGGTAGCCACCGGACACGCGGGCGGTCCAAGCGCCTGACCGAGTGTGCCAAGGAGACCGGTTTCCCTGTGTCGACGGTGAGTTCGATCTACCCTGGCTGCGGGCATTGCCGACCATCGAACCCCTGCCCGGCGAATCCGCCGAGTACCCGGCTATCACCGGGCAGACGATGAGCGGGAATGATCGGGCCCGCACCGCCCAAGTGCGGCACCCGAAGACCGGCCTGCAACCGGCCCCCGGGCTCTACCGGCGATATCCATCGGCGGGCGTGGGGGATTCGCTTCGCCGTGACAGCCGACCCCGTGCCCGTCGATGGCGCGTTCAACATATTCACGCGAACCTCACCGACCGCACGCTCTCGGACGGGGGTTCCCCGGCCTGGGTGGGTGGAGATGACCGCAGTACCGAACACCAGCACCGGCGCGCTGCGCCTGCTGGTACAGATCCTGGATCGCTACGACACCCTCGAGGAGTTCCTTCGTCATCTGCGCGCCGGTATGGAAGCGCCCACCGAAGAACTTCCCCGCCAGCCTCCACAGAACGCCGACGGCCGTCACGCGCTGCGTGGCTGACCGAGGCCGGTCCTTGACCGCATGTCTCTCGAAAGGTTCCTGCAGTGCACCTGCGTGGACGACCCCACCGCCTGGACCACCTCGTCGCACCGGTCATCCTGGGCACACTCGCGGCAGTGATCGGCACGGGCGCGGGATGGCTGGCCCGCGACGCCCGCGCCACCGAACCGGCCGAACCGGCGAACCCTGCCATCGAACACACGGTGCGTGAGTTCATCGCCGCTTTCAACGATGGCGACCCGCACCGCCTCGAAGCCTTGACCTGCGGCATCCTCGAACAGCGACTGCGGGAACAACGCGAAGACGCCCCGGACAGGCCCTCCTGGACCGCATCGACGCACATGACGGTCTCCGATCTGCACGCCACAGCGGTGGACGGCCGGCGCGCGATGATCCTGGGGCGCGTGGAGTTGCCCGGTAGCGGCAGCGACATCCACCGCAACGGATCCACGGTGGTCTTCGGATTGGAGAACACCGACCGCTGGCGGCTGTGCTGGTATACCCAGGTACCGGAGTGACCCGCCGATCGCGACACCAGCGCTCGGCAAGCGGCGCAGGCACCCGAAAGCTCCCGAACGGACAGGGCCGAGGTGAAGTGACCGCGCGAGTCCGGCTCCCGGTCTCAGCGTGGGCACCCACCACCGTGGAACGGTCCCACGCGCCCATCGCCCCAGCCGGCACGCGGCAGTGGTGCGTGCCGGCGGGGGCGAGATCGGGTCAGGTGCGCAGGACCAGATGCACGGTCGCGCCGTCGGTGATGCCCAAGGTGGAGAGTTTGGCGGCAGGGTCGGCGAGTTCTTTGCCGTTGAATACTAGGAGCTGCTGTTCGACCGCGGTTCCGTCCTTGTCCCGCACGGCCTTCTTGAGGTCGGCCACGGTCGCGTCGGCGGCGATGGTGATGGCGGTCGTCTTGCCGGTGAGTGTCTTCACGGTCAGCGAGATCTGCGCGGCGACTTGATGCAGGTGCGAATCCACGGGGTTCGCCGGGGTGAGGTGTGGGGCCGCGGCGGCACTGAGGCCACCGGCGGAGATCAGTGTCAGGGCCGCGGCGCCCGCGGCGGCCGCCAGGCGCAAGCTGTTCATCCGGTGCGCACTCTCGAATATGGGCATCGTGCTCCAATCCTCGTGAGGGAACGGTGTCAGGACACAAGGCGCCACCACACACGGCGTAGCACCTACCAACGATGGCGAGACTACGACTACACGGACCACGGAATCGGACATAGCCGACAGGCGACCAGTGCCACGCTGGCGACAATTCGTGCCAGCGTCGAACGGGAGAACAACATCACCGGGTACGCGAGACGGACACACACCCGGACCCTCACCGGCACCAGCCCCCACGCCGGCGCCCCTAGTCTGAAACACGCTGCACCGCAGCCGATACCGGACGGTAAAAGGCTGTTCACGAACATCTTCGACGACCGGTGAGCGCTGGCCGGAAATCAGCCGGGGTTCGAGCTCTATGGCCCTCCACCCTGAAGCCGAACGAGTTCTCGGAAGCGATCGTTTTAGAGACAGATGTCGGCGAATTCCGACACCACACCTGAAGCCGACTTCGAACATCCGCAGAAATAGCGTCTTCGCATGAGACCTTGGGGCAACGCTCCAACCTGATGAGGAAGGCTTCGCTGTGGCAACACACAAGACCAAGATCAACTCGCAAGCTATTCGTAAGTTGATGCGCGACTTCCAGAAAGAGGTCGATAAGCACCCTGTGCAGGTTCCGCTGCAGATGAGCTCCACCGGCGTCTATCCGACCTCCGCCAGCGTGACCAACTACAACGGTCCCGTGGTCACGGTCAACGGAGATCATGCCCAGCTGGCCTGGAGCAACAATCAGGTGAACCAGGGGCAGGCTCGCGAGGAGCAGCAGATCGCGCCCGGCTTCGAACAACTGGCGGCGACCCTCACCGAGCTGCTCGCCAGTCTGCCCGCTCTCGCTCTCGCGCAGCAGGACAGCGACGAAGTCCGCGAGAACGTAGAAGTGGTGTTGGCCGAGGTGGTGAACGATGAGCCGAACCCGGGAATCATCAAGCGCGCCCTGACGATGATCAAAGGCCTGCTATCACCGGTAGCCACCAGCGTGTCCCAGGCTGTCGGTGAAGAAAGCGCTCAGATCGCGCGAGAGGCCATCCAGGCGCTGGGAGAAGCCGCACCCTTCTAAGTCGACTACAAGCCGCGAATCCGATGCATCACGGTCGGTATTCGGGTGTACCAAGTTGATACGCCTGGTTCCGTTAGGTGTTCAGAGTCTGAACACCTCCACCGGGGTGCGAGGTGTTTCGAGTCGAAACACCTGCACCACTCTCGGATGAGGGATCACCCGGACGCGGGGTCAGCGTTCCCGTCGGCGATCGCGCGATGGGGGATCACCAGGGCGCGGGGCGTCGAGCACAGTGGGGTGGTCGACAGCGTAGATGCGGCGTTCGAGGATCCGGAACGCGATCCTGCTGAAGGTATCGAGGGTGGTACGGCGAGTGCCCGCGGGGACTTTCAGGCGGGCCTGGTCGAGGATGTCGAGTTCGCGGCGTAGCGAGCGGCGCTGGTCGAGCGAGGTCCTGTGGTCGATCAGGTTCGCGCGGTCGGTGAACTCGATGAACTCTTCTTCCAGGCTTGGCATCCGTGCTTCCCTTCGGGATCGAACATCGGACTGTTCAGAGTCTGAACACCCGGTGCGGTTCAGAGCAAGCACAATGTGGCCCGTCGTCCCAGCCCGCCGCTCGGGTGGTCGCCATGGCCAGCGGTGAGCACAGCTCGAACCGACCTTCAACCGATCGGCCTTAACGGCCGTTAATGCTCGCCGTCACGTCTCTGGGCGATCCGGCGCAGCAGCTCCACGGCGTTGGCCTCGCTCATCGCCGGTGGCACCTCCGCCTCGGGTACCTCTTCCCACCTCACCTCAGTGGCGCTCATGAAAGCGTCGACCTCTTCCGGAGTCGGCACACGATATCGGGGCTCGTTCACGCGCCCTCACCGCCGAGCTGTTGACGCAGGCGTTGCTCGCCTTGTTCGAGTAGCGCGCGGACCTGGCCGTACGCGGCGAGATAGTCAGCGAGGACGGGTTCGGTGCCGCCGGCGCGGGCGTGGGCCACGCGTTCGGCGTGTTCGCAGATTTCGCGTTCGGCTTCGTCTTCCAGAACCCGCACGGCCTCCTGAGTGGCCGCGACTGCGGCTTCGTCGGGATGAGCACGTTCCCACTCACGAGTTTCACGGGCAGCTTCGGTCAACAGTTTGGCTCGGCACGCGGCACCGATCCAGGCCGAGAGGTCGGTGTCGGCGGAGACGGTGCGGATCCGGGCCAGTAGCGCGTCATCGATCGCAATCATCGTTGTCGCCATGCCCAACGGTAGGCCGATCGTGGCGCGTACCGGCCCGGAACCGGCGGGTAGTTCACTCGATGATCTGGAACTTGCGCGAGTGCCGGACCTCCTGGAAGGTCTCGTACTCCCCTTCACGCCCCAGCTCGCCCAGCAAGGTCTTGAACTTCTCCGCGCTGAGCGTGGCCACCAGCGACTGCTCGTACAGCACCGGTTCACGCTCACGGATCAACTCGCCACTGATGCGCCGGCTCTTGACCCCGACGCCCCAGGTCGCGACCCCCTCGATGCCGCTGGCGGTGCCGATGGCGAGTTTGAGCTCGGTCTCCACCCGCACCCGCTCCGCGGCGGCCTGCTCGTACTCCTGCCTGGCCCGGGACTCCTCGTCACGCAGCTTGAACCACTGGCCCCGCAGTGCCAGGGTCTGCTCGTCGCTGGTCAGCACCTCGGGTTCGGGTTCGAGGGATTCGAGTTCGGCCGCACGCCGCAGCTTGGGCAGCTCGTCAGTGAGCCATGCGCGAGCCTCGGAGAACAGTTGCGTGGCTTCGGGTTCGGACAGGTGGTAGATCTCGGTGCCGCCCTCGGTGCTGCGCCGCTGCCCCCACCGGTCCTTGATGTGTTTCTCCAGGGCCTTGTATTCGTCGGTCTCGATCGCGTCGAACAGGGTCAACCGCTCCGAGCACGAGGTTTGCAGTGGTGAGCGCCGTTTTTCCGGGGTCGCGGTCGTCTGCCCGATCTTGTACTGCTCGAGCTTGCCCAGACGAAATGCGTATACGTATCCCATGATCGTGAATGCCTTTGTGTCGGTAACGATTTCGGCGATATCGGATTTGATCCGTCCGGCGATGGTCGCATGGGTCACCGACAACCCAGGGTTATGCTTATTTGCTATGTACGCAGGTGGGCGGTCGGTTTGTGCGGATACTCGGCCGCCTGGGCGCTACTCGGGTAGCGCGCGGGATAGGAACCTCGCTGCAGGTGGCCCGCACGACACCGTGCGGGTGTCGAGCCCGTGAAATCACTCCGACAAAGGCTCCGGGACACACGGATCGGTGGTGTACTCAAGGTAAGGAAAGCGCGCGATCCACCCACGCAACGCTGCAGGGGCCAGCAGCTCACGGGCGGTATCGACGCACACGTCGTGCACCTGCGCTTCCACCACGATTTCGTACAGGGGCCCTTCGCCCGGCGGCGAGTACCAATGCGCCACCTCCCGGACCTCCATATCCAAATTGCCCACTCCGGTGTCGAAGTGCAGGAAATCACCGGTACGAGGAATCACCGCGCCCTTCACGCCGAACCGAAAGCTGCTCCCCCGAGGAACACCCGCACCGGCGGGTACCTCGATATAGACGAAGTACCGCAGAGTCTCGGCCCGACCGGCTCGGTCCAGCCGTGCCCGCAGACGACGACCGGCAGCAGCTGCCTGCTCACGCCATCGACGCTGAGTTCCGATCACAGGCTCCCCCTGAACGATCTCCGATCCATCGTGATCGACAGATCGATGACGATGATCCTCCACACGGCTCATCGCGAGCGCCGGTTCCGCCGATCACGATCCAAAGCCCACGGGCAGGGTGATGCATCGTGCATCAACAGCCTGAATAGATGAACGAGTTCCCGAACGGCGGATTCCGTAAGGCAGCGGGCGCAGACCGTCTCTGAACTCGCGTTCGGCAACGATCGTTTTGTGAACGGTGGGACGGGTGCAGGTCAGGACCGAGCGAGAAGGTCGATCTGCGTGAGCGTGGTGGTGAGCTGGTCGAGTTGAATCGGTTTGGTGAGGTAGGCGTCGGCGGCGAGTCGGTGTGCGCGCAGGATGTCGGCCTCGGCGGTGGAGGTGGTGAGCACGATGACCGTGAGTGCGGCCAGGTCCGGGTCGGCGCGGATCCGGGACAGGACTTCGCGGCCGTCGTAGCCGGGCAGTCGTAGGTCCAACAGCACAAGATCCGGTCGCGGCGCATCGGCGTAGGTGCCGGTTCGGGACAGGAAGTCCATCGCTCGGTGTCCGTCGCGCACGACATGCAGGGTGGTGTGGGTCGTGGTGTCCGCCAAGGTCTCCCGGGTGATCAGCTCATCGCCGGAGTCGTCTTCCACGAGCAAGAGCTCGAGTGCGCGTTCGGAAGCGGTCACCTGCGAGTTCCCTTCATCTGGGCCGGTCGCGAACCGCGTCCTCGGGCCCGGCTACGCGCGTGTGCCCCGATTCGAGCCCCTGTAAACAACCCGCTCGCCGGTCACGCCTGGGGCGGGTGTTTATGGAGCTGGTCGAGTTCCTGGGCGAGGGCGGCGTTCTCGTCCTGCAGATCCAGGATCCGGGCGATGCCGGCGAGGTTGACCCCCTGTCCGGCCAGGTCGGTGACGCGTTGGAGCCGGTGCAGGTCGTGCCCGGAGTAGCGGCGGGTGCCGCCGTCGCTGCGGGTGGGAGTGATCAGGCCATGTCTCTCGTACAGGCGCAGGGTCTGGATCCCGATACCGGCCAGTTCCGCGGCGACCGAGATCGCGTACACCGCTCGCTCGGCGGGGGGAAGGCCGTTCGGCTCGGATGGGGATGGAGGCATCGGCGCTCCCTTCACTGTCGTGTTCGCGTTCGGACAGATTACCTGTTTCGAAGTCTTGCACTCATCTGGCGAGAGTGCTAGATAATATCTATGCCAGATACCAGAGATTATCTGGTACAGCGACTATCGAGAATGGAGTAGTTGGAGGTGGCGACCATGCTGATGCGCACTGATCCTTTCCGTGACCTGGATCGATTGACGCAGCAGGTGTTCGGCACCGCGGCACGGCCCGCGGCGATGCCGATGGACGCCTGGCGTGAGAACGACGAATTCTTCGTCGAGTTCGACCTGCCCGGCATCGATCCCGAATCCCTCGACCTGGACGTGGAGCGCAACGTGGTGACCGTGCGCGCCACGCGCGCGGACATCGACCCCGGCCGGTCCATGCTCGCGGCCGAACGCCCCCGCGGGGTGTTCTCCCGGCAACTGGTACTCGGCGAGGCCCTCGATACCGAGCAGATCCGCGCGAACTATCGCGACGGCGTCCTGCGACTGTCGATCCCGGTGGCCGAGAAGGCCAAGCCGCGCAAGATCGAGATCACCAGACCCGAACGCGAGCCCGAACGCGAGGTTGTCGAGAACCGTCAGGCCATCAACGCCTGACCGCCAACTCCGGGCGAGGGCCGCCCGGCACACCACACCTGTTTCGACGCTCCGATTCGCGAAAGTGAGGTGATGCCTGTCCCGAACAACACCGCACGCACACCCGCGAGAGCGGCACACCGGCGGAGCGAGGTCCGGTAGCCGCGGCCACGACGCTGCATTCCGAACAAGGGATGCACGGCCAACGTTGTGGCGCAGCTGTTTTCACGCTCCAGGCCGTCCTCGCGAATAGACAGTACAACACCTGTTCGATCCACTGACCGCATCGGGTGGGCACGGCCCACCGGTTCGGGCCGTGCCCACCCGATGCCCGTTCGACCAGCTTGCGAGAGGAGACCATCCGACATGACCACGACCACGCGCGATATCGAGCACACCCCGCCCGAGATATCGAACGCCGATGTTCAGCCCGACCGGACCGCTCACTCCTGGACGATCTCCGATGACGATGACCACTACTGCTGCCTCGCGTACTGAACACGCCCCCGACCCTCACACCCCTGAAGAAACCCCGCCGCGGTGGCAACACGCCCACGTTGCCTGGTTCAACGCCGAGAAGGGGTTCGGGTTCCTGACCCCCGCCGCCGGCCCCGCGGTCTTCGTGGACTTCTCGGTGATCGAGGTTCCCGGCTACAAGACCCTCGACGCCGGCCAGCCGGTCATCTACACCGCCCGCGACACCGCGCGCGGACCCGAAGCCACTCGCGTGATTCCCTATTTGCGGACCACCACCGCACCGCGGGCGCCCGAACCGGCGGCACGCCGAGTGCGCCGACTGGTATGTCGAACCGGGCACCGCGCGGCCTGACCCAACCATTCACCCCGATCGGACGTAACCGTGAGCACGACAACGGAAACCGACACCCCCACCCACCGCGACCGCGACCCGGAAGTGGTGCGCTGGCCCGATCCCAGCCCCCTGCGTCCCTGGTGGGACACCATCATGGGACCGGCGATGCGCGCCGCCCCCGCCGGCGCGCGGTCACCCGATCCGCGCCATCCGTACGCCCGTAACCCGCACCCGTCCCGGCCAGGCACTCGCCGTGACGAACGCGGGCGAGTGATGTCGACGAACGCGGGCCGGTGATGTCGGAGACTCGTGCGTCCTCGGCCGGCCGGGGGCACACGGGTCAGACAGCGAAAACCCCGGGGCCATCGGCTTTCCGCCCATCAACCCGTCGCGACAGCGCCGAGCGCCTGGGCGAAGCGTCCCGTGCAATCGCAGGACGGTAGGCGGCCCGGTGACCTCGATCGGGCGCAGCGCTTGGGCTGAAACCACCATTGCGGCGACTCGCACTCTTGCGCGCAGGCCGCCCGGCGGCGCCCTGATGCGGCGATTGGGCAACGATCGAACCGCCGGGCTGGCGCGGGAAGAGTGAGTGGTGTGCGATGAGGTGTCGGCGCAGCATGGAGCCTTCCCGGTGTCCGAGCCGATACGAGGGTCGCGCCCCACGTGCCTCTCCGAGACCTGGGGCGAGGCCCTTGTCCACGGCATCAGGAAGCACCGCATGACCATGACGCCTGCGAGACTCTTCACCGCCGCCCGCGCACACCTTCGAGCATTGTTCGCCGCACCGGACGATCAGAGCCGCTGGAAGAACGACCGCGCCGGACGTCCCGTCACTGTGCGACGTACTCGCCACGCTCGACGCTGACAGATCTCGACTCGACCCGACGACATCGGCGTGCCACGGGCGCTCGACGAGGTGGTCGCCTATCCGTTCCTGACTCACCGAGAGGCCCGACGACGACCTCGGCTGAGCCGACACCGGAGACATGGTAGGCACCTGACGGGAGATTCGAGAGGTTGGGTTCTCCCGGCAGGTACCGGTATCCGACGACCTGCCGTCGCGGCCAGTGCTGAACGCCCGCTTGGGCATACGAACGTGTCAGCCGCCGGCAACGGGCCCCTGATCGGGCAGCGTCCCCAGGCATCAGAATGTCCACGCGGCCGGCGCTCAAACACCCACGCGAGAAGTCGTCGCGAATGTCCGCTTCCAAGGTCTTCCGACACGGCGTCGGGATTCGAGGTGGTCCAGGCCCATTGCTCGGTGAGAATCGAGTTGGGCTTGTCGGCGGGCAGGCAAACACGGACGGTCTGGCTAGGGTGTTGCCATGGCTCGCTACGTGATCGACGCCGTCACCCTGCTGCACCTGGTCGACACCGAGGCGCAGGTGGATCCGAGTCACCAGCTGGTGGCGCCGAACTCGATCCGGTCCGAGGTAATGCAGTTGCTGCTCCGGGAAGTCCGGGCGGGCCTGCGCGACGAGGACGCGGCGCTCGTCGCTCATGAGCGCATCACCGAACTGAAGATGCGGCTGCTCGGTGACCGGGTCTCGCGCCGCACCGCGTGGAAACTCGCTCGCCAGCACGATTGGGACACGCTCGGACCCGCCGAGTACCTGGCGATCACGCGGCTGCAGGCCGACGCGCTGGTGACGGTGGACGCCGAGTTCGCCGCTCTGGCCGCACAATCCGTCCCTGTTGCCGGGCTGCAGGAGCTGCTCGCCCGCGGCTAGCGACCGACGGCGAGGCATGCCACCCGCTACATGCGCAGAGCCTCCCGTCCCACACCGCCCGCTCAGCTCTGCACCGAGGACAGCAACAGGCCCATCAAACCGATCTCCTGCCCTTGGCTGCTACCCATGTCGCGGGCGGCCTGTTTCACGATGCCGCCCGTGATCAGTCGATCGGCGGACTGGGCCATCGCGACACCGCCGAGGTGGTGGCGGCGCATCAGTTGCAGGAACAGCACACTCGCGTCGCGACCGCGGGCGGCGGACAGGGCGTCGAGGTCCGCTTGGGTCGCCATACCCGGCATCGTCGCGGACGGCTGCTGTTGCGGTTCGGCGACGGTGTGGTGATCGGAGGCGGGTGCGGCCTCGTGCATCCACGCCATTGGATCCGGGTTGACCAGGGGCGCTCCCGCCAGACGCAGCCAGCCCTGCATCTGGCCGATCTCACCGCGCTGGGTGTCTTCTAGCCGGCGTGCCAGACCCAGCACGGCCGGGTCCGCGCCCGGATCGAGTCTGGACACCATGATCAACGCTTGGGTGTGATGGGCGAGCATGTCCTGGGCGAAGCCGATTTCGGTCGAGGTGAGCACCGGGGCCTGATCCGGTGCATCGGTGACCAGGAGCGGGCGGGTCGCGGCGCCCAGGGTGAACATCAGCGCCGCCACGCCCACGCAGGCCACCGCGGCCCACAGGCGAGTGATCATGAGCCGATGGTGGTGCGTTGATCGGCGGGTGGGGTGTAGACGGCCGCGTCGAGTTCGAGTGTGGAGTAGGTGTTGTCGTTGCAGCTGACCCACAACTGGCGACCGTGCCAGTGGGGCGGTGAGCTGCACCAGTCGGTCGACAGATCACCGTTCACCAATTGGCCCGATCGTGAGCTCAGCGCGTCGCCCGGGTCGAAATCGCCGCTGTTCAACGCCTGCATGATCGATCCGGCGCTGAGGATCGGCGCGCCGACCACGGATATGAGTTTGTGTGGAGAGTTGGTCAGATCGGCGTTGTCGTTCTTGCGGGCGGGCGGGTTGTAGTAGGCGATCTCTTTGACCTCGAAGGGATCTCGGACGTCGAACACGCGGATTCCCGAACCGAACCACGCACACGCCAGCGCGGTCGGATCCTGTGCGCGGTCCGCGCTGCAGTAGTGCGGGTCGTACGCGAAGATCGATCCGCCCATGCTCGACGCCAATGCGGTGTCGAGGTTCTCGGGCAGGTTGATCTCGAGCTTGATCGAATTCGCTATTCGAGGCCGGCGGTCGTCGGAGACGTCGATGATCTTCACTCCGCCCGAACCGGCTTCGTCGGGGACGAACAGGTAGGGCGTATCGCCGAAGCGAACGGGAATGGCGTGCTGGGTCGCCCAGCCGTCCGTCCAGGTCGTTTCCGACACGATCGGCACCACCGGTTCGGGCGCGCGATTCTGCACGGCCGTGGTGTCCAGCACCGTCATCCCGCCCATGTTGTTGGTCAGGTACAGCCGGGTGCCGTCGTCGTTGAACCCCATGCCGTGCATGGACAGTCCGGGCAGGCCCTGCCAGATGACGTGCGGCCGAGCCGGATCGGTGATGTCGACCGCGCTCACCAGCCCGGGCGCGGTCCCCGACGTCCAGAGCGTGTTGCCGTCGGGTGAGAAGCCGGCCTCGTGGGCCGTGATCGGAAGCGGCTGCGACACATCGCTGCCCGCGCCGGTGTTGAGCAGTCGGGGGTTGCGGCAGTCGGTGAGGTCGTAGATCGACAGCAGGCCCGCGCCGGTGAGGAACGGCGCTCCGGCGGCCGCGAGCAGCTTCCGGTCCGGGTGGACCTTCAAGGTTTCCCAGGTTCCGGCGAGCATGGCAGGTTCGGTCAGCGCGCCCGCCAACTCCGGTCGGGTGGGATCGGAGACGTCGAGGACCTGCACGCCGACGGCGGGGCCGGACAGGCTGCCGGGAAAGAAGCTGCCGATGTAGACGCACGAATCGAAGGCGCCCGAGACGACACCGCCACCGTGGCCGTCGAACTGACCGATGCGGCTGATGTTGCAGTGATAGCCCTCGGTGCTGCGCCCGTTGTCCCGATCGGCCGCCGGGACGTCGCCCTGCAATCCGGGCTCCGGGGCGGCGTTCGGTCCGCACGTCGCCTTGGCCGCCGTCGAGCGCGAAATACCTGGCAGGACTTGGCTATCGGCCAGCCCGTGGGGTGCGGTTCCGGCCAGCACGGTCGACAGCACCGCACCCGTGATGGCGACGATGGTGGCGCGCAGCGCGGTGGAGGTCCTCATGCGGCTTCCTCTGACTCGAAGCTGCACCGTCGATGCAACAGTAGACATGTCTGGGACATGATGCCGATCACACCTGCCGCGCGTCAACAGGTTCGCCGGTTCGGACCGTCCGGCCCGAACCTCGAGCAGCGCCTCGGCGCGACGCGGGCCGGCACTGGGCGAGACACCCGGTGCGCGAACAAATCTCGACCGGAGAACAGCATTCTCTATTTCAGCGAACATACCTTGACGTTCCCGGGAACGAAGTGCAGATTGGGTGGCAGCACACCGGCGCGGTCGAGCGCCGCGGCACGACGAGAGGGGTCAGTGATGACGGTGCAGGCGGTTCTGGACGAGATCCGGAAGCGGCCGGGTTCCGGGGATGTCATCCCGATCATCGACCCGGTGACCGAGGAGCAGATCACCGAGTTCACCGACTGCGGGGCCGACGGGGTCGATGAAGCGGTCACGCGGGCCAGGGCATCGTTCGAGGCAGGGGTCTGGGCGGGGCTGCCGGGGCGCGAGCGGGCCAGAATCATGTGGCGCATCGCCGATCTCATCGACGAGCACGCCGCCGAGTTCGCCGCGATCGACTCCGCCAACACCGGCATGATGAAGCTGCAGTCCGAGATGGTCGTTCCGACCTGCGCGGAGTTCTTCCGGTACTACGCCGGGTGGTGCTCCAAGATCAACGGCACCGCGTACGACGTGCGGACCACCGGCATCGCGACGGACAGTTACGTCGACCTGCACGCCTACACCCTGAAGGAGCCCTACGGCGTCGCCGGGCTGATCTTCCCGTGGAACGGGCCCATCTTCAACGCCTGCGCCAAGATAGCGCCCGCGCTCGCGGCGGGCTGCAGCAGCCTGGTGAAACCCGCTGAGGAGACGCCGCTTTCGGCGCTGCTGCTGGACCGCCTGATCCACGAGGCCGGCGTCCCGGAGGGCGTGGTCAACCTCATCACCGGGTACGGGCACACCGCGGGCGCGGCGATCAGCGCACATCCCGACGTCGAGAAGGTGGCCTTCACCGGGTCCACCGAGGTCGGCAAGATGATCGTGCAGGCGTCGGCGGGCAACCTGAAGAAGGTGATGCTGGAGCTCGGCGGCAAGTCGCCGGTGCTGATCTTCGACGACGCCGATCTCGACAAGGCCATCTTCGGCGCGGCGATGGGCATTTTCGTGCACTCCGGGCAGGGATGCGTCTGCGGTTCCCGGATCTTCGTGCAGCGCGGGGTTTATGACCGGGTGGTCGAGGGCATCGCCGGGGTCGCGAACTTCATGAAATACGGCGGCCCGAGCGAAGAAGGCGTCATGAGCGGACCGCTCATCAGCGCCAAGCAGCTCGACCGCGTCCTGGGCTACATCGACGAGGGCAAGCGCGGCGGCGCCGAGGTCGTGACCGGCGGGCATCGACTGGACCGCAAGGGGTACTTCGTCCACCCGACGGTGCTCACCAATGTCGATCCCGGCATGCGGCTCTACCGCGAGGAGATCTTCGGCCCCGTAGTCTCGATCATCCCGTTCGACGACGAGGACGAGGCCATCGCGATGGCGAACGACACCAGCTACGGACTCGCGGGCACGGTGTGGACCAACGACATCAGCCGTGGTCACCGGCTGGTCAAACGGCTGCAGGCCGGCAGCGTGCAGATCAACTGCCAGTTGATCTTCGACCACGATGTGCCGTTCGGCGGCTACAAGCAGTCCGGCTGGGGCCACGAGTTCGGCAAAGAGGGGCTCGACGGATACCTCAAGACCAAGTCGGTCTGGGCCCAGCTCTGAGTTCGCGCGGGTCCGAGGGTCTCTCGGGCCCGCACCCGGCATGGGACGGGTAGCTCACCGCGAGCCCCGGTCGTGTTCGGCGTACACGGCCAGCGCCTGGGCAAGGCTGTCGAACAACCGCAGCATCACGGTCATGCCGGTGATCTCGATCGGGCGGCGCGCCTGCGGCGAGGGCACCACCCACGGCGGGCCGGCACAGGACTGTGCGGCGCGGGCGAGGACGGCGAGCCCGGCCGAGTCCAGGAAGACAACCCTGGTCAGGTCCACCATGATCGTCGGCGGGTCCTCGTCCAGTGCTCGCCGCAACGCGTCGTCGAACAGCGGTACGGACAGCACATCCACCTCGCCGGCGGCCACCACGATCGGAACCGGCCCCTCGGTCAGGACCTGCACACGCAGCAGCTGGGTCGAATTCTCCTGGCTCATAACGTCTCTCCTCGCCGCGCGGACCCCGCCTTCGCGCGGACAGCGCACAAACCCACTCGCCAGTACGCGATTCCCCGGTCACGGCCCGCTACACGTTCGAATCCTCGTGGATCGCAGAGGGTTTACGTGCCTCGACCGTTCGCCGCTCGCCGTGGATCGTTTCCCGCCGCCACTACCGGGTAGATCTTGGTCATCTGCTCCTACTCCGGAAGAACGGGTGACTGCGCGCCGACGCGACCACGACGATGACCGACCTGACGATCGAGCACCTGTACCTGACCGCCGGGATAGCGCTGCTGCTGGCCGCGGTGCTGCCCCGGCTCTTCCGGGACCGGGTGATCACCGCCCCGATGCTCATGTTGGGCGCGGGAGCCGTCGGCGGGCTCGTGATCGGGCCGACGGGCTACGGCCGGTGTCACCACTGTCGCATCCCGGCGTACTCGAGCACCTCGCGGAGGTGTGCGTGATCGTCGCGCTGATGGGCGTCGGGCTCGCGATCGACCGCCCGCTGCATTGGCGCACCTGGGCTTCCACCTGGAAGCTGCTGCTGATCACCATGCCGCTGTGTATCGCCGCGATGGCGGTGTTCGGCTGGTGGGCGGTCGCGCTCACCCCGGCCGCGGCCGCGCTGGTGGCCGCCGCTCTCGCTCCGACGGATCCGGTCCTGGCCTCCGATGTGCAGGTGGCGGGCCCGACCACCGGGGACGAGGGTTCCGCCGAGGAGGACGACGAGGTGCGTTTCGCCCTCACCTCCGAAGCGGGCCTCAACGACGCACTGGCCTTTCCCTTCGTCTATCTGGCGATCTTCCTGGCGTCGGGGGACGCGGTGCGGAGCTGGTTGGGCGGCTGGCTGGCCTGGGAGTTGCTCGGCAAGATCGCGATCGCGGTGGTGATCGGCGCTGCGGTCGGAGATCTGCTCGGCCGCACCCTGTTCCGGTTCCCCATCGCGCACGCACGCCTGGCCGAGCGCGGCGAACCCATCGCCGCCCTGGCTGCGGTGTTCGCCGTCTACGGCCTCACCGAATTGGCCGGGGGCTACGGCTTTCTCGCGGTCTTCGCCTGTGCGATCGCCATGCGCCGAATCGAGCGCGGCAGCGGCTACCACGAGCAGATGCACGGCCTGGTGGAGCAACTCGAACAGGTCCTGACCCTGGTGGTCTTGCTGCTCGTCGGTGCCGCGCTCACCACGGGGCTGTTGACCGCGCTGTCGTGGCCAGGCGCGGCCGCCGGGGTGCTGCTGGTGTTCGTCGTCCGCCCCGCCTTCGGCTGGCTGGCCCTGCGCCGCAGCCCCGATCTCGATCCCCGCGAACGCGCGGTCACCGCGTTCTTCGGGATACGCGGGATCGGATCGGTCTATTACGTCTCGTACGCGCTGACCCAGGCCGATTTCGGTGGCGAAGCCGAAACCATCTGGGCGATAAGCGCGTTCACGATCGTCCTGTCGGTGATCGTGCACGGCGCGGGCGCCGGCTGGGTGATGAAACAGCTGGAGGACACCCGTCGCGAACAGCCGGCGGCGACTCGAGCCCGTCACCCCGGTCGGATGACGGAGAAGCCTCAGTAGTGAACCTGTATAGAGAACTTCATGACTCGCATCGCCGTCACCGGGCACATGAACATCACCGCGGACTCGGTACCGCTCATCTACGCCGAGATCCGCCGCGTGATCGCCGAGTTCGGTGACGGCGCGGACCTGGTCGGTATCAGCTGCATCGCGCGCGGCGCGGACTCGGTGTTCGCACGGGCCGTCCTGGACGCGGGCGGGCGGCTCGAGGTCGTGGTGCCCGCGCGGAACTACCGCGAACGCAAGGTCGGGCCCGACCACGCGCCGGACTTCGACGCGCTGATCGAGGCCGCGAGCACGGTGCGGGTGATGGACTTCGACGATGCCGAGCGCGACGCCTACGAGGCCGCCAACCAGGTGCTAGTGGGAACGAGCGACCTGTTGATCGCGGTGTGGGATTCGCGGCCGAGCGAGAAGGGCGGCACCGGCACGGTCGTCGAGCTGGCCAACGGCAGGGGCCTGCCGGTGTCGATCATCTGGCCCGACGGCGCGGCTCGGGACTGATCGCGCCGACGCCGTGTGCTAGAGAGGTCTCATGCCCTATGCCCTCACCTACTCCAGCACGGCCCGCTTCGCCCTGGACGAACGCGAGGTGAGCGCACTGCTCGAACGGGCACGGGAGATCAACGCCGCCGAGCAGGTCACCGGCCTGCTCGTGTACGCCCGGCCGAGCTGGGAGTGGGCCGGGTTCGTGCAAGTCCTGGAGGGCGACCGGGACGCCGTCGAACGCATCTTCGCCCGGATCGAGCGGGACGAGCTGCACACCGGGGTGGTCGTGCTCGGGCGGGGGCCGATCGCCGAACGTGATTACGACGGATGGTCCATGAAGTTCGCGCGGATGGATCACACCCGGTTGCCCGAGCTCCTCGACGAACCCGCGGTGGGCGAGCTCAATCCGCTCACCGACCCGGAGGTCGCGCGTCGGGTGCTGGCCGCCGCCGACTCCGACGGGTGACGAACTCGGCCCGCCGTAGATAACGGGAATCGTTTTCGATAATCTGAGTAGATGATCGAATCCTGCTGCGCCCGAATGTAATACGATGCGTGACCGATACCCGACAGGCTCCGTCGCCCGGCACCGGCGAAGCAAGCGGACGAACGCCGTTCTCGAGGCGTTGCGCCGAAGCGACCGATTCCGCACTCCCCGACAGCTTTTCGACGAACTGCGGCTCACCGCGACCGTCTCCGTCGGGCGCACGACGCTGTACCGCATCCTGTACAAACTCGAAGCGCAGGGAATTCTCGAATCCACGCGCACCGAGGGCGGTGAACTGCTGTACCGCGCCCGAAACGGGAGCGGCACAGGGCACAACATTCTGTGTCGCCGGTGCGGCCGCACCGAACAGTTCACCTTCGACGGACTCAGGCTGCGGATCGAGCGCGCGGCACAGCGGCACCGATACACCGAGGTCACCTATCGCTGGGATATGCACGGCGTATGCGGTGACTGCACTCGGCCGGCCGGGTAGCTGTACCCGGCCGGCCTGAGACTCAGATTCTCTGCCGGACAGCACTTTCGCGATCCGTACTGCCCGCGCCGCTCATCCGGCCGGCCGGTTCAGCGGTATCTCCAGGTGCACTGTCTGAAACTCCGTGTGCGGACCGCGGGCGTCGGCGACGATGTCGCCGAACGTCAGCCAGAACTCCAGGGCGCCGGGGGTGCGCGCATCGGTGTGAAGGTAGAGGCGCTCGAACTCCGGCGTCGCGCGCACATGGTCGACCGCCGTTCGCACCAGTCGAGTGGCGAGACCGTGGCGGTGGTGTTCGGGGCGCACATAGACCCGGAACAGTTGTGCGGTGGTCTCATCCGGGTAGCGCCGGGCCAGTTCGGCGGAATGTGGCGGATGCGCGGGGCCTTGGGCGCGAATGGCCGTGGTGGCCACGATCTCGCCCTCGTGTTCGGCGACCCACAGACGGTTGCGCGGGTGGCGCAGATACACGGTGTCCGGATCGATCACATCCCCGTGGTACCGGGGTAGATATCCGTGCCCGAACACGCGGTAGAAGGTGTCGAGCATGACGCTGCGAGCGCCGGGCAGGTCCGCTGCTTCGGCCTGCCGGACGCGGTAGCCGGTGTCGGCGGCGGTCGTCGTCACTTCGCACCGAGTTCGCGGTCGAGCACCTCGAGTCCCTCGACCGCCACCGGGCCGGGGCCCGTGTAGCCGAAGGGCAGCACGATGATTCGGTTGTCCCGGATGGCGCGCAGCCCGGCCAGCTCGGGCCGCTGCCGCAGGGCGGTGCGCACCGAGTCCGGCGTCTGGTCGGCCTGGGTCAGCAGGATGATGACCTCGGGATCGCGCGCGATGAGGGTTTCGGTGCTGGCCTCGAAGTTCCGCTTGGCGATATCGCCGTAGATGTTGTCCAGGCCCAGGATTCGCATCTGCTCGTCGACGGTGCTCTTGGAGCCGTACGCCTTGAGCTGGGCGCCGTCGCGGGACAGAATCAGCGCCGCGGCGGGCATGCGCTGGGCGACGGCTTGGTGCCGGGCGGTCACGGCAGCGACCCGCTGCTGGAGCGTGGCGACCTCCGCGTCGGCCGCGGCACTCGTCCCGAAAAGCTTTCCGTACAGGGTGATGTCGGCGAAGATGTCGGCGAACGAGCCGGAGGCGTCCGCGCAGTAGCCGCGGGTGACGATCAGCGGAATGTTGACCTTGGCCAGGTCGTCGGCGGTGACCGTGAGCCCTTCGACGCTCACGACCAGATCCGGCGATCTGCTGATGATCTCCTCGCGGGCGAGTTCGGCCGTGGGCGCGGTGATTTCGATGCCCTTCAGCGCGTCGCCGTACTGGCCGGGGAACGACGCGGTCTCGAAGGTGCGGGTGACGATGCGGTCGGCGGCGCCCGCGGCGGCGACCAGCGGCGCGGCGATGGAGGCGACGGTCACGACCCGCTTCGGCGGGGCGTCGAAGGTGACCTCGCGCCCGCAACTCGAGATCGTCATCGGGAAGCCGTCCGCGACGGGTTCGGACACCGACGCGGACGTTCCGCAGCCGGCGACGAGGGCGCTGGTGACCAGCGCGAGTAGCGGCGCCGCCGCGCGGCGCCGGGTGCTGACGGGGGTGATCACGGTGATCGTTTTCCTTTCCAGGGGTGAAGAATTCAGGCCGTCGCGCCGGCGCGCAGCCGCCGGACCAGCACGAGCAGCAGTGGCGCGCCGACGGCAGCGGTGACGATGCCGATGGGCAGTTCGCGGGGCGCGAAGACGGTGCGCGCGGCCACGTCGGCGACGACGAGGAACAGCGCCCCGATCAGTGCGCTGACCACCAGGAGATGCCGATGTGTACCGCCGACGCAGAGGCGGGCCACGTGCGGCACGATCAGTCCGACGAAGCCGATCGCACCGGCGACGGCGACCACGGCACCAACGGCGAGCGCCACCGTCAGCAAGGCCCACAGCCGCACCCGGTTCGGTGCGATGCCCAGGGCGCGCGCGGTGTCGTCACCGGCTGCCATGGCATCGAGGCGAGATGCCATGAGCAGCACCGCGATCGCCGCGGTGACGACGACGACGGCGGTGGTCCCCACCGACGACCACGCCGCCGATGCCAGCGAACCGAGCAGCCAGAACAGCACGGTCCGTGCGGCTTCGGGCCGGTCGGAGGCGAAGACCAGGAAGCTCGTGGCCGCGGAGAAGATGTAGCCGATGGTCACCCCGCCCAGCAGCAGCCGCAGCGAGGTCAGCTGACCGTTCATCCGGGCGATGGCGAACAGCAGTGCCGTCGCGACCAGCGCACCCACGAACGCGCTGGCCGCGAGCGCGGCGGTCGTGGTCGCGGCGGCCACACCGAACAGCAGGTAGACCGCGGCGCCGGTGGAGGCGCCCGAGGTGACACCGAGAATGTGCGGGTCGGCGAGCACGTTGCGCACGATCGTCTGCAGGACGGCGCCCGTGATCGCCAGTGCCGCACCGACGAGCGCGCCGAGCAGCACCCGGGGCACGCGCACCAGCCAGATGATGGAATCCTGCGCCGTGGTCCAGTCGGCGGTCGCGGGCAGGCCGGCCGTGTGGTGACCGATGATCCGCGCGACGGTGCCCGGCGGCACCGACACGGGCCCGAGACCGGCCGCGAACAGCACCGCGACAACCAGTGCCGTACCGAGGCCGCCGATCCACAGCAGGGTGCGGCCCCGGTGCCGGGCGTGGTCGAGGTCGTCGGTGACCGAGGTGCCGGACAGCGTCGTGGTCATCGGGCGGCCTCCTCTCGCAGGTCGGTATCGGATGGATCTGCGGCGGTGATGTCGCCGGGCTCGGCGGCCGGGCCGAAGAGCAACTGAACGGCACCGAACGCCTCGGTCCGGCGCACGGTGATGCCGTAGACCGGTTCGAGGACAGGCGGTGTCAGCACCTCGTCGACGGTTCCCGCCGCGGCGACCGTGCCCCGGTCGAGCAGCACGAGTCGGTCGCAGTAGCGGGCGGCCAGGTTCAGCTCGTGCAGGACGACGATCGTGGTGGTTTCGGTCAGTCCGCGCACCAGGCTCAGCAATTCGTGCTGATAGCGGATGTCGAGGTGGTTGGTCGGCTCGTCGAGCAGCAGATGGTCGGCCTGCTGCGCCAGTGCTCTGGCGATGAGCACGCGTTGGCGCTCCCCGCCCGACAGCGTCGCGAACGGGCGATCCGCGAGTGCGCGGGCACCGACGTGTTCCAACGCCGCGGCGGCCGCGATCCGATCATCGCGTGAATAGCCCTGGAACGCACCGACCCATGGGGATCTGCCGAGCAGTACGGTCTCGGCGACCGTCACCGGCGTATCGGGCGGAGACTCCTGTGCGACGACGGCGAGCCGCGCTGCCATGGCTCGGCCGCGCAGTCCGTCGACCGGTGTCTCATCCACCAGGATCGACCCGCTCACCAGGCGCAACGCGCGATACATCAGCCGCAGCAGAGTCGATTTGCCCGAGCCGTTGGGGCCGATCAAACCGATGACGCTGCCGGTGTCGGCGCGAAAAGTGATGTTGTCGAGGGTTATTCGGCCGCCGTAGGCGAAGCTGATCTGATCTACGGTGATCAACGAAGGCTGCTCTCTGTTCGAAACGGCTGTGCCGCGTGGTCCGGGCGTGACGCGGGGATCGCCGCCGCACTCTCGGCTGCCTGATTCCGCCGGGGCGGCGCTACGGGATGCCAGGTGTGGTGCACCGTGCTCGAGCACGCGAATGTCGCGCAAATTCGCTGTGCGGCAGCGACTTTCTCGCTGTAGCACGGGTCGTCGTCGGCGAGCAGGACACCGGTGGTGGTACCGCTGTGCGCCACGACCACGCCGAGCGCGCCCGCCGCTCGAGCCGCCTCGATGGTGGCCTCCAGGTGCGGGCGGGCCCGCCACCGTGCGGCCAGGACCGCACTGCGGGTGGACACCGACCCGATCGTTTTCACGTCACCGCGCTCGACTGCGGTGCCGAGTTCGGCCAGCAGCGTGCTGTACTCGCGCTTCACTTCGGGGCTGAAATACCGTTCGCGCCGGTTGAATTCGACGGTGTCGACCGCGCCGCCCTCGTCGCCCGCCACGATCGTCAGCGGAGGGAGGGTGCCCAGCTCGGCGAGCAGTCGTACCTCGCGATGGAAGTACGCGACCGAACCGGGATACATGACGCCGTCGGACGGTTCGATGGCGCGCAGGTCGGCTTCGAGTTCGCCGATCGTGACGACGCGGCGCTCGGCGTCGGCGACCGCCCGGGCGGTGGCTACCAGATCGGCGGTAGAGCTGGCCAGGCCCTTGCCCTCGGGCAACTCACTGTGCAGGATGAGCCGCCCGCCGCGCAGCAGCGGTGAGCGAGCGACCATCGCCGCGGCCAGCCGCCGCGCCTTCGACTTGTGTTCCGGGACAACGACTACGTCGCCGTCGTTCGGTTCGAAGACCGCGGCCGCGCCGCGGCGAATGGGCAGGGTGACGAGGAAGTGCCGGTCGTGTTCGGCGGTGACGCCCTGCAGCAGTTCGCCGAAACTTCCGAACGCCCGGCCGACGCCGGTGCGCGGCAGCCCGCCGCTATGCGCTTTCGTCATGGGCGGCACCGCCTTTCGTGGCGGGAGACGGAGCGGGCGAGGAGGACGCGACGGGCGGCGTCTCGCCGCCGGGCAGGATGTCGCGCTGATGCAGGCGCAGAATCGCCAGCGCCGACAGCACACCGGCTCCGGCGCAGAGCAGCGCGGGCGGCCACGTCAGCGACCCGCCCGCGCGGTCGAGCACCGCGCCGGTGACCGAGGTCGCCACGACGGTGAACACCCCCGATACCAGGTAGAACGCACCGAAGTAGGTGCCGGTCAGCCGATCTCCGGCGAACCGTCCGATGGCTTCGTTGACGAAGGGGTGCACCGCTGTCACCCCGAGGGCCAGCAGCACGGCGGCCACCACCACCGGCGTGATCCGGACCGCGGCCGATGCGATACCGGTCCCGTCGATCCGTACCAGGTCGTGGGTGCTCGGTGGCAGCAGGAACGCGATACCCATGATCGCCATCCCGAGCGCCATCGCCGGTCCGCGCCGCGGCCTGCGGGACAGAGCGGTGGTGACGCGCACCTGCAGAGCCACGACCGCGATCGTCTCCACCACGAACAGCGTGGCGACGGCCGCGGCGCTGTACCCCGCGCCCGCACTGTCCTGAGCCTGCAGGGTGAACAGGAAGTAGATCTGGCTCTGCAGGGCGAACATCGGCATCAGCGCGAAGGTGAAGGCCAGGAATCGGCGATCGGTGAACACGGTCGCGAAGTCGGCTGTGACGCCGGTGGCGTGCCGGGGCACCGGCCGCGCGGGCAGCAATCGCCACTGCACGACCGCGAGCACCGCGAAGATCGCCGCCGCGACCACCGCCGTCATGCGGAAGCCCGCCGAGACCAGCACGGTGCCGATCACCGGGCCGATCGCGGCCCCGGCGTTGCCGAACACGTTGAACAGCGCGAAAGCCTGGGCCGAGCGCTCCCCACTGTCCCGGGCGATGAACGCGCGGACCGCCGGATTGAACAGTGCCCCGGCGAATCCGGTCAGCACCGCCGCGGCCAGCACCACCGGCAGTGAGCCACCGATGGCGAACAGGGCGAACCCGATCGCCCGGATCGTCAGCCCGATCATGATCACGCCGCGGGCGCCGAGTCGATCCGCCGCCGATCCGCCGATCAGGAACAGGCCCTGCTGGCTGAGATTGCGTACGCCCAGCACGATTCCGACGACGGCCGCCGACAGGGCGAGATCATCCAGGAGATAGTCGGCGAGGAAGGGCACGAGCATGTAGAAGCCGATGTGACCGACGAGGTGGTTCACCAGCAGCAGCCGCACCGCCGGGGGCAGCGTTCGAAACGTCGCCACGGTACCGGGGCTCACGCACGCACCTCCGCGGGATCGCGGACGACGGTACAGCGACCCCAGCCGTGGACTTCGGTGTGATCAGGCGCGTCGATGGTCAGCGGCTCGGACGCCGGTGTGCCCAGCAATCCGTTGGCGCCACACCAGGTGTCGTCGTAGATCGTGCGCAGGTAGCGCTGTGGTCCGTCGGGGAACACGGTGAGCACGCGGGCGCGGGGTTCACGCGCGGCCGCCCAGCCCGCCACCAGTGCGGCCGCGCCGGTGCTCCAGCCACCGGCCAGTCCGGTGCTCGCCGCGAGCCGGCGGCAGGAGGCGATGGACTCGACGGCGCCGACCCAGTGCACCTCGTCGAAGTCGGCGTAGGCGACATTGCGCGGCAGGATCGAACTACCCAGTCCGCGCATGACTCTGCGGCGATCGGGTTGCCCGAAGATCCTGGAGCCGACGGCGTCGACGCCGATCACCCGCAGGTGCGGCCAGCGTTCGCGCAGGACGCGGGTGAGTCCGGCGCAGTGCCCGCCGGAGCCGATCGAGGCGACCAGCACGTCGACGCCCTCGACCTGGGCCAGGATCTCCTCGCCCATGTCCCGGTAGCCGGCCGCGTTGTCGGGGTTGTCGTACTGGTCGGGCCAGTACGCGCCCGGTGTCGCGGCGAGCAATTCGGCCAGGCGATCCAGGCGCGCCTGCTGCCAGCCACCGAGCGGGTGCGGTTCGGTGACCACGTCGAGCGTGATGCCGTACGCGGAGAACAGCGCGCGCAGGTCCGGTTCGAGTTCGTCGTCGACCACGAGCAGCACCGGATGCCCCAGCGCCTTACCGGCCAGGGCGAGGCCCAGACCCAATGTGCCGCTGGTGGATTCGACTATCGTCGCGCCGGGGGCGAGCTCACCGCGCGCGGCCGCGGCCCGCAGCATCGACACCGCGGCTCGCGCCTTCATCCCGGCGACGCTCGCCGATTCGAGTTTGGCCGTGTACCGGTTCTCCCCCGCGCGCACCTGCACCACGGGGGTGCGGCCGATCAACTGCAATAGCTCGGGTTGCGGTGTCATGCCGGCCCCCGGTACGTGATGATCGTGCTCGGTCCGCCGTCGAGGGAGAAGAACGGGTAGGGCTCGGCCGAGACCGCGTGCACTCCGGCGCCGAGGAACCAGGGCAGCACGGCGCTGCCGGTCTGCGCGAACAGCGCCATCGGAATACCGCGTGTGCGCGCTGTGGCGCGCAGGTCGTCGAAAGTGCCGTTCCCCAGGGACATTCCGGTGACGAGCAGGGCATCGACATCGGCGTTCGCCGCATCGACCGATTCGTGAACGGGCTCACCCCATTCGGTGGTTCCGCCCGCGAGATCACAGGGCAGATAGCCGATTCCGCGATTGCGCAGCTCGGCGAGCAGGGATCCCACGACGCCGACGACCAGCACTCTCGTGACGTTCGGGGGCAGCAGATCGATGACGACGGCTGCCCGGCGGCGCGACTTCGTGAGCGATGTCGATCCGTCGATCACCACCGGGGTGCCGTGCGATCCACCCGCGCGCGGATGGGCGTGCGTGTGCATCAGGTAGGCGTCCAGTGCGGCGATCCGGACTTCGGGCACAGGATGATTCAGGAGTTCGGCCACCGTGGCCGCGACGCAGTCGTCGACGAGTTGTTCTGGGGCGGTGCCGGGTTCGAGCCCGCACGAGCCGACCGCGGCGCCGACGCGGATGCTGAGCACCTCGTTCCGGTAGCTTCCGTTGCGCCCGGCGTGCCGGGTGCCGTAGGTGGTGCGAAACGCCGTCGACGCGGACAGCTCCGCAGGCGGTGGGCCGAGGCGACCCGAGCGGGCGACGGCGAGGAGTTCCTCGACCGACGCCGGGCGCGGCACGGTGTCGATCACGCCGCACCGCCCGCGAACTCGAATCGCAGGTCGGCCAGTCGCCGCTGTGCCAGATCGCCCGCGGTGCCGGGCGTCTCGTCGACCACCATGACGTGGCCGAGATAGGTGTTGTTGTCGGTCGCGCGCCGCACCTCGATACCCGGGGCCGGAAGCTTGTGCTCGACGACAGCGGCGTCGGCCGACCAGGACTCGGCGCCGTCGATGCCGGTCAGCCGGCCCGCTCGGTCCGCGACGGCGAAGGCGATCGCCGCGCTCGCGACACCGGTTGTGCGCGAACGCACCTCGGGTTTGCCGCCCGCGACGACGTCCGCGTGGACAGCCGTGAGGTCGATATCCGTGACCCGGCGAATCAGTTCGGTGATGCGATTGCCCGCGGGCCGCGGATTCACCTCGATCAGGCGGGGCCCGTGCTCGGTCAGCTTGATCTCGGTGTGCGCCACGGTCGCGTCGAGACCGAGCGCGGTCACGGCGGCCACCGCGAGGTCGGCGATCGCGGTCGCGTCCGTCTCGCTCAGCGCGGCGGGGAACATGTGGCCCGCCTCGATGAACGCGGGCGCGCCGGTGATCCGCTTGTCGGTGATGCCGATGACCGTCGTCTCGCCCGCGATGGTCACCGTCTCCACGCTGAATTCGGGTCCGGTGAGGAACTCTTCGAGCAGGATCTCCGACGGGCGGCGCTGGCCTCGGGCGTTGACCGCGAAGCCGGCGATCCGATCGACGGCCTCGCGCAACGCGGTCTCGTTCTCGACCAGGCTGACGAACATGCCACCGCACAGGTCGATCGGCTTCACCACGAGCGGGTATCCGAGTTCAGCTGCCGCACTTCGTAGTTCGGTCCAGTCGGCGGCGACCGCGAACCCGGGGCCCGCGACACCGGCGGCCGCGCAGATCGCTCTGGTCCGGTGTTTGTCGCAGGCGGCCGCCACGGCGTCGCGCGCCGAGCCGGGCAACCCGAGATCGGCGGCGATCGCCGCGACCGTCGGGAGATAGTAATCACACGAGGTCAGTACTCCGTCGAAGCCGAAGACACCGTGCAGGTTTCGCACGTGGGGCAGCAGCGACGCCTCGTCGTTGGTCTCGGCGGTGAAGACGTTGTCCGCGCCGAGCAACGGGTGCGCGGCCGTGGTCGCGGTGCGCAGGTAATGCCCGAGATCCCTGGTCAGAAAGCTGAATCTGTGCCCTGCGGCGTCGATTCCCGCCGGGAGCAGGGTGCTCATCGAGCCGACCCAGCTCTCCACCATCAGCAGATGTCCCATACGACCTCCATACTCGAGCAAGATGTTAATGATAACCATTATCATCTATGCTTCGGAAGTCGAACGCCGTCGGCGAACCTCACTCTGGTGGGAATCGCGAGGTCGGCGCGGAAAGTCGTTACCCCGTCCGGGTTTTCGCTCACCGCCACCGCCACGAGAGCTCGATCCGCCGTCTTGCGGCGCGATCGGATGCTCCGCTGACGCGCGCCCGACACCGACCGAACACCCGCGAGAACCAGCGCACCGGGCACGCCCGGCACGCTGACACCGAGAACAAGGAATACCGATGAGGACAATCACCCGAGCCCGCGCGCACCTGACCGCGGGATTGATCGTCGCGGCCCTCGCCGCCGCCACCGGGTCTGCGGGCGCCGCCCCTGAGCCCGCCACCGCCGATGTGATCAACTACTCGGCGACCAACACCGAAACGAACACGATCATCCGAACCGATGCCGGTTCCATGGTCGTCGAGGACGGCGTCTTCAAGGTCAAGGCCGCCAACGGCGCGACCGTCGCGGGCACCGAATTGAACTTCCGGGTGGACGATTTCGTCTTCCCGATCGCCGCCGAGATCACCGACCGCACCGCCACCCTGACGCCGAAGTTCGACATCGCGCGCGCTGTCTACAAGCCGGTCGCGCTGCCGTACGAGAACGTGGCGCCGTGGAAGACCGAATACGATCGCGAAGTGGCCGCGTGGTCGCGCATGACCAGCACCATCTCCCTCGGCGCCAGCATCGCCACCGTGGTCGGCGGCATCGGCGGCGCGGCCCTGGGCTGCGTCGCGGGCGGCATCGCCGGCACGGCCCTGACCGGTGCCCTGGCCACGATGTTCGGCGCGGGCCCCGTCGCCGGTTGCCTCATCGGCGCGGCCGCGACCGGCTTCATCGGCACCGTGGCCGGCCAGATCTTCATCACCGCGCCGGTGGCGATTCTGGCTGCGGTGCAGTACTTCACGACCATCAACCAGCCGTTCACCCCGCCCGCGAAGTAGAAGGTAGGGACCGGGTCACGCCCTGATCGCTAGGCGAAACCGGAGGGTGGCTATCGCGGATCTCGCGGTAGCCACCTCCCGCGTGTTGGCAGGTCGATCCCGATCCCGGTTTCGTTTTCGGAGACCCGCCACAAGACACGGATGGCCTCGAGAGTCTTCTGGCTCCTGCTCACATGGCGTGGGACCGCCGGCCCTCTCGCGACGAACAGCGGAGCGCACAACTGTCCTCCCCGCACTGCCGGATCGGTCGCGGCCCGCAGCTGCGGGCCCGCACCGTCGGCCGGCCGCATCCCTACCGCGTGGGTCGCCAGATCCAGAAGCCGCTGGGAAACACCATGTTCCGAGGAGCGAACGCTGGTTGCTGTCAAGTCCGTTCTCGCGGCACCGGGATGGGCGATGACGCTCGCGCTGCCGACTCCCGCATTGTCGAAGACCTGCTGGAGGCCGAGCCCGAAGTGATAGTTCGCGAGCTTGGCCTGACCGTAAGCCCGCCACGGGCCATAGTTTCCGCGCAGATGGACGTTCTGCGGATCGAGCGGACTCCCGATCCAGCGGGCCATGCTGGTCACGGTGACCACGCGAGATCCTCTGGCGCGCAGTAGTGCCGGCATCAGCAACGCGGTGAGAGTCCAGTGCCCGAGGTGGTCGACCCCCAGTTGCTGTTCGTAGCCGTCGACGGTGTGGGCTTCGGCCGTTCCCATCACGCCGGCGTTGTTGATCAGCAGGTCGATCTTTCGGTGCGTGGCGGTCAGGGTTTGCGCTGCATGGTGTACCGATGCCTGGCTGGCGAGATCGAGGGGAAGTATCTCGACCGTCGCGGCCGGGAGCGTCGACAACAGCGCAGCGCGGGCAGCTTCTGCCTTGCGCTGGTTGCGAACCGCCATCACCACGTGCGCGCCGCGAGCGGCGAGCCGGTAGGTGGTCTCGTATCCGAGGCCACCGTTCGCGCCCGTCACCACCGCCACGCGCCCGTTCTGATCGGGGATACACGCGGGAGTCCAGGTCATCGCAGCCTCGGTCGTCGGTCGTCGGTCACTTCGGAAACGGTTGTGTCCGGGCGCATCGGAGGCGCGCGCCCGGAATCAGACCGGGCTACTTGCGGATTCGTTCGCCGATTCGCTTGGTGACCGCCGGAATCTTGGAGGCCGCCATCAGTGTCCGGAAGGGCCAGCTGTCATCGCGCGGGAGAATTCCCGCGCGCTGGACGCCATCGAGGAAGTCGTAGAGGGTCTCGCCCTCTTCCATCAGGCCGTCCTGGTTGAAGTGGTAGCGGTCCACCGCCGGCGCCTGGATGAAACGGCCGGTGCCGTAGATCGTCGGTGAGTTCTGGTCGTACGGGTACAGCCGCAGCGGCCCGCTCCAGTGCCCACTGCCGATGTAGCGGATCACGGTGCGGACGGTGCCGTCGGGCTGAACGTCGATGTAGACCTGGTCCGGGAGCGGGTCGTAGCGCCAGTCCGGGATGGCGTCGAAGAACGCGAAGTTGTATTTGACGAACTCGTCGATGCCGACGATGGTGCGCCCGAACGTGGTGACGTCGGTGTAGCGGATGTCCTGGGCGTAGAGCTCGTCGTTGATGCTCATGTCGCGGACCAGGAAGCTCCACCAATACTTCTTGGCCCACACCATGATCCACGACAGGTCCCTGTCGTGCCGCTCACTCAGGTAGTCGAGCTTGACCGCGAAGTCCGCGAACCACTGCTTGGTGGACGCCTGCAGTTCGGGCTCGGACAGCGCGCGGATCGGGACCGCGCGATTGGAGTCCAGGAACTCCGGCGCGGGTCGCGACAGGCGTGGGCGTGCGAGCGCCTTCTGGAACTCTTCCTCGTCGAACATGTCGATTCCTTCTCTCCGGCGCGGGCGGACAGCCCCTAACTGGAATCACATGATTCCTCTGGAATCAGGTGATGTCAATACGCGGTTCGCGGTCCGTATGCATGCCGTGCCAACTCGTGTCACCACGGACTATTTGGCTGACAGCCCCTGGATCCCGCCGGGAGATCACTCGTACGTGTAGTCGTCGAGCGGGAAGGTTCGGCTCGTCCACCAGGCCTGCAGGCCGGTGGTCGGGCGCAGCGAGCTGAAGTCGCCGTGGTGGTCGAAGTAGTAGCTGTTGGCCGAATCGCAATTGCTCACCGCGAGTAGGGAGCTCTGCGCACGGCTGCGAACGAAACGCAGGAAGCGGGCGTTCGCTTCGGCACGTACCGCCACCCGGTCGGCGCCGCGCGACTTGGCTTCGATCAGGACTCGTGCGATGTGATTGGCCTGGTTCTCGACCATCAGGTGGTAGGAGCTGCCGGACCACGAGTAGGGCCCGAACAGCGTGAAGGCGTTGGGCAGCTGCGGGAGACTGACCCCTTCGTAGGACTGCAGCGGTTCGTTTTCGTAGAAGTCGGCGAGATCGAATCCGTCGCTGGTGGAGATCGGCGCGCGCCGATAGTTGATAGGTTCGTGCGCGAAGTGAAATCCGGTGGCCAGCACCAGGATATCGATGTCGTGTTCGGTCCCGTCCTTCGTGCGAATCCCGCGCGGGGTGATCCGCTCGATGGATTCGGTGACGAGGCTGACGTTGTCCCGGGCGAAGGTTCGGTACCAGGCGTTGGAGACACTGGGCCTCTTGCAGCCGAAATCGTAATCGGGAGTGAGTTTTTCACGAATCTCGGGATCTCTGACCTGAGCGAAGAGCAGGGCGCGGCTGGTAGCGGCCAGCCCACGCGCCAGGGGTGCTACCGATGTCCCGTACGCGGCTACGGCCACCAACAGGACTTCGACCTGGGCGGTGAAGGCCAGCCGCAACGCGCTCTGCGCTCCGGGCACGGCCTCGATCGCGCGTTGCACGGGAGCGGGGATGGGCACATCGAGTTTGGGAAGCACATAAATCGGTCGGCGCTGGAAAACCGTCAGATGTTTCGCATGTTCGGCGACCACGGGCACCAACTGCACAGCGCTGGCGCCGGTGCCGATGACCGCGACTCTCTTGCCCTCCAGATCGCAGTCATGATCCCAGTGCTGCGATTGCATGACGGTACCGGTGAAATCGTCGAGGCCCGCGATGGTGGGGGTACGCGCGTTGACGAACGGACCCAGGGCTCCGATGACGAATCTGGCAGTGATCTCGCCGCGGTTGGTTCGCAGGTGCCATAGGCGATCCTCTTCGGACCAGCGTCTTTCGAGGACCTCGGTGCCGAGTTCGATATGCGGTCCGATGTCGTATTTCTCGACGCAGTGATCGATGTACTGCTTGATCTCCCAGCCTTTCGGGAACAGGCGTGACCATCGTGGGTTCTTCTCGAACGAGAACTGATAGCTGAACGAAGGCACATCGGCGCCGACGCCGGGATAGACGTTGTCGCGCCATACTCCGCCGACGTCGTTCCCCCGTTCGAGCACGACGAAGTCGGTGAATCCCTTGCGGCGCAGCGTGATTGCCATGCCGACACCGGATAGCCCCGCTCCGATGACGACGATGTGCCGGTCCGGCCGGACCGAACGGGAGCGGGTGCCGCGGGGAGCTGTCTCGGCGGTCATGAACACGTCCTTCTATCGACAACAAAGAAGCATCGACTGCTTCAAGTTGAAACGGATGATTCAACTTGATGCCGCCCGTTGTCAAGGACCGATCGGTCAGGAGTGCCGCTGCGCAGCGTCCAGCAGGGCGAAGACGACCTCCACGGCGGTGTCGGCCAGGCGATCGCGATCGACGAGCAGTCGCCCGTCGACCCAATCGAGATAGAGGGAAATCAGAGCGCCGCTCAAGGCCGTGGCCGCGAGCGCCACATCCTCGTCGGTTTGTGGAGTGACCGCGCCCGCCTCGGCGCCGAGCAGGGGTACCAGCATCCGCAGGAATGCCGGCGCGCGATCGGACCCATGACGTCGCAGGGTGTCGTCCGCGAGGGGTTCGCGCAGGAGTATGCGCGCACGACGTGGATCCTCCTCGAAGTACGCGGCGCAGATCTCGAAGATCGATCTGATCGCGACACGCAGGCCGGCGTCGGTGCGTACCGGTTGCATGCGCTCGAACAGGCGCAGCTCGACGCGGTCGTAGACGGCGACGATGAGATCCTCGCGCGAGTCGAAGGTTTCGTAGAAGTAGCGGGGACTCAGGTTGACCTGCCTGATCACCGCGCGCATCGTCACCGCCGCCGCGCCTCCGGTGCCCAGGAGTTCCTCGCCGGCGTCGAGCATCTGCTCGCGCCGATCCAGGGAGCGGTCCACGAGCGTCTGGCCGCGCCACTTTTTCGGAGAGTCCATGAGCAGATCCTCTCATTCGCTATCGAGTGACGGGCGGCCCGACATCGGCCTATTGACATCATATGATTCAACATGAATCATATGATTCATCATCAGGTCGGTGTCGAAACGCGGTGTCCGCACCCGCTCCCCGGCTCCACCCGGAACAGCCAGAAAGGCGATTCGGATGACCACCCTCCCCCTGCCCCATCACCACACCGGCAGCGGTGCGCGTCGAAGCCCCAGCCCGCAATCCCGGCTCGCCACGTCGTTGGTAAGGGCAGCCGTTCGCCCGGTGCTTCGGCAACTTCCGATCGGAGCGTCACTGTTCCGCACCGCTCCCCTGGTCGATCTCGGCGCGCGCCTTCTACCTGTGCGGACGCCCGTCGACATCGAGGCCACCACCGCGGGAAACATCCGGTGCGAGATCATCCGAGCGGCGGGAGTCGCCCCCGACTTCCAGCGTGGCGCGGTCCTCTACTTCCACGGCGGCGGATTCGTCGCCGGAGGATTCCGTACTCACCGCCGGCTCGCCGCGCTGCTGTCGCAGCACACCGGACTTCCCGTGGTCCAGGTCCGGTACCGATATCTGCCGGCAGCCACGGTGCCCGAATCGATGAGCGACTGCCTCGCGTCCTACCGGTGGCTGCTCGGGCGCGGTGCCGCACCGGAATCGGTGGTCTTCGCCGGCGATTCCGCCGGGGGCTTGCTGGCAGTGAACACCGCGCTGCGAGCGCCGGCGGCCGGGCTTCCCGCACCGGCCGCGGTGATCGCCATCAGCGCCTGGCTCGATCTGGATCTGACCACCAAGCTCGCACACCGCAACGCTGCCACCGAGGCCTACCTGCCCGCGTCCGCGTTCACCCGCATCGCGGAGTTGGGCTGCGCCCGACAGGGACGGGTGGATCCGGAGTTGTCCCCGGTCAACGGGAAGCTCGAAACCCTGCCGCCGACGCTCTTGCTGTGTTGCGACGACGAGTTCCTGCGCTTGGACGCCGAAGTCATGGCCGCCCGGCTCGCCGCGGCCAACGTCCCGGTCGAGCTGCACATCTGGCACGGCCAGATCCACGCGTTCCCCGTCATATTTCCGTACCTGCCCGAAAGCAGTGAAGCCGTCGCGGTGATCAGCCGGTTCGCGCGCAAGCACGCGCGGCCGGTATCACCCACCGCCGCCGCCTGAACCAACGCCCCACCCTCGCAAAGGAATAGCTCATGTCCATCTCCGCGGCCGCACCGCCGGCCACCACATCACTGCTCACCGAACTGCGCGAACTCGCCGACACGGCCCCCGCACGCGCGGCCCTAGCATGCTGGGAGTATCTGTCCCTGGCTTCCGATGCCAACGATCGCGACCTGCTCTCGGCACTGTTCTCCCGGGGCACACCGCCCGCGCTGGACGGCGACTACGACGGCATCGTCGCCGGCAAGCTGTTCGGGTTGCCGGCACTGGCGCTGGCCAACCCAATCATCGCGCTGGAGCCGGGCTGGGTGGGCAAGAGGTTCGACGCCCGGACCGGGACCGGAAACAACCGCATGAATCGCAACGCCTACCTGGCACTGCGCGCTCTGCTTCCCCGATATCGTGGCTGGCAGCGAACGGGCACGGTGTACAACGGAATTCGGTTCGAGTACCGCATCGAGCGCGCCGCACTCGCGCCGTTCGTACAGGTCGCCGCGGTCACCTACACCGCACCCGAACTCGGCAACCCGATCGGACCGCTGTTTCCCATGGACCGAGTCCGCGACGAGATCGTCGAATTGGTCCCCGGGGTGTATCTGGGACGCGCACTGCTGACCCTGCGTAGCAACGAATCCCGTGTTGTCAGCTACTTCGCGATGCGCACGCCGCAGCGCGAGGTGCAGCTGTGATCCGCCTCGACGGCGCCGTCGCCTGCGTCACCGGCGGTGGCCGCGGAATCGGACGTGCGACCGCCGCCGCACTGGCCGCACGTGGCGCTCGAGTCTGGATCGGCGACATAGACATCGACGTGGCGCGCGCGACAGCCGACGAAATCGGCTGCGACGCAGCGCTACTGGATGTCACCGACCCCGCCAGCTTCACCGAGTTTCTGAACCTCGCGGGGCGAAGCGGTCCGGTCGACGTTCTGGTCAACAACGCGGGGATCATGCGCCTGAGCCCCTTCCTCGAGCTCGATCTCGCCGGGCACCATCGCGAACTGGCCATCAATGTCGGTGGTGTGGTGAACGGCATGAGCCTGGCTCTGCCGGGCATGGTGGACCGCGGGCGCGGGCACATCGTCAACGTCGCGTCGATGGCAGCCAAGGTCACCACGCCGGGTGTGGCGGTGTATTGCGCGTCCAAATTTGCCGTCGCGGCGCTCTCCCGGGCTGTGCGTGCCGAACTCGTCGGGACCGGCGTGAGTATCACCACGGTGATGCCCGCCGCGGTGCACACCGAACTCACCTCGGGGGTGAACCTGAGCCTGCAACCCACCCTCGAACCCGATCAAGTCGGCCGAGCCATCGTCGACACCGTGCGTCACCGGCGCGCGGAGGTCACCGTCCCACGCTGGCTCGCTCCGATCGGCGCGATCGAGCAGGGAGTTCCCGAAACCGCACTCAACGCGATAAAGCGCCGTTTCGTCGGACCTGATCCAGGGCGCTTCGAAGCCGACTCGCGCCGCGCATACCTGGACCGGCTCACACGCTGACCATCCATTACGCCGGTCCGGTCCCCGGTGCAGATCGAGAGCAAGGCGCTGCGCCGTGGGAGGTCGACACTGCCCTTGCACAACAGTTCCCGGCGGGACACACGACATCGCCGAGAACCTGAACAGCCCGCCCTCGCGTCGATTTCCATTCGACGCGAGGGCATTTCATGTGTGTGCGCTACTTCGCGCCCGTAGGCATCACCCCGTCGAGCCCACCGACATCGATAATCTTCCAGCCGTCGTTCTTGTCCAAGGTCACCGTGTAGGTGACCGTTGTCTGGTTGGCCTCGGCGGCCTGGGCGCTGGTCGAAGTCACCGTGACAAAGGTGTGCACCACATACACGCCGGCGTTCTCCGACGAGGTCGTCGCCGCGATCGGTGACGCGCTCGAATGCCAGCGCAGCGGCACCAGAATTTCTTTCAACGTGGGTGCGGTCGCATCGAACTTGGCCGCCAACTGGCTTGCCGTCCCGGCCTTGAGACTGCCCAGCCACGCATCCAAATTCTGGAAGTCGACCGTGGCCGCGCCGACGGCGTAGTCCCGAGCGAGCTGCTCGGCACGGTCGCGATCCGCGGCGGCGGTGCGCTCGGCCGCGAGATCGTCGCGGGCGCTCACTAGGAACACCGCCAAGACCGCGGCGACCACCACCAGCGCCGCGCAGGCGATCGCCAGCAGCAGGGTGTTTTTCGACACGACCACGACACCTTTGCGAGGCACGGTGGCCGCCGAATCAGGTTCGGAATCGGTGTCTTCGGTGAGTGTGGCGAGATCGGCCATGGGGTCCTCCGGTTACTTCAGGGTGATACGCAAGTGCACGGTGTCGTCGGTGCCGACTGCGGCGAGCGCTTGTGAGATCAGGGCTCCGAGGTCGATCGACGCCGACGACGGTGTGCCGGCCAACGGGGCCAGTACGGGGGCCAGGCGCGCGAGTTCGGGGCCGTGTTCGTCGAGCCAGGCCGTCGTGCGTTCAAGCACGGGGACGAGTCCGTCGCCTTCGAGATACATGGCCGGGGTGTCGCCGACGTTCGATATGCCGGCCAGCGAGTCGACGATCTCGCTGAAGCGTTGCGCGAACAATGTCCACAGCGGTGCCGCCGACACGGCCGACGGTTCGAACCATTCCATGTCCCCGCCCATGTCCTGCAAGTCCTTCATGAGTTGTTCGAGTTGAGGCATCCGCGCGATCAGGGTGGCGCTGAGCAGTTCGGTCGCGCGGCTCAGAGTCGGAGTCACCGAATCGGTTCCATCGAGGGCGCGGTCGAGGGTGCCGGTCAGGGAGGCGATGACGGCCGGGTCGAGTTCGGAGAGCAGGTGCGTGAGTGAGCGTGCCGCCTGTGACAGTGACAGCGGCTCGCTCACCTGACGGGTGTCGAGTTCTTGTCCGTCCCGCAGGAACGGGCCGGTTGCGGACTCGGGGCTGAACTCGATGTACGGCTCGCCCAGCGCCGACAGTGTCTCGATACGCACTGCGCTGGTGACCGGGATCTGCGGGTGACCGCGCAGTCGCAGAGCCACTTTCACGCGCCGGCCCGTGTAGTCGATGCGCTCGACTTCGCCCACGTCGATGCCGCGCAGCAGCACCGGGGAGCCTTCGGCCAGTGACCCCGACCGTTCGAGCAGCATCGTCACCGTGGTGCGTTGCTCGAACGGGTCGATCTGCGCGATCGACACCGTCAGGTACGCGCTGCCGACCACGAACACCGTGGCGATTCCGAGCAGGGAAGCCCATGTTCCGCGGGTCACCGGACGGCTCCGAGCATGCGCAGGGTCTGCAGCACGACATCGACCTGGTCCTGCGTCGAGGGCTGCGGATTCGCGCCATCGTCCACGGTGACCGACCGCAGGTTCACCGCCGGTCCGTACCGCACCCACGGAATGATCTTGTCGCGCAGCAGTGCGGTGATCAGGTTCAGATTCGAGGGCGCGTTCAGGTCGAACGGACGCGAGGTGAACAGCATCGGCATCACCGCCCTGGCCGCGTCATCGGCGCCCTGCAGGGCGGGGGCCAACCAGGTCAGGGCTCGGCTGATCTCGGCGATTCTGCCGAAGAGGCCCAGTGCGTTGATCAGCGAGGACACCGCGTCGACGAGCTGACGTACCTCGGTGTCGGTGAGGATGTCAGCGGCCAGCGGCGCCGAGCGTGCGGCGTCGGTGGTGACGTCGGTGAGCCCGGTGAGGAACACATCGACGTCATCGAGGTTCGCGGCCAGATCGTCGGCGTTGACCGCGATGTTCCGTGCGGCTCGTTCGGTGTCGGTGATCTGTTGTGGCAGTGCGGAATCGAGGTCGCGGACCAGGTCCTGGAATCGATCGATCGAGCCGCCGTTGATGAACGTGGCCAGGATCGCCATGGTGTCTTCGACCTGGTTGGCCGCGCGGGTCCGGGTCAGCGGGATGCTCGCGCCGTCGGCCAGCGCCGGGCTTGTCGCCACGGGCGGTGGTATCAGCGTGACGTTGATATCGCCCAGCACGGTCTGCTGGCGGAGCTCGGCGCGGGTGGTGGCGGGCAACCGGACCGACTCGCGCAGACGCAGCTCGACCACGGCGTAGCCCGGGACGAAGGTGGGGGTGGTGACCGGGTCGATGATGGAAACCGCTGCGACCGTGCCGATCTGCGCGCCGTTGGCGAATACCTTGGCTTGTGCGGGCAGATTGAGAACGTCGGTGAACTGGGCTTGCACCCGATAGGTCGGCCCCTGGATCCGGGTTCCCGGGACCGGGATGGTGGCCGGATCGAATCCGCACGCCGACACCACGAGGGTGGCGGCCAGTACCGCGCCCATTGTCAGATGAGATCGGGTGCTCATCGTGTCACCGCCGATCCGAGTACGAGTTGGGCCAGGTCGATGTGAGGTGTTGCCGCCGAGGGGTCGCACAGGCCCGGACGCAGTGCCTGCAACGCGGCACACACCGGGGCGGCGTCGGTGGCGTTCAACGCGATTCGCGGGGCCGCGTAGTGGACGGTGATCGCTCCGCTGTCGGGATCGACGACGTTGCTGAAGCCGCCGGCCAGTGCGGGGATCATCTGCAGGATCTCCTGCATGCCACCGACGTTGACGCTGGCCCAGTGCAGGAGCGGGACGAGCGCGTCGAGTCCGCGAACCAGTTGCCCGCCGGCCAGCATGCTCAGGTCGTTGAGCATCGGCAGGACCCGGCGCAGGGCGTCGCCGAGTTCGACAACCATGGGGAAGAGTTGATTGTCCAGGACCTGGAAGGTCGCCGAGAATCTGGTGAACATCGCACCGACGTCGGTCCATCCGCGGTTGGCGCTGGCGGCCAGCGACGACAGGGCGTCGATGATGCGCCCGAGCCGGGCGATCCCGACGTCCGGGTTGCTCAGGGCGGCACCGAGTGTGGTGATCACGGTGTTGATCCGGTCGCCGGTTCCCGTGCTCGCCTGATCGAGGGTCCGCAACGCGGCACCGATACCCGGGCCCTGCCCCTCGGAATCGCCCAGCTGCTGTGACAGGTCGGTGAGTGCCTGCAACGCCCGAGACATGCTCTTGGGGGTCAAGGTGCGGGTGATGCAGGTCGCCGGATCCCACGGTGTGTCGGAGTTCTCGCTCAACAGTGCCAGGTCGCGGTCCGCGACGATGCTGTCGGCGACGGTGGTGGCCGAGAGTTCCGCGCCGAGACGGTGATTGTCGGCGACGGTGAAGTCCACACGCACCGAGTCACCTTGGTAGGTGATCTTTTGCACGGCACCGACCGCAATCCCGCGCAGTGTCACTGTGCTGTGCGGGTAGAGCCCGACCGTGTCGGGCATGATCGCGCAATACGTGCGCGTGCTGTGGGCGGGCCCGGTGTAGAGCAGGTATCCGGCGACGGTGAGGACGGCGATGATCACGGTTCCCGCGATGGAGATCAGTGCTCGTGATCCGAGCAGGCGCACCAGCATCAGCATCCCCGTCCGGGTACCGGCACGCACAGTCCCGAGGAGGGCACGCTCTGCGCGGAATGGTCGATGTCGAGTCCTTGGGGGGTGAGCAGATTCGCGGTGCCCGAGACCAGGGCGCGGATCGAGGCGAGCATCGGATCGAGCCGGTCGGCCAGCTGTGCGAGTTCGGGCCCGAGCTGGGACAACGCGGGAATGAGCGGCTCGAGGGCTTCGGCGTAGGTTCCTTCGAGACCGGCGATGCGTTGCACGACGCTGACGGTCATCGTTCCGGCGGCGCGCATCTCGCTCTGTTTGTCCAGCACGATCGATTCGAGTCTGTTGACGCTGACCACGAATCGGCCCAGCTGGGTCTTGGTCTGTTCCAGCGATCCCGCGTATTCGTCGACGATCGCCAAGGTTTGGGAGATCTGAGAGTTCTGCCGGTCCAGCACGTCGACGAAACTGGTTATCCCGTCGAGCATCTGACGCAGGCTCGCCGGGGCCGCGGTCAGCGCCGCGGCGGTGTCGGTGAGATTGCGGCGCAGCGACGTGCCGTCCAGGGCGCTGACCGGGGCGATCGCGTCCTGGAACACCCGTGCCAGGCTGTAGGGCAGGCTGACGCGGTCGGCGGGAATCACGTTCTCGCCCAACGGTTCCTCACCCGCCGGGGTCAGCGCAATGTAGTGTCCGCCCACGAAGGTGAGCATCCGTACCTGCATACTCGACTCGCGGCCCACGAATACCGAGTCCTGAACGGTGAAGCCCACACGCACATGGTCCGGTTCGAGTTCGAGCGAGGTGACTTCCCCGACCGGCAGGCCGGCCACCCTGACCCCGTCACCGACCGACAGCGATTGTGCGTCGGTGACCAGCGCGGTGTAGGTGCGACTGCCGATCGGCAGCACCGAGACCAGCCCGGCCGCGCCGAGCACGACCGCGATCACGACGATGCCCAGCAGGCCGTGACGCAACTGCCGGCGGGCTTGCCGCTCGGCCGATCCGATTCCGGTGGCGTTCATCGGCACACCGCCACACGCTGTCCGGCGACCAGCACCGAGAACGGCAGGGGCAGTTCGGCGTTCCCGCGCGAGCATCCCAGATCCAGCGCCGAGGTGGCACTGGGTTGGTGGGCGGTGAGCGACTGTAGCAATCCGGGTAGCCGTTCCAGCGTCTGGGCGGCGTCCTGGGGGTTGGGGAACAGGGTGCGCACCAGGTTGTCGAGGTCGGTGTTGGCGTTGGGTGTGAGTCCGAGGGTCTGCAGCAGGCTGTCCAGCGGTGCCATGATCGCCGGTGCTGTCATCGCGAAGTCCACGACGCCTTCGACTTTGCGTTGGAGTTCGTCGAAAAGGTTGGCCAGCTGGGTCATCAGGACCACGGTCTGCGGTGACTTGCCCGACAGGTGCTCCGAGACCTGGGCGAGGTTGCCGATCAGGGTCGAGAGCACCGCTTGGCGGTCGGCGGCGTAGCCGCTCAACTCCGCCAGCGAATCCAAGGCCGGTCCGATGCCGGCGCCGTCTCCTTCGATGACCGCGATCAGGCTCTGGCTCAGGTGGTTGAGCGCGTCCGGGGAGAACTCGGCCAGGACCGGCCGCAAACCGTTGAACAAGATCGTGACGTCGAAGGAGGGCACCGTGTGGGTGGGGTCGATCGTCGTTTCGGGTGCGATCGGATTCCCGGCGGTGTCCGGTTGCTGGATGTCGAGATACCGCTGGCCGGTGAGGTTCTTGTAGCGGATCGCGACCCGGGAGTTGTCGAACAGGGTGCGGTCGGTTTGGACGGTGAACCCGACCCGCGCGAGATACCCGTCGAGTGCGACGGATTCGACCTTGCCGATCTCGACACCGAACATGCGTACGTCGTCACCGGTTTTGAGTCCGCTGGCATCGGTGAACAGCGACTCGTATCGCTCGGTACTGTCACGGACCGGCCGCTCGATAGCGGTCACGATCCCCGCGAGCAGGGCCACGATCACGACCGCGAAGGCACCGAATTTCACTGCGAGTTTGAGCACTTCGTTCACCGCCCTTCCGGTGTCGCGGGCAGGGCGGAGAACAACGACTGCGCCAGGACGGGCACCCCTCGGACCGCGACCGACGCCTGCAGGACAGGCCCGGTCGGACCGTCGGCGAACACGCGATGCAATCGGGTCAGGAGCTCGTGCAGTTCCGCCGCGGATTGGGTCGGGTGCGGCACGGTCGCGGACACGGTGGCCAGCGCCGGTACCAGTGCGGCGATGTAGTGGTCGAGGTATCGCTCGCCGGAGGAGCCCAGTGCCACCGCGGCGGGGAGCAGGTCGTTGACGACGGCGTTGACGGTCGCGTCGAAGTGCGGGCGGTCCTGGCGCAGTGGCTGGTTGGAGCGGATGGAATCGAACACCTCGACCGTGGCCGAGGCGAATACACCTGTGCCGGTGAGCATGTGCCCGAATTGGTTGGCCAGCAACGACGCCGGAAGCCGCTGGGTGTCGGACATGGTGCGCGCGAGCGCGATGACGGTGCGCAGCAGCGGCGTGAGCGCGCCGACCCCGTACGAGAGCTGGTGCAGCATGTTGCTCAGCTGGGGGGTGAGCACCTGGCCGGTGGCCTCGGAGAACTCCCGCAGCAGCGCACTCAGCGTCGCGTCGTACACGCGGGTGGCGTGCTCACCGGTCAGGTCGACGACGGCGCCCGATGTCAGCGGCGACCCACCGTGTCCCGGTGCGAGTTCGACTTCGCTGATACCGAACAGGTTCGCCGGCGCGAACTCGACGCTGAGACTGTCGTCCAGTTCGACCAGAGCCGAGCGTTCCAACGCCAAGTCCAGCCGCAACCGACCGGACGAGGACGGTTCGATATCGACGACCTCGCCGATGGCCACCCCGCGGGTCCGCACGGTCGTTCCCGCGGCCAAGCCGTCGGCGAGTTGTTCGGTGTGCACCGCGATGTGCATGCGGCCGTCGGTGGTCGAGGTGTTCACGCTCGTCCATGCCGCGACGAGCACCACGATCACGGTGAGCGCGGCTGCTCCGGTCTTCACCGATTTCTTGCGGGTCATCACGACCCCGGGCATCAGGTACTGGGGCATCTTCCTCATCCGGTGAATTCGATACCTGACTCGAACCCCCAGAACAGCAGGCTCAAAGCCATGTTCAGCGCGATGATCGCGACGAAGCTGGCTCGCACCGCTCGCCCCGAGGCCGCGCCGACTCCTTCGGGCCCGCCACTGGCGAAATACCCCTGGTAGCAATGGATCATGATCACGGCGATGCCGAAGATCAGTGTTTTGACCACGGCCGCGACGATGTCCGCGCCGCTGACGAATTGCAGGAAATAGTGGTCGTACACCCCGGCCGACTGCGAATGAACCGTGGTGATCAGCAGTCGGCACGCGAAGTAGCTCAGGATCAGGGTGATCAGGAACGTGGGCACGATCGCGACCGCGCCCGCCAGCACGCGGGTGGTGACCACGAACGGAACCGACCGGATACCCATCGATTCGAGGGCATCGATCTCTTCGGAAATGCGCTGCGCGCCGATCTCGGCGGTCATCCGGCACCCGGCTTGGGCGGCGAACCCGATCGCCGCCGCGATGGGCGCCAGTTCCCGGGTGCTGGCGAACGAGGACACGATGCCGGTCAGGGGACCCAGCCCCACCATGTTCAAGGTGGTGAACGATTCCACCGCGGTGAGCGCACCCATCGCCAGTCCCAGTACCGCCAGCAGCGGTACGGTGCCGCCGCCTACGAACACCGATCCTCGCCCCCAGGTCAGGTCGGTGATCACGCGCAGGGTCTGGTCGCGGTAGTGAATCACGGTGAACGGGACCGAGCTCAGCACCTGCCAGCAGAACCCGAGAACGAACCCGAACGATTCGATCGGACGCACCAGCAGCGCCTGGTTCATCGACAGTGCCGGGCCCGCCAGGCGGTGGCGGTACGGGGCGGCGGCCATCACGCGATCCTCTGTGGCAGAAACTGATTCAGGATCTGGGTGACCGCGAGGTTCGTCAGCACGATCGAGGCCACCGACAGTACGACCGCGGCATTGACCGCGTCGGCTACCCCGCGGGGCCCGCCCTTGGCTTCGAGTCCGCGCTGGCTGGCCACCAGCACGACCAGGAACCCGAAGACCATGGCCTTACCCATCGATATCCAGACGTCGGTGGTGGTGACGAAAGCACCGAAGGTGCCCCAGTAGCTGCCCGGAGTGACACCGCGACCCGCCACCGCCGCAAGGTATCCGGCGGCGATACCCACTGCCATGATCAGAATGTTCAGCAGGGGCGCGACCAGCAGCATCGCGACCACACGGGGAATGACCAGCCGGTGTACCGGGTCCACGCCGAGAATGATCATCGCGTCGATCTCTTCACGGATGGTCCTGGCGCCCAGGTCGGCGGCGATCGCGGCCGCCCCGGCGCCACCGAGCAGGAACCCGGTGGCCATCGGAGCGCCCTGTTTGATCACGCCCAGCCCGCCCGCGGCGCCCAGGAGCGCATCGGCGCCGAGTTGTTCGATCAGGTTGCCGACCTGTACCGAGACGATGACACCGAACGGGATCGCCATCAGGATCGCGGGAACCGCGGTGACCGTCACCAGATACCAACTCTGACGCAAGGTTTCACGCCACGGCAGCCGACCGCGGACGGTGTCGAGCACCGCTCCGGCCAGCACACCGCAGGCGAGTTCGACCGAACGGCCGAGCGTGCGGATCGCCGCGAACAGCACATTCTCGATGTTGTCCCGCAGCACACGCGTGGGCCGGTGAGTGGTCGGCGTGCTCATCGATCGATCACCTGTATTCGGGTTCGAGGGTTGTGGAACGCAGCGCTGACAGAGCGCGAATGTCACCCCCTCGTCTGTGTGGTGGGGCGATGGCATGTGGTCAGGGCCGGGGGCTGTGGTCGGCGGCCAGCCGTGTCAGCGCCGACCGGACGACCTTGCCGGTGGCGTTGCGCGGGATCTCCGGCACGAGACTCACCTCGCGCGGCACCTTGTAGCGGGCGAGGTTCTCCTTGACGTACGCCTTGATCTCCGCCGGCTCGATCCGCGCACCCGGTACGGGTACGACCAGCGCGTGCAGGCGGGTGCCGAACTCCTCGTCGTCCACGCCGATGACCACGACATCGTCGACGTCCTCGCGGGTGGCGATCAGATTCTCGATCTCGGCGGGGTAGATGTTCTCCCCACCCGAGACGATCATGTCGTCGTCGCGGCCGTCGATGTGCAGGAGGCCGTGGTCGTCGAAGTGCCCCATGTCACCGGTGGACATGTAGCCGTCGATGAACTGTTTGTGCCTGCCGTCGGTGTAGCCCTCGAACGGGGCACCGCTGCGCACGAACACTCGCCCCGACACCCGGTGGCCGGTGACCGGCCGGTCCTGGTCGTCGAACAGCGCGATCTTCGAGGTCACCGGCGCCCGGCCGACCGTGCCCGGTGCGATCCGCAGCTCGTGTGGCTGTGCGACCGCCGCGATCGCCACTTCGGTGGATCCGTAGAGGTTGTACAGCACGTCCCCGAAGGTGTCCTGGACTCTGGTGGCCAGTTCCGGGGACAGGGCCGAGCCGGCGACCACGATCGCACGCAGCGCCGAAAGGTCGTAGCGGGCACGAACTTCCGGCGCCAGGCTCACCATCCGGTGCAGCATCGTCGGCACGGCCACCAGCAGCTGCGCGCGATGTTCGGCAAGCGCGCGCAGCGTTGCTTCGGCGTCGAAACGTCGCGTCAGCACGACCTGGTTGGCCAGCGCGGTCGCGACGGTCCAGGCCGCGAAGCCGGTCGAGTGGAAGATCGGCGAGACGATGACCGCGGTGCCCTTGCGTGGGAACGGGATACGGTCGACGACCAAGGCGCTGACCAGCGGGGTGACCTTGGTTCGCGGGGCGCCTTTGGGCAGGCCGGTCGTTCCGCTGGTCAGGATGATGAACCCGCCGACCTTCGCCGGCGGTGGCGGGCACCGGCGGTCGCCGGTTGCGATCAGCTGGTCGATGGTCTGCGCGGGTGCACTGGACGGGAAGCGCGGGTCGGACCAGGTGATGAATCGTGGCAGGTCGGCCGGCAGCGCGTCGAGCAGGTCACCGAACTCCGCGTCGTGCAGCATCGCCCGCACGTTCTCTCGCACAGCCACTTCGGCGAACTGCGGCTTGGCGAAGCCGGTGTTCATCATCGCCAGCCGCAGCCCGGCCCGGCCCGCGGCGCTGATCGCCAGCACGAGACCCCGGTGATCGCGTGCCAGGACCCCGATCACCGATCCCGGTTCCAGGCCCGCGCTCAGAAACGCGTTGGCCAACGCGTTGGATTGCTCGTCGAGTTCGCGGTAGGTCAGTGTGCCGCGCTCATCGCACAGCGCCGGCGACTCGGGATGCTCTTCGGCCGCCTTCATGATCATTGTCGCGGCCGGGCCGTAGCTGTTGTTGCGCCGGGCTGTGGTCAGCACCCGGTCGGGCCGGGTCAGATCGATGACACCGGTCCGATGAAGTCTGCCGACCGCGCGCAGCGTCTCGATGGTGGTGTCGATCCGCTCATGGATCGCGGGCAGGCTCAGCACGGGGTGATTCCTTTTGTCCGTTGAATGCGGGCTCGATCGAGGTGATAGGCAGCAGCTCCGCCGAAAGCCGCCGCTAACAAGAATCAACTGATTCACATAAAGCAGATGATTCCCATGACACTGCGCGATGTCAACCCCCTTCGAGGCGATGCACCGAGTCGGCGAAGTGCCATGATGGCCACGTGAGTTCCCCACCAGTCGTCTGGCGCGGCAGCACCATGGCCAGCCGTAGCGCCGAACGCCGCGAACAGCTGATCGACGCCGCCTACGACCTCCTCGCCACCGAGGGCGCGGCGGCGACGACGATGCGCGCCGTATGCAGAAAAGCATCGCTGAGCCTGCGCTATTTCTATGAAAGCTTCTCCGACAGAGACGAATTGGTGATCGAGGTCCACGACCGAATCACCAACGATCTCCTCGACGCGGTCACCACCGCCCTGTCCGGACCGGACACCGATCACCCACGCGCCTGGATCGCGTTCGACGCCGCGACCCGCTTCCTCGAACAGGACCCTCGCCGAGGGCACATTCTGTTCCGGGAAACACTCGCCGACGAGGCGCTACGCGATCACGGCGCGACCGCTGTGCCGGCGTTCGTCGCACTCGTCGCCGCTCAGCTGGACGAGCCCGGTGCGGCGATGACCGGCCCCAACATGCACCTGGCCGTCAGCTCGCTCTCGGGCGCACTGGTCGCGTTGTTCATGGACTGGCTCGACGGCACCACCGAACACACCCGCGAGGACATCGTGGACTACACGACCGTGCTGGCCACGACGATCCTGCAGCTGTGAACAACGCGCACCGACCTGTTCTTGCGCAACAGCTTTCATCCGCCATCTCCGCGCCGCAGGACAGTCGGGTGACCCGTACCGGAGCTCGCGACGCGGCGAGTGCGCGGCCTACCAGCGAAAGCGTCTGGTGCCGGTCGCGGCGAGTGCGCGCATGGTGCGCCCGAGAATCTCCGTAGCCGGTCCCTGGTACGGGAACCACAGCAGGTGCTGCTGGTATCGGAGCGGGAATCGGGATTCGGTGACCGTTTGCGCGCGGCAGTAGCGCAGCACGGCTTCGCGGGTTCCGAATCGACCGCCGATGCCTGACTGCTTCCAGCCGTCCATGGGCGCGGACAGGAAGAACACGTTGGCATGAGCGTCGTTGATGTTGACCGCACCGGCGTGCAGTTGGGCGGCCACCTCCCGGGCGCGGGCGTGGTTTCTGCTCCACACCGTGGCAGAGAGCCCGTACACGCTGTCGTTGGCCAGTGTGACCGCGTGGGCGGTGTCACGGACCTTGATGATCGGAATGAGCGGTCCGAAGGTTTCCTCGCGAACACAGGCCATGTCCTGGGAAACATCAACCAGCACTGTCGGTTCCACCCACCGGGTGGCCGGGTCCGTGCCGCCGCCGCTGACCACGCGCGCCCCGGCTTCGATCGCCTGCTCGAGGTGGGCATTGACGATGTCGAACTGCGCGGTCGTGACCAGCGCGGCGACATCGATGTCGCGGCGCAGGGTGTTCACGTGCTCGACCAGGCGCGCGACGAAGGCATCGTGTACATCGGCATCGACGTAGACGCGTTCGATCGAGGTGCACATCTGTCCGGCGTTCGTCAGCGCGCCCCAGGCGATACCTCGTGCGGCCCAATCGAGGTCGGCGTCGGACAGCACCAGGGCCGGGTCCTTGCCACCCAGTTCGAGCCCGCAGGGTATGAGCCGTTCCGCGCAGCGCGCGGCGATCGCCTTACCGGTGGCGGTCGAGCCGGTGAACTGCACGAAGTCCACCAACTCCACCAGTTCGGCGCCGGCTGCGTTGTCGCCGGTGATGGCGGTGAACACCGCGGGCGCGCCGATCTCGTTCCAGCCGGCCACCGCGGCAGCGACCGCACACGGCGTGGCCGGGGCGGGTTTGATCGTTACCGCCGCACCCGCCAGCAGCGCCGGGATCGCATCGCACAGAGACAGCCCCAGGGGAAAGTTCCACGGCGTGATGACCGCGATCACCGGATACGGCCGGTGGGTCACCGACACGGTCTTGAACGCGTTGAGCAGATTCGGCGGTGTGCGCTGCTCGGTCGAGAGGATGTTCTCGGCGTGCCGGGTGAGATGCTTGATCAGGTCGATCACCACGGTGAACTCGATCCGGCCTTCCACGAGGGGTTTGCCGACCTCGGCGCACAGCAATCGCACCAGGTGTTCCTGGTTGTCCAGGAGCCAATCCGCGTATCGGCGTAGCCATTTCGCGCGCTCGGCCACCCCGGATTGCTCCCAGGCCGGTTGTCTGCGCCGCAGGTCCTGGACAATCCACGGAACCGTGACGGTGGAGGTCATCGTGTCACTTCCTCGGTGAGAACGAGTGAGGGTTCACCGGCATGGACCGCGACATGTCCTCGTCTGGTCAGACGAAAATCACGCAAATCCACGCGGGCGGTGCGGCGTTGGAATTGCCAGGCGAATCCTGGCCAGAAAGTGAAGTTCCGGCCCGTGGGTGAGAGGTAGTAGGACGAGCAGCCCCCGCTGTTCCAGACACTGCCCGCGAGTTTGCGGTCGACCTCGCCGATGAAACGTTCCTGCACCTGCGGGTCGACATCGATCGTGTGCGCGTGGGCGGCGAGTGTGGAGACGATCGCGTCGACCAGGTAGCGGACCTGAGCTTCGATGGTGACCACCTGGGAGGTGTAGAGCGCGGAGTTCGGGCCCAGCAGCACGAACATGTTCGGAAAGCCCGAAACCATCGTTCCCAGATAGGCATTGGCGTCCGAACCCCAATGGCCGGCCAGACTGGTGCCGTCGCGTCCGTGGATCCGGGCCAGGCCGGGATGGCCGGTCATGGTGAACCCCGTGCCGAACACGATCGCGTCGACCTCGTGTTCGCTTCCGTCAGCGGTACGGATCCAGTGGGGGCCGACCTCGGCGATCGAATCGGTGATCACCGAGGTGTTGGGTGCGGCCAGTGCCGGGTAGTAGGCGTTGGAGAACGTGGGCCGTTTGCAGCCGAATCGGTAGTCCGGGGTCAGTTTCGCGCGTAGCTCGGGGTCGCGGATCTGGCGGCGAAGATGTGCACGCGCAACAGCTTCCATCGCCTTGAGCAGCGCGGGCTTGTACACGAATCCGGGAACCAGGGCCTCTTGGACGAGGTTGAATCCCGCTCGGGCCGCCCGCTGTGTCGCCGGCGCGACGGCGAACATCTTGCGCTGCGTGCCGCCGATCGGCCGGTCGGGATGCGGCATGATCCAGGTCGGAGTGCGCTGAAACACCTTCAGCTGCTCAGCATTCGGTTGCAGCCGCGGAATGAACTGCACCGCCGAGGCTCCGGTGCCGATGACCGCGATATTCTTTCCCTTGGGATCGAAGGTGTGATCCCATCGCGCGGAATGGAACTGGGGGCCCTCGAAGGTTGCGAGCCCGGGAATCGCGGGCACCGACGGTTCGGAGAACGGTCCCAGCGCGGCAACCAGGAACCGGGCCCGTACGCGTCGGCCACCGGCCTCGATCACCCATACCCCGGCGTCGTCGTCCCAGCTCGCGTCGGTGACTTCGGTGGAGAATCGGATGTGCGGGGTGATGTCGAAGCGGTCGGCGACCGTGCGCAGGTAGGACTGGATCTCGGGCTGTAGCGGGTACAGGCGTGACCATTCGGGGTTGGACGCGAAAGAGAACGAGTACAGGATCGAGGGGATGTCGCACTGGGCGCCGGGGTAGGTGTTGGCCTGCCATGTCCCTCCGACATCGGCGGCGCGTTCGAACACGACGAAATCGTCGATCCCGTTCTTCTTCAGCGCGGCGGCGGCGCCCAATCCGCCGAACCCGGCACCGATGACAGCGACGGTGAAGAATTCGTCCGGACTCGTTGCGGGGGTTGGGTTTTGCATGTACGGAGTCGTCCTCATTCGTCAAAAGTTGGGGCGTGGTGGATGCCCGAGTCGCGCGGCCGTCGTGACAGGGCCGCACCGTCGTCTACGGCTGCTTGCCGGTGATCGCAGCGCGGTTCTCGATGCGCGCGAGGAGATCGGCCACGCGCGGATCGTGGGCGAGGATGCGATCCAGCGCCACATTGGCGGTGCCGCGCAGCCACGAGTACGGCGCCCAGATCGCCGGGGCGATCGTCCTGGGTGCTCTGCGAGTAATGCCCTCGGCGATCGATTCAGCCGCTTCGGTGGCGGAGATCCTGCGCCGCAACGGCCACGGCAGCATGTTCTCGATCTCCCTGCCCAGAGGATCCGCCTCGAACATGTTCGTGGTCATCTCTGTATCAACGACGCCGAAGTAGGCGACCCCCGCGCTGGCTCCGACCGAGCTCAGTTCAACGCGCAGTGCGCGCCCCAATTGTTCGACCGCCGCCTTGCTCACCATGTATGCCGCACCGCCCATTCCGGGTGCGAAGGCGGCGGCAGAGGACACGACCACGACGTGCCCGCCCGCGTCGATGATGTGGTCCAGGCTCGGCCGGACGGTATTGAACACGCCGAGCAGGTTGATGTCGATGACCCGGCCGAATTCCTCCGGCACCGTCGTCCGGACGGTAGCCGGCACCGGTGTCACCCCCGCGTTGGCGATGACGACATCGAGACGGGAAGACCAACCCACCGCGGCTTTCACCGCCGCTGACATCTCCTCGCGGTCGCGCACGTCGGCCTCGATCGCCAGGGCCCGATCGCCGATCTCCTCCGCCAAGGTCTGCACCGTGGAGAAATCCTTGTCCGTGAGGACAACCCGAGCTCGACGCGCGGCCAGCACACGCGCGAGCTCTCGTCCGATTCCCGCTCCGGCCCCGGTGATCAACACCGTCTTGTCTTCGAGGTCATAGCGGTCGGTGCGGCCGAGGAACCTCGACAGCGCCGCCATCAAACCATCGCCCGATCGAACGCGCCGCCCTGATGCCAACCCTCCGATTGTCGCCACACCCCTGAACATGTTCGCGACCAGGATCGTGTGCGCCGTTGCCCGTCCATCAGCTACTCCTCGCCGATCTTCGTCGTGGTCGGTGAGTCGACACGCGAAGTCAATTACTGGAATCAGTCGATTCCAATGGAATCAAATGATTCCTATGGGAACGAGGCATGTCAACTCCGCGCACTGAATGGCGTGAATCCGCTATCCGTCGAGGTCGTCAGGAAGGCGGCCGAGGAGTCGTTGGGGCCGCACCTCCCGCACAGCGGCCAACTTTGTGCCACAGAGGTTTCCGATCAGGCCGGATCGATTACGCGTCCAACTCGGCGCGCAAATCCTCCAGCCAGGCCCGGGTCCGGGGGTAGTCGGCCGCGCGGTCCGTGTCCGCGCCGGCACTTCCCCACAGGGTGGCGGCCAGGTCGGCGAGAACGGTCGTGGGCGACGTTCCTTGCTCGGCGAGGGTGTCGAGATCGGAGAGGAGGTAGGCCACGGCGGCGACGTCCTCGCCGGACCAGGTGTACAGGTAGTGACCCCAGCCTTCGACTCGGACCAGGGCGGCGCGGCGTAGCAGATCCGTTCGGCGGGTATCTAGTTCGGCCTGTTTGGGCTCGACCTGTTCGGCCTGCTCGGCGAGGGTTGCCGCGAGCAGATCACGTACCTGCCGTAGGTCGTTCAGCGCAGTGTCGAGTTCGGCTAGGGCGTGGTGACCGTTCTGGACGCGGGCGGACTCGGTGAGAGATGTCGCGTAGGCGCCGGCGCCAGACCATACGCTGAGTGGCATCCCTACGCCGTAATTCACGGCGGTGACGGCGAGGCCGTGCAGGCGGGCCACTTCTTTTCGTGCGCGGTAGGCCGGGGTTGCGCGCAACGCCTCCGCGGCGGCGTCCGGCTCGCCCCGGTCGGGATGATCGCTCGTCGTGTTGGTCAAGGGTTCCCGCGAGCACTGGCCCCGGGTCGATGACGTCCGTCATGAGAAGGGATCCGCCCGGCTACGGCGAACAGTATCGAAGGCCGACGGTGGTCCGTCGCACCCGATCCCGCCGCACGGTGTGCGGCACCCGACGCGGCACGGACGCAGGGTTTTGCGCGGCTCAACCCAGCAGGCGGCGGGTCGCCTTCGCCATCCGTTCGGCCACCTCCGAGTAGGACAGGTGCCCCATGCCCGCCTGCAGCATCGCGCCGTAGTACAGCATCTCGAGGTACTCCAGATCGTCACTGCTGTCCGAACCCAGCGCCTCGACCAGGCGGGAGTGGAGCTCGCCGCCGATCCGCAGGCGCAGGTGGGCCACGTCGGCGTCGTTGCCGAGCAGGGCCTGGCTGATCGCGGCGGCCAGGGCGGGCTCGTCGGCCACCAGCATCGCGGCCTGGCCCAGGACCGCTACCGCGCGGCCCGCCGGGTCGGTGTCGGACAGCTCGACCGCGGGGGCGGCTATCAGGCGACGCCAGTACACCTCGGCGATCAGGTGTTCCTTGGAGGAGAAGTAGGTGTAGGCGGTCGCGGTGCCGATCCCGGCCTCGGCGGCGATCAGGCGAATCGTGGTGGCCGCGTAGCCTTCTCGGGCCAGGACGGTCACGGCGGCCTTGGTCAGACGGTCCACGGTCGCGGCCTGCTTCCCGCTCAGGCGACGCCGGGTGGCCTCCAGATTGTTCGGTACAGGAGCAGACATATGTCCAAAACTACTACCGACACGTGTCCAGAACAATTCGCCCCTCCGGCTGACCGGCCGATTCGCGCTAGTGACGCGGGCGCACCCGCTCGTCGTAGGACGCCCGCGCGGTCCGATCGACCTCGTCCAGGAAGATCCGATCGACGCCCAGACGGCGGGTGATGGCATCGCCGACCGGGCGCGGGGTCAGCTTGTCCAGGGCCGCGAGCCAGCCGGCGCGGCGGGTCACCGTGACGCGGCGGCGTGGACGGGAGAGCAGGCGCGCGACCGCGCGGGCGACATCGGCCGGCTCGGCCAGCAGACCGAGCGGCGCGCGGGTGCCCGCGATCATCTCGGTGCGGGTGAAGGTCGGCAGCACCGCCGAGAACCGCACGCCGCTACCGTGCTGCTCCCGGCGCATGGTCTCGGTGAAACTCAGCACCGCCTGCTTGCTCGCACAGTAGGTCGCCATGCCCGGGGTCGGGTTCTCCCCGGCCAGGGAGGAGATGTTCACGACGTGCCCGCGTCCGCGCGAAAGCATGCCCGGCAGGACGAGTTTGGTGCCGAGCATGACGCCGTAGACGTTGATGTCGAGGATCCGGCGGGTCAGCGCGTCCGGCTCTTCGGTGAAGCGGCCGACCGGCATCACGCCGGCGTTGTTGATCAGCACGTCGATCGCGCCGACTTCGCGTTCGGCCCGGCGCAGGAACTCGGCGAAGGAGTCGGCATCGGTGACATCGAGGGCGAACGCGCCCGCGAGCCCGAGGGCGGCGGCGGTGTCCGCGGCCGCGCTCGCGTCGAGGTCTCCGATGACGACGAGGGCGCCGCGGGCGGTCAGTTCCGCCGCGATCGCGCGGCCGATCCCGCGGGCTCCCCCGGTGACCGCGACGATGCGGCCGGTGATCGATGCGCTCATCGGCGTGCGCTACCTCCTGCGTGTGAACGGACTCGAACCAGGCGATATGGCGGTCGTCTCAGCCTCGATCCATTGCCTTGTAATGATGTCCAGAATAGCATCTAGACTTGTGTCCGAAAAACTGTCCAGTGTGGCCGGGGGTGCCCGGCGGTCCCAGCACGACAAGTCCGAAATGTTCGAGCGCATAGTCGATGCCACGGTCCGGGTGCTGGCCCGCGGTGGTTTCGACGGATTGACCCTGCGGATCGTCGCCCGAGAGGCCGACATCGGCACCGCGACGGTCTACAGCTACTTCGATTCCCGCGAACAACTGCTCGCGGAGGTGGTGTGGCGCGCGCTGTCGCTACCGACCCTGCGACGCACGATCGCACCCGGCGGCGAGGCCGAGCAGACTCCGCTGACCATGGCTACCGCCGCCACGATGCTCACCCCGGCGGTCGCCGAACCCGATCTGATCGACATGCAGCAGCGGCTGACCGATCGAATCCGCGGCCGCATCGACGCGGCGATCGGCACCGGCAGCGATCCCTTCACGTCCCGGCGGCTGGAGAAGATCTACGTCGAGTCCCTGATCGACGCGGCGATGGGTTACTCGACCCGCATGCGCGGCGAAAACGCCACGCCCACCATCGAACCGGTGCCCGAGGACCGCTGAGGCCGGGAGCTTCCGGCGATGCTGAACGACCTCGCCCGGCATCGCCGGCACTCGCGGCCCGGCACGGAAACGACACTGCCGCGCAACCGGGCACCGAATCCGGTGCGGTTGCGCGGCAGCGACTTTCACTCTTCTCAGGAGCGGGCGGCGGCCCTGACCTCGTGATCGGGCGCGCGGCTCCCGATGAACTCCTTGGCCCATCGATAGTCCGGCTTTCCGCTGGGCGAGCGCGTCACCGTGGTCGCGATCCACAGCGTGCGTGGCGTCTTGTACCCCGCCAGATGGGCGCGCACGTGCCCGGTGAGCGCCTCGAAGTCGAGCACGGCGCCCTCGGTCGTGGCGATCACCGCCGCGACCTGCTGACCCCAGCGCTCGTGCGGCACACCGACCACCACCGCGTCGAAGACACTCGGGTGCGCCTTGAGCACGCTCTCGACCTCTTCGACGAACACCTTCTCCCCGCCGGTGTTGATCACCATGTTGCCGCGCCCGATGAGGGTGATCGAGCCGTCGCTCTCGACCCGGGCGCGATCGTCGGTGACGACCATCCGGGCGCCGTCCACGGTCTTGAACAGCCGGCGCGACTTCTCCTCGTCCTTGTAGTAGCCGAGCGGGACCGCCCCGGTCTTGGCCAGCCAGCCCTGCTCGCCCGGCGGCACCGGAATACCGGAATCGTCGACCACCACCGCGCCGCGCCCGACCTGCACGCGCGGGCCGCGTCCGGGATCGTCGTCCTTGGTGGCGAATCCGATACCGCCGAAACCGGTTTCGGACGAGCCGATGGAGTCGGAGACCAACGCGCCCGGGAACTGCTCGAGCAGCCGGTTCTTCACCGGCTGGGACAGCAGCGCCGCCCCGGAGGCGATGACCACCAGCGAGCTCGCGTCCACCGGAGACGCGGCGAGCTCGTCCAGCAGCGGGCGTGCCATGGCGTCGCCGGTGATGACCATGACCGCGGGCCGTTCCCGCTCGATCGTCGCCCAGATCGTGGCCGGGTCGAAGCGGGATTCGTAGATCAGGGTGTTGCCGCTCCACAGGGCGTTGAAGGTCGGCATCATCGCCGCGGCGTGAATGAGCGGCGGCAGGATCAGCCACGTCATCGGTTCGTTCTTCGCGCCGACCTGCGACTGCTGGAACTCGTCGGCCACCGGTTCGCCGGTGTAGAAGTCGATCCCGCCGCCGAGCACCCGCCACATGTCCTCCTGACGCCACATGACGCCCTTGGGCATGCCGGTGGTGCCACCGGTGTACATCATGAACAGGTCGTCGGAGGTGCGCTCGGCCGCCGGCCGGGTGGTCACCGGCGACAGCACCGATTCATAGTGTGCCGCTGTGGTTTCGATGTTCCCGCTGTCGAGGTCGTCCTCGACCACGATGGCGCGCCGGACCCGCGGCGAGCGGCTCAGCGCGGCGCCGACGGCGCTCGCGTAGCTGCGGTGGAACACCAGGGTGTGCAGGTCGGCGTTGTCGTAGATGTAGGTCAGCTCTTCGGCGCCGTACCGATAGTTGATATTGATCGGCACCGCGCGCACCTTGAAGCACGCGATGAGCGTTTCCATGGTCTCGATGCTGTTGTGCATCTGGAACCCGACGTGGGTGCCGGGCGCCACGCCGATCGAGGTCAGGTGGTGCGCGAGCCGGTTGGCTCGAATGTCGAGCTCGCGGTAGGTGATTCGCCGGTCACGGTGGATCAGCGCGATGCGTTCGGGCATCGCGTCGACCGCGTGCTCGAACAGGTCAGCGAAGTTGCACGCCATGGCAATTCATCTTTCATCGGGGTGTCAGACCACGGTCAGCGGCAGCGGGATGCCGCGATCGGCGAAGCGGAAGTCGGCGCCGGTGCTGAACCGGGTGATGGCCACCTCGCCGGATTCACGGAAGGGCTGTTCCGCGAGCAGGAATCCGAGGGCGAGCTCGTCGTCGGTGTCGGCGGTGACGTGGACGGTGTAGCGCGGGTTGACCCCGCGGGCCATGGCCTCGATCGCCGCCAGGTGCTCGGCGTCCAGCAGTGACGGCCAGACGCGGTCGCTGACGGCCCCGCTGCGCTTGGGCAGCCGCAACCGCACCCCGATGTCGGCGTGATCGACCTGAACACCGGTGTAGCACAGTGGATTCCACGCCGGGTGCAGCCGCAGGACCTGCGCCAGCGCGGCATCGTCGTCGCCGAGTTCGAGTGCGTCGCGCAGGCGTTCGGAGGTCAGGCCCGCGATGCCGGCGAACTGTTTGCGCCCGATGTCCGCGGCGGCGTCGACGTCGGTGCGCGAGCCGATCGCGATGAGGAAACCCATTGCCAGCAGGTGATGCTGCAGGCACACCTCGTCGGCCATGCGGATCAGCGCCGACCGGGAGAAGTCGCTGAACCGCAGGTCACTCAGCAGCGGGCCGGTGTAGTCGCCCTGGCCGGGATCGTCCGGGTCGATCGGATCCAGAACCACGTGCGCGGCATGCGATTCCGAGACGATGTCGAAGTTCGCCGGAATCGGCGGCGGAACGTGGGACTCGTCGATGATCACGGTCCACGCGCACACCGGGGTCCGGTCGGCCGGCACCCGGGGCGGGCGGTGGATCGGGCGGACCTGGGCGCGCGGATTGGTGGCCAGAGCGGTGGCGTCGAAGGTCGGGTCCTCGATGTCGTGGCACATCGATCGGACGTAGTCCGGTCCCATGGGTTCCACGTCCGCCAGCGCGCCACAGTGATCGAGCCAGAACTCCCCGTGGTCGCGGTCCTGGATCCGGTAGCGGAAGTCCATGAACTGCGGGGGCGCGCCGATGTCGAGTTGCAGTCCCTTGAAGATGGTTTCGACGCTGTCGCCGGTGTATCCGAGCGCGCGCTGCATGCGCCGGGTGTAGACCGGGCTGGCGACCTGCCATTCCTCGATCGCCACCTGGGCCATGCCCTCGCGCCCGAACGCGCCGATGGTGTGCGCCATGCCCGAACGGTCGATGAGGTGACCGCTGAGCAGCAACTCCGGAACCAGCACGGCCAATTGTTCCCGGGTCAAATCCGCGAACGCGCTGCGCCGATCGGGCGCGTCACTCACCACAGCGGCACCGGACCTTTGCCGATCTTGTACCAGCCGGGCAGCGGGTCGCCGGAGGTGGCGCGGGTGATGCGCTTGTTCATGCCGTCGGACAGCGCGTTGGCGGTCATCATCTCCAGGAACAGCGCGCTCACGTTGCCGAAGTCGAAGAAGTCACGCTGCCAGGACCATTGGAAGTTGCCGCCGTAGCGGAACCAGCTGCCGCCGATGCCCTCGGGCGAATAGTGAGTGCCGTCGGCACGTTTCGCGTCGGCGACCTGCTTCCACAGCCCGATCACGTTGCCGCTGCGGTCGTCGATCACCACGTCCTGGTACGGGTAGGTCCAGCCCTCGAGGCCGTCCATCTCCAAACCGATGGCGATGTCGCGGATCTCGTCGCGGCCCACGGCCATGAACTCGTCCTTGGGCCCGTAGTTCCAGCCGTAGGTGGCGTCCTCGGTGTAGTACTCCGCGAGCGGTCGCCAGTCGCCGGCGGCCTCGCACTCCTTGTTGGCCTGCAACCAGCGGCGCACCATCTCGTCGAGTTCGGCGCGATCGAAATCAGGCATTTCCGTTGACCTTTCGTTCTACGTGACCGGCGGTCACGCGTCGTTGTCGATGATCGACAGTGCTTGGGTGGGGCAGTAGCGGACCGCGTCCAGGACCTGGGCGCGAACCTCGGGGCCGGGCTCGGCGTCGAGGAGCTCGACGGGGCCGCGGCGGGGGACGGAGAACACCTCGGGGGCCTCGGCCGCACACACCGCGTGGCCCTGGCACAGATCCCGGTCGACCACGATCCTCATGACGCACCGCCGTTCTCACGGGGTGTGACCCGCGCTTCGGGCTGAACCTCGGTGAGTTGGATGTGCGCACCGCGCGGGGCCGAGACCACCGCGACGACGGCCGAGGCCAGGTTCGCCGGCTTGAGCATCTCCGAGTGCCGGGCGAATCCCCACTTGTCCCAGTCCGCGAGCAGCGGCCCGATGACTTCGGCGGTGGAGTCGGTGCCCATGGCGGTCAGGGTCGGACCGGGGCGAACGAGCGAGGCCCGCACGCCGGTGCCCTCGAGTTCCATCCAGAGCTGGCGGACCATCGACTCGAGACCGGACTTGGCCGCGGGGTAGGCGCCCGAACGCGGGCGCGGTGCGGTGGCGGTGTCGGAACTGATGAGCACGAAGTCGCCGCGCTCGCGTTCGAGCATGCCGGGCAGGACCCGGTGGGCCAGGCGCTGCGGGCCGACCAGGTGCAGATTCACCTGCTGCAGGTACTGCTCGGGGGTGAGTTCGTGGACCAGGCCGAACACCAGGTGCCCGGCGGCGGACACCACGATCTCGGTCGGGCCGAACTCGGCCTCGGCGCCGGTGACGAACTCGTCGACCGACGCGGTGTCGGTGACATCGACCCGAAGTGCCTGCGCCGCACCGCCGTCGGCGCGGATCTTCTCCGCCAGCAGCCGGCATTCGTCGAGGCGGCGGGCGCCGAGCACGACCGGGTGGCCGAGTTCGGCCAGGGCGATGGCGGTGGCGGCGCCGATTCCCGAGGAGGCGCCGGTGACGATGGCGGGGCGGCGTTCGGGCTGGGGTGCGAAGCGGGGCATCAGGCGTTCTCCGTGGTGATGGGCAGGGTGGCGAAGCCGCGCACATTGGTCGAATGCACGCGCACGATTCCGGATTCGTCGAGGGTGTAGTCGCGCACGCGGGACACGAACGCGCGCAGCGCGACGATCGCCTCCAGCCGAGCCAGGTGCGCGCCGAGGCAGAAGTGCACGCCCGCACCGAAACTGGAGATCGCGCCCTTCTCGGGGCGGTCGATCCGGAAGACGTCGCCGTCGGGGAAGACCTCGGAGTCCCGGTTGGCGGATCCCATGAGCAGCAGCACTTTCGAGCCGGCGGGGATGGTGCGGCCGTACATCTCGAGGTCGACCGCCGCGCTGCGGGCCACGATCTGGCTCGAGGTGTCGAAGCGCAGGGTCTCCTCCACCCAGTCCGGGACCAGGTCGGGATCGGCGACGACCTTGGCGTACTCGCCGGGGGTGCGCCCGGCCCAGTACAGGGCGTTGCCGAGCAGTTTGGTGGTGGTCTCGTTCCCGGCGACGACCATCAGGAACATGAACCCGATGATCTCCTCGTCGGTCAGGCGATCACCCTCGATCTCCGCGTCCAGCAGGGCCGAGGTGAGGTCGTCGGTGCGTTCGGCGCGGCGGGCGGTGACCATCTCGCTGTAGTAGACGATCAGCTGCAGCGAGGCGTCGATCGCGCTGTGCGGCACGTCCATGACGCCGTCGTCGCGATGCACGACCAGGTCCGCGAGCCGGCGGATCTCCGCGCGGTCCGAGACGGGCACGCCCATGAGTTCGGAGATGACGTCCATGGGGAGCTTGCCCGCGAAATCCTCGATCCAGTCGAAGGTTCCGCGTTCCAGGGCGGGTTCGAGGTGTTCGCGGGTCAGCTCCTCGATCCGCGCCTCCATCTCGGTGACCCGGCGCGGGGTGAAGCCCTTGAAGACCAGTCGCCGCATGCGCATGTGCCGGGGGTCGTCCATGGCCAGGAAGGACATCGTCCGGTGTGCGTGCGGGCCCCAGGCGGCGGGATCGAGGGAGACGCCCATGGCGCTCGAGAGCCGCACGTTGTCGCGGAATCCGGCGATGACGTCCGCGTGCCGCGACAGTGCCCAGAAGTCGAGGTCCGGGTTGTAGTACAGCGGCGCCTCGGTGCGCAGGCGCTCGTAGGTCGGGTACGGATCGTCGTGGAACCCGTAGTCGTAGGGGTCGAAAGTGAACGGCTCCAGTGAGGCCGAAGTCATCACGGGCACCTCGAATTCGCTAGTTCGTGCTTCCGGTTCCGGGGCTGCCCCGTCCGGACGGACTGAAGACTGGACATGTGTCTGGACAGTATCACCGACATAGGTCCATAACAATGGTCATCGGGCGGCCACCGCGCCCCGGGCCAGATCCACCATGTCGCGGGCGCGCACGAACTTCACGCGCGGGCGCCCCGCGGCGGCGCCCGCGGCCTTCTCCGCGGCGTCCACGGTCATCCAGCCCGCGCGATCGACATGATCCGGGCAACGGCCGGTGAGCAGCTCCTCGAACGAATCCCGTTCGCGCACCGGGCGATCCAGCTCCCCGGCCAGGAAGTCCGCGATCAGCTGGGTCACCGTCTCCTCGGCGTCGCCGCGGTTGGTGCCGATCACCCCGCGCGGCCCGCGTTTGATCCAGCCCGCGGTGTAGACCCCGGGCACGGTCGCACCCAGGGCGTCCACGACCCGGCCCAGCCGGTTGGGGATCACGGCGGCTCCCGGGTCGAAGGGCACGTCGGGCACCGGGACCCCGCGATAGCCGACCGCGCGCACGATCAAGCGCGCGTCCAGGATCTCGGTGGGCGGCAAATCGGCCGCGGCGCCGGTGCGCTCGACGCGAATCCCGGTGGCGCGCTGATCGCCCGAGACCTCGCGCGGGGTGGCCAGGAACCGGAAGACGATGCGTTTGTTCCCGCTCGTGCGGGGGCGAGCCGCGTACTCGGCGGCCAGGCTCAGTTTCAGGCGCAGTGCCGGGTCGGTGTCGGGATCGGCGAGGGCGGCGGTGACCTCGGCGTCGATGTCGGCCGGATCGATGATCACGTCCACGCCCTCGAGGTGGCCCAGGGCCAGGAACTCGGGGCCGGTGAACGCCGCGTGGACGAGCCCCCGCCTGCCCAGCAGCACAACCTCTTGAACGGCGCTGTGCCGCAACGCTTCCAGTGCGTGGTCGGCGATGTCGGTGCGCCCCAACCGGTCCGGGTCGACCGTCAGCACGCGGGCGACGTCCAGCGCGACGTTGCCGTTGCCGACGACGACCGCGCGCTCACCCGAGAGATCGAATACGCGGTCCGCGCGGTCCGGATGCCCGTTGTACCAGGCGACGAACTCGGTGGCGGAATGACTTCCGGGCAGATCCTCACCGGCGATGCCGAGCCGGCGATCACCGGGGGCCCCGACCGCGTAGATCACCGCGTGGAAGTGCTCGAGCAGTTCGGCGTGGGTGATGTCGCGCCCGATGTCGACGTTGAGGTGCATGCGGACCGCGTCGCGTTTGAACGCGGCGTTGAATTGATCGATCACGCCCCGGGTTTCGGGATGGTCGGGCGCTACGCCGTAGCGCGCCAGCCCCCAGGGCGCGGGGGATTTGTCGAACAGGTCGACCTCGACCCGCCCGCGCCCGAGCAGCTGTTCGGCGGCGTAGCAGGCCGCGGGTCCGGTGCCGACGATCGCGACCCGCAGGGGTGCGGCCTCGCGCGGCAGGCGCAGCGGAGTCGCGGCCGCGGTGATGTCGGATTCGAGTGGGTTGTGCGCGAAGTAGTCGGCATTGATCTCGGCGTACCGAGACAGCGCGTCGGGGAGTTCGTCCGCGGCGAAGATCGCGTCCACCGGGCACGCTTCCACGCACGCGCCGCAGTCGATGCACGTGTCGGGGTCGATGTGCAGCAGCTCGGCGGTGGCGAACGAGGCCTCGTCCGGGCGCGGTCGGATGCAGTCGACCGGGCATTCGACCACGCAACTGGCGTCGTTGCAGCATCGTTGGGTGATCACGTAGGCCATGGATGTCCTCACAGGTACGGAACCGAGGAAGCGATTCGGGGACGGGGCGCCGACGGCGGCCGAGTGCCGCGCGGGACATCTCGACTAACTCGGACAGCTATACGGACATATGTCCGGATACTATTTCCGACAACGTTCCAGCGCAAGGGTGGCCGGTCCATTGCCGGTGCCGAGCCGGGCGAGGCGCCCCCCTCCCCAGCCTGTACAGCTGTCCATAGAACCGTCCATAATCGCTGTAGCGTCGACGCCGACCGGAGAGGAAGACATGAGAATCACCGCTGACATGATCGATCCGCAGCTACGCCGGACAGGGCTCGTGCTGCGCCGCTTCGGTTCCCGGATCGGCGATGCCCGGCTGCGCCGGGGCAGCCTCGCGCTGGGGCGGGTCACGGCGGTCGCGTATCGGCGCAGGCCGCGCACCATGCGCGTACGGGAGTTCCACATTCCGCGCGCCGACGGCTCACGGTTGCGCGTGATGGTCTACTCCCCACTGACGCCTGCGCGCGACGCGACCGGGCTGCTGTGGTTCCACGGGGGCGGATACGCCCTGGGCTCCCCCGAGCAAGACGCCGCGTTCTACCGCCGGATGATCACCGCCACCGGCTGCGTGATCGTGGCCCCCGCCTATCGCCTGAGCACCGCACTCCCCTACCCCGCGGCATTGGACGACGCCTACGACGCCCTGATCTGGTTGCGCGACAACGCGGCTCGCCTCGGCGTGCGCGACGATCAGATCGCGGTGGGCGGGGAGAGCGCGGGCGGCGGCCTGACCGCCGCGCTGACCCTGCTCGCCCGCGACCGCGGCGAGGTGAACGTCGCGTTCCAGCTGCCGATCTACCCGATGCTCGACGACCGGGTCACGACCCCGTCGGCGGTGAACAACGACGCTCCCCTACTGGACAGCACGACACTGCGCTCGGCCTGGCGGCTGTACCTGGGCCGCGGGCACCTGCGCGACGACGTGCCGATCTACGCCGCGCCGGCCCGGGCGACCGACTTGCGCGGTCTGCCACCGACTTTCACCTACGTCGGGGATCTGGAGCCGTTCCTGGACGAGACCGCCGCCTATGTCCACAAGCTCCGGGACGCGGGCGTCCCCGTCGATTTCGAGATCTATCCGGGATGCTGGCACGGGTTCGATCGGATCGTTCCCACCGCGGAGGTCAGCCGGCGCGCGTTGCGCTCGCGCGAGCGCTGGTTCCGGCACGCGGTGGCGTCGTACTTCGCACCCCAGCCCACACGGTCGACCGGGCTGGCCTGAGTGCCGGCGGGGTCCGGAAACTAGTTCTCGGAGTCGGTAATCCGACGGTGGTGAAGCACGTAACTTCCGTCGTAGTCGAACGGCAGGTCGTAGAGGTCGTCGCCCGCGCGGTGGCGCTCGACGGCGTCTATGTTCGCGAAGAACTCGTCGAGGGTTTCCACCGGCCACTCCCCCGCCTCCCACGTATGCCCCGCAACCATGATCGAGAACTCGCAGTCGTCGAAGGTCTCCGCGTCGGACGTGTCCGCCTGGAAGGTCGTCATCGGCTCGATTTCCCCGTCGGCCTCGGAATATGTCGAGGGTGGATACGCCCAGTACAGGCCGTACTGACTCGAGTCGCTGCTGCTGAAACGCCACCCACGAGGAAACAACCGCTCGGACAACGCTTCCGCAGCGAGGACGAACGCCTGTTCACGAGCGTCGAAGCCCTCCAACGAGGTGAGACCTCCGAGCAGGAACTCGCGCACGCTGTCGGTCGGTTCCGCGGAAACCGGGACGCCACACGGACCGTCCCAGGATATCCATCGGGCCACGTCCCGCTCGTAGGCTTCGGTGTCCTGCACCCAGTCGGGTGGCGCGAACGGCAGGACCTCCTGGGGAATCTCCCACTGCGGCAGATACCCGCCTCCGTGGAGGCTCTTGGCTTGACGGGTCTTTCGTCGAGCCTTTTTCTTGGCTGTCAGCTTACCCATCACGCGGTTCTATCAGCCACGATGCGCACCTGCTGCTGAATGGCCGAGGTCGTCCGTTTCCGCACGATCGATCTCGGGGACGCGCCCGTGCCACCGGCGGCGGAGCGCGTCCGCGATCCGCCGGGGCCTACGCGCCCGCGGCCGAGATGATCAGTTCGCTTACCGCATCCGGTTCCGACACGCTCACCGCGTGCGAGGCCACGATCTCGGTGGTCTTCGCGGACGCCCGGTCGGCCATGAACCGCTGAGCCTGTACGGGGATGTTCTTGTCGTTGGTGGTGAGCAGCGCGTAGGCGGGGATGGTCCGCCACGCGGCCGCGGCGGCGGGTTCCTGCAGGGCGGCCAGGGCGACGGGGCGCTGGGTCGCGGCCATCAGGGCGGCGGTCTCGGGTGCCACGTCGGCGGCGAACTGGGCGGGGAACTCGGCCTGGCGGATGTAGAGCTCGGTGCCGGACTCGCCGTCGGGGAGCGGGTATTGGGCCGGGCTCGTGGCCGGGCCGAGCGTCGAGCCGGGGAACCTGTCGGTCAGCTCGAGCGCGCTCTCACCCTCGGCGGGGATGAACGCCGCGATGTAGACCAGCGCGGTGACGTTCGTCTTCCCGGCCGCGGCGACGGTGATGACACTGCCGCCGTAGGAGTGCCCGGCCAGCACCACCGGACCCCCGATCGAGTCCAGGACCGAGCCGACGTACGCGGCGTCGGAACTCAGCCCGCGCAGCGGATTGGCCGCGGCGACAACGGAATATCCCCGCTCACGCAGGTTCGCCACCACACCGTTCCAGCTGGAGGAATCGGCGAACGCCCCGTGCACGAGCACGATGGTCGGATTGTTTTCGGAGCTCACGGCTACCTTCCCTGTGGGTTGTCGTGCGGATCAGGACTCGTGCAGGGCGGCCCGCAGCACCGAGACCGCCTGTGCCACAGCGGCCTTCGCGGCGTGGGTGTCGTGCATCGAATTCACCATGACGAAGTCGTGGATGATGCCGCCGTAGCGCACCTGCGTCACCGGCACACCGGCGGCGCGCAGCTTGGCGGCGTACGCCTCGCCCTCGTCGCGCAGCACGTCGGCCTCACCGGTGATCACCAGGGCGGGCGGCAGACCCGCCAGCTGCTCGGTGGTGGCCCGCAGCGGCGAAGCGGTGATCTCGGCGCGCTCGTCCGCGCTGGTGGTGTACTGGTCCCAGAACCACTGCATGCCTTCGCGAGTCAGGAAGTAGCCCTCGGCGAACTGCCGGTAGGACTCGGTGTCGAAGTTCGCGTCGGTGACCGGATAGAACAGCACCTGCTGCACGAACGACAGGTCGCCGCGCTCCTTGGCCATGAGGGTCAGCGCGATGGCCATGTTGCCGCCGACCGAATCGCCCGCGATCGCGATCCGCGCGGGATCCAGGCCCTTGGTCGCGCCCTCGGCCGAAACCCACTGCGCGACACGGTAGGACTGTTCGTTGGCGACCGGGTAGCGCACCTCCGGGGAGCGGTCGTACTCCGGGAACACCACGGCCGCGTGGGCGCCGACGGCCAGGTCCCGCACGAGGCGGTCGTGGGTGTGCGCGTCGCCGAACACCCAACCGGCGCCGTGCGTGTAGACGATGACGGGCAGCGTCTCGTCCGTGCCGCGTGGTTTGACGATCCGAGCCCGCACCGCACCGGTCGGACCGCCCTCGACGGTGATCCACTCCTCGTCGATGTCCGGCTTGTCGATCGGCGAATCCTGCACCGAGTCGACGGCCTTGCGGCCCTCCTCGGGCGGCAGCTGATAGAGGAAGGGCGGCTGCGAGGTCGCGTCCACGAATTCCTGCGCCGCCTGCTCGAGCGCGATTCCGAGCGGATTGCCTGCCATCTGAATTCCTTCCGAAGCTGTTGTGCGGATGAAGAACGCCCCATCCAGCTTCCTCCGGGCAAACGGTTTCGCACCCCTCTCCAGCGGCCGTGAAAACCTCCGATCAGGACACGGCGGCCGGGAACTCCGCGGCCGGATGCGGCGCGGCGACGGCCCCGGTGGACCGGAATCGCTGCTGGTACTTGCGCGGTGAGATCCCCAATCGCGCGACGAACGCGCGCCGCAGCGCCTCGGCGCTGCCGTATCCCGCCTCCATCGCGGCTTCGGTGACGCTGTGCCCGGCGTGCAGCATGTCCCGGGCGACGCCGAAGCGGATGAACGCGAGATACTCGGCGGGTGTGCGTTCGAGTTCGGAGCGGAAGAGCCGGGCCAGATGCCGCACGCTGACGCAGGCGTGGTCGGCCAGGGTCTGCACGGTGTGCGGAAACGCGGGGTCCGCGCAGATCAGATCGACGACCTTGCGCACGAGCGGACTACGGGGCGCGGGCCCGGTCAGCGAGGCGGAGAACTGCGACTGCCCACCCGAGCGCTGCATGTAGACCACCAGCAGTTGCGCCACCCGGCGCGCGGTGTCGGCTCCGAAGTCCTCCTCCACCAACGCCAGCGCGAGATCGACGCCCGCCGCGACACCCGCCGAGCTGTACAGGTTTCCGTCGCGCACGAAGATCGCGTCCGGTTCGACCGTCACCGCCGGATACCGTCGCGCGAGCCCGGCGGCGAACTTCCAGTGCGTGGTCGCACGCCGCCCGTCCAGCAGGCCGAGTTCGGCCAGGATCGCCGCGCCGCTGCAGATCGAGGCGAGCCGGCGAGTGTTCCACGACAGCTGCCGCGCCGCGGCGAGCACCTCCGGCGTGGCGAAGGTGGAGGGCGGCAGTTCGCTGCCCGGGATGATGACCGTATCGAACCGTCCGGCGTCCGCCGCCTTGCAGGTCACCTCCATCCGCGCGCCGATGGAGGTCTGCACGCTGTTCCCGTCCGCCGAGACGAGCACCACGTCGTAGCCGGACACGGCCTGATTCGCTTCCACGAAAACCTCGGCGGGCCCGGCGAAGTCCAGCATCTTGACGCCGTCGAACAGCAGGATGCCGACGCGGCGGCGAGTCTGGTCGGTGCTGTTGGTGGCCATGTCATCCATTGTTCTGGAGGCGCGGCTCCAGAACAAGCGGTGTGGTTCAGCGCACGCCGGTTGGTACGGTGACCGCTATGGGACGGCCACGACAGTTCGACGAATCGGAGCTGCTGGACGCCGCCACGGAGTTGTTCTGGACACGGGGTTTCGACGGCACGTCGGTGCAGGACGTCTCCCGCGCGACCGGCGTCGGCAACGGCAGCATCTACTCGGCCTACGGCACCAAGCGCGGCCTGTTCCTGGCCGCCTTCGACCGCTACTGCGATCAGCGGGCAGCGTTCGTCCGCGATGTCGTGTCCCGCGCACCCGGCTCGGCGCGCGACGCGGTGCGAGCGCTGTTCGAGGCGGTCATCGCCGACTGCGCCGCACACCCTGACCAGCGCGGGTGCCTGATGATCAACAGCGTGGCCGAATTGGCCACCCGCGTCCCCGAGATTCGCCCGATCGGGGCGCGCACCATCGCGGCCATGGAGCAGTGCGTCGCCGAACGTCTGCGCCGCACAGACCATTTCGGCGATGACGCGGCCGGTGCTTCCGCACACGGGGCCACCATCGTCGTGGTCGCCCAGGGGCTCATCCAGCTGAGCCGCCTGGGCACACCGGGGCCACGGCTGCACGAGGTAGCCCAGGCTTCATGGCAGTCGCTGCCCGCTTCCTGGGCCGACGCGTGACCCGCCGCGATCGCGTCGCGACGGTGCCGCACAGGTGATTTCGGGCCCCACCTCGCCGGTCCGGGTCAGTGGCCGTGGGTGCCCACGATGCGGTGGATGATCGCGGTGCTCGAGCGGGCGGGTTCCGCTTCGGGGACCCAGTGGCCGACACCGGGAAGTTCCACGAACTCGTAGGGCCCGGTGACGTGGGCGGCGCAGGCGTGGGCGGCGGCCGGGGACACCGCCATGTCATGGGCGCCCCACACGTAGGTGGTGGGCACGTGCACCGGGGGCACGTCGCGCCAATCGTTGTCGCGGGCGCGGTACCAGTTCAGGGCGGCCGGCATCGCGCCCGGTTCGGAAAGCAGTCGAATGTGGGCGTCGGCGATGTCGGGGGCGACGGCCTCGCCGTAGCCCAGGCGCAGGGCGGCGCCGTCGTCCATCAGGAGCGCGTCGGCGGTGCCGTCACGTTCCAGGAGGCCGAAATACGCTGACATCTCCCGTTGTTCGGGATCGGTGCGGATCGCGTGGTCGAACGCCGCGGGGTGCGGGACCGACACCGCTGTCAGGGACCTCACGCGTTCGGGGTGCCGGGCGGCGGTTGCCCAGGCAACGATCGCGCCCCAGTCGTGGCCGACCAGATGGACGGTGTCGAGTTCGAGTGCGTCGCACAGGGACACGACGTCGGCGACCAGCTCGCTCAGGCGGTACGCCTCGACCGAATCGTGTCTGGCGCCGGCGGAATAACCGCGCTGATTCGGCGCGTAACTGGTGATCCCGAACGCGCTCAGGTGCTCGGCCACCGCGCGCCAGGAGGCCGCGCTCTGTGGAAACCCGTGCAGCAGCACGGCCGAGTTGCGCTGGGCCGTGGAGACGGGGCCTGCGCGGTGGACCTCGAAGTTCGAGCCGCCCACCGGGACGAGCAGTGTCGGTGTCGCGGTGGTCATTTCGCCGGGAAGGCGTTCTGCAGGCCGCCGACCTCGGTGATCTTCCAGTCCGCGTTGCGGTCGATCGTCAGCGAGTAGGTGACGGTGGTGGTCGCGCCGTCGGGGGTCTGGGCGCTGGTCGAGCTCACCTCGAGGTAGGCGTTGACCTTGTAGATGCCGCCCGCCTCGGAGATGACCGCGGCCGAGAGCGGGGTGGCCTTGGAGGTCCACTGCAGCGGCAGCAGAATCTGTTCCAGTTGCGGGGCTGTGGCGTCGAACTTCGCGGCCAGCTGCGGGGTCGTGTCCGCCTGCAGGCGTGTGAGCCAGGCCTTGGTGTCACGGAAGTCGATGGTCGAGGCTCCCACCGCGTAGTCCGTCGCGATCTGCTGGGCGCGGCGGTCGTCGGCGGCCTTGGCGTCGCGGTCGGCCAGTTCGGATCGCGCGGAGTTGTAGAGCGCTCCGAGCACGATGATCACCACCAGCGGCAGTAGGAGGACCAGCGCTTTCCGTAATGTGGCCAGCGAGATGGAGATCGAGCGCGGGCCATCGTCCGGTGCGGGTGCGGACGCCGATCGGGCCGGTGCGGTACGCGTCGGCGTGGTCTTCGCCAGTACCGGCGGGGTCGCGGCGCTGTCCGCCGCCGGCACCGTTCCAGCAGCGGGGGCCGGATCCGTCTTGCCCGCAGCGGCTTCCGAAGCGGTTCCCACCCCCGCCTCCGCCGGGCCGGACTCCGGCGTCGAAGGTCCCGGGCCGGCCTCGGTATCCGTGGTCGTCGCGGCGTCCGAATCGGTGGGTGTTGTCATCGCTGTGGTCCTCTCACCGGAATGTGCTGTGTCCGAGTGGGTTACTTGACGCCGAGCCGGAAGTGCAGGGTGCCGTCGGCGTCGACGCCCTGCAGCGCCTGCCCGAGCAGCGCGCCGATATCCAGGGGCGGCGCCCGGTTCACCGCGTCGGCGACCACCGGCTGCAGCATCGGGCCCAGGCGCGCGGCGTCGGGCCCGATGCGGGCGAGCACCTCGGTCAGCTCCCGCAGGAACGGCACCAGGCCGCCGTCGGTGAAATACGCCGTGACCGGACGGCTCTCGGCCAGGGCCGAACCCGACTCCACGATCTTGTTCAGGGTGGTGCCGAACGCGCCGAACTCCGGTCCCGCAGTGGCGAGCGAGGGCCCCAGCCAGTCGATGTCGCCACCGAGGGTCTGGATGTCCTCGAACAGTTGGCGCACCGGCGCCGTCCGGCTCAGCAGCGCCGCGGCCAGCAGGGATGTCGACCGCTGCAGGGTCTGCACGGACGACTCGGTGCCGGTGAACGCGGTGTCGAACGTACCGACCAGATTCGAGATGACCGCCGGATCGAACTGCGCGAGCAGGCGCACCAGCTTCGCCGAGAGCGCGGTGATGGTCATCGGCATGCGGACGCGATCGGCCGGAATCCGTTGCCCGTCCTGTAGATACGGCGCGTCGGTGGTGGCCGGCGCGAACTGCACGTACGGTTCGCCGAGCGCGGAGAGCTGCTCGATCCGCACCGTGCTCGACAGCGGGATCCGGTAGCGGTCCTCGATACGCAGGCGCACGAGCACACCGGCGGCGTCCTTGCTGACCGACTCCGTTCGCCCGACCTGCACCCCGGCCAGCAGGATCGGCGCGTTCGGCCCGAGTCCGCCCGAATCGTCGAGCAGCAGTTCGGCGTCGAAGTAGCCGCGCCGCGGATCGATGTGCAGCACGCCGAATGCCATGTAGGCCACCCCGGCGATCAGCACGGCGACGATCGCCGACAACGACACTGCCGCACGAACATTCATCGCACCGCTCCGATCATCCGCAGGGTGTCCAGGATTCGACCGGTCTGTTCCTCGGGCGAGACCGCTCCGATCGCGGGGGTGGTGTTCACGCCCACGATGTTCACCTTCGGGCCGCGCTCGGTGAACGGAATGATCTTGTTCTGGATGAGGTCGACGAGCTTCTTCACCGTGGAGGGCGAATCGGTGTCCAGCGGATGGGCGCCGAAGAGCATGGGCACGATCGCGCGCGCGGTGCCGTCGAGCGATTGCACCATCGGCGCGAGCCAGGTCAGGCTCGGCGCGACCGGCCCCAGCGCGGTGAGCACGAAGATGATCCCGATCTCGGCGTTGATGGTGTCCACGGTGTGCTGCACCCCGTAGGGGGTCAGCAGCACGTCGAACATCGGCAGGTTCTGCACGAGCCCCTGATCACCGGTGGCGGCGAGCCCGTCCAGGAGCACGTCGACCGAGTTCAGGTTCTCCCCCAGACCGGTCAGGTCCGCGCCGAGCAGTCCCGCCAATCGCGCGGTGTCCGAAGGGTTCTCGGGCATGACGCCGTTCATGGTGGTGACGATGGTCTGAATGTCGGTCACCGCGCCGCTGCCGACGAACGCGGACAACCCGGCGAAGATGTCCTCGATGGGCAGCGCCGCGACGGTCTGCGCGAGGGGAATCGTGGCCCCGGGCTCGAGCACCGCGCCCGCCGCGTCGGCGGGCACGCTCAGCGCGATGTGCACATCGCCCAGCGGAGTCTCCTGCCGCAGTGCGGCTTTCGTATCGGCGGGCAGGCGCACCGAGGTGCGCAGCTCGATCTCGGCGACCACGTATCCCCGCCGGCCGGTCACGGTGGACGCGGCCGGATTCGGATCGACGAGCGTGAGCCCGGTCAGCTCGCCGACCCGCACCCCATCGGCGAACACCTTTGCCCCCGGCGGCAGGTTGAGCACGTCGGCGAACTCGATCCGCAGGGCGTAGGTCGGGCCATCGACGCCCGCGCCGGGCACGGTGATTTCCGAAGGCCGCCAGCCACATCCGGTGAGCACCACGGCCAGGATCGAGATCAGCGCCGCGCCGATGCGGCGGCGGGTCACGGTACCCCGGGTCATCGCGCGCTCACCGCGCTCAGCAGGGCGGGCAGCATCGGCACCGTGATGTCTCCGTTCGAGCTCGCCCGGCATTGCTGCCCGGTGATCGCCTGCACCGCGGCGCACACCGCGGCCGAATCCGACTGACCGAGAGCGATATTCGGTGGCGCGTAACCAATACGGGTTTGCCCGGTCGCCGGGTCGGCGGCCGTGGCGAACCCACCCGCGATGGCCGGAACCATCGCTATCAGATCGCGCAGCGAACCCACCCCCGCGGAGATCAGGCCCGCCAGATTCTGCACCGAATCCAGGGCGCGCAGCGTGGGCGAGCCGAACATCACGATGACGTCGTTGATCTGGGGCAGCGTCTTGCTCAGCGCCTCGACCAGATCGATGATCGGCGGGAACGCGATGACGTTGATGTCGTTGAAGGACTGCGGCAGACCGGTGATCGTCTCGCGCACCTGCGACCAGCCCCCGCGTGCCCGATGGGTGAGTTCGGCCAGCGCGTCCAGCAGCGCGCCGACGTGCCCGATGGCGGCGTCGGGAGCGGCCAGCGCGACGCCCAGTTGCCGGATGATCGCGTTGATCTGATCGCCGGTTCCGTCGGTGGCCCGGTCGAGCGCGTTCAACCCCGCCCCCAGCGCGTCCCGTTCGGCGGGATCGCCCGCGCCCTCGAGTTCATCGGCCAGGTTGGCCAGCGCGTCGAAGGTCTCGGACATGCTTTTCGGCGTCAGTGTTCTGGTGATGCAGTGCCCCGGGTTCCAGCCCTCGCCCGTCGGCTCGTCACCGACCAGGGTGAGGGTGCGGTCCGCGAGCAGGGTGTCGCTCACGGTGACCGCGCCGACGTCCACCGGCAGGGTGCGGTCGGCGCGGACGGTGAATCGCACCCGCGCCACGGCGCCCTCGAGGTCGATGCCCGTCACCTCGCCGACGCGCACGCCGAGCACGGTGACCGCGCTGCCCTCGTACAGTCCGATGCTGTCGGGCATATCGGCGCAGTAGGAACGGGTCGGCGGGGACTGCCGCCCGGCGGTCAGGGCGATCGTGCCCGCGGCGATCACGACGAGCACGACCGCGGCGGACATCACCGCGCGGGAGCCGAGAATCTTGTGCAGCATCAACACGCCCCTCCCGGGATCGGGACGCAGACGCCCCGCAGAGTCGTCGCGGAGTGATCGACGGTGATCCCGTCACCGGCGGGCATGAGCGGTAACAGCTTGTCGCCCATCGCTTTCAACGATTCGACCAGCTCCCCCAGCCGGGTGACGAGCTGTTCCAGCGGCGGGATCGCGTCGGCGAGCGGTTGGGCGCGCTCCTTCAATCCCCGGTCCCAGGCGGTGCCGAGCGGCGCGAGATCCAGCAGCACCGCCGCCAGATCGTTGAGCGCGTTGGCGACCTGGGTTTTGTTGTTCTGGATGATGTTCACCATCGTGCCCAGGGTGACGATCAGCCGCGCCAGCACATCGGAGTTCTGGCGCATGGCCGTGAGGTATTCGTCGGCGAAGGTCAGGGTGCGCGAGATGTCGCTGTTCTGGCGGTCGAGGAGGCCGACCAGATCCTGTGCGGCCTGCACCACCGAGCGCACCGATTCCGGGCTCTTGTCCAGCGAGGCCGAGAGCTGTGCCAGATTCTGGCGCAGCACCGTGCCGTCGACCTCGCGCACCGGGCGGACCGCGTCCTGGAACGCCGCGGTGAGGTTGTAGGGGATGCCGACCCGCTCGCGCGGGATGATCCCGGAACCGAGGGATTCGGTTCCGGCGGGCTCGACGGCGAGGTAGTAGCCACCCACGACGGTGAGCATGCGGATGTCGAGCACGCTCTGATCGCCGATGAAAGCCTCACTGCGCGCGGTGAATTCCATGGCGACGCGATCGGTGAGCAGGGTCAGCGACGTCACCTTCCCCACCGGGATGCCTGCGATCCGCACGTCATCGCCGACGCGGATCGTTCCGGCCTGGGTCAGTTCGGCGCGGTAGGTGCGCTCGGGGGTCGTGCCGGTGAGGTAGACGACGCCGATGGCGGCAACCAGCACGACCACCGCGCACAGTCCGCCGATTCCCCAGCGCAGGTCGGTGTTTCGCGGTTCGCCGCCGGTGCGGGCGCGACGTTTCAGGAATTGCACAGCACGATCCTCTGGCCGGCGATCAGGACTCGGAGCGGCTCGGGCGCCACGGCGTCACCGTGCGAGCACGCCGGTTGCGCGCCCGGCCCGGTCGCGGGCAGCGCGGCGGTGACGGACTGGATCAGCCCGGGCATCCGCTCGAACACCGCGACCGCGTCGTACGGGTCGGGGAACGCCTGTTTGAGCAGGGCGTCCAGATCCCGGTCTCGGGCTCCGGTGAGCCCGAGGACGGTCAGCATGCTCCGCAGCGGTTGCAGTACGGGGGGAATCTGATTCGAGAAGTCCACCAGCCCGGGCAGTTTCTCGGCGATGACGACGAACAGGTCGGTGAGACTGCTCAGCAGCTTGACCGCGTTGCCGGAGTCCCCGCCGATGTGCTCGGAGACGCGGGACAGGTTGGCCACCAGCGTGCTCAGGATCGTCTGCCGATCCGAGGCGTACCGGCTGAGCTTGTCGATCGCGCCCAGCGCGGGCCCCAACCCGGTGCCGTTGCCCTCGACCACCGCCAGCAGGCTGGTGGTGAACTGGTTCAGATCCGCCGGTGAGAGTTCGCGCAGCACCGGCTGCAGGCCGTTGAACAGGGTGGTGATGTCGAAGGCCGAGATCGTCTCGTCGACACCGAAAGTGGTTGCCGCGCCGCGGCGTTCGCCGGGTTGCTCGGGCTGGTCGATCTCGAGGTACCGGAAGCCGGTGAGGTTCTGATAGCGGACCGCGACCTTGGTGTTGGTGAACAGCGGACGATCCGCGACGACGGTGAACCGCACCCGGGCCAGCGCGCCGGCCAGATCCACGCCGACCACCTTGCCGACCTGCACCCCGTACAGGCGCACGTCGTCGCCGGGCCGCAATCCGTTCGCATCGGTGAACATGGCGGTGTGCGTGTCGGTTTCCCCGTCGACCGGCCGGGTGATCAGACTGAACACCCCCGCCAGGACGAGGACCATCGCCGCGACCGCGAGCAGGACGCGCACGAACAGCGCTCGGGTGCTCACGGCTGTCCCCCGTTCAGACCCGGAAGGCCCGCGGCCGCCAGCGGCGCGGCCAGCCCGGGGACCAGGTCGAGGTCGACCCGCACGTCCAGTACCGGTCCGTCCGCGCCGGGCCGTAAGGCGCGCGCGAGGCGCTCCACCAGCTCGTCGGACTGCGCCGCGGCGCCCTGGGGATCGGGTACCGAGCCGGCGACGCGGTCCAGGATCATCGTCAGTACAGGCAGCAATCCGCTGAAATACGGTCGGGCCGTGCCGAACAGCGCGGTCACCGCGGGCAGCAGTTCGTTCTGCACGCTCGGCCACATGTAGGCGAACTTGGCGATGTGCTCCTCCTCGCGCAGGTAGCCGTTGTCGTAGCTGGCGTGCAGCACGGTCAGGCCGCCGGTGATCATGGGCGGCACCCCGGCCAGGGCGGCGCCGTAGCGTTCGAACAGTTCCGCGGACGGACGCTGGGCGGTCTCGACATAGGACCGCGCGGTGGTGCCGATCGCCTGTAGCAGTGGGGTGAACGCGCCCAGATCGCGCGCGAACTTGTGCAGCAGTTCGGTGAGCTGCGGGGTCAGCACCTGCTGGGTCAGATCGCCCGTGGAGTTCAGCAGCGCCGCCAGGGTCGCGTCGCGCAGGCGGTTCGCCCCGGCGCCGGTGAGATCGACGATCGATCCGTCCTCGAGCAATTCTCCCGCGGCGTCGGGGTGCAATTCCAGCGTGCTGATGCCGAACAGATTGCCCGGCACGTAGTCGACCGACAGCGCGTCGGTGAGCCCGAACAGCTGAGATCGCTTCAGGTTCAAATCGATTCGGCGCTGACCCTGGCGGGCGAACTCGATCGTGGTGACCGAGCCGACCCGCACGCCGTCGAGCCGGACGTCGGTGCCGGGGCCGATGCCCTCACCGACGTAGCCGACCATCAGCGCGATGTCGATGCCGTCGGCCGGCGCGGTTTCCGGTGTCGCCCACCAGCTCGCGCCCGCGACCAGTGCGATCGCGACCGCGCACACGCCCAGGATGCGGGCACGCCGAGGTCCGACTTCGGTTCCGGGAAGGGTGTATTCGGGCATGGGCTCACCCCGTGAATGTGATGGGGGACTGGAAGCCCCACAGCAGGATCGTGGCGACCATGTCCAGGGCGATGATCGAGACCAGGCTCGCGCGGATGGCGCGCCCGGATCCGATGCCGACGCCCTCGGGACCACCGGTCGCGAAAAAGCCTTGGTAGCAGTGGATCAGTACGACGGCGACCGCGAAGATCATGACCTTCACCGTCGCGGCGAACACGTCCCAGGTCAGTACGAACTGGTCGAAGTAGTGGTCGTAGGTGCCCGACGGCGTGCCGTGCACGACGGTGACGATCACCTCGCAGGAGAAATAGCTCAGGATCAGCGCGACGACGAAAGCCGGTGCCACCGCGATGATTCCGGCGATCACGCGGGTGGTGACCACGAACGGCACCGACCGGATGCCGAGCGATTCGAGGGCGTCGATCTCCTCGGAGATGCGCATCGAGCCGATCTCGGCGGTCATCCGGCAGCCCGCCTGGGCGGCGAAGCCGACTCCCGCGGCGATGGGCGCCAGTTCGCGGGTGACGCCGAAGGCGGAGATGAGACCGCTGAGCTGCCCCAGCGACAGCAGGTTGAGCGCGCTGTAGGCCTCGATACCGATCGAAGCGCCCATCGCCGCGCCCATGAGCAGCATGAGCGGCACGACGCCGCCGCCGATGATGATCGAACCCCGGCCCCAGGTCATGTCGGTGATGACCGAGATCGTCTGGCGTCGATAGTGCATCAGCGTGTACGGCACCGAGGACAGCACCTGCCAGCAGAATCCGAGGACGAAGCCCAGCGCGTCGATCGGCCGCATGGGTTGCAGGCGGCGTTCGAAGCGAATGGCCCAGCGCAGTCCGGCGGGCCGGTACGGCGCGGCCATCACGCCATCCTCACGGGCAGGAACATCGTAACCACCTGGGTGATAGCGGTATTGAGCACCACGACCGCGGCCACCGACATCACGACCGCGGCGTTGACGCCGTCGGCGACCCCGCGCGGTCCACCCTTGGCCTCGAGCCCGCGCTGGCACGCGACGATCACCACCAGAAATCCGAACAGCGTGGCCTTGACGAGCGAGACCCACACGTCGATCGGGGTGGTGAAGGACCCGAACGACTGCCAGTAGCTGCCGGGAGTCACCTCGAGCGCGGTGACCGCGACGGCGAAACCCGAAGCGATGCCGACGAATACGATGAGAATGTTGAGCAGCGGCGCCACCAGCATCATGGCCGCGATGCGCGGCACGACGAGCCGCTGCACCGGATCCACGCCCATCACGCGCATGGCGTCGATCTCCTCGCGGACGGTCCGCGCGCCAAGATCGGCGGCGATGGCCGCGGCGCCGGCGCCACCGAGCAACATCGCCGTCGCCATGGGCGCACCCTGTTTGATCACCCCGAGTCCGCCGGCCGCGCCGATCATCGAGTCGGCGCCGAGCTGGGTGACGATATTGCCGACCTGAGCCGACACGATGACCCCGAACGGGATGGCCATCAGGATGCTCGGGATCGCGGTGACCCGGATGAGAAACCAAGCCTGCACCAGGGTTTCGCGGACCTGGAATCGGCCGTGTGCGAGGTCGGAAGCTCCGATCGCAACCGCGTGCGCGCCCATGCGGAGTGCGCGCCCGAGGGTGGCGATGCTCGAGAGCACGGTGTCGGCGAAATTCCGCCGCAGTACCTCCGCCGGTTTCGGCGGGCCGGCGGGCATATCGCCGGATTCGGTTTCGAACACGGTCCGGAGCCGGGAATTGGCGTCATTGTTCTGTGTCATGGATTCCGGCGTCGCTGTTCTACTTCGAGGTTCACACGGGGCGAATTCGGATTCTCACCGGCCGCCTCGCCGAACCACGTGGACGAGGAAACGAACTTCGCGCGGGCGGCGTTCGCGGGCTACGCCGTGACGCTACCATATGAGTTGGACCACATTCCAGACATCATTCCAGATTAGTGAGCAGTTTTCTGCCGGGGAACCGAACCCGCGATCGACCCGCACGAACCGAACCGCGGAGCGTGCGTAATGTGTTGCACAACAACCGATATGAGTGCCATCGGCACTCGAGCGGAACTCAGTACGCGATGAACAGGATCTCGTCGCGCGAGTAGTCGTGGGTGGGATGCGCCTCGGCCAGGTGCTTACGCGTCTTGGTCACGAGATCTTCCTCGTCGACGCCCCGGATGTACTCGCCGCAGGGGCAGTTGAGCCGTGTCTTCATCGAATTCCCTTCCATCGCACAATGAGAGAGGCCACGACGGCGGTTCGCCGACTTACCCTCCGACTCCAAAGCATAGCGGTGTCCAGACATATGTCCATAAGAATGGTTCGAGATGTCCCACGGGGATTCGCGACTACCGCGACCGGCCATTCATTCGGCACGATAAATAGTGAACGGCGTTTATTTCGATGATCGCCTGGATACGAGCCCCGGGCCGTGTCGCCGGCCGAAGCCGATCATCCACACCCCCACGCAGCGATCGTCACAGTGACGGTTCATCCTGCGACACTCACCCGTGCCGAACACCGTGCCCCGGATACACCGAGTGCCGCAACAGCCCGAATACTGTTGCGGCACTCGCGGTGTGAACGAACGGACTACAGGTCCGCCGTCATCGGGTTGCCCGGGGCGACTCCGGCGCAATTCGATCCGGCGGGCAGACCGGCGAATCGCGCGTCGATCCAGGCCATGGCCCCCGTCGTCCACACGGCCAGGGTGGGGATATGGCTGAGATCGGCGTACTCGTGGTACTCCACGGCGGTGTTCCCGGTGGCGCAGTACTGGCGCACCAGGCCGCGGACATCGCCGGCGACCATGACGCCGTCACCCCGTCCGACCGTCGGATTGTTGCCGGGCGTGCCCTCGATGTCGCCGCCGGCGCCCTGGGCGATGTACAGCGGAATGGTCGGCGTCGCCGCGGATCCGAGGTTGACCTTGTCGACGGTGTCGACCAGCACCTGCACGCTGTTCGGGTCCGCGTACTCGGGCTTGACCATCTGCGCCCAGGTCAGGCCCGGGTACTGGAACAGCACGTTGGCGATGGACGCGTCGTGCATGGCCGCGACGACCTGGCGGCCGCGATCGTTCAGGTACGGCGCGAGATCGATGTCGTAGGAACGCCCGATGCCGATGATCGCCATACCGGCCACGCCGGCCCAGCCCAGACTGCCGCTGACGTACCGCAGGTTGTGCGCCGGATTGACCAGCAGCCCGCCCTGAGTGGCGCCGACGAGCTTGTCGTTGACGTCGGGCGCGTATTCGGGGGCGAGCGCGGCGGCCCAGTTGGTGGCGATCGCACCGCCGGAGTAGCCGACGAGCCCGACGCGGGTCTCGGCGTTGAGCCCGGTCTCGAGCGAACGGGTCGCGGCGCGAATCGAATCCAGGGTGGTCATGCCGTATTCGGGCCCGGCCGCGAAGTCGGCCGAGGGGCCCTCGGTGTCGGCGACGATCGCGACGTAACCGCGCGCGAGGATGTCCGCGAGCAGGATGCTCTCCGACCCCAGCACCATGTTGCCCAGGCTCAGATCACCGGCGATCGACCGCGACGGACCGTGCTCGGGGCTGAGCGAATCGTAGAATGACTGGTAGGCAACGGCTTTGGCGGGATCGACGCCGCCGGGCGGCAACAGCACCGAGGTGACGTTGGCGATCGGCCGCTGCAGGGCGTCGGTGGTGCGGTACAGCAGCTGGATCGCGGTGATCGGGGTGGGGATGGCCGCGATGTGATAGCTCAGGGTCCGGGTCGCCAGCACGGTGCCCGGGGCGAGATCGCCCAGGGGCGTGGCGCCGCGGTAGGTGTAGAACGAATCGACGGCCGCGTGCGCCGGGGGCGCGGGCACCGTCGTGGACGCGAAGGCGACCGACAGCGCCGCGATCGCCGACAGCATCGGGGCGATCGTACGTGCTCTTCTCAACTTTTTCCCCTCGAAATGCACTGCGCCGGGCCATGATCCGACAGGATCGAGCGACCGGTGACGAGCCGGTCGGCGGCGGCGAGTGTTCCTGCCCACAACCGGACGGACATGTCCGGTTACCGGACAGTAGTGTGTCCGCCCTCACCGCCTCGCGTCAAGAGCGAAATCGCGAGGAAAGGGAAAATCTGCCGTTTCGCCTACGCGTGCGCCGCAGCAGGTCAGTGCCGCAGCGAGCGCAACAGCAGCTGCCAGGATTTGCCGGCGATCGACTCCCGCTGATCCTCGGGCGTCCGGTTCAGCAGCGCCCCGAGCATGCCGACCGCGAGAAAGATCTCCTCCGCGGTCGCGTCGGCGCGGATGCTGCCGCGCCGGGTCTCGTCGGCGAGCTTGTCACCCAGCAGGCCGTAGAGCCGCGCGATCGACTCGGCCAGTCGGGAATCGTTGAGATCGGCCCCGGCGAGCGAGTCGAAAAGCGGTGTGACCGCGGTCATTTGCTCGAAGATCTGGTCCAGGAGCTCGTCGAGCGTGGCATCCACGTCGGCGGCGATCGCCTCGAGTTGCTCGATGTTCTCCCGGAAGACCGCCAGGATGATCGCCTCGCGATTGGGGAAGTGCCGGTACAGACTGCCCTGCCCCACGCCCGCGGCCCGCGCGATCAGACTGAGCGGCACGTTCAGCCCGTGCGCGGCGAAAGCGCCGCGTGCGGCCTCCAACAGCGCGGCGCGGTTCTCCGCGGCGGCGGCCGGACCCTTGTTGACACGTCTAGGCGAACTCACGCCCTTGACGTTATCGGGTGGCGATCCGGCCCGAACATCGGTCCCACTCACCGGGACCGGCCCGGGTGCGCACTCGTTCGCTGAACGGTTGCGACCGGTCACGAACGCACCGGCCCGCACCGGATCTCTCACGGCGGTTACGCCTGAAACGGTCGAGATCACCGGTGGCCGTCAGGTTTTCGGCTGCCCGTCGCGCGCGGTGCGAGCGGCCAGGAAATCGTCGACCAGGCGGACGCACTCGGCCTCGGCGACGGCCTCGCCGCCGACCAGCCGCTGGAAGACGATCGGCCCCACCAGCTGGGCCAGGGCCAGTGCCCGATCCTCGTCGCGGACCAGCTCGCGGGCCTCGGGACTGTCGAACACCTCGTCGAAGGGCCGGCGGTACTGCTCGATGATCCGCTCGCGCAACGAGGTGAATGCCGGGGCCGCACCGTAATCGGCGTGATCGGCGGTGGCGAGCCACGCCAGGGTCGTGACATGGATCGGCGCGTCGTTGATGACCGCGGCCTGACGGGTGATCAGGTCGATCAGGCGGGTGCGCAGGGTTCCGCTGTCGCGGGTGCGGACGACCGGCGGCAGCAATTCCCGCAGGGCGGTGGCGCGCAGATGGGCGGCGCTGTCGAAGTGCCGATACAGCGTGGTGCGAGCGACCTTCGAGATCCGGGTGACCGCTTCGATCGTCACCGCTTCGATGCCACCGGTACTCAACAGCGTGGTGGCCGCCCGCAGCAGGAGGGCACGCGATCGCACCTTCCGTGGATCGTCCTCGGCGTCGCCCGCGACCGCGAAAACGGTTTCCGACGAGAGCCTTTCGGCCTCGCGCTCGATACCGTCGCCATTACCGGTTGTATTACTGGTAATTCTACCGTCACCCCTCCCAAGTGTGCTACTGGTAGTAGCGTAACGCTACCTTCGGTACCACTGGGAGACGCCGATGAATTCCGGCCAGGCCCGACTCTCGCCCCTGCAGCGCTGGACGCTCGTACTGTCCTGTCTGGCAATCGTTCTCATCATCGCGTCGATGGCGGCGCTGTACACCGCGCTGCCCCAGATCGCGTCCTCGACCGGCGCGACCCAGCAGCACCTGACCTGGATCGTGGACAGCTACACCCTGGCGCTGGCCTGCCTGGTGCTGCCGGGCGGAGCGCTCGGCGATCGGTACGGCCGCCGCGCCGCGCTGGTCGTCGGTCTGGCGATCTTCGCCGCCGCCTCACTGGTGCCGGTGTTCGTGGACGGGGTGGGCTGGCTCATCGCCGCCCGCGCGGTGGCCGGTGTCGGCGCGGCGCTGGTGATGCCCTCGACCCTGTCGCTGCTGACCGCGAGTTTCCCGGAATCGCGGCGCGGGGTGGCGGTCGGCATCTGGGCCGGAATGGCCGGCGCGGGCGCGGTGGTGGGCATCATCGGATCCGGGCTGCTGGTGGAACACTGGTCGTGGCAGTCGATCCCGCTGGCGATGGGTATCGCCGGCGCGGTGCTGGCGATCGCGTCGTGCACGCTGCCCGAATCCGCGGACCCCGCGCGGCCGCCGTTCGACCTGCTCGGATCGGCGCTGTCGAGCCTCGCGGTCGGGCTGCTCGTGCTGGCCATGGTCGAGGTTCCCGCGCGCGGGTGGACGCATCCCGTGCCGTGGATCGCGCTCGCGGGGTCGCTGCTGGCGGGCGCCGCGTTCGTGGTGGTCGAGCTTCGAACCCGGCATCCGCTACTGGATGTGCGCCTGTTCCTGCGGCGCGGATTCGGCAGCGGCGCACTGTCGGTCGCGATCCAGTTCCTGGTCTCCTTCGGATTGTTCCTGCTCATCGTGCAGTACATGCAGCTGATCCTGGGATACCGCCCGCTGTGGTCGGCGGTGGCGATGGCGCCGATGATCGGGCCGATGATGCTGCTCTCCCCCATCGCGCCCCGGCTGGCCGAGCGGTTCGGCCTGCGCGTGCCCACCGTGCTCGGCCTGCTCACGCTCGGCATCGGATTGCTGTCGGTCGCGCACCTGTCCCCCGACAGCACCTACGCGGATCTGGTGTGGCCGTTGCTGATCACCAGCACCGGCATCGGTCTGGCCACCGCACCCGCGACCGCCGCGATCGTCTCCGGGGTGCCGACCGGCAACCACGGTGTGGCGGCCGCGGTCAACGACGCCGCCCGCGAAGTCGGCGCCGCGGTCGGCATCGCGCTGGCGGGCAGCATCCTGGCGGCCGGCTACAGCGACCGCATCGCCTCGACCGTCGCGGCCCTGCCCGAACAACTGCGCGATCCGGTGTCGGATTCGCTGGCGGCCACGCTCGAAGTGACCGCGCGCCTGGGCCCGCAGGCCGATCCCCTGGCCGAGGCCGCCTCGGCCGCCTTCGTGCACGGCGTCGGCCAGGCATCGATCGCCCTCGGAGCGCTGACCCTGGTGAGCGCGGTCGCGATCGGGTTCTGGGCCCCGGGCCGGATACGCACGGCGGAACCGGATTCCGCGGTGCACGAGGTGGAGAAGGTCAGCGACGAGGTGGAAGAGATGCAGCCGGTCCGCGAATAGCGCCTCCGGCGCCGAAGAGCACGGCCAGCGTAGGCAGTACCTCGAGATCACCGGTGGCGGTGAGGGTGCCTTCGGCCACCGCTTCGACCAGCGTGCGTGATCCGGCATTCAGGGCGGCGAGGGTGCGCGCGTCGGTCGACAACCGCGTGCGCGGCGACGCGGCGGCGGTGGCTCGAATGTCGATGGTGGCGCCGGAGATCGTGAAAACGAAGGTGTGGCCGTCGACGGCGAGTTCGTAACTGCCGTCGGCGGTTCCGTCGGCACGGCTCGAATCGAAGTGCGCTTCGAGTGCGAGCGCGACGAGCTCCGGGTCCAGGTACTGCTCGTCGGTGAGTTCGCCCAGACGGCGCAGGCCCCAGCGGGACAGCTCGTACAGGACCGGGCGCAGGGACTCACCGTCGGCGGTGAGGCGGTAGACGGCCGAGGCGGCGGGCGGGGGCAGCGTGTCGCGGGTGATCAGACCCGCGGCGTCGAGTTCCTTGAGCCGCTGACTCAGCAGGCCGGTGCCGATGCCGGGGAGGCCGTCGAGCAGATCCTTGAATCGCTTGGGCCCCACCAGCAGATTGCGCACGATCAGCAGCGACCACCGCTCCCCGAGCAGATCCAGGGCGGTGGCGATACCGCAGTACTGGTTGTACGAACGCTTGGCCATGGTTCGGAAGTTTAGTCTCCTACAGCTGGTGCTTCAGTATTGTGAAGTAGTAAGTTCACTTTCAGGAAGCACGGCCAATGTGACGGCGTGCGCCAATCTCAAGCCGGGAGGCTCCGACATGACCACATCCGTCATCGACTCGAACTTCGCACCCCACTCCCCCGCATCGACCGGTCGCCCGGCCACCGCCCCGGCCCCGGGCCCCGCACTCCGGGTGCTGGCCGGAGGCCGCCTGCTCCTGGCGGCCGCGGCCCTGAGCGCCCCACGACGATTCGCCGCGGTCGTCGGTGTCGCGAGTTCCCCCGAACTCACCTATATGACAAGGATTTACGGAGCCCGGGCTTTGGCGATGGGCCTGGGCTACCTCACCGCCCCCACGCCCGAGCGCGTGCGCTGGCAGCGTCTCGGTCTGATGGTGGACATCGCCGACACCGGGACCGGGCTCGTTCACCTGGCCCGCCGGGACGTCCCGCTTCGAGCCGCGATCGCCATGGTCGCGCTCACCGGGTCGTACGCCGCAGCGGCCGCGTCCGACGCGATGAAGCGGCGGAACAAGTCTGTCCAGCACTCTCAAGGAGAAGCCGATACAGTCGCGTAAACCCAGTTCAGGCGCGGCATTGGATTTAGTGTCGTATATACGACAGTAGATACGACCTTATCTACGACACTATCTTTGACATAACTACCCACGGCGGCACACGAGGGCGATTCGGGACCCCGTTTGCCGCACCGGCGAGAGCACCGACACTCACTCCCGGGGACGCACGCGGAAAACCGGCCCTTTATCCGGACAACACTGTCCGGTATCGTCCTCGCTCGACAGGCCCCCTTGTGGCGGCCGTCACGCCCTCGTCTTCCCCCCTCCGAAGGGTCTCTCCCGATGACAGCACTCTCGCGCCGGTCGATGATGACCGGTGTCGCCGCCGGCGCCGCACTCCTGGCCACCGGTGCCCTCACCCGGCCCGCCCCGGCGGCGGCCCGGGTCAACCGGGTCGAACTCACCCGCGAGGACCACCGCGTCGTGGTGATCGGTTCGGGCTTCGGCGGCGGCGTCACCGCGCTGCGACTGGCACAGGCCGGGGTGCAGGTCACGGTGCTCGAACGCGGATTGCGCTGGCGCACCGGCCCGAACGCCGAGACCTTCCCGCGCGCGTCCGCGCCCGACAAGCGCATCCTGTGGTACCGATCGAGCCCCAACCTCTTCGGTACCCCGATGGTGTTCGAGCCCTACACCGGTCTGGTCGAGGCCGTGGCCGGAACGAACATGACCGCGCTGTGCGCCTCCGGCGTCGGCGGCGGTTCGCTGGTGTACCAGGGCATGTCGCTGCAACCCACCGAAGAGCTGTTCAACACCTGGTTCCCGCAGGAGCTGGACTGGGCGACCCTGAACCGGGTGCACTATCCGCGCGTGGCCCGCATGCTCGGACTCGCCGAAGCGCCCGACGAACTGATCGCCACCGAGAACTACCGTGTCGCCAGGATTTTCGCCGACCGCGTCCGGCAGGCCGGCATGCCGCTGTCGAAGATCCCCATGCCCATCGACTGGAACTACGCGCTCGCCGAACTGCGCGGGGAGATGAAGCCGTCCTACACCAACGGCGACGGCGCGATGGGCGTGAACAACGGCGGCAAGCATTCGGTCGACGTCACCTACATCGAACAGGCCGAGGCCACCGGCCGGGTCCGCGTCGAAACCCTGCACGAGGTCACCGACATCGAGCGCGCGAGCGACGGACGCTGGGTGGTGCACGTACAACGCCTGGACACCACCGGCGCGGTCGTGGAGAACAAGATCCTCACCACCGGGGCCCTGGTCCTGGCGGCGGGCAGCCTCAACACCACCCGGCTGCTGGTGCGCGCGAGCGCCAAGGGCCAGATCACGGACCTGCCCGACGGCCTCGGCCAGGGCTGGGGCACCAACGCCGACCGCATCTACCTCTGGAACGACCCGGCGGCGAATTTCGGCGCCGCACAGGGTGGTCCGGTCGTGTACGGCAGCAAGAACTGGTCCGACCCGAAGTCGGCACACACCCTGATCCAGGCGTCGATCCCGCCGATGGGCGTGGACGCGGGCAGCACGATGATGGTCGGTTTCGGCGTCAGCGCCGACCGCGGCCATTTCAGCTACGACGCCGCTCGCGACGACGCCGCGCTGTACTGGCCGGCGAACGGCGACGCCGACATCCAGAACAACCACATCGGCCCAGCGGCGCATCGCATCGCGGCTCCCACCGGCACCCTGGTGGACACCAACCTCGCGTTCAACTCGACCTGGCACGCGCTGGGCGGGGCGAACATGGGGGTGGTCTGCGACCTCGACGGGCGGGTACAGGGCCAGCCCGGCCTGTACGTGGTCGACGGCGCGCTGATCCCCGGCACCACCGCGGCCTGCAATCCCTCGATGACCATCGCGGCGCTCGCCGAGCGGGCCCTGGACAACATCGTGGCCCGCGACATCGGCTCCCTCATCTGAGGGTCAGCGAAAAAGGCCGTGCGACAAGATGTTCCACGCCTGCCGGGAGACCTGCTCCCGGCAGGACGGGTCCGTCTTGGTCAGCAGGGCCGCCAGCATGGACAACGCCATGATCACATCGGCGCCCGTCGCCTCGGCGCGCACCGCGCCGCGCTGATCGGGATCGTCGAGCTTTCCCGAGATCAGGACGAACAACCGGGTCGCCGGGTCGGTGAGCCGCGCGTCGAACGTGTTCTCGGGATCGATGAGCGCGATGAGCGCCGCCGAGGCGGTGAGCTGCTCGACGATCATGTTCAGCAGTTCGTCCAGGGTGCGCCCGGGGTCGGCGGCGCGCGCCTCGATCTCGGCGATGTTGTCGTCGAATACCGCCAGGGCGATGGCTTCCCGGTTCGGGAAGTGCCGGTACAGCACGCCCTGCCCCACCCCGGCGGTCCGGGCGATCGCCGACATCGGCGCGTCGAAACCGTTCTGGGCGAAGATCGTTCGCGCCGCGGCGAGAATCGCCGCCCGATTTCCGGCCGCCGCGCTCGGGCCCCGGTTGGTTCGGCGTGCGGTGGTCATCGCCCCGAGATTACCGGAGCCGGGTGCCGCCGACCCAGACCTTCCCGCCGGTCGCCGCACGAGAGCGACCGTTCGACATCCCATTCCGACCTCCGGGCGCAACCGCCACGGGCATCCGTTCCCCGGGTGCCAGGGTCGAACCCGCACACCCGCCGCGACGACGCGGCTACAGAAGGATTCTCATCATGCGAACAGGCCGAAGACGTCCTCGCTCCCGAGCTCCGCGCCGGGCCTCGATGCTCACCTGCGCGATACTCGGCGCGGTCTCGATACTGGTCCCGGCCGCCTCGGCGACCGCCGACCCCGCCGAAACCAGCTGCGGCACCGAGCATTTCGTCGCCAGTTGGACCGCGAGCGCGACCGACGCGATCACACCCCTCGACCCGACCGGCACCGTTGTCCCGTCGGTGGTCGCGGACCAGACCTTCCGGATGATGATCACCCCGCACCTGGGCGGTTCGAGCCTGCGTATCCGGTTGAGCAACCGGTTCGGGTTGACGCCGGTGACCTTCGGAGCGGTCACCGTCGGGCCGCAGGGCACCGGCGCCGCCGTGCGCGATCCGCGTCCGGTGGCCTTCGGCTCGGATCGCTCGGTGACGGTGCCGGCGGGCGCGGAGATCCTGAGTGATCCGGTCGAGCTGAGCTTCACGGCCTTCACGCGCCTGGCGGTCAGCATCCATGTCGCCGGGAACGCCGGACCGCCGACCAAGCACTGGAACGCCAACGCCACCTCGTACTACTCCCCCACGGGCAGTGGCGATCTGACCGGCGACGACAGCGGGGCGGGATTCTCCGAGACCACCTACTCGTGGCTGTACGTCGACGCGCTCGAGGTCGCCGCCCCGGCCACGACCCGATCCATCGTGGCGTTCGGCGACTCGATCACCGACGGCATGATCACCAACTCGCCGGTGGGCGTACCGGCCGAGATCGCTCTGGCCGACACCGACGGCCGCTACCCGGACGCGCTGCAGCGCCGGCTCGACGCGGCCGGAATCCCTTTGTCCGTGGTCAACGCCGGTATCGGCAGCAATCGACTGGTCACCGACGGGCAGCCATTGATGCTCGGCCCCAGCGGAGTTCAGCGCTTCCGGCGGGACGCGCTCGAGCAGGCCGGGGTCGCGGGCGTGCTCGTCCTCGAGGGCATCAACGACCTGGGACTCCCGCCGCAGGCGAACGCCGATCAGCTGATCTCGGGCCTGCGGCAACTCGTGGCCGAAGCCCGCGGCGCGGGGGTGAAGATCTGGCTGGGCACGATCATGCCCGCCGCATACGCCCTGGTCGACGGCCTGGCCACCGCGCCCGCGAGCGAGGACGCGCGGCAGCGCATCAACGAGTGGATCCGCACCCAGAGCATCGCCGACGGCGTGGTCGATTTCGATGCCGCCCTGCGCGATCCTGGCAATCCCTCCGTGCTGACCCCCGGCTACAGCGGCCCGGACCGGTTGCATCCCAATCTCGCCGGCTATCGGGCGATGGCCGACGCGGTGAATCTGACCATGCTCGCCGGCGCACTCCGGTGCTGAGCGCTCACCGCGCGTAAACCACTTCCCCGCCCTGAGCGGGGGATGTCCGCAAGTTATGCGCGGAACGGAACGCGGTCAGGCGCGAGCCAGGGCCCGGAACCCGGGTGAGGCCGGAATGTGCGGCAGACCCGGTCGCAGCACCACGCCGGCGTCGGTGGTGTCGACGTTGGCCTGCGGGTACACGACCAGCACCTGTTTGAGCGAGGTCGTGAAGTCCCGCCGGAACTGATGCCGGCGGCGACGATCCCCCGAGTCCGCGCCCGACCCGAACTGGGCCATCAGCGATTCCCACGGCACGGTCGTCTCGCGTTTCACCGAGAACATGCGGTAGGTCAGCCACGCGTAGATGTCCAGGCGCAGAGCCGAACCGCCGAGGGCCTTGATGGCGTTCATGTCCAGTGGAACCGGATGGGCGGTGACTTCGCGGAAGAACTCGTCACTGAGCCGGACCGTCGAGGTGAACAACGACGGCTGTTCCTCGTCGGCGTCGGTGCCGCACCAGATGTTGTACGCACTGGCGACATACAGCTTCGCGCCGATCCTGCGATTGGCGTCGCCCTTGTACTCGATGGTCAGGGTGGCGTTGAACAGGCGATGCGACTGGTTGCGCATCCGGGTGAGGGAGCCGTTCTTCCCGCCGGTCGCGGTCAGGCCCATCGCGCCCATGAAGTCGGTGAGGCTGTCCCCCAACACGATTTCGGGCGATCCGGTCCGCACCGCCTCGGTGGAGAGGAAGGTCAATATCAACCGCGGCATGGTCCCGTAGGGATAGCCTATGGACTCGGGTTTGTTGTTCTCGTCGGTGGTCATGCCCGGCTGCACGGTCAGGGATAGGTCACCGTTGCGGCGGCCCCAAGCCGGAACGTCACCGGGATCCCGGTACGGTAGCGACGTCTGGGTGAACACGCGAGCCAGGTATCCGACCTCCTGCTCGCCATCCCATACCTCGGCGGCAGCGCGCACGATGTCCAACGGAGTTCGCTTGGGTCGTGGCATGGCCTCTAGTTTTGCATGATCACGGCAAAATGCCAGTTCCCACCGACCCCGTGTCCGGTTTCTAACGGCTTTTCCCTATCGCCCGCCCCGTCATCGCACGCATAACTCGCGGACACCCGCAGGTCACACGCTGGGCAGAGGGTCGAAAACCGCGCAATCGAGGCACGCATATCTTGCGGACCGGGCGGTGGACATCTCCCGGTCAAGGCCCCCTGTCGAAGCGGGCGTCGCGCATAACTCGCGGACATCGCCTCCCCCGACGGTCGGAGGTACACGCGGACCCGGCGTATCGCCTCGCTCCGACCTGCGGTTTCCTGTTCTCATTCGCGCATAACTCGCGGACATCGAGCAGGTGTCGACACCGTTCCCGACCAGGCAGTTTGCTGCGACGCCGGCGCATACCTTGCGGACATCGCCCCGGTGACAGGCGGTTCCCGGTGCCACGCATGCCTTGCGGACACCGAAACCCCTTGTCGCCCACGCATAAACAGCGGACAACCACGCATAAACGGCGGACATCCGCGCATATCTCGCGGACATCGCCCCCGCGCGCATAACCGGCGGACACCGTGCGCATAACTCGCGGACGCCCGGCGGCCGGTCACGCATACCTTGCGGACGCTGACCGGGCAATCGCGCATACCTTGCGGACGGTGGATAACCGGCGTCCGCAAGGTATGCGCGGGGTGAACGAAAATTCTCGCGAGGCGATGTCGTCGTCACCGCTGGCCGCCGGATATTTTCTCGTATGCCGTGTCCGCGTGTTATGCGCGGCGAAACGCGGGATGTCGCGCATAATAGGCGGACACAAACAGGGGTGAGTTATCCACGCATATCTCGCGGACGTAATACACAGTCCTGTGGACAACTCGGCCGTCGCACCCGGGTTTCCGCGCATATCTTGCGGACATCCGATTCGTCGTTTTCCCAGGACGGCGCGCATAAGTTGCGGACGCCGCACGCATACCTTGCGGACGCGGGCCTCGTATTTCCGCAGGTGACACGCGGAAAACGGTGTCCCCATGTAGTTCTTCCCTGTTAGAAAAATCCTGTAGTAGGCTGGCGTCGGCTGTGAACAGAGACCTCGCACGGCCACTTCCAATGACTCCCAGCAGCTCTCGCTGCCTTTTCGCTGCTCGCACCGGCTCCGGGCGTGATGTCCGCCCTGCTCAGGTAGCGAATCCGGCCCTCGACGGCCCCTTCTCGGCTGTTGAACGGATTGCGTCGCAACGTCATTGACGAATCTCCGGGTGTGTTCCCCGCGCGCATGCGTACACTTCTCGCGAATCCCGCTCCGGCGGTGAAGACTTCGGACTATCCTGGCTCGCTCGTCCAGTGCGGTTTGCGCATAACAGCCTCACCTGCACGAACATTTGGCCTTCGCGAACAGGGGATTCCGGCGGGGTAGCGGGGAACGGCGTGTCGTTGCGTGTCAACTCGACGGGGGATACATTTCAGTGAAAGATACTTGTTGTACCCATAATTCGGTATCCACCCTTGGCAAGGAGGAGCTAATGGCAGCGGGTGACGCACTTCCGGGCAAGAAGCCCATGGGTCGTAAGAGTCTCGGGCCGCGGCACGAGACGAAAGTCCGCTACCCCCAAGAGCTCGACCTCCAGGACCTGGCCCGGACCAACGGCTACACCAGTGTCAATCAGTTCATGTCGGACATGCTGTGCGTCTTGGCCGGCCGACCGGATCTGGCCACCCCGCAGGCGGTTCAGACCGTCCGAAGCTTCGAGGAGTTCGCCCAGGCATCCTGACCGCACCGCACACACAACTGCACAGGTGGGCAGAAAGACCGAAAGCCCCGGCCCTCAGGGCCAGAGCTTCACGGTTTGGTCGTAAGTCAGGGTTGCCGCCCCTTCTCGACCAGCGCCTATCTGTTGGATACCACCCGTACGTCTTGCAAACATCGGGGTGCGTATCCATCGCTAAAGCAACAGAAATGACTACGCGCAGTTCTGAGGATACCGCATGTCCGTGTACCCACGCACGGCAACAGTGGAGTGTTACCCGTCCTCGGACGGCGTGTCGCTCGAGTGTTCTCGATTTCCGAGCGCGTCGTCGTTGAATTCGCTGGTCTCTGGTAGCAAAGCTGCATCACACAGCTCGCATCTGGAGAACCGGCGAGAGCTGCTGTGCCACACCTAGCTTGCCGTCATCGCACCCGTCGGGACTACAGCCCCGCGCGTCGATGAGCCGCCCCACGTACCGGTAGCACGAGTCACGTCTCGTACGCCGGCGCGAGCGGATCATCCCGCACGTCCCCACCGGGTTCGCTGACCGCACCTGTACCGGTTAGCCGTCATGACTTGCGGTGCCCCGCACCGCTTCGAGGAGGAAACCCCCACAGCCCGTCGACGAACCCACACCCAGACAACATCAGCAACGGGCATCGAATCGAGGCTCGAGACAGACCACTCCCCCGAAGGGGAGGGCCTGAATCGGTATCGAGATAACGGCCGGGAATCCACCCCTGGCCGAAGATTGCGGAACGAGCTGGAACTCGTGTCCGCCGGTGCCACCGTCTAGCAACGGAGGCTTGCTTTGCCAAGCACCTCTGAGGGTAAAGCATGCCCTCATGAGAGTTCCACCCCGACATCGTGCGACACACCGATGGCGTGTGTCACGAATCGGAAACGCGCGCCCCGGGTGTGCGAAGAATGTGACGCACGCCCGTATTCATCCGACATTCGGGACAACTCGGTCGCACGGCTCACCGATCTCGAGGCCGAGTTGTTCGTCGCACCTTGGGTTCTCATCGCCGAGGACAACTCTTCTCCCGCCCGCGCCCGAAGCCTGTCCGCGGCCCGTTCCGATCTGGCGACAGGTGCGGCCCGATCGATCGCGGGCCGGGTGCGACCGGGTGTCCTGGCCGCCGACATAGATCCACAGCGTGGCTACGCCATCGCGGGTGACGCCTGTGCGGAATCACTGGTGAAATGGTGTGAGCGCGAGCGACTGCCGTATCTGGTGCGCGAATCGGGCCGTCCCGGGGGCAGGCACGTGGTCACGGTGGCAGGCTCGCGGCGCCATCGCCGCCAGTGGCAGCGTCTGTGCGCTCGGCTGTCCCGTCAGTTCGACGTCGAAGTCGACGATCGAACCGGAAAGACGCTGCGGCTGCTCACCTCCCCGCACCGGCAGGGATTGCCGTGCCCGGTCTTGGCATGCACGTTGACGCCTTCCGATGTCACCGATCGCTGGGTCGGCAACGACGACTCCGCACGCGCGGCGCCCGCCGCCGGGTCGCGCCGGCCGCGGGGCACCGGATCCCGAGCGGGTGCGCGTGACAACACCCGTTCGGGCAAGGAGTTCGGCCGGGCGTGCGCGATGGTCCGGTCCGAGTACGACGCCGCCGATGCCTGGCGTGCCATTGCCGTTCCGGGATCGAAAGCCTGTGCGCTCGGCCGTCGCTGGTGGCAGCGCTACGAGTGGCTGCCCGCGGTGACCGCGGTGGCGGCCGAGCGGAGCCTTCCCGAATCCGATGCGTGGGCACTGGCACGCGCGGCCTGTCCCCCGAAATACGGCTATCCCGTCCGGCACAGGTGGTGGCTGGTGCTGTGGCGCAAGGCCCTCGCCGAAGCCGCGACCGACCGTCCCCGGCGAATCCACTGCGGTGACAACACCGTCGAGCCGTCCTCCGATCCCGGCCCTGAAATCGAGGCGCTGCGCGCGGAACTGGAGTCCGTGAGCGAGGAGGTGCTGCCGGGCGTTCCGATGCGTCCGCAACGTCGTGCCAGTATCGCCCGGATGCTGTTTCATCTGGCCGGGGTGCTCGTCACCCGCGACGGGTCCATCAGCCAACGCGATCTGGCCGAGCGAACCCTGATGGACCGCCGCACACTTCAGGCCGCGATGGCGGTGTGTCTCCAAGTGGGCTTGCTCGTGGTCACTCGCCGGTACCGCAAGGGTACGAATGACTGCGCGGCCTACGGGGTGGGGCCGGAGGTGGTGTCTCGGCGGGCCGACCGTGAAACTTCACCCACTAGCTGTAGCACCCCCTCCCCCGGGCGGGCTTCGCTCCTTCGCCTGCGCGCCGAGCACGCCGCCGATCGCCTCCGCTGGGCCCTCCGGTGTGACGCGCTGGCTCGCCTGCTGCCAGGTGAGCGTCTGGCCACCAGTAAGGGGCGCTCGGCGAAACTGCTGCGCTCCCTGCACCACCAACGGCAGTGGCTCCGCACGCTGGACGCCGCCCAGCTGGCTGCTCGTCAGGCGCTGCGCCGTCGCCTACTGCGCGGCCTCGACCCCGCCATCCGAAATGCCTGGCTGAACTGGCTGGAATTCCGCAGACAGCTGGTCGAATCCGTTGACCGCCTACACACGAACACCTACGGCGATGACGACCTACGTGTCATCGAATCGGCCGATGACCTGGTCCATCGCGGGCTACGGGATGCCCGGTGGCAGCAGATGGGAGGTTCACGCGCGGCGTGAGACGTCCTCGGCGTGCCAGGACCGAGGACGGCGTGTCAGGGCCCGGCCCGATCAGGCGGTGGATTCGGTCGCGAAATCGCCGTCGTCGGCCTTCTCCTCGGCTTCGCTTGCCAGAGCTGCGATCTCGTCGGCGAGGTAGAGGCGCAGCGCCTGATCGACCAGGGCGCTGCGGCTGCCCGCATGCCACTCCTCGGCCAGCAGGTCGAGCGATTCCACATCGCCGGAGATGATGCCGGCCAGCGGGATCTTCACCGGCGGTTCGGCATGGCGCCTGCGGCGCGGCCGGGAATGGTCGACGCGCTGGAACAGGCGGCCCTTCGGCTTGGCCTCGACCTGACCGGCGAAGTGCTCGCGCAGTTCGGTTTCGAACTGCTCGATCGCGTCCAGGACCACCTCGCCGTAGCTGCGCCCGCGGCCCCGCTGCTGCTTCTCGGCATGGGTGAGCCGGCGAAGCGCGTCGGCCACAACGGAACCGACGTGTGCCTCGGGGGTGGACTGCGCGGCTCGCGCCCGGGGGGCTTGGCGGGCGCGCTTGGTCGCTGCGGGCTCGGCCGCGGGGGCCGGGCGGGCCGCTGCCTTGCGAGCGGGCTTGGGTGCCGGTGCGGGCTCCGGGATGTCGGCGACCCGGAGCGGCTCCACGAGCGCGGGCGGCGTCGGCAGTGTGGGAGGCACCGCTGCCGGAGGCGGCGGCGGGGGAAGCAGATCGTCGATGTCGTCGAGATCGTCGGCCTTGAAGGCGCCCTTCCTGCTCATTTACACAACCTCCTTCGCGCGTTCGCCGGCAGCGAGGCGAACGAGAATTTCCTTGGTCAGCGCCTGGTAATCCGAAGCCAAGGGTTCCGCGTCACGTGACCAGCGTTTGGCGGGCGCCTCGGTCGAATCCTCGCCGCCCTTGGGCGGAGTGAAGTCGATGAGCTCCTGGGGCGTGAGGTGGAAGGCGCGCGCGTCCAATGCCGTCGCCTTGTCCTGCCGCACGAAGTTCCGGAACGGTTCGATGCCGGTGCCGTCGAGCAGATCCATGATCTTGCCGAGGGTGTCCTCGTTGCGACGGACCGCGCGCGGATTGCAGTCGAACAGAATCATTCCCATGAGTTCGACGAGCGCGCCGTTCTTGCGGGCCCACAGGTAGCGGCGGGCGAGCAGCTCGGCGCCGTCGATGCTGCCGTCATCTTCCTTGGTGGGAACGACCAGCCAGCTCACCACCTGCAGCAGCAGATCCAGGACGCCGCGGTCGCCCGGGCCGGAGTCGATGAGCACCAGATCGTACCGACCGGTGTCGATGAGGGCGTCGAGCGCGTTGAGCAGATTCTCGCGCGGATCGATTCCGTGCTGTTCGGCGTTGGACACCACCGTGCCCGCCATCGCGAGCAGCTTTCCGCCGCAGACGAGGTCGAGACCCGGGCGGACGTCGAGCACCGGTTCGAGGGCGGAACCGTACTGCAGGGTCATCGCCAGCGAGCGTCCCTCGTCGGAGTTCTTCACCCCGAGATCGCGCATCGTGCAGTTGCCCTGCTGGTCGGCGTCGACGACGAGCACGCGCTTGTTGCGCTTGGCCACCGCCACGGCGATCGCGGCGACGATGGATGACTTGCCCACTCCCCCCTTCTGATTGGCCACGAGGATCGTTCGTCTGGCGGCTCGGGAAACGGGTAGCAAACGCGTACTGGTCACGGCGGCGACAGTACCCGAGCGAAGATCGTCGAAACAACAACCGCGAGGGGGTGTGTCGCGGTATGTGCCCGGGTCTGAGCGGGTGTCGGGGCTACCGCCAAATGCACTCCACTACAACTGATCTGCTGGTCAGCCTATTTAAGGGTCGTAGCTCGCGGCGTCGGAACGGCGGGTGCGGCGGTCCGGAAACAGATCGGTGTGTCGACACGCCGAAGGGGCGTGTACGCGGTCATCGATTCGGCCGTCGGCACGGTCCTGAGCTTGGGCTGTACGAGGGTCGGCGAAAACACCTGTGGGACAGCCCTGAGAGGTGTCGTGCTCGAGATCGGCGGCTCGGTCGGATACGTGGTCGAAGGCACGGCGATCAGGAAGGTGGATGATCCGACCCTGAATTCGGCCGAGAGTGCGGTCTTTTCGACGGCCGACATACGGACACCGTTTCGTGTCATCGTGAAGACCTTCGGTGAGGCGGAATGCGCGGCCGTATCCACGCGCGTACCGGGTGCTTTGCATCGGGTACGAGGAAAGCCCTTGGAGTATCCCTGTTCCCGGACCGTTGTGGTCGCCTGACGTATTGCCTTCCGCGCTGCCGAATCAGCGGTCGTGAGTACGACCGAGATACCGGACCGAGGATCGGTCTTCATGGTGGTCTCGAATGCTGTCTGTGACAAGGGACCGGTGACGACCTGTTCCATGGTCGAAGTCATGGGGGTCTGATCGACCGGATCGACTGTGCGTGAACGGGTATCAGCACAGGCGTTGTGACCTGCCGTAGAAGTCGCCCGTGCTGAACCCGTAGGGAATGTCACTGAACAAGTCGATTCGAAGGTCTGGTACACGCCTCTGCGGCAGGGCGTACTCACTGCCGTGGAGTGGGCGTCAATGAGGACGGTCGTAGAGACCGCATCGCACGTCGCCGCAACTGCCTTGTCAAACCCCGTCTTTGCGGTCGAATCGATGACCTGCGTCAGGGGGTACCGAAGGGTTGTGTCTAAGGCAGCAGGTGAAGCACTGCCCAGGGTATGGAACAAGCCGCTTGATACGGCAACGCCTCCGGTCGATCTGGAGGTGGTTCCCCTGACTCTCGATGCGACCTCGAAGAGTGCTTTGCATCGGGGGATGAGTACGGCGTTCTCAAAGTCCTTGCGCGCGACCGAATCAGCGACGATTTCTACGTCCGTAGAATCCGCCCACCGTACCGCCTTACCTAACGTCGTATCTAACGTCGTACCGATAGTCGTAAACAGTGTCTTACGTACGACGTTACATACGACCTTAGGTATGGAGGCTGGTGCGGTAGTCGATACGGCATATCTGAAAACAATCAGGTCAGGGCAAACATTTGAACCACATCTCGAGTCTCTGAGTGCGGTGTATCTGCCTCTGAAACCGCTGGGGGACACGACTCTGGAAGGGGCTGCAGTGAGGATCTCGCGAGTGCCGAAGCGTCTCATCTGGTTGCCTCCTTCCCTCGGTTCAAGGTTCGTTTCCCGTCGGTGGAAGTCTAACCATCTCGCAGGTGAAAAGCCTGTTGCGACAACCTGTGAATCGTGACGGGCGGCCCGGTGGGAGAGGGGGATCGCAACCCCTCCCCCATTCGGTACTGCGGTAGCTGTCGGTGTCTGCACCTGTCTTCCCTGTCGGGCCGTCCTCAGTCGTGTCGAAGGTGTTCGCAGCGGCCGGGCGGTGCTACCGGTGTCGCTCGCCGCGGCGCATCGCGCGGAGAGCTTCAGCGCATCGAATGCCAAGTTGTAGACGGGAGTCGGTGCTTCCCCGGGCGGCCTGGACGATCGTTCCGAACCATGCCTCCCGCGGACAGATACGCGGTTTCCGGGGCGAATACGAAGGGTTCCTATCGACACCGACAAACCCTGGGCTGTGTGCACCGGACTCGGCCGCGATGCGCTGTGTGCAGACCTGCGCGATCGCGATCACGACGGGCGCATCCATGCGTGGTGCACACGCTGCTCGCGCAGTCGGAGCTTCGCTACCGGAGGTGACTTTCCACGCCGACGGGTGTGAGTGCGCGGAACCTCCTACGAGAAGTGCTGCGTCCGAATCGATGAGATGGTCTGGCTGATGTGCGCGGGCGAAAGGACGCAACGCTCGAACCTGACGGCCGAGTGCGGGTTGATGCCTCCCCCGAGGTGCCGATTGACTGTCGTCCGTACTGACGAATCCGTCGGCCCGGGGAGAGCACTGCGATTGTCCGAATCGATCCGTGCGCCAAGCCGTGGATCGTCGCCGCGGGTCGAGATGCGAAGCAGGCCGCTCGTCGTTGCGCAAGACATGCGGGGTGGGGGAGTAGGAGTCATACCGATGGTGTCCGACTGAAGGGGCTCACGGGCCGAAGCCTGCCCGCCCATGAACTCCCACGCCTATTCGTGCTCTCGCCCCGGAGCTCGTGGCGAGCCGCGACACCGCACGATGGCGCGGTGATTCCGGCATCCGCGCGACTGGCCGCAGCGAGTGCACGCGGGCATCGCTCGAAGGCCCAACCGGGTCAGGAACTCTCGACCAGGAATGTCGCGCCGAGCGGGTAGGTAGGAGTCACGGCATCGGCGCTCGGCCGGTCGTATCGATGGCGTGCGGGCGCGACTTGGGCGGCGGGATGGTCCCGGAATCGTGCTTCACTGCGCGAACAGCTGCTGAGCGCGGCGTTTGCTGGCGAGATGCTCAAATTCGCTCGAAAACAGCCGTTTTCGTCGCTGTTCACCCCGTCCGCACGCCTCAAAACCCGGAAATACTCCCTGAATGATCTTCTGCGCGAACAACACCACGATCCGGGACCTGTGTGCGATTTTGCGGAGAAAGTCGCTCAGCGTTGAATCTGGCGGCATCAGGCCCCTGGCCTGCGGATTCGATGACCGCCGCGCGCGGATGCGGCGTTCGGACCCTTGGGCCGGGCCGGGTGGGGGAGGGGAGTGGCCGTCGGAACGCGAGCGAGCTTGGGCGCGCAAGCTCCCCGGCTCCGCGCCACTGCCCCGGTCGAGCGGACCGTTGATGAACGTGCCACCGATCGCCGCCCGCGGCCGGATTCCGTGCTCGTGCGGCGGGATTCGACACGGTAAGATTTTCCGTGTCGAAACCAGCGAAACCAGCAGGTCAGCGGCATGATGAAGTCGGTGGCGAACGACGGAGGGGTTGTTCACGCGGCTACCGGACGTCGGGGTTGTCCGCCACGAATCACGGCCGGTCCCAGCCACATTGACGTTTTTTGTTCTGACGCATGATAATTTGCGTGCGGATGGCTCGACATTGAATCGCCGCAGCTCAGTTCGTGTATTCGTGTCGGATTACGGCTGTTTCCCGGGCAGGAAGGCGCATCGTGACGACCGACCTCGCGGTGTTCGAGGGCGAAAACGGCGGCAAAACAGCCGTTCCGGCGGTATCGCCGAGTACCCGGCGGATGTACGACTCGTCCTGGCGGCGCTTCGAAACGTGGTGTGTGGCCAACGGGCGCCGGGCCCTGCCCGCCGACGCCGAGAGCGTCATCCGGTACCTGGCCGAGGCGGCGGCCCCGCGCGCACGCGGCGCACGCCGGTACCGGTCGGCGACCTTCGGGGCCTGGCTCGCCGCCATCGGTGATCGGCACCAGGCCGCCGGATACCCGCATCCGGGCAAGGATCCCCGGGTCACGATGGCGCTGCGCGACATTCGTGACCGTGCGAACCGGGCGGGGGCCCCGGTGGGGGAGTCCACCCGACCCGCCGTCGCGGACCTTTCCGCGCTGGTGCACGCCACCGAAGCCGCCGCCCACGGCTGGGCTGCCCGGGTGCTCGCCCGCCGCGATATCGCGCTCCTGGTCCTGGGGGAGCGGCTGAGTCACAGCGCCCTGACCCGGCTGCGGGTCGAGGATGTGCGCCCGGCGGACGGTGGGGGAGGGGAGGGGCTGACGATCCGAGTGCGCCGAACACGCGGTGACAGTGCCGAATACGTGTTCCTGGCCGGGAACCCGGCCGACAGCCGTCGCTGCCCGCCCTGCGTGGTGCACCGGTGGCTCAGCGTCCTGGCCGCCTACGACCGGGCCGAAGGCCGGTCCTGGGCGGCCGACGGGCCTGTCGGCCCGGATGCCCCGCAGGATGAAGGTCCGATCCCCGAGGATGGAGCGCTCGCGGTCACCCGGTTGATGACGCGGGATACCGGCGATTCCGGGACCCACGTCTGTACCGGCCCCTGGCCCGGTGCGGTGGACTCGGCCGCACCGCTCTTCCGGCCCCTCCAAGGCGGTGTCCCGCGCGAAAAACAGCCCCTGACGGCTAGTTCCGTCGGTCGTGTCTGGCAGCGCAGGGTCACGGCGACGGTATCGGAAGCGGATTCGATGGCCGCCACGGTTCACGGCGGAACCCTTCGATCGGCACGGGAGGGAGAGCCTGCCAACCGACCCGGTGCCCGCCACGGCGACGACATGCCGGAAAAAGCGCCCGCGCAGCCCGATTCGGCCGACTGCGACCGCCCGGCGGGTCTCGCGCGGCGATACCACCGCCCCTGGGAGGTGTTCACGCGCTGGTGCGCGGCAACCGGGCGAACCGCTCTACCGGCGACGCCGACCACCGTGGCGGCGTTCCTGCACGACCATCCCGGCACGCGGGCCACCCAGCGCGGGCGGCTGACCGCGGTGAATCGGGCGCATATCGCGGCAGGCAGGCCCGCGCCGGGTCGCGCGTCGGCCCTGCGCGACGCGCTCAACGACCATCGCGCGCACCGCCGTTCGGAGCTGCGCCGGCGCGTCGAGCGACTACTGCCGCAGGTGCCGATCTGGGGGTGGACCGCGGGCCTGTTCGGCCGCCGGAACGCCGCGCTCCTGGTGCTGGCCGGGGCCGGGCTCAGCTATCCCCAAATAGCCGCTCTCACACAACGTGACCTGCGCTCGAGCGGCGAACAGGTGATCATCGGCGACCATCTCGCGGTCCTCGAGGCGACCGGCGATCCGGTGACCTGCCCGATCGAGGTGCTGTGTCGCTGGACCGATGTGCTGCGCCTGGCTCCCCATCCCGCCGGCCGCGGCCGCCTGGCCCACCACCTGGCCCACCGCGACCTGCCCGCCACCGGCCTCGATGTCACCCACGCGCATCTACCGCTGTTCACCAGCTTCGACTCGCGCGGCTACACACCCATGCACGACCACGAGACCCTCTGGCTACACCCGTTGTCCGCCACCGCCATTGCCGCGATCGCCGCCGCCCACCTGCGCGGCCCGGTCCCGGCCTACCGCCTGATGTCCGCCGCCGCCCGCGCCGAAAACCTGCCCGAGCCCCCCGAACCCGTCTACGCCGAGCCGGTCCTGGCCGACACCTACGACGCCGGGATCGCCGCCCGCCACCGCGATCACGAGCGCCTCGGCGAACTCGAGGAGCTGTGGGACGACTTCGACGATCAAGCCGACGAGGTGGCCCGAATGCTCGAACGCGCACTCGAACTCGCCCAGGGCGGTTCCGTCGCCACGTGACGAATCATCATCGATGTCGGGGCTTGGCGGCCTTCAAACGTGGGAACATGTATATATGCGCAATTAACAACTTAAGTCGCGTATGTCCGTATCTCGGACACTGCTGAACCTCACGACCCAAAAGACCTCCTGGACGAAACCCGGCCGTGGCCACGCCGTCATCGTCGTGGCGATGCCCTGGTGCCGGCCGATCGCGTCGCGGTGCTGGGCGGTGGGCGGATCGCCGAACTCGGCACGCTGCTCGACCGTGTCGCTGCAGCCCCGGTCGTGGGGGCGCAGGCGCCGTTGTGTCCGCGCGGCTGATCGAGGGGTGAGATGAGCAGGTGCGCGCCAGGCGACCTCGTAGCGGCCTTGTCCACTCGCACGGTCGGCGTCTCGTCGAGGAGTCGGAAATCCGCCTAATATGTTGGGGCAGAACGGGTCCGGGTGACCTTGTGGGGGATAGGGTGTGCACATGCGAACCGCGGTGCTGCGAGTGAACGTCGATCCCACGAAGGAACTCGACGACGTCCGGCTCGCGGCGGGCCTGGCACGGTTGCGGGAGCAGGCGGGGGAGCGCGGGGTCGTGATCGAGGCCGCGGCGGGTGCGCTGGACTCGCGGGAGATTCAGGTCCTGGTCGACACCGCCGATGCCGGGCCGGCGCGGCGGGAGGTCGTGCGGTGGTGCGCAGGGGTTTTCGGGACCGTGCCGACGGTGGGTCCGGTGACCTTCCTGAGCCGGGGCACCGACGCCGACGCCCGGGGCGTGCTCGCGGGGTTCGGGCTCACGGGTGCGGTCGAACGCTCGGTCGACGCCGACGGATTCGACGTCGTGTCGGTGACGCTGCGCGCGGACGATCTGGAGCGGGTGCCGGAGAGCCGGGTGCAGACCGCGCTGGAGGCGGCGCTGAACTGCGAGGTGCGAATCCTCCTCGCATGACCCGTAGCCGCGGACACGATCCGCGTGCATGACCTCGGAGGTCATCGCCCCAGGGCACCGCTGCGGATTAGCGTCGGGATCGACAGCGACTCGACGATCGGAGCGATGAATGGGCAAGGGCGGCGACGAGTTCGAGGTGACCGAGGGCGTGCTGCGGCACGGAATGCCGTACCTGGCGTTCGGCAGCGGACTGCCAATGGTCTTTCTGCGCTGGTTCACTCCCGATCACGCGAATCCGACCGGCTGGATGCGGGCCTCGGAGTTGAAGAAATTGTCCGGGCTCGCACGGTATTTCCGGGTGTACGCGGTGGGCCGGGCGCCGGGAACGGCGGCGGGCGCAACCATGGCCGACCTCGCCGCCGAGCACGCCGAGGCGTTGCGTGCCGAGTTCGGCGAGCCCGTGGACGTCATCGGCGTGTCCTCCGGCGGTTCGATCGCGCTGCAACTGGCCGCCGATCATCCCGACGTGGTGCGCCGGCTGGTGGTGGTGTCGGCGGCGGCCCGCTTGGATCCGGCGCTACGCCTCGGTCAGCGCCGCTACGCCGAGGCGGTGCTGGCGGGCAGCCGCGCCCTGCACCACATGGCGCCCGCGACCGTCGCCAACCCGGTGGCCGCCCGCCTGGCCGCCGCGGCGATGTGGCTGGCCGATCCGCTGGTTCGCCCGAAGTCCCCCGCCGACACCCACCATTTCCTGCTGGCCGAAGACGGTTTCGACCTCACCGACCGCCTCGCCGAGATGAAGGTCCCGGTGCTGGTCATCGGCGGCGAGCGCGACACCGCCTATAGCGCAGAGACTTTCCGGCGGACCGCCGACGGGGTTCCGGACGGTCGCCTGATCCTGTATCCGCGTACCAGGCACATGGGTGCGGTCACGCATCCGGCTTTCGTCGACGATGTCGTGCTATTCCTGAGCGGCACAACGGAGTAGACGGTGCCGGGCGATCGGCGAACAGGTCGGCGAGTGCGGGTGAGGGCGGCCTGGTTGGCCTGGCTCCCAACGTGGTTGGTTGCTGGGAGGTCGGTTTCGTGGCGACGCGGGTGTTCGGCGATGAGGAGTCGGCGCGGCTGCGGAAGTCAGGACTTACTGCGTGCGAAGAGAATCGCTTGCTGAGCTTTCGCGTCCGGGTCGAGCAGCATCTGGGCCTCGACCACGAATCCGGCATCGTGCAGCCAGGATGCCATCTGGTTCGGCTGACGGTGGTGGACATGGACCTTCATCGGGTGACCGCCGTAGCCCTCTGTCTTCAACAGCGACTCGTCGCCGACGTGAAACAGGAGTTGCAACGGTCCGCCGGGACGCAATGCTCGGTGGAAGAGCCCGAACACAGTCGGCACCTCGTCGTCGGGGATGTGGATCAACGACTGCCAGGCGAGCAGGCCGGCCACCGAAGCGACGGGCAGGTTCAGTTCCGTCATCGAGCCCACCTCGAACCGCAGGCCGGGGTGGTCGCGCCGGGCCACGTCGATCATCGCCGGGGAGAGGTCGATACCGAAGGCGTCGACACCGAGCTCATGCAGGTGGGCGGTGACTTCACCGGGGCCGCAGCCGACGTCCGCGACCGGTCCGCCGCCGGCGGTCCGCACGCTGTCGGCGAACAATGCCAGAGCCGCGCGAAGGTACTGGTGTCCGGCGAGGGCGCCGCGCACTTGGTCGGCATAGCTGACCGCGACCGTGTCATAAGAGGTCCGGGTGTCGGCCAACCAGTCATCCGTGGTCATGCCCGGCACGATATTCCATGATCGCGGCGGACTCGGCGCGACCCGGGAACGGCGCCGTACTTCAAACCGTCCCCACAGGCGATGCGCGAGCTGACCTCGATCTTGGGCCCGGGAGCCGAACGCCGAGTGGCGGACCACCTCCAAGGCGCGGAATTGGGCGAGATTGCGTAGATGGTGGTCGCCCGGGCAGGGGGCGGGGGACGCGGCAGTGCGCCCCCGCTGCCGACCGCCCTATTCGGTTATGTTGTTGGTCAAGCTGAAGCCGACCCTGGCGAAGTCCTCGGGTCCGATCAGCACCTCGTTGCGCAGCTCGTACCACTGCTCGTACGGCAGCAGGTAGGTCGATGAATTGCGCGGAACGACGAAATCGATCTCCTGACGGTCTTCCTCTTCGCCGGTGTCCTCGGACGCGCCTTCGTAGAAGTAGGACCAGCCGTGGATCCACACCGTCTTGTCGGAATTGACGTGAGCGTTCACGTCGATTTCGAGACGGCATTCGCCTCCCCACCTGACGGTCGGGACATTGAGAGAGTGCCATTGCCCATCCTGGGGGACAGGGCGATTGATTGAATGCGCGGTGTGGATCCAGTCGTCGGGATCGGGCCAGTCGTCGGCATCTTTGCCGTCGACTCGGACTGTTCCACCGAGCAAGCGCAAGTCGAACATCTTCTTCTCCTTCGAGCGTCGGATACGGCTGTGAACGTTTCACCTCCATTCGAGAAATGATCCGCCGTGCACGATCTCCCGACACGAGTAGCCAACTACTCGTCTCGAGTGGAATTCGGGACACGCACCAGCCGCATTTCGCCGACGACAGGGCTCTCAGGGGTTTCTGGTATTTCGTCAATCCACGACGTCTGCAACGAAGCAATTGCATCGCCCGTCTCGCAGCGGGGATATTCGGGCATTCAGCCCGTATTCACCGCTCCGCGAGGAACTTCAGGATCTCGGGCGCGGCCAGTACCCACGTATCGAACATGTTGTAGTGGTCGGCGCGGCCGGTCATGAACTCCTCCATCGCTCGTTCCCAGGCGTCCTCGGGCCAGGGTGGGTCGATCAGGACCGAGTTCTCGATCAGGCAGTGCACCTCGAGGGAGGTGCGTTTGGGGTGGTCGAGGTCTTTCGCGCCGCCGCGCACGATGAGGGTCGGTACCTGGATCCGGTCGAACAGCTCGTCGTCCACGCCGGGGATCGTCTGGCCGGGCTTGGGGACGTAGGCCTGTAGCCAGCGCAGCGAAAGACGCAGGAACTCCTCGCGATCCAGGCTCTCCAGGCGTTCGCGATTGCGCGGATTGGCCTCGATCCGGTCACGCCACTCCCGCAGGCGCAGCAGTCCTTCGATGCCCCGGCCGCGGACCGCCTGCAGGCTCGGCAGGATGTAGTGCGCACCGAGGTTGAGGGTTCCGTAGACGCCGCCGACGATGTTCCACAGCACCAGGCGCGACACCAGTTCCGGATACAGGATCGCGGTGAGCATGGAGTCGCGGGCGCCGCCCGAACCGCCCGCGAGCACGCAGGGGCCGAGCTCGAGTGCGGTCAGCAACCCGCGCAGGGTGTCCGCGCGCATATGGGATTCGGTGCGGCCGAAGAACTGGACATCGGACGCGCCGCAGTTGGGCCGGTCCCACAGCAGCACCCGGTGGCCGCCGGCCACCAGCGCCTCGGCCAGCGGCCGCAGGCCCGGGATGTCCATCCCGAAGCGGCCGCCGGGGGTCAGCACGATGAGTTCGCCGGTGTCGCCGAGGATGTCGTAGACGACGTGGCCGTCGTTGATCACTACCGAGGGCATGACGGTCCTGTCTGGGTTCGGCGCCGGGCTAGGACGCGCGCTTCTTGGTCTTCTTCTTGCGGCCGGATTTGCTGAGCCGGAAATCGGGTGGGAACGCGGCGTCGTTGTCCTTGACCGAGTTGTTCAGGCCCGCGGCGTGGGCGTCGGCGAGCATGAGTTCGTCGGCGTCGGGACGGGCGTGGCCGCCGAAGGATTCGAAGATGCCGCTGAGCAGACTGCCCATGTACTCGCCCTGATGCTGCTTCATGATCTCGAAGAAGATCTTCTGCATGAAGACCGTGTCGGTCGGCCGGTTGCGGGAGCATGCGAGGGCGTACTTTTCGGTTTCGGCCTCGAGATCGGCCGGGGCGACGACCCGGTTGAGGAAGTTGCAGTCCAGCATCTCCTGGGCGGTGAACGGCCGTCCGGTGAACACCATCTCCTGGAACTTGCGCAGCCCCATGGTCTGCGCCCAGGTCCACATGCGCGGGCCCCAGCCGTAGTAGCGGAAGGCCGGATGCCCGAAGAGCGCGTCGTCGGAGGAGATGACGAGGTCGGCGTCGGTGGCCTGGTAGAAGTGCCAGCCGTAGCAGTAGCCCTTGACCTCGACGATGCTGATCTTCTTGAATTCCTGCAGGCTGCGGCAGCCCGCGCCGGCGTTGGCGTACCACTGCCCGATGCTCGCGCCGTGGCGGAACGATCCGGGCGGGGGATAGCGCACCTCGTCGGGCCCGATCCGGTATTCGCTCAGGCGCGGCCCCTGATCCGGGTCGTTCTGCACCTCCAGGAATTCGGGCAGATCCGCGCCGGTGCCGAAGTCCGCGCCCGCCCCGCGCACCACCAGCACCTTGACTTCGTCGTCGATGTTGGCCCGGTGCAGCAGGTCCGCGTAGCGCAGGCGGGCGGCCATGGTCGGGGCGTTGAGGTGTTCGGGGCGGTCGAAGGTGATGGTCGCTATGCGGGTCTGGGGATCCTTGTCGTAGCGGATGATCTCGGTGGGATCGGGTGCGGGCATGGCGCGGCTCCTACGGTGATGCGGGGGAACGGTTTCAGCGGGGACGCCACACCGTCATGGCCACCGAGGTCAGGTCCAGGGTCTCGCTCAGGGGGATCTTGCCCGCGCGTGCGTGCTGGAAGAACTCCGCCAGTACCGCCTCGGGTTCGCCGTCCAGGTCGTAGACCGCCAGGTAGCGGTGTGCGGGGGCGGGCTGTCCGGGGATGTCGGTGGCGGCGATCTCGTAGCGGGCGCCGCCGGCGACGCCGGGGACGGCGGTGACGTCGGCCAGGTGGGTAGTGTCGTACCAGTCGTTGAACTCGGCGTCCCGGTCGGCGACGGCGTTGGAGAAGACCAGCAGTTTGGCACCGGACATGAGTTGATCCTCCGAATTGTGTTGTAGTGCGGTGCTTTCGGGCAGCGCAGGGTGGCGGGGAGTGGCGGGTTCGGGCATGGCGATGATGGCGTGCACCGGGCAGTCGAGCAGGGCGCGGGTCACCGCGTCGTGGTCCGGGTCCGCGATGACGCCGTCGCCAGCCAGGCTCGCGTAGCCCCAGTCGTCGAGCGGGAAATGCGCGGGCGCGTGCTTGGCGCAGATGCCGAATCCGTCGCACAGGGTGCGGTCGAGGCGAATTCTCACGGGTTCCCCTCCCCCACCGCGAACGGGATGTCCGCGAGATATGCGTGCGTCGCGCAGTCCGGGCACCGGTTGTCCAGGTGCGCTTGCACTTCGGCGCCGAAGCGGTCCAGCAGCGCGGCCGCGGTATTGGTGGCCGCGTCGAGGGTGCCGCACGCGCCGCGCCCGCGCAGCACCGTCGACCAGCGCCGCAATCGGGCCAGATCGTCTGTGCCGGCGTGCCCTTCGCGCAGGGCGACCGCGACCGCTGCCATGGCGGCGGTGCCGTTGAAGCACGACCCGCACTGTCCGGCGTTCTCGCGCCGGAAGTACTCCAGCAGCGAGGCCGCCACCGCGACAGGGCATTCGGTGGTCAGAACGGACAGCGACCCACAGCCCAGCGCAACACCGTGGGCTGCCGGGGATTCGTGGTCCAGGCGGGCGTCGACAATTCCGCGATCCGCGATGCCGGTGAAGTAGCCGCCCAGCAGCGCCCCGCGCACGGAATCGGGCGAAATGCCATGCAGGGTGAGCAGATCCGCGACCCGGTACCCGTAGGGCAGTTCGTACAGTGCCGGTGGTCTATCACCGCCGGTCACGGTGGCCAGAAACGTGCCGGGGGAGTGCTCGGTGCCCGCGGATCGGTACGCGGCCACTCCGTGCCGGTGTATCCAGGCCAGCTGGGCGAGGGTCTCGACATTGCTGACCGCCGTGGGCCGTTGGCGCACACCCTGCTCGAACGGGCGCGGCGGCTTGTCCGAGGGCAGCGCGGGCCCACCGTCGATGGCTCGCACCGCGGCGGTTTCCTCCCCGGCCACGTAGGCGGGCGGCACGGTCACCACTTCGATGACGGGCCAGGGCAATTCGCGCGGGGACGCGTCGAGCTCGGTCAGCGCGCCGTCGACGGCGCGCGCGGCGTCGGCATCCGAGAGATACACGAAGGCGTGGTCGGCGCCCACCACGGCGGCCGCGATCCGCAACCCGTCCAGCACCAGGTGCGGGCGCGTACGCAGCAGCCACTTGTCCTTGACCGAAACCGGCTCGCCTTCTTCACCGTTGGCAACCACGACGGTCCGCTGCCCAGCCACGCATGCCTTGCGGACAGTGGCGAGTTTGGTCGCCAGCGGGAAGGCCGCGCCTCCACGTCCGCGCAGGCCGGCGGCGCGTACCTGCTCGAGCACCGCCGCGGCCGAGGAGATCGGCCCGTAGCCGCCTTCGGCCAGGTAGGCGCCGAGATCCTCGGTCTCCCAAGTGGTTCGCAGCAGGCGGGGCGGGCAGCCGGGCGCCGTGGCGACGGTGATTCCGGCGGTCCGGAAGGAATTCAGCATGGCGTCCTGTTCGAGCCGGGGCGGTGTCGTCGTGACCGGTGGGCCGAGCCGCGGGATCGGTGCGGGCCGGCGCCCGGCTCACGCGGAGACGATGACGTCATCACCGGACACCCGCACCGGGTAGGTGCGGATGCTCCATTCGGGTTTGACCGCCGTGGTCCCGGTGGCGAGTTCGAATCCCCACTGGTGCCACGGGCAATAGATGAACTCGCCGTCGCGCACCATCACCGCGTCACCCGGCACCGAGTCGTCCGCGACCGTGCGCCCGCGGGTGCGGCCCGCGCACAACGGACCGCCTTCGTGCGGGCAGTAGTTGGCGATGGCGTAGAAGACGCCGCCGACGTTGTACACCCCGACCCCGTGCCGCCCGATGGGCACGACTTTCGAAGTGCCGGGCGGGATTTCGGCGACGGTGGCCACCACGTGCTCACGCCCCTGGGCCAGCCGGGGCGGTGTGGGTTCGGTGCTCATCTCAGAACACCACGCGCCGCTGACCCGTCAGCGCGGGCACGGTTTCGGGCAGGTGGTAGGTCTCGATCCCGTTGCGGCACATGACTTTCTCGCGCGCGGCCGGGGGCAGGTGCTTGACCAGCCAGCGTGGATCGTCGAAGGTCCAGTGCGGGTAGTCCGAGGAGTAGAGCAGGATCTTGTCCGCCTCCATCCATTCGAAGGCCCGGGTGAGTTCGGTCTTGTCCTCGGGGTAGTCCAGCGGCTGGGTGGTGAATCTGATGTGCTCTTTGACGTACTCGCTGGGTTTGCGCTTGATGCCGGTGAACGATCCGCGCCGGGCGTAGATCGCGTCCATGCGCCACATGAGCGGCAGGATCCAGGTGAAGGCGTGTTCGACGAACACGATCCGCAGCGCCGGGTGCCGGTCGAAGACGCCGTCGAAGATCAGGCTCATGATCTGGTTGGCCGCCAGCAGCGAGTAGGTGACCATGAAATCGTGGTTGTAGCTGGGGAATCCGACCGGCGGCATGGGCATGGTCTCGAACGCGCCGCGGCTGAGATGACAGCTGACGACCAGGTCGTGTTTGGTCGCCGCGGCCCAGATCGGATCGTATTTCGGGTCGCCCCACGAGGGCCGGGGCTCAGCTTTGATCAGGATCTGCGCCATGTACTCGTGCCCGGCCCAGAACTCGATCTCGCGCAGCGCGGCTACCGGGTCGTCGATGGCCACGCAGATCGAACCGCGCCAGCGTCGATGCCAGTTGTTGCGGGGGTCCAGCCAGTGGTTGGCCAGCCAGTGGTTGATGCCGGTGGCCAGCGCGGAGGTGGCCTCGGGGATACGCGCGGCCTTGACGGTGGGTTCGAGGATGGCGATGTCGGAGCCGGCTTCCAGGATCAGTTGCCGGAAGGCCAGTTCGGGGTCGCTGCCGGGGAATTCGCCGTCGGCGGGGAAGGTGTCCACACGCATGGCGAGCGAGTGCGCGTAGTCGGGGGCGTCGTAGAGGATGGTGTCCCCGACGCGGTGGCTCAGGAAGTAGGAGCTGCGCAGCGGTTCGGGGATGTACTGCACCAGTTCGCCGCGCCGGGGGACCGGGTGCACATCGGAATCGACCACGCGCAGCGGAACCATGTCCGGGGTGGTCTCGGGAACGCGTTCGTGTGCCAAGGTCATGATCGTCCTGTCTGCGGCGCTCAGCGGGCCGCGGCCGGGGCGGGGATGTCGATGCCGTACAGCCGGGATGCGTTGCGCCAGTAGAGCTTGTCGCGCTGGTCCGGGCGCAGGGTCGCGGGCAGCGCGTCGAGGTCGGTGCCGTGCCAGTGCGGATAGCTGGACCCGAACATGACCATGTCGGCCTTGCCGGTGAAGTCGAGCCAGTCGGCGGCGAAGTCGGTATCCCCGGGCCCGTCGAGCGCGCCGTGCACGAAATGCACGTGTCCGGGCAGGTAGTCGCTCGGCATGCGCGGGGCCCACGGGGTCTGTTCCAGGTGCGGGCGCCCGAAAGTGTCCATGCGCCAGCTGAACGGGGTGAGCATGTCGCCCGCGCCGTCGGCGAAGACCACCCGCAGTCCGGGAAAGCGCTCGAAGACGCCCTCGGCGATCATGTTCATCAGGTGGTAGACGTAGTTGAGCGCCATGAAGCCCAGGTACTGCTCGTAGGTGCGGGTGTGCCCGGAGGGTGTGGGCGGCAGGCCGATCGACTCCCCGGTCTCGATGTGCATCGCCACCGGCAGGCCGGCGGCCGCGGCGGCTTCCCACAGCTGCCAGAACTGCGGCTTGCCGTACAGTTCGCGCGATTGCAGCGGGATGCCGATCTGCACGACGCGCGGATGCGCACCCCAGCGGGCGATGTCGCGCAGCGCGCCGGTGATGTCCTCGGGGTTCACGCGCAGGGTGCCGCGAAAGCGCGGCCCGTGGATCTCGTGCTCGAGCCAGCGGGTGACCATCATGTCGTTGTGCGCGGACAGCATTGCCGTGGTCAGGTGCCGGTCGGGCAGGATGCCGCGGGTCATCGGGTGCAGCACAGCGACATCCACGCCGCGGTCGGTGAACAGGTGCTCGGCCACCAGCTCCGGGTCCGAGCCCGGGTAGCGCTTGTCCGGGCCGCGGGTGCCGGGCGCGTATTCGCCGCCGGGTGCGCCGTACCAGTCCATTTCGGCGTCGGGGATGCCGCGACTGGTGAAGGGTTCACGCAGGTGCGCGCGCATGTCGGCGTTGGAGGCGAAGAAGATGTGCACGCTGGCGTCGATCACCGGGGTGCGGGTGCCGTCCGGCAGCAGTCTCATCGCGCGCCTCTCGTCTGATCGAAACGTCATTCTCGTCTTGTGAGAACAGTACTCTCGCGATTTTCGCTCGGCAAGACTGGCGTGTTCGCGCAGGTCCGGTGCGGTGCGCGGAGGCGTCGAGGCTGCCGCCCGCGTCTCGTCGGTGGCTGCGAACGGTCAGGAAGAGATTGCGATATCGAGACTGTGAGAATACGATTCTGACTATTCGAGAATCGAGGTCTAGAGCTGTGTCTTCGCAACAGGATTCGCTCACCCTTGCCTGGGACACCGAGGTCGACGTCGTCGTATTGGGCAGTGGCGCCGCGGGATTGACCGCCGCGCTGACCGCCGCCACCGCCGGCGCCTCGACCCTGGTGTGCGAGAAGGCCGCCACCGTCGGCGGCACCAGCGCGGTCTCGGGCGGCATCGCCTGGATCCCGGCCCACGATCGCGCCGCCGACGGCCCGCTGACCGTCGCCGACGCGCTGAGCTATCTGCACGCCCAGGCCCTGGATTCGATGGACGACGACCTGGTGGAGGTATTCGTCCGCACCGGCGCGCGCATGATCGAGTTCGTCGAGGCGCACAGCCCGCTGCGTTTCGAGGTCGCCGGCGCCTTCCCCGACTACAAACCCGAACTGCCCGGCGGACGGCCCGGCGGCGGCCGGTCCCTGAGCGCGGCCGCCTTCGACCTCGCCCGCCTCGGTCCCTGGCGGGACCGCCTGACGGCCTTTCCCGCCGACTGGAGCAACGTCGGTTTCGACGCTGAAACCCGTGCGCGACTGCATGCTTCGGCCGCCGCCGACGCGGACCTGTGCGTGGCGGGCACCGCGCTGGTGGCGAGCCTGCTGGCCGGGGTCCTGGCGGCCGGGGTCGAGATCCGTACCGGATCGCGCGCGGTCGAGCTCCTCACCGACGCGGCGGGCGTCATCACCGGTGTCCGCCTGGACACCGCCGACGGGCCGATCCGCGTGCGCGCCCGCGGCGGCGTCGTGCTGGCCACCGGCGGCTTCGAATGGGACGAGCGCCTGGTGCGCGCGTACCTGCGCGGCCCGATGCACGGTCCGGTGTCCCCGCCCAACAACACCGGCGACGGACTGCGCATGGCCATGGCGCACGGCGCGGAACTGGGCACCATGAGCGAAGCCTGGTGGGTGCCGATCGTGCGGATCCCCGGCGACACCATCGAGGGCCGGCCCCGCAGTCGCAGTGTGCGATTGGAGCGCACCCGCCCGCGCAGCATCATGGTCAACCGGGCCGGGCGGCGCTTCGTCAACGAGGCCGGTGAGTACAACGCCATGTCCGGCGCCTTCCACTACCTCGACCCGCGCGGCGGCTACGTCAACGACCCCGGCTGGATCGTCTTCGACGCCGAACACCTGCGCCGCTACGGCTTCCTGGGCGTCGCCCCCGGCGACCCGGTGCCCGAATGGTTCTGCGAGTCGGCCGATCTCGCCGAGCTCGCGGCCAGAACCGGCATCGACCCGGCCGGACTGAGCGCGACCGTCACCGCCTGGAATCACGCGGTGGCCCACGACCACGACCCCGACTTCGGGCGCGGGGCGAGCGCCTACGACGGCTACTGGGGCGACGAACACGCCGCGACCGCGGCCGGGCGGACCCTCGGCCCCCTGGACACCGCCCCCTACTACGCGGTCCCGGTCACCGTCGGCGCGATGGGCACCAAGGGCGGCCCGCGCACCGACCGCGACGGCCGGGTGCTGCACGTGAACGGCTCGGTCATCCCCGGGCTGTTCGCCGCGGGCAACGCGATGGCCGGGGTCACCGGCCGCGCCTACGGCGGGGCGGGCGGAACCCTGGGCCCCGGCATGGTTTTCGGTTTCCGCGCCGGGCACGCCGCCGCGACCGGCAAATCGGCGGAGCTGTGAACACGGTGGACGGAGAGACGACAGTGGCCGAGTACGAAAGCATCTGGAGCGACCTGCAAGGGGTCGCGTTCACCCAGGGCTATCTCGACGTGGGCGGGGTACGCACCCGCTACCTGCACGCCGGTGACCGCGACAAACCCACACTCGTGCTGTTGCACGGTTCGGGCGGGCACGCCGAAGCCTACGTCCGCAACCTGGCCGCGCACGCCGAGCACTTCTCGACCTGGTCGATCGACATGCTCGGGCACGGGTACACCGACAAGCCCGGGCACCCGCTCGAAATCGCGCACTACGTCGAGCATCTGGTGCGCTTCCTCGATGAGATCGGGGTCGACCGCGCCCATATCAGCGGCGAATCACTCGGCGGCTGGGTCGCCGCGCGCCTGGCGATCGACCATCCCGGCCGCGTCCGGCGACTGGTGCTCAACACCGCCGGCGGCTCCCAGGCCGACCCGCAGGTCATGGCCCGCATCGTGAGCCTGTCGATGGCGGCGGTCTCGGACCCGGACTGGGACACCGTGCAAGCCCGCATCAAATGGCTGATGGCCGACAAGTCCAAGGGCTACGACGACGTCGTCGCCAGCCGCCAGCGCATCTACCGGCAACCCGGCTTCGTGGCCGCCATGAGCGACATCATGGCCCTGCAGGACCCCGTCATCCGAGCGCGGAACCTGTTGGGCCCCGGCGACTACGGCCGCATCACCGCTCCCACGCTGGTGGTGTGGACCAGCGACGATCCCACCGCGGACGTCGCCGAGGGCCGCCGGATCGCCTCGATGATCCCAGGCGCGCGCTTCGAGCTGATGCCCGGCTGCGGGCACTGGCCCCAGTACGAGGACGCCAAAACCTTCGACGCCCTGCACGTGGGCTTCCTGCTGGCGGAGTGAGATGACCGGATCGGCGAATCCCCTTGTCACCGAGGTCGACGTACTCATCGTCGGCGCCGGGCCGGTGGGCCTGACCCTGGCCAACGCCCTCGGCGGCTACGGTGTGCGCACCCTCGTCGCCGAGGAACGCGACACCCTGATCGACTACCCGCGCGGGGTCGGCCTGGACGACGAATCCCTGCGCACCTTCCAGTCGATCGGTCTCATCGACCGGGTGCTCCCGCACACCACCCCCGACCAGATCATGCGATTCGTCGACCACGACCGCCGCCTGCTGGCCGAAATCGCCCCCGCCGACACCTCTTTCGGCTGGCCCAAGCGCAACGGCTTCGTACAGCCCCTGGTCGACGCCGAACTGCTGGCCGGCCTCGAGCGCTACCCGATCGTCGAGGTGGCCTGGTCCGCGGCCATGGCCACCTGCGTGGACACCGGCTCGCGCGTCACCGTCGAACTCGACACCCCCGCCGGGCCGCGCCTGATCAGCGCCGCCTACGTGGTGGGCTGCGACGGCGGGCGCAGCGCCACCCGCAAACAGATGGGCGTGTCCTTCGAAGGCACCACCTCACCGACCCGCTGGCTCGTGGTCGACATCGCCACCGATCCGCTCGGGCACCCCAACATCGAGGTCGCCGCCGATCCCGCGCGCCCGAACGTGTCGGTGTCCATCGCGCACGGCATCCGGCGCTTCGAATTCATGATCCACGATCACGAAAGTGACGCCCGCGCCGAGGATCCCGCGTTCGTGGCCGAACTGCTCGCCGACTTCGTGCCCTACCCCGAACGCCTGGACATCATCCGCCGGCGCCTCTACACCCACCACTCGCGCATCGCGGGGGAGTTCCGGCGCGGGCGCATGCTCCTGGCCGGAGACGCCGCGCACCTGATGCCGGTGTGGCAGGGCCAGGGCTACAACAGCGGAATCCGCGACGCGGCGAACCTGGGCTGGAAGCTCGCCGCGGTCGTCACCGGACGCGCCCGCGACAGCCTGCTCGACAGTTACGATCTCGAACGCCGCAAGCACGCGCGCGCCATGATCGACCTGTCCACCCTGGTCGGCCGGGTCATTTCACCCACCGACCGCCGGGTGGCGGCGGTGCGCGACGCCCTGGTGCGGGCCGCGGCCGCGATACCACCGGTCAAGAGCTACGTGCTGGGCATGCGGTTCAAACCGATGCCCCGCTACGACCGCGGCGCGGTGGCGCACACCCATTCGCGCTCACCGCGTTCGGCGGTCGGCACCCTGTTCATCCAGCCGCGCGTGGACACCCGCGAGCACACCGACGTCCTGCTCGACGACGTGCTCGGTACCTGGTTCACGATCCTGTGCTGGAACAACCGCCCGCGAGAAGTCCTGGGCGAGCACGCGTTCGAGCAGTGGAAAGCCCTGGGCGCGCGCTTCGTCGCCGCGCGCCCGCGCACCCAGCTGCACTGGGCCGACCACGACGACCCCGACGTCACGGTCGTCGGCGACCGCACCGGTGCCCTCAAGCGCTGGTTCGACGGCCACCGCGACTCGGTGCTGTTCCTGCGCCCGGACCGCTGCGTCGCCGGGGCCACGATCGCGCAACTGGCACCGGAGTTGAGCGCGGAGCTGCTGCGCGCCCTCGCCCTGACCCCAGGAGGACACGATGTCGCTGGCTCTGTGCTGCGTCTCGCACAGCCCACTGCTTGAACTCCCCGGTCCCGACCGCGAACTGCTGGACGAGATCGGCTCGGTCGTGGCCGAGGCCGCGGACTTCGTGCGCGCGTTCGACCCCGAACTCGTGGTGACCTTCGCACCCGATCACTACAACGGCTTCTTCTACCGCACGATGCCGCAGTTCTGCATCGGCAGCGCCGCCAACGCGGTCGGGGACTACGGCACCTATGGCGGCCCGCTCGCCGTGGCCGGGGACACCGCCCTGGACATGGCCGAAGCGGTTCTCGCCGCCGGCGTGGACGTCGCGGTGTCGGTGGCCATGGACGTCGACCACGGCACCGTGCAACCGCTGCAGCAGCTGTTCCCCGACGTGGCGTCGGTGCCGATCGTCCCGGTCTTCCTGAACTCGGTCGCTGCGCCCCTGGCCCCGGTGCACCGCGCGCGAGCACTGGGCGCCGCGGTCGGAAACTACCTGTCCGGTCTGGGCACACGCGTCCTGCTGATCGGCTCGGGCGGGCTGTCTCACGATCCGCCCGTGCCGACCCTGGCCACGGCGACCGGTCCGGTGCGCGAGCGCCTGGTCGCGGGCGGGCCGATGCCGCCCGAACGCCGCGCCGAACGCGAACGCCAGGTCATCGCCGCCGCACACGAATTCGCCACCGGCGACAGCGCGCTGCGCCCGCTCAACCCCGACTGGGATCACCGGTTCCTGGCCCTGCTCGACGGGAACCGCCTGCCCGAGATCGACACCTGGACCAACCCGTGGATCACCGGCGAGGCCGGTAACTCCGCCCACGAGATCCGCACCTGGATAGCGGCTTTCGCGGCGCTGGCGACCCAGGGCGCCTACACCACCCACACCCGCTACTACCGGCCCGCCCCCGAGCTGATCGCCGGATACGCGTTGCGAACAGCGTTGCCGCACAGCGTCACCGGGACGCGACCGGCCGAGGGGAGCCGAGCATGACATCCGAGCAGTCTCCGGTGCACGGGCCGGATCCGGCTGACGGCGCAATAGCCGCGCCCACAGCGGATGACGATGCCGCGACGCGCTCGGACGCCGAATTCGATCACACGGTCGATGTGCTGGTCGTCGGCTCGGGCGGCGGCGGGCTCACCGCCGCGCTCGCGGCCGAAGCGGCGGGACTAAGCACGCTGGTGGTCGAGAAATCCGCGCACTACGGCGGCTCGACCGCGCTGTCCGGCGGCGGCATCTGGGTTCCCGGCGCGCCCGCCCAGCGCCGCGACGGCTACGACATCGACCCCGAGCAGGTCGTGGAATACCTGGCCTCGATCACCGAGGGCCTCGTCGCCCCCGAACGCCTGCGCGCCTACGTCGACAAAGCGCCGGAGATGATGGAGTTCCTCGAAAAGCACAGCCGCTGGCTCGAATTCGTGTGGAAGCCCGGCTACGCCGACTACTACCCCGAACGCCCGGGCGGATCCGTACAGGGCAGCACCATCAATGTGCCGCCGCTGGATCTGCGAGTGCTCGGCGACGACGAGGCGACGCTGCTGGCCCCACTGGCACTGGCACCCAAGGGCATCTGGCTCGGCCCCAAGGACCTGCTCCAGTTCTACCGGGTCCGCCAATCCTGGCGCGGCAAAGCGGTACTGCTCAAACTCATCTGGCGCATGTTCCGCGCCCGGGTGTTCGGCGACCGGATCGCCGCCATCGGCCAATCCCTGGTCGCCCGGCTGCGACTGGCTCTGCGGGAGAACGACATCCCGCTGTGGCTGGGCGCCCCGATGACCGAGCTGATCACCGGCCCCGGCGGCATGGTCCTGGGCGCGATCCTCGAACGTGACGGGCGGCCGGTGCGCGTGCGCGCCACCGCCGGGGTGGTGCTGGCCACCGGCGGCTTCGAACAGGACATGGCCTGGCGCAAGGAGCACGAGCCGGTCATCGACCGGAACTGGAGTTTCGGCAATCCCGCCGCCACCGGCGACGGCATCCGCGCCGGCCTGGCGATCGGCGCGGACACCGACCTGATGGACGAATCCTGGTGGTTCCCGGCCATCCAATGGCCGGACGGGCGTATGCAATTCATGCTCAACGAGCGCATGATGCCCGCGCAGTTCATCGTGAACGGCGCGGGGGAGCGATACATCAACGAGGCCGCGCCCTACATGGACTTCGGGCACGCCATGCTCGCGGGTGAACGCGCCGGGGTGACCCACCTGCCCAGCTGGCTCATCACCGACGCGCGCTCGTGGCGGCGCTACGTGATCGCCGGGCACCTGCCCCTGCCCAAGATCCCGTTCGCGCCCGTCCCCACCGGGTCGAAGATCCCCCCGGCATGGCTGGACTCGGGCGTGGTCAAAACCGCCGACTCCTGGGAACAGCTCGCCGAACAGATCGGCGTGCCCCCGGATCGCCTGCGCGCCACCGCCGAACGCTTCGACACCCTCGCCCGCTCCGGGCACGACGACGACTTCCGGCGCGGGGACAGCGTCTACGACAACTACTACGGCGACCACACCCTGCCCAACCCCAACCTGGCGCCGCTGGGCGAACCGCCGTACCACGCCTTCCGCATGGTGCTCGGGGACCTGGGCACCTCCGGCGGGCTGCGCACCGACGAACACGCTCGCGTCCTGCGCGCGGACGGCACCGTGATCGATCGCCTCTACGCCACCGGCAACACCACGGCCGCGGTCATGGGCCGCAGCTACGCCGGCGCGGGCGCCACCATCGGCCCGGCAATGACTTTCGGATACATAGCGGCCCAGCACATTTCGGCAACCCACGGAGGAAACCAATGAAGATATCCCTGTTCTACGAATTCGCACTGCCCAAGCCGTGGGTGCCCGAGGACGAACGACTGCTGTTCCAGGAGGGCCTGGACGAGGTCGAGGCCGCCGACAAGGCCGGCTTCTCCACCGTCTGGCTCACCGAACACCACTTCCTCGAGGAGTACTGTCACTCCACCGCGCCCGAGATCTTCCTGGCCGCGGCGAGCCAGCGCACCAAGGACATTCGGCTCGGCTTCGGCATCATGCACATGCCCCCGGCCATCAACCACCCCGCGCGCGTGGCCGAACGCGTCGCCACCCTGGACCTGATCTCGGGCGGGCGCGTGGAATTCGGCACCGGCGAATCCTCCTCGGTCGGCGAACTCGGCGGTTTCATGATCGACCCCGCCGACAAGCGCGGTCAGTGGGAAGAGTCCCTCGACGTGGCGATCCGCTGCATGATCGAGGAGCCCTTCACCGGGTTCAAGGGCGAACACGTCGAAATGCCCGCCCGCAACGTCATTCCCAAGCCGTACCAGCGTCCGCACCCGCCGGTGTGGGTCGCCTGCACCCGCCCCTCCTCGGTGCAGATGGCCGCCCAGAAGGGCATCGGCGCGCTGAGCTTCGCCTACACCGGACCCGAGGCACTCGGTACCCGCGTGCGCGGCTACTACAGGGAATTCGAAGAGAACGCCGCCCCGACCATCCCGGTGCTCAACCCGAACATCCTGGCCATCGGCGGCGACCTGTCGATGATGGTGGCCCCCACCGACAAACAGGCCATCGACCGCCTCGGGGTCGGTGGCGGATTCTTCTCCTTCGGCATCATGCACTACTACATGACCGGCCAGCACACCCCCGGCCGCACCGGGGTGTGGGAGAAGTACCTCGACGCGGTCGAGGGCGACGAGACCCTCGCCTACGGACCCGGCCGCGGCGCCATCGGCTCCCCGGAGACCGTGCGCGAATTCCTGCGCGGCTACGAGGAATCCGGCGTCGACGAGATCATCCTGCTGCTCAACCCGCGCAGCCACGAAGCCACCATGGAATCGATCGAGCTGATGGGCAAGCAGGTGCTGCCCGAGTTCATCGAACGCGACGAGAAGGCCGTGGCGGCCAAGGCCAAACGGCTGGAGCCGATCATCGAGAAGGTCGAGAAGCGACGCCGGCCCCTGGCCTCGCCCGCGTTCGACGAGAACTACGCCTTCGGCGGACTGCCCACCGGCCGCGGCGGCGACTACATCGCCAACGAGGTGCCCGAGGCCATGGCCGAAATGGACCAGGGCCGTGAGGAAGCCGCCCAGCGGCTCGACGAGCAGCCGCAGAACTAGGCGGTGACGGCGATGGAATCGATCGAACAGAGCTGGCGCTACGACGGGCGCCGGACCGTGGTGACCGGCTGCGCGTCGGGCATCGGCGCGGCCGTGGCCCGCCAGGTCCGCGCGCTCGGCGGCACCGTCCTCGGCCTGGACGTGACCGAGAACGCCACCGGCGTCGACGAATTCCATCGCCTGGACCTGGCCGACCCGGACTCGATCGACCGCGCCGCAGCGGCGGTCGGCGACCGGGCGGACGCCCTGTTCAACATCGCGGGCGTGTCCTCGGGCATCGGCGACCCGCTGCGCGTGGTGACCATCAACCTGCTCGGCACCCGCCGCTTCACCGACGCCGTGACCGCGCACATGCGCGCGGGCGCGAGCGTGGTCAGCGTGTCCTCCCTCGCCGCGGCCGCCTACCTCGAGCATCGCGAGCAATCGCACGCGCTGCTGGACACCGTCGACATGGCCGCCGGAATCGACTGGTGCCGTGCGCATCCCGAGGCCCTGGCCGACGGCGGCTACCGGCTGGCCAAGGAAGCGCTCATCCACTACACCCTGCGCCGCACCGTGCCCCTGGGCGCGCGCGGCATCCGAATCAACTGCACCGCACCGGGAGTCACCGACACCCCGATCCTGGACCAGCTGCGCACCGCCTACGGGTCCGGGTTCCTCGACGGCATCGACAAACCGCTGGGCCGGGTCTCCACCCCCGACGAGCAGGCCGCGGCCCTGGTGTTCCTCAACAGCGCCGCCGCCGGCTACATCACCGGCCAGGTGCTGTGGGTGGACGGCGGCAACCTCGCCGCCCGCCTGGCGGGCGAACCCGCCGTCCCGGCCGCCGCGGCGGCGACCAGCGTTGAAAGAGAGCCATAGTGGCCAACCTGACCGAATTCCACCGCGTCGCCGAACAGGTGCGCAACTGGGGCCGCTGGGGCGCCGCCGACGAACTCGGCACCCTGAACTTCATCACCCCCGACAAGGTCGCCGCCGCCGCCGGACTCGTCCGCCACGGGCGCGTGTTCTCCCTGGGCATCGACTTCGGCTCGGCCGGACCGCAGGGCGCCTTCCAGTTCCGTAGCAACCCCGTGCACGTGATGACCGTCGACGGCGGCGACGCCCGCACCCTGGCCGAATACGGCCCGAAGTGGTTGCGTAACAGCGTCGCCCAGGAACTGAGCGCGTTCTTCGCCGACAATCCGTTCCGGTTCAACGACGACCTGATCATCATGCCGCTGCAGGCCGCGACCCAGTGGGACGCGCTCTCGCACGTCTACTACGACGAACAGCTCTACAACGGCTTCCCCGCGAGCTCGGTCACCAGCCTGGGCGCGGTGCACTGCGGCATCGACAAGGTCGACGGCAAGGGCATCACCACCCGCGGGGTCCTGCTGGATCTGGTGCGCCATCGCAAGGCCGACACCTACCTGGCCGCCGGGCAGCCCATCACCCCCGAAGAACTCGACGAAGTCGTTGCCGCCCAAGGGGTCACGATCGGATCCGGAGACATCCTGCTCATCCACACCGGCTGGATGGCCCGCTTCCAGGAGACCGGCGACGGCGCCGAAGCCTACTCGGGCCTGGACTGGCGCTGCGCGCAATGGCTGCACGAACGCGACATCGCCGCCGTGGCCGCGGACAACCTCATGGTCGAGGACACCGTGTCCGGGGTCGAGGGCACCTTCCTGCCGATGCACATGCTGTGCCTGCGCGACATGGGCCTGATGCTCGGCGAGTACTGGGACCTGACCGCCCTGGCCGCGGACTGCGCCGCCGACGGCGTCTACGAATTCCAGCTGATCGCACCGCCTTTGCGGGTCGTGGGCGCGGTCGGCTCACCCATCAATCCCATCGCCATCAAATAGCGACGCCGCACTACGGGAAACACGAGGTTTGGGCATGAGCGTGAGCACTGCATCGGCGGCCACCGCCACCGGCACCGACGGGGACCCGCGTCCGTTCGTCGTAGGCATCGGCGGCACCCTGCGCGCGGGATCCTCGACCGAACGAGCACTGCGACAGTGCCTGTCGGCGGTCGAACGCCAGGGCGGGCGCACCGCGCTGTTCAGCGGCGAGGACATCAACCTGCCCATGTACAACCCGCACGATCTCGACCGCACCCCCGCGGCCGCGGCCATGGTGGCGGCGCTGCGCGCGGCGGACGCCGTCGTCATCGGCTCGCCCGGCTACCACGGCGGGGTGTCGGGCCTGGTGAAGAACGCCCTGGACTACATCGAGGATCTGCGCGGCGACGCCACGGTCTACCTGGACAACAAGCCGTGGGGCGTGATCACCTGCGCCTACGGCTGGCAGGCCGCGGTGGCGACCCTGGGCCAGCTGCGGGTGATCGGCCACGCCCTGCGCGCCTGGCCGACTCCGCTCGGCGTCGCCATCAACTCCGCGGACCCGATCTGGAACGCCGAGGGCGAACTGATCGACGAAGCGGTCAGCGGCCAGCTCGACATGCTCGCCACCCAGATCCTGACCTTCGCCGCGGCGGGACGGGCGTCCTCGTGACAGCGGGCGAGGCGGTCGACTCGGTGAGGCCCGCGTGAGCGCCGTGCGCCGCACGCTCGTCGTGGACGGTGCGGTTACCAGCTATCTCGAGGCCGGAACCGGCGAGCCCGTCGTGCTGCTGCACGGCGGGGAGTTCGGCGGGTGCGCCGAGATCGCCTGGGAGCACACCATCGGCGCGCTCGCCGCGCACCACCGGGTGCTGGCCCCCGACATGCTCGGCTACGGGCACTCGGCCAAGCTCGTCGACTTCACCGACGGGCGGGGCCTGCGCATCCGGCACATCGCGCGCTGGCTGGGCCTGCTCGGGATCGACTCGGCGCACTTCGTGGGCAATTCGATGGGCGCGATCAACCTGCTCGTCGACGCCACCTCCGTCGCGCCCCGGCTCGCGATGCGCAGCCTCGTCGCCATCTGCGGCGGCGGGGAGATCCAGCAGAACGAGCACATGCGAGCCCTGCAGGACTACGACGCCACCGTGCCGGGCATGCGCGCCATCGTCACCGCGCTGTTCCACGCCGGCTCCTTCCCCGCGGACGAGACCCTCGTGGCCCGGCGGTACGAGTCCAGCGTGGCCCCCGGTGCGTGGGAAGCGCTGGCGGCGGCCCGTTTCCGGCGACCCGGCCTGGACGCGCCGCCACCACCGTCGAGCGAGCGCGCCTACGACCGCATCACCGTCCCCGCACTGCTCATCGAGGGCGAGCGCGACAAACTGCTGCCCGCCGGCTGGGCGGCGGACCTGGCGGACCGAATCCCCAAGGGCCGCGCGGCGGTCGTGCCCGAGGCCGGGCACTGCCCGCAACTGGAGCGGCCCGAGCTCGTCAACGCGTTGCTGCTGGAGTTCCTCGGCGCGCAGACCGGAAAGGAGAAGCTGCCATGACCGACGAACTGGCGGGCAAGGTCGCCGTCGTCACCGGCGGCGCGAGCGGCATCGGACGGGCCACGGTCGCCCGCTTCGTCGCCGCGGGCGCCCGCGTGGTGGTCGCGGATCTCGACGCCGAGGCCGGCGCCCGATCGATCGCCGCGCACGGCGACAACGCGGTCTACGTGACCGCGAACGTGGCCGATCCCGAACAGGTTCGGGCGCTGGTGGCGCACGCGGTGACCACGTTCGGCGGCCTGCACGTCATGTGCAACAACGCCGGTATCTCCGGGACCATGCACAAGACCTTCCTGCACGACGACCTCGCGGACTTCACGAAAGTGCTCGGGGTCAACCTGCTCGGGGTCATGGCGGGCACCCGGTACGCGGGCGAGCACATGGCCGCGCACGGCGGCGGCTCGATCATCAACCTGTCCTCGGTCGGCGGGGTGATGGCCGGCGGGGGAGTGCAGACCTACCGCGCCTCCAAGGCCGCGGTCATCCACTTCACCAAATCCGCGGCGATCGAGCTGGCGCAGTACGACATTCGCGTCAACTGCCTCGCGCCCGGCAACATCCCCACCGGACTGCTCGCCGCCTCGGCCACCGCGATGCGCTCGGAGGTGAGCGAGAAGTTCACCGCCGCCGCCCGCGCCGCCATGCGCGCGGACCGGCCCCTGCAACGCGAAGGTACGCCCGAGGACGTGGCCGAGCTGGCGCTGTACTTCGCCGGTGACGTATCCCGGTATGTCACCGGGACGGTGGTACCGATCGACGGCGGCACGGTCGCCGGAAAACCCTTGCGCTCGTTGAAGACACCGGCTGCTGCCGGCAACGGCTCGACGCCCCGACCGGCCGCGGAGCGGTCATGAGCCCCGCACGCGGCCCGCGCCGCACCGGCGTCCTGGTGGTCGGAGCCTCGGCCGCCGGCCTCGCCACCGTGGAAGCCCTGCGCCGCGAGGGCTACACCGACCCGATCACCCTGCTGGGCGGCGAATACCACCTGCCCTACGACCGCCCGCCGCTGTCCAAACAGGTGCTCTCGGGCACGTGGCGACCCGAACAGACCCTGCTGCGCCCACCCCGCCAGCTCACCGCCTACGACTGCGACTTCGTCCTCGGAAAGCCCGCGCTCGCACTGGATCTCGCGAGCCGCACGGTCAGCACCGCGACCGGAGACTTCACCGCCGACCATGTGGTCCTGGCCACCGGAGCCACACCCCGGCTGTTCCCCGGCACCGAGGGCATCACCGGCGTGCACGTGCTGCGCACCCTGGACGACGCCCTGGCCCTGCGCGATGCCCTGCGGACCGCCCGCCGGGTCGTCGTGGTCGGCGAAGGGGTGCTCGGCGCCGAAATCGCCGCCACCGCACGCCGATCCGGTCTGGACGTCACCCTCACCGGACCCCAGAGCGCACCCATGGCAGCCCAGCTCGGCCCCCTGGCCGCCGAGCGGCTGGCCGCCCTGCACACCGGTGAAGGCGTGCGGTTGCGCCTGGGCGTGGGAGTGCGCGGCTGCACCACCCACGATGGCGCGGTAACCGTTGTCGTACTGGAGGATTCGCACGAGCTGCCCGCCGATCTCGTCGTCGTCGCCATCGGAGCGATACCGATGACCGACTGGCTCACCGACAGCGGACTGACCCTGGACAACGGCATCGTCTGCGACGCCCAGGGCCGCACCGCCCCCGGCGTGTACGCCGCGGGCGACGTCGCCCGCTGGCACCACCCCGCCCTCGGGACCGCGATCCGCCTGGAGAACCGCACCAGCGCCACCCTGCAGGCCGGGGTCGTCGCGGCGACCATCACCGGCTCGACCCGGGCGCACCAGCCGATCCCGTACTTCTGGACCGATCAGTTCGACGCCAAGATCCAGGTGCACGGCCTCATCACCGCCGACGCGAACGCCCAAGTCGTGGAGGGGGATCCGGCCGACGGCCGATTCGTGCTCGCCTTCGATCGCGCGGGCGTACCCGCCGCGATCCTGGGCTGGAACATGCCCAAACAGGTCGCCGCGTACCGGCGTGCGCTCGTCGAGGTCTACTCCCCGGCCCCCGTGCCGGCGCCCTAGAAAGCGAAACCCCATGAAAGTCACAGTCGATCAGGTCAAATGCGTCGCGGCCGGGCACTGCGTCATGCACGCCGAACAGGTCTTCGACCAGCGCGACGAGGACGGCATCGTGGTGCTGCTCGACGCCGATCCACCCGCCGAACTCGCCGACGACGTGCGGCAGGCGGCCGCGGTGTGCCCGGCCACCGCCATCCACGTCGAGGACTGAACCCATCGCCGGGGGCCGATGCCCGGTCCCCGGCCGTACCCAGGAGGAACCGTGTCCGACACCGTCACCGACGCGACCACGGCCGAGATCGCCGAGTACCCGATGCACCGTTCCGCGGGGTGTCCCTTCGCCCCGCCCGCGGAAGCGTTGCGGCTCAACCGGATCGCGCCGCTGAACAAGGTGCGGATCTGGGACGGCAGCACCCCGTGGCTGGTCACCGGGTATCAGGAATACAAGACCCTGATGTCGGATCCGCGGGTGAGCGTCGACCATCACCGGCCCGGGTTCCCGCACTGGAACGAGGGCATGGCAGCCATCGCGGCCAGCCGCCCGAACTCGGTCTTCACCACCGACGGCGAACAGCACAGCCGCTATCGGCGCATGCTCACCAAACCGTTCACGGTCAAACGCGTGAACCTGCTGCGCGAGGTCATCCAGCGCGTCACCGACGAGCACATCGACCGGATGCTCGCCGGACCCAAGCCCGTCGACCTGGTCGCCGCGCTCGCGCTGCCGGTGCCGACGGTGATGATCAGCGAAATGCTCGGCGTGCCCTACGGGGACCACGAGTACTTCCAGGAGCAGGCCGTGGCGAGCGTGGACCGCTACGCCACGGCCGAACGCGCCGCCGAGAGCCGGGCCAGGCTCTCGCGCTACCTGGTCGACCTCATCAAGACCAAGCTCGAGACGCCCGCCGAGGACGTGGTCTCCGACATCGCCGAACGGCTGCGCTCGGGTGAGATCGACATCAGCGAGGCCGCCCAGCTCGGTACCGGGCTGCTCATCGCCGGGCACGAGACCAGCGCCAACATGATCTCCCTCGGCGTCCTGGCGCTGCTGCAGAACCCGGACCAGTTCGCGCTGCTGCGCGACTCCGACGATCCCAAGCTCGTGGCGAGCGCCGTCGAAGAGCTCATGCGGTACCTGGGCATCATCCAGAACGGTCAGCGCCGAATCGCGCTGGAGGACATCGAGATCGGCGGGCAAACTGTGCGCGCCGGCGACGGGCTGATCTTCGATCTGGCCCCGGCCAACTGGGACGAGCGGGCGTGGGAGCAGCCCGAACGCCTCGACCTGACCCGCCCGGCCGCACAGCACGTCGGCTTCGGGTTCGGCCCGCACCAGTGCGTCGGCCAGCAGCTCGCCCGCGCGGAACTGCAGATCGTGTTCCGCACCCTGGTGCGGCGAATCCCCAACCTGCGCTTGGCGATTCCGTTCGAGGAGGTCACCTTCAAGGACGACCGGCTGGCGTACGGGGTCTACGAACTGCCGGTCACCTGGTGAGTGCCGGGCTGCGCGACGCGCTGGCCGCCCGCCTGGCCGCCGCCGAACGCTCGGGTGTCCCGATCGGCCCGCTCACCACCGAGCACCCCGACCTGGACGTGGTGGACGCGTACGAGATCCAGCTGATCAACATCCGGCGGCGCGTGCGGCTTGGTGCGCGCGTGGCCGGGCACAAGGTCGGCCTGTCCTCGCACGCGATGCAGGCCATGATGGGCGTGGACGAACCCGACTACGGGCATCTGCTCGACGACATGGAGCTCTCCCAGGATCGGCCGGTGCGCACCGCCGCCTACCTGTGCCCGCGGGTGGAGGTCGAGGTGGCGTTCGTGCTGGGCGCGGATCTGCCCGGCGCTGGCTGCACCGAAGCCGACGTGCTCGCCGGGACCGCGGCGTTCGCGCCCGCCCTCGAACTCATCGACTCCCGCATCGAGAACTGGTCGATCCGGTTGTGCGACACCATCGCCGACAACGCCTCCTCCGCCGGCTACGTCCTGGGTCGCGAGCGGGTGGCGCCCGGCGATATCGACATCACCGCCATCGACGCCGTACTCGCCCGCGACGGTGTCGAGGTCGCGCGCGGGCGCAGCGACGCGGTGCTGGGCATCCGGCGACCGCGGTCGCGTGGCTCGCGCGAACGGTGGACCGGTGCGGGGTCCGCCTGCGCGCGGGGGACGTGGTGCTGCCCGGCTCCTGCACGCGCGCGATCGACGCGCTGCCCGGCACCGAATTCACCGCCGATTTCCCGGGTCTGGGCTCGGTCGCCCTGCGCTTCGAATAGTCCGTCTCCGCACGAGGGAGTGTCATGTCCCCGAACAACACCGCCGCGCCGGCCAAGGCGTCGGTCGCCATCGTCGGGTCCGGCAATATCGGCACCGACCTGCTCTACAAACTGCTGCGCTCGCCCCGGCTCGAACCGCGCTGGATGGTCGGGATCGACTCCGCCAGTGAGGGATTGCGGCGCGCGGCCCGGCTCGGACTGGAAACCACCGACAAGGGCGTGGACTGGCTGCTGGATCGGGCCGAGCTGCCCGACCTGGTCTTCGAAGCCACCTCGGCGGGCGTGCACCGCGCCGCCGCGCCCCGGTACGCCGCCGCCGGGATCCGGGTGGTGGACCTGACCCCGGCCGCCGTCGGGCCCGCGGTGATCCCACCGGCCAATCTGCGCGCGCACCTGGGCGCGCCCAACGTCAACATGATCACCTGTGGTGGACAGGCCACGATTCCGATCGTGCACGCGGTCGCGCGGGTGTGCGAGGTGCCGATCGCCGAGATCGTGGCATCGGTGTCCTCGGTGTCGGCCGGCCCCGGAACCCGCGCCAACATCGACGAATTCACCACCGTGACCGCCCGCGGCGTCCAGGACATCGGCGGGGCCGCGCGCGGCAAAGCGATCATCATCCTGAACCCCGCCGAGCCGCCGATGATCATGCGCGACACCATCTTCTGCGCGATCCCCGAGGACGCGGACCACGCCGCCATCACCGACTCGATCCATCGCATGGTCGCCGAGGTGCAGACCTACGTGCCCGGGTACCGGCTGCTCAACGAGCCCCAGTTCGACGCGCCCTCGGTGAACTCCGGCGGCCGGGCTCTGGTCACCACGTTCGTGGAAGTCGAAGGCGCGGGCGACTTCCTGCCCCCGTACGCGGGCAATCTCGACATCATGACAGCCGCCGCCACCAAGGTCGGCGAGGAGATCGCCGCCGCCCTCCCCGGGAAGGACCCGCAGCGATGAGCGATCACTGGGACATCCGCGTCACCGACACCTCCCTGCGCGACGGCTCGCACCACAAACGCCACCAGTTCACCGGCGACGAGGTCCGCGCGATCGTCGCCGCGCTGGACGCGGCCGGGGTGCCGGTCGTCGAGGTCACCCACGGCGACGGCCTCGGCGGTTCCTCGTTCAACTACGGTTTCTCGAAAACCCCCGAGCAGGAACTGATCCGGATCGCGGCCGAGACCGTGACCACCGCGCGTGTCGCGTTCCTCATGCTGCCCGGTGTGGGCACCAAGGACGACATCGCCCGCGCGCGCGACAACGGCGGGACCATCTGCCGCATCGCCACCCACTGCACCGAGGCCGACGTCGCGGTCCAGCATTTCGGGTTCGCCCGCGAATCGGGTTTGGAGACGGTCGGATTCCTGATGATGGCGCACACCGTCACCCCCGAGCGCCTGGCCGCGCAGGGGCGGATCATGGCCGACGCGGGCTGCCAGTGCGTGTACGTCGTCGACTCCGCCGGCGCCCTGGTGATGGAGGGCGTCGGTGACCGCGTCGCGGCCCTGGTCGCCGAACTCGGCGACGACGCCCAGGTCGGCTTCCACGGGCACGAGAACCTCGGCCTCGGCGTCGCCAACTCGATCGCTGCGGTTCGGGCGGGGGCGAAGCAGATCGACGGCAGCACAAGGAGATTCGGCGCGGGTGCGGGCAACGCTCCGGTCGAGGCCCTGATCGGGGTCTTCGACAAGATCGGTGTCAAGACCGGCATCGACTTCTTCGCCATCACCGACGCCGCCGAGGATGTCGTGCGCCCGGCCATGCCCGCCGAATGCCTCCTGGACCGCAACGCCCTGATCATGGGGTATTCCGGCGTCTACTCCAGCTTCCTCAAACACGCTGTCCGCCAAGCCGATCGCTACGGGGTGCCCGCGCACCAGCTGCTGCACCGGGCGGGCGCGCGCAAACTCATCGGGGGACAGGAGGACCAGCTCATCGACATCGCCCTGGAGATCCTGCGCGAGAACGGCGCCGCCTGAGTTCAGGGCCGCAGATTCCACAGCGCGTCGATCGGCACCGCGCGGAACTTCGGCCCGAAGGGCAGGATCTCGGTGCCGGTGTACAGCACGTACCCGGCCAGCAGGTCGTCACCGAGCCGATCCGACAGGTGCCGCAGGCCGCGGAAGTCCTCGCCCTTGACCGTGGTCGCGGCCTTGACCTCGATGGCGATCACCTGGTGCCGGTTGTTCTCGAGGATGATGTCGACCTCGACGTTGTCCCGGGTGCGGTAGTGGTACATGCGGATCTCCTGCTCGGCCCAGGTGAGCTGGCGGGCGACCTCGGCGGTGACGAAGCTTTCCAGCAGCGGCCCCAGCGGCCCGTTGGGTGCGCGCAGAGCTCGCGCGTCCGCGCCGCACAGATGCGTCGCGATCCCGGAGTCGACCATGATCACCTTCGGCGTGCCGACCGCGCGGGTGGTCAGATTCCGCGACCACGCGGGAATCCGCTTGATCAGGAACACCTCCTCGAGCAGGCGCAGGTACCTGGCCACGGTGTCGCGCGGCAGGCCCAGCTCGTTGCCGAGGGTCCCGGGAACCAGCAGCTGCCCCGAGCGGGCGGCGACCAGATTGGTGAGCGCGAACATCTCGGTCGTGCGCTCGATCTCCGACAGCTCCATCACGTCACGGTTGATCAGATCCGAGACATACGAGGAGAAGAACCGCGACCGTCGTTTGCCCACGCGCGCAACGGCTTCGGGGAAACCGCCGCGCACGATCCGCTCGAGGTACCCGTCACGGTTCTCGCTGCCGCTGTACCGCAGCTCGGGACCGTGCGCGAACGCCGCGTCGACGAATCCGTCCGGGGCACCGTCGATCTCGCCCTGCGACAGCGGCCACAGTTCGATGGTCTCGATGCGGCCCGGTAGCGCGTCGGGGACGGTGCGCAGCGCCATCACGTGCGCGGACCCGGTCAGCAGGAACCGCCCCGGCCGCGAGTCCGCGTCGACGGTCTCCTTGATCGCCAGCAGCAACTCCGGCACCCGCTGCACCTCGTCGATCACCAGCGGCCCCGGGCTGATCACGAACTCGCTCGGGTCGTAGATCGCCGCCTGCCGGGTCTCGGGCCGGTCCAGGCTGCGCCAGGTCGCGTCGATCTCCCGCCCGATCCGGGCGATGAGCGTGCTCTTGCCGCACTGACGTGCGCCGTTGACCAGCACGACTCGGGTATCCATCAGCGCCTCGTGTACGGCGGAATGCGCATGTCGAGGGAGGATTCTGCCGATCGGAGACGAAGAGAATGCCGATGTCATAGTGACCATTGTGCCATCATTGTGCGTGTTCTGCCGTACCTGGTATGCGTGATTAGCCGCTACTTGTGTGCGTGTACTGCCGCATCGTGTGTGCGTGTTCTGCCGCTCGATTCGTGCGTGTTCTGCCGCATGGTTCTCGCCCGGGTTGACCACGGGCAATCCCGCCTTCGCGGCCGTGGCCGACACAATCCCCGCCATCTTCGACGCGCCGGAGCCGTGCGCATCGATTCGGCGGGTCGATCACGGGTATGCGCTCGATATCGGCCGACACCCGCGCGGCACGGCGCTGTTCGCACCGAACGGCGCTACAACCGAGGTGCTCGCGCGATCACCGATGTCGTCAGAACGGCGGCGGTGCGCGGCTGTGAACGATCTCGTCCGGATGCCTAGCGGGGAGAAACCGTGGATATCACCGATTTGATTCTCGACGATCATCACGAGCAACGGCGGCTGTTCTCGATGCTGGAACAGATCGACCGATCCGATACGCGGGCGCTCGCGGCGGTCTGGGGCAGACTCGCGAACTTCCTGGAGTTGCATGCTCTCGCCGAGGAGGAGATCTTCTATCCCGCTCTGCTGCAGGTGGGTATCGCGGCCCACCGCACGTCGGGCGTGGAGGACGAGACCCTCGATGCCATCGACGACCACAACGAGATCCGGGACGCGGTCGCGGCGGTCGCACGCCATCGGGTCGGCAGCGCGGACTGGTTCGCGGCGGTGGCCGCCGCGAACCTCGCCAACAGCGACCACATGGCCGAGGAGGAACGCGAGGGCCTCACCGATTTCCGGCGGTTGGCGGCCCTGTCGCGCCGGCATCGGCTGGCTGTCGACTTCGCGGCCTTCGAAGCCCGGCACCTGTCCGGGGTCGAGCCCGTCGATCGCGATCCGGCCGAGTACGTGCGGACGGTCGAGAACGCCGTCGACGACGCCGCCTCCGGGGAGCCTGTGCGGCGCGGCCACGCGGGCGCGCTGAACATCGGCGCCATGAAGAAAACGACCTAGACCTGGTGCGGGTCCGCGCGCGCGTGGATCGCGGACGTCGACGGTTGATCGACCAATTGGTGAGTCGCCAATCGGTCGGTCGACGGCGGAGTTCCGCGTGAACGAGCTCGTCGGCGTTCCGCTGCGTACGGCCCAGCGCGGCACCCGCGTCGATTCCGCGACTGATCGAACATATGTTCTATTTCGCGCTATGCTGTGCCGCGTGACGAAATCTTCGACCGCATTGGCCCCGGCGACGACCGCGCCGGGCTGGCCGGATCTGACCGACGTCGACCTCCTGCGCACCCTCGTCGAAACCGAACGCCGCCGCCGACACCTGGACGCCGCCATGCGCGCGGCGGTCTCCGAGGCCGAGCGCCGCGGCCTGGCCGCGGGCACCGGCTACCGGGACACCGTGGATCTCCTGATCGACCTGCTGCGGATCAGCGCCCAGGAGGCGCAGCGCCGCATCGCGATGGCGGCTCCCGTGGCTCGCCCTCGTCCACGGTCCAGAAAGGTGTGGCGGGTGCTCGCGGCGGCGAGCTGAGCGGACGCGACCCGCGACCCTTCGGCGGCTATCGATCGCCGAAAAGATCTTGGCCCCAAGCGTTCACGTTCTTCCCGGTGCGGTCGATTCATCTATGACCCACTGAATCCGGGAGTCGACATGAACAAGACCCGCCCCCGCACCACCCGTCACCGGATCTGGACACGCATCGCCGCACTATTGGCCGCGCCGACGCTGGTCGGCGCCGCCCTGATGGCCGGCACCGGCCCCGCCGCCGCCCAATCGAACTGCCTGCTGTGGGGCTTCCCCCGCTTCGGCGACGTCGGCCTGACCCAGAGCAACGGCTGGACCGTAGGCTTCCGCGGCACCGGCCTGAATCCCTGGGGCGACGCCGTAGCGACGGCAGGCAACTCCAGAATGACCGGGACCGTCACCTGGCATTCGAACTACGAGTCCCAGGTCCGCTTCACGATCGCCTGGCGCAACGGCCCCACCGGCTACTACGTGGGAAACGTGAACAGCCGCGGCTTCGCGACCGGCAAGACCGGCACGGCCACCTGGGAGTCCTACACGAATTTCCAGTGCCTCTCGGGATAGCACCGTAGCCCGACGCGGTGTCCGCTCACGCCGGGTTCGGCCCAGCATGCCGCCGCGCAGGCTGAATTCGTTCGGGCAGTCGACAACGGTCAGAGCCAACCGTGCGACTGTGCAAGCAGGTCGTCCCCATCCACCGCGATGATTGGTGCGAGAATGATCCCGACCCCGTGGTCGTCGGCCGACAGCGCATCTGTCACTTTTCGAGAAGGCTCCTTGCCGAACCGCTGTCCGTCGTAGCGGTGAGCGTCGCAGCCGTCACGCCCCGGAACAGAGCAACGACGTCACGGATGAAAGCCGTTCGCGTGACGCCCAATTGCCGTAATGCGGGACCATGGTCGAGGGCGACGACCAGGGTCGCACCGATCAGGACGAGCCACCACGCGAACAGCAGGACGAACCGAACAGGCCGCCGCGTCGGAGCGAAGGCAACCTGCAAGCGCTGACAGTGAAAGGGGACGTGGCGAGTTTCGTCGTCGAGAATCCGCCCGGCCACATCGGTGGTGACAGGATCCGTCGTGCCGTCCCGCAACGCGCGGTAGTAGCGCAGCGCGACAACCTCGGCTACAGATAACACCATCAGTTCGAGCCGCAGTCCCAAGGCCCGGCGCAACCATACGAAGATCGCGTCGGTCCAATGGGACGAGACCGTTTGGTAGCCAGCGGAATTCAGTAGATTGCCCAGCAGCCGTGCGTGGTTGATTTCCTCGGCGACGAACAATCGAACAGCCGTCGCATACGCCGGATCGCCGGCTGCGTCGGCTTTACGAATGAGGTTTGCACCGTCACCGCTCTCACCGACCTGAAACCGCTGCACACTGCGAGCCACGACCGGGTCGAGTCGAGCACCCCCGTCCCACCTCGGATCATCGGCCGCGGAACGAGCCACCCTATTGGCTTCGAATTCCGCTGCCCAAGAAGTGAAGTCGCGCAGGCTCCCCATGACATCCTCCCATTCGGACCCATGATCAGGATCGATCTTCGAGCCTAGGAACCAGATGTGCGGATCGGTCGGTCGATTGGTGGAGATCCTGTGTGCTCCGCGGTACCTTCAGCGGAGGAGGGAAACACCGGTCACCCGCATACGATCCGGGTCGAACGTGGTGGTCAGCGGCGGCGTGTCATCGCCGAACGAGAGGCTGATGGTGGTGCTGTCGGGGAACGACACACGCGGACAGCCGGACTCGACCTTCTCCCAGATCAGGACCTGGCGGCCGAACAGAATGCCGGGCTCGCGCAGCCAGACGCGGCAGGACGGGTCGATCATGTTGGTGAAGGTTTCGGTGACAGCGTGCACACGGCGGTCGGGGCCGGGGTAGACGGTCGCGACTCGGCTGTCACCGCCGAACACCGCGAAGAGGAACAGCACCAGAAGCCACGCGGCCAACATGAAGAGGCCGAGGATCGTGGCGAGGGTCATCCACAGCAGCTTGCGATTGAATGCCAGCCGGGGAGCGTAACTTACGAGAACAGCCCACGCGGCCGTCCAGCACACCAGCGAGAACCATGGGTGCAGGAGCTCGAGCCGGTAGTACCGATCCGAATCCGTGAGCGGAGCGGCACCGATTCCTGCCCCGAGTAACACGAGCATGGCGAGAACCCAGATGACGCGCTGTCGGCCAAGTGGCCAAGCCGCAGGCTCGGAAACCGGCTTGGTAGGCCAAGGTTTTTCTCCAGCAGCCTCTTTCGACATCGAACCCTCCCTGTGCGGTAGACCCTCCCCGGCCCGCTCGCGGCCAGCCTATCGGCTGTGACCGAATCAAGTCCGGGCTGACCGCAATCATGAATCGCGCTATCCCGATAGGCGGAGCGGCCGCGCGGCGAGTCGGCCGCCGCACGGTCCTCCTGCCGTGCAAGCCTGTTGACGGCACGAAGCCGTCAATACGAGGTGATGATGTGGCCGGGTGTCCACATGCCCGAGCGCTGAACACCTTCGACCGAGACCTGCGCGGGCCGGGCATTGGGGTCGAGGGGGAGGTACCGCTCGATCGAGCCCCAGTCCCGATCCCAGTCGTCGTTCAGATACGACGGCAGCGCGCGGGAGGTGAACAGCAGTTGGGTCCAGCCGAGCGGACCGCCGCCATCATGGCCCTGCCAGAGGTTGGTGATGGTCGCGCCGTTGCGGTCGGGCAGGATTCGGTACTCGGGGAGACCGGCGACGCCCGCACGTGTGGGAACCAGGTTCTGGCAGGGGAAGTGGAGCCCGACCGCCCAGTCGAGCAGCACGGGAGCGTCCGGGCCGACGAGGTTGTTCAGCGTGGTGGTCTGCGGAACCCGGGGCGGTGTGATCGCGAGCCACTGGTCCTTGCCCAGATCCTTGTCGTCGGCGACGACCCGGACCACGTCGGCCTCGGAAGGCAGCTGGTCGAGCGGCACGCGCAGGTTCCGCCACAGCGGTGAGGGACCGATATCGATCGGCAGGACCTGTCCCAGGGACGTGACGGCGCCGTCTGGCCCGGTGCTGCCGTATTCGAGGTGGAGGTTCTGACCGGGGTGCTCGATGCCGTCGGCGTCGACGGAACGGATGCGGCCGGCGACGGCGATCGCGATGATCTGGCCACGACTTCCGTTGATCGCGGCGGGCAGGCTGTACCAGTCCGTCGTCAGCGTGGCAGGAGCTTGCTCGCTGTCCCGGTAGCTACCGAGCACGGGCGTGGTTGCCGGATCCAGTCCGAACGGCAGCGGAACGCTGCTTCCGTTGACCCCGCTGCCCCGTGACGTGTCCGAACCCGAGCCCGCGGATTTCGCCGCGTCGCGCAGTTTGTCCTGGTCGTCGGAGACCGAGTTCGCTTGGCCGGTAGTAGATTCGACCTCGTCGGAGGTCAATACCGGGGCTACGCCATCCGGGCTGAAGCCCGACGATCCGACACCGGCGAGCCCCGCGCCGATGTCACCGGAGATCGGGCGCAGCATCGCGGCGTTGGGGTCGGTCTCCACCAGCACGTCGTCGGCCATCCCACACCCCCGGGAGAACGCCGCGGAAAGGTTCGAACTCGCCACGGAGTACGAGGGATACTGTGCCACCGCCGCTTTGACGAACGACCCGACCAGGAAGATGACCATTGCCGCGGCGGCCACCGCGAGCACCGGGATCCGGGCCAGCCGGTCCAGAATCGAGCCCGGCTCGAGCCGGGACTGCGGCCGGATGTGGAACCAGGCGGCAGCGATCAACGCCAGCACCGCCAAACCCGCCGCACCGGAAGACAATCCGGTTCCGGCGATCGTCGGCGGCTTGTCCCACCACGGAATTCCCCACGCCGAGACATACCAATAGCCGTTGATGCCAACGAAAGTCAGAGCCAGTGCGAAGAACAGGGCGGCCGCGAACAGTGCGCGATTACGCAGCGGCCGCATGACCCGGGAGCTGACGGCGACGGCGGTGAGCGCGGCCACGCAGGTGGCCAGACCCGCGAATACGCCGAACTGGTGTGTCCATTTGGTGGGGGAGAACATCATCAGTGCCATGGCGGCGAAGGTGATTCCGATGATCCGCCGCGAGGGGCCGACCGCGGTCCCGGGAATGTGGCCGCCACGGCGCAGCATGGTCACCACACAGACGACCAGACCCAGCAGCATCATGAACATGCCGAAGCGCCTGGTCAGCCACCCATCGGCGTTGAGCTGCAACAGATATTGGTACCGCAGGAACTCGAAGAACCACGACTCGCCGGGCTTGATCTGCCCGTGCACGCGGGACATTTCGAGGACGCCGGCCAGGGTTCGATCAGCGAAGATCACGGTCAGCACAACCAGCCCCGAGGCCAGCAGCGGTAGCAGCTGCGGCAGATAGCCGACGAACTTCGCACGCCGCGTGATCAGCGCCGTCACGGTCCGCGCCCCCGCGACCAACGCCCCGAGGCATATCAACCCGGACGGGGCGGCGGTCAGCGTCAGCGCGGCGATGATGATGGCCGTCGCCGCCGGGAGCAACCGCCGGGTGGCGATGGCTCGTTCGACCGACACCCAGGTGAGCATGACGCCCAGCGCGACGAAAGGCTCTGCGCGCAAACCGTTGTTGTAGGGCAGCCAGAAGGCCAGGAACACCAACGCGCTCGTCCAGGCGACGATCCTGCCGCTGCGGACGGCGACGCCCAGGCGGGGAAGGACCTCGCGGCTGATGACCCACCAGGTGATCACCGCGGCGGCCAGGGTGGGCAACCGCACCCAGGGACTCACCGCCGAAATATCGGACATCCACGCGATCACGTCGGTGTAGGGGGTGTAGAACGGGCCCTCGTCCACCCCGAACCACCGGTAGTAGTTGGACATGTAGCCCGAGCTCTGCGAGTCCCGGGCCATGCCGAGGATGTACCCGTCATCGGAGGTGTTCGCGCCGATGAAGTGCCACACCACCAGCACCGCGAACACGACCCAATCGGTAGGGCGAAGCCGCCACCACCGTGTGGGCAGGGAACGTCGCGCGGACCGTTCGTCGCGGCGATCCAGACGATGCAGCGCCACCAGCGAGGTCACTGTCGCGAGCACGCACAGGACGATCACCGTCAACTTCAGCGGCGTCGGCGAAGTGGAATAGCGGGCGTCGACATCGACGTTCACCAGCATCCCGCCGGGCACCGCACCGGTCAGATCGGTGAAAACACCGACGACCTGCGGCCGTATGTCGGAGCCGATCTCGGCCCCCGGACCGTCGATGCCGGCTACCGACACCGCGGCTCGGGTAGTCGAAAGCTCCACCGCCAGTTCACAGTCGCGGTCGCGGACTGATTCCAAGCTTCCCGACCAGAGCAGTGTGCCGCGGGAGACAACGTCGACTCTGCCGCCCCGATCGGCAGCGTCGGGCACGACTTTGACGACGAATCCGTACCTCTCCATGTCCGCTGACTGTCGCGGAATAGTCGACACGGCCACGCCGCCGTCATCGGCGAGTGTCGTCAATGCCGTGCAGGGAATCTGCGCGGACATCGCGGTGGGCGCGTAGGAAACCAGCGGCGCCGCAACACTGTTCAGCGCGCCGTCCTGCGGCCATGAGATGGATGTGGCATCCATGCGAACCGGCAGAAAAGGCACGACGATCGCCAGCAACACCGCGAACAGACCGGCGACCACGGCAACGAGACGGGCCCAGTCCCGTTGTCTTCCTGGCTGTTCGGGGTCGCGCTCGGACTCGTCGATGGACCGCTCCGCCCGCACCCCAATGTCAGCCACGGAGCCCGATGGTAGCCGAATAGTTAGCTCACAAAACGTTCGCGCTTGTCATCACTACTCGCACCTCGAGTTTCTGCTTGCGCAGCGCACTCGACGATGCCTCGAATTACGAACTCGCCCGCCGCATTTTCGTGAAATGCACCGCCGGCTCCCGCGTGATCAACCCGTACCCACCGTCCGGAGTCACCGTGAACGGAGCCGGCAGATACAGCACCGGCAGCACCCCACCGATCAGCGGCCGCTTCTCCCGCACGATCCGATAGCCGATCTCGACCGCTTCGGGCACAACGTCATCCACGATCCCATCGCCGTCACGCTGCACCCGTCGATACGGCTCGAGCCGCACGGTCCGAATAGCCACCCGCGCCCACCGGAAAAGCACACAGTCGCTCGTCCCGGGCCGCGAGTACTCCACCAATCCCACGCCGTCGTCCCAGAAGACGAACTGCTCATCCTCGGTCGAGCTGTGATACCCGGCGTCCACACTCCACTGACCGACGATCTCGTCACCACGCATCGAGCGATTGAATCATCATGTCTGTTGCTTGCGGTCGCGATTGGTCGTGTGCCGCTCGATGCGGGCGCAGGTGCGGGATGTAAGTCCGCTGGTCGCAATAGGTTCGAGCGATGAGCGGATCCAGCGGTGATACCGACTGTCCCAAACCATCCGCGCGTGCCGAGAGGCGTGCACGTCGAGTGCATTTCTACGAACCACGGATCAAGAGTGGGCCTGACAGAAAGCGCGCATCGCGCGGTTGAACTCTTCGGGCCGTTCCAGGTTGCTGAGGTGTCCCGCGCCGGGAATCACAACCAACTCGGCATGCGGGATCGCGTCCTGGAACTGCCGTGCAACCGACAGTGGCGAGCGCACATCCATTTCTCCCCACAGCAACAGGGTGGGCACCGACAGGGTGGGCAGCAGACTTCGCTGGTCGGTCTCGGCCATCAGGGCTAGCTGCTTGCGCATGGTCTCCGGGCGCAGGTCGGCCGCCATCGCGCGCAGCAGAGGTCGGTACGCGGCGGGCGGCTCGCCCGCGAACAGTCCGGACAGGGTCGGATCGAGCTCACCGCGCGGCGTGGCCAGCATCTGACGCGTTGCCTCGACGCGGGCTCGTACCTCCTCAGCGGGCAAGGAGCCCTTCCAGCCCGCGTAGGTGTCGGCGAGGACCAACGTCCGCACCAGGTCGGGATGGCGACGGTAGAACTCCAAGGCGACGGTGCCACCCCAGGAGATTCCGGCGAGGTGCGCCGGGCCGAGCTGCAGCGAGTCCAGGACCCCGGCGAGGCAACGCGCGTAATCCGCGAGGCCGAACCACTCGGGGACATCGGATGAACGCCCCGCCCCGGGCTCGTCCCAGGTCACCACGGTGAACTCGGTTGACAGCCCGTCGATTTGCGGCAACCAGATGCGGGCGTCGTCCCCGGCGCTGTGCAGGAGCACCACGGGCGGCCCCTCGCCAACCCGGTCGCAGGCGATCTCCAGACCGCTGACCCGTGCCATGGCCACGGCTCCACGCTAGACCCTGCTCGGGCATGGTGATATTGCGAGGCTCAGGCGCGGTCGAAGAGTCGGTCGAGGTAGTAATCGATGGCCGCCAGAGCGGCTCGGGGATCGATGACGTCGAACTCGAGCAGCGGGGTGAAGCCGGTCAGTGCGAGCAGGAGGTTCGTCTCGATCGCCGGGTCACGATCCGGGGCAAGGTGGCCGTCCGTGATCGCCTGCGCGATAAGGCGTTCGGTGAGTGCTCTGCCGTCATGCAGTCCCAGGCGTGCCTGCTCGTGCAGCTCCGGGTCGTGCAGCGCTTCGAGGGTGTAGGCAGCGCTCATTCGGCTGGTGGCGCGGGCGTCGGGGTGCAGGGGGAGCATCTCCGTGAGCGTCACGCGCAGCACGTCTCGCGGATGCGGAGGTGAGTCGAGGCGGTCGAGTCCCCGCGCAACTCGCTGTGCGGTCTGCTCGGCAGCGAATTGCATCGCGAATACGAGCATCGCTGTCCGAGAACGGAAATAGTGCTGGACCTGTCCCAGGGAGGCATCGGCCTCGTGGGCGACCTCGCGCATCGTCGCGCGGGCCCAACCCTGTTGTTCGACTACTCGCCACAGTGCGCGCGCGATGGTTTCGCGCCGTTCGCGATGGTCGACCTGTTTCGGCACTCGAACCCTTCCTACGTTTCCATACGTTTGACATAATACAGCTGACTTGCAAAGGAGGCGCGATGCGCACATTCGCCACGCCCGAGCTGGAAGCAACGTATTTCGAGGCCTATGACGCGGTGCTGGCCCAGTGGCCGGTACCGGTCGAGACCGTAGATCTCCCAGGCCGATATGGAACGACGCGGGTCACCTCCGCCGGTCCGTCCGAGGCGCGGTCGCTGGTCCTGCTGCACGGCTACGGCGGCACGTCCGCGATGTGGTACCCGGTCGTCGGCGCTCTGGCCGAGGAACATCGCGTGCGGGCCGTGGACATCATCGGCGAGCCGGGCCACAGTCGGCATACCGGCGCGGCCTTGACGAGCATGGACGATCTCGTGGACTGGCTGGCCGAGACGTTCGATCGCCTCGGGCTACCCGCAGCCGATCTGTGCGGTCAGTCCCTGGGCGGACACCTCGCGTTCCGTTTCACGCTCGCGCATCCCGAACGGGTCCGGCGGCTGGTCCTGCTCGATCCGCCTATGGTATTCGCCGGGCTCAGTGCCGAATTCGAGGAACTGGGCCGAAACCGCAACCCGCACCCCACATTCGAGGCCGCCCGCGCGCTGCTGGCACCGGACGGGCCCGGCAGTGGACCGGCGCACGTGGAGGCTTACTTCGATCTGCTCGCGCACGGAGCCGCGCACTTCCCGGCCTCGCCGATCGTCTATCCGGATCCGCCGGAGGCGCAGATCCAGCTGCCGGTCCCGACCTTGGTCGCACTGGCCGGGGCGAGCCAAGTGCATGATTCGGTGGTGGCCGAGGAAGCCGCGCGGCGTGCCGGGGCTCAGACGGTAGTTCTCCCCGGTGCCGGGCACGGTCTGCTGGCCGACGTCGAACCTGTGCGCGGCCGTGTCCTGGAACATCTTCGGCCGCACGGCTAGTGGCCAGACTCGGTGAGCTACTCGAGAATCTCCAGGGCAAGCGTGCGCGCGGTATCGAGTTCCCGATCGTCGCCGAACAACTCGCGGCGGACATTGCCCGCGGTGAGCAGTGCGTCGAACTTGAAGGCGTCCGCGGACGGATTCGCCGAACCCGCCGCGGCGAACTCCGATTCGAGCAGTTCGAGCCATTCCCGTTTGAGTCGCCGCACCGCGTCCGCCACGGGCCCCCGGCGGTGGCCGTACTCGACCGAGGTCGCGGCGACGAAACAGCCGCCGGGGAACACACCGTCGAGCAGGTACGCGATCCAGGAGTCGACCAGAGCGCGAAGTCTGCGAGCGCCCGGCTCCTCGCTCCAGGCCGGGGCGATGACGGTGTCCTGGTAGATGCGGCGCGCCTCGGCGACGGCCGCCACCTGGATCGCCTCGCGGGTGGCGAACACGGTCAGGATGCCGCTCTTGCTCAGTCCCGTCGCGGTGGCGAGCGCGCCCACGGTGATCGCGTCGAGGCCGTGCGTGGTGGCGATCTCGGCGGCCTTGCGCGCGGCGGTGCGGCGCGTCGCGTCGCCGCGGGCGCGCCGACCGTCAACGGGAGAGACCATTCGACGATTTTATACGACCGACTGGACGTAAATACTCGACCTCCGCTACGTTCGAGACGAGACGTTTACGACCGTTCGATCGCATAGTTCAGGAGTCCGATATGTCAGATCAGTCGCCGTCCGCCGCCCCGGAGTCGTCCGCCGCACCGCTGCTGCAGGACGCCATCGAGATCGGCGCCCCGCTCGAACAGGTCTGGGAACTGGTCAAAGACGTACGCCGGATGGCGGATTGGAGTCCCCAGGTGAGCTCGACGCGCCTGCGGAAGGGCTTCGATCAGGTGGAACTCGGCGCGCAGTTCACCAGCCTCAATTCCGAAGGCGGCTTCGACTGGGTGACCCACGGTGAAGTCGTCCGCTACGAGGATCAGCAAGAACTCGCCTTCCGAATCGAAGAGAACTGGGTCATCTGGTCATACGCGCTCGAGCGGGCAGGGGCCAATGCCACCCGCCTCACCCAGCGACGCGACACCCCGGAAGGCGTTTCACCCCTGTCCAAGCAGTTCACCGAGAACTACCCGGGCGGGACGGAGGCCTTCACCGCGAGCATGCGGGCGGGAATGCGCCAGACCCTGGAGAACATCAAATCCCAGGCCGAGCGCTGACCGATGCGTCACCGATCTCGGCCCCGGATCGAGAGTAGGGGCCTGCGCCCGGAACTGGCCATCGCCGCTCAATGATTCTGTGGTTCACACGATTTCGGTCCGATATCGTAGGCGTTGATGATTTATGAAGAGCGCCACGGGTTCACGGCGAAAACGGTGCTGCTGTTGGTGGGGTTGGCGGTGTTGACCCTGAGTTCGGTCCTGCTGTCGGACGGGGTTGGATTCCTCACGATTGCCGGCATCGCGCTTTTCGGCAGCGGCTTCGTCATGATTCTGCTGAACTCGCTGTCCCGCAAAGTGGCGATTCGAGTCGACCAGGACGGAATCACTCTCGGCGGGCCACCGCTGGATTATCAGAAGCAGACGCAGCGGGTTGCATGGAATGACGTTGCGGTCGTGGCACTCTGGCGGGACCGAACGGGGATAGCGGGCGGCCTCAAGATCGGTGTTCTCCGGATCAGCGCACCGCACCCTGAGACCCGGGCACAAAAGGGCATGGTGTCGTTTGCTTCCGCCATCACCGGTGCGCCGGACGAGCGCCTGCTGCATTGCACTCAGTCGGTGGACGGCTGGCACCTGGACACCGGGGCTCTGAAGTCGGCGTTGCGAGCGTTCGCCCCGCATGTTCGGTTTTATGACCACCGCTGATTTCGTGTCCTAACGCGCCCCCCGCCGGCCGCGAATTCGACACGGCAGCGAGTTCGAGAACTGCCGCATTACGCAGTGACGCCCGGCGGTAGCGTGCTTCCATGTCGAGCTATCGCACGCTGGAGAATCTGATTTACCGCTACGCCGACCTAGTGGACCGCGGCGACTTCACGGGGTTGGGGGAGTTGCTCGCAGACGCCTCCTTCTTCGGAGGTGGCGGAGAGCTCAAGGGCCGCAGGGCGATCGAGGACATGTTCCGGGCTTCGGTGATCGTCTACGACGATGGCACACCGAAGACCAAACACCTCACGACCAATGTGATCCTCGAAGTGGATGAAGAAGCAGGGACCGCATTCTCGCAGTCGTATGTGACGGTATTGCAAGCGGCGGAAGAGGTTTCGCTGCAACCCATCGTCGCCGGACGGTATGAGGACAGGTTCGAACGCCGGGATTCGCAGTGGCGGTTCACCGAGCGGCGCTTCACCTTCGATCTCGTCGGAGACGTCAGTCGGCATCTGCGGCGGCCGGTGGCACGGTAGATCGCCGATCACGCGCTGCCCGAGCGAAATAGCCGCGCAGCCTGTCGCTGTAGACCCAACGCTCCTCACCCGCCACGTAACCCGGCAACGGGCGAGACCCGTACAGGTCGTCGCCGTCGTACCGCGGGAAGACATGGACGTGGTAATGCCAGACATCCTGGTTGCCGGCCGGTTCGTTGTGCTGGCGCGTGGACACCCCGCCGCAGTCGTAGGTCGCCCGCATCGCGATGGCGACTTCGCGCACCACGTCGTGCACCGCGTGCCCGTACTGCGGCGGCAAGTCGTAGAGGTTCTCGTGATGAGCGTTCGGAATGACCAGCACGTGACCACGGTTGTTCGGCCACCACCTGGCGGCGGTGAACGCGGTCGCGTGTTCGGTGCGCAGCGCGATGTCGCGGGGGCTGTCGAGCGGGGTCTCCCCGCCGGCGAGGAGAAAGCAGAAAGGGCAGTCGTAACCGGCGGGTTCGTGGTTGTGCACGATCGTTCAGGGTAACGGCATCGACGGTTCGAGACCTCCAGATGTACTCGTGCGAAACAACTTTGGTCTATCTACTCGCGAATGCTGCTACCGGAGCGAACCGCGGCACCGATCACCTCGGTATCAGCGCGGGCCGGTACCCAGTCCTACCGCCGCCGCGCCGAATACTGTTCCGATCACGTTCTGCGGATCCGACCGATATGGCGGTCGCGCGCACGGCATTCGTCGCAGTCCCATTGCCGGTCGCATCGGACACACCGTCGATCGCGGCGCATGCCCGCCCGATCAGTCGATAGCATCCGTGCATGGACCAGGTGGAATCATGGTCGGCGTTCAACTCCGCGATGGTCGGGGCGACCGCCGCGCTCGCGGGGCTGGTGATCGTCGCCGCGAGCGTGAACATCCGCGAGGTCATCAAGTCCAGCACGCTCGTCGCCCGGGTCGGGGCGGCGATGGCGTCGCTCGTCCTCGCGCTCGTTGTCTCCTGCGTCGGGCTGATCCCGACGGTGGAGCCGCGGTGGTACGGCATCGTGATTGTGGCAATCACGGTGCTGACCACCTGGTTTCAGGTTCATTCGACCGCGGCGATCCTGCGCGATCGCGCCCCCGAGAACCGGGCCAGGTTCGTCAAGAGCGGGCTCGGATTCGTCCCGATCGTCTTCTACGCCGGCGCGGGCGTGGCACTGATGGCCGAGCATTCGGCCGGCCTGGCGCTGACCGCGGTCGGCACCATCGTCACAGTGATCTCGGCTCTCGCCATCTCGTGGATCGCACTCGTCGAAGTCATACGCTGACAATGGCGTTCACCGGGTGCGACGGCGACCGCGTCCGGCATCTGGCGGGTGAAGGCGAGCCCCACGCACGGTCGCGGCGGTCGGCGGCATGCTGGGGCGCGCAAGCGAGGGATGCCCGGGAAGCCGTCGGTGACCCGGACTCTCAGAGCCCGGGCTCACGTCGTTTATTCGCTCACGGCACCTGTTCCGGGACCGGCTCCTCCGGCGCGGCGATCCGGCGGTTGAACGTGCCGTGGAACCCCCAGGGCACATGGTGTTCGAGCCAGGCGGTGGCCAGTGGCCCCCGCTCGAGATCCTGTGTGTCGAGGACCACCAGCTGGGATCGATCCTCGTCCAGTTGGTGATTGAGAGCCAGCAGCCACCCGTCGTCTTCGGCGGCGTCGCGGCTACGGGGAACGAACAGCGGCTCACCAACCGAACTGGGTCCGAGATCGCAGCCGGTTGTCTTGCCGGTCTCGGTGTCGACCTTGACCACGGAGTTGAAAAGCCTTGCGGGCCCGCCTTTTCCGGCGAAGTAGGTGTATCGGTGCTTGCGGGTGCCACGCCGCCAGTCGAACTGCGGGAACTCGCCCGAGCGATCCGAGATCTGGTTCTCGATGATGCGGCCCGCCTTGGTGATTCGGTACTGCACCAGCGTGGAGTCCGGGTACTCCGGGATGCCGCGATCGGTTCGATTGACCGTGCCGGTCATGTTCCGCAGTTTGTCCCAGTCGGTTTCGAGCCGGGGCAACTCGACCACGACGTCGTCACCGTCGTCGTAGGCGTTGGTGAAGTGGACGTGCAGCAGCGCCTCGTGCTCCACGATCCGCACGGGACCACCGTTCTTGGGGACCAGGACGAAGCGGGTTCCCTTGCCGCGCTTGAACTCCAGCGAATCAACGAACGAGGTCATGGACAGCGCGATCTTGCCGATATTGGGCATGATCGGATCCAGCACGAACACCATGTACTTCTGGGTCAGCGCGAAGTCGTGGTTCCACGGCAGATCGAGCATCGGCACGGTCGCGAGGGCCCGCAACCGTCCGGCGCGATCGATCCGATAGGTGCGTATGCGCGGCGTCGGCAGCAGTTCGAGGCCGAAGTTGTACATATCGCCGGTGACCGGATCCCACTTCGGGTGCGCGGAGAACGCGCCGAGATATCCGAGCCGGCCACCGAAGTCGGTGCTGCCGAGCGTGTCCAGGGATTCGGGATCGATCCGGTACGGGTTGCCGATCTCCCACAGCGCGAGCAGCTCGTTGCCGAAGTTGACGATGTTCGTGTTCGCCACGTTCTCCGGCAGTCGGCCGACATTCGCGAAGAAGCCGCCCGGAATCTGACCGCCGACGCCGCGGAACCGGATCGTGTCGGACCGCTGGCCGTGCCGGAAGTGCCGCGTGCGCACGTATCGGTTGCGGAACCGCACCGAGCTCCCGTCGAGGATGAACTGGGAGATCATGCCGTCGCCGTCGAAAATGTTGTGCAGCAGCGTGCGGCCGACCTGGTACTTCCCGGGTCCGATGCGGTACAGCGTCCCGGTCAACTCGCGCGGCAGCGCGCCGTCGATCTGCGTGACCCGGTAGTCGTGCTCCTCGAGCAGGGGAGCGGTGACCTGCTGATACGGGCTCGGGGCCCGGCCGGACTGTGTCGTGGGCATCGTGATTCTCCCTTGAATCATCTGACAACGACCGTAATCTGATTACGATCGTCATCAGAAGATAAGAGCCGGTTACACTGCTGTCAATGACCGAAGAGCCCCGCACCTACGGCGGCATCAGCGCCGCCGAACGCAGCGCGAGCCGCCGAGTACGCCTGCTCGCAGCCGGGACCGAGCTCTGGGGAGACTCGGGCATCGCCGCGGTCACCGTGCGGGGAGTGTGCAAGGCCGCTGGACTCACGACGCGGTACTTCTACGAACACTTCGCCAACAGCGACGAAATCCTCGTCGCGATAGCGGACGAGGTTCGCGACCAACTCCTGGCCGCGATGGTTCAGGCCGGACTCGCCAGCGTCGGGTCGGCGGAGGCGCGGCTCGGCGCCGCACTCCAGGCGTTCCTGGAGACCATCGCCGACAACCCGCGGCTGCACCGGATCATCGCGAGCGATCCGCACGCGGTGAGTGAGCTCGCGCAACGCCGCCACGACGCGATCGACACCGTCGCCGAGTTGGTCGTCAACTACGCACCCACCGCTCTCGACCCCCTCCCGGATCCCGAACAGCTCCGGCGCGCAAGCGTTTTCGTGGCGGGGGGCGTCAATCAGGTCATCGAGGGATGGCTGGCCGGGACGATCACCGCGACGGCCGCGGAACTCGCCGCCGACTGTGCTCGCATGTGCGTCAACGTGTTGCAGCCGTCGACCGCACAGCTCAGTGCTGTCGGCAGCATGGGCGATGCGCACGATGCCGAGCGGTAGGCGCGATCCTTCGAGCGCGAATGAGCACACCGGCGGGTCGAGATGCCTGGCGCGCATCCGCCCGCCGGCTCGGGATCGGTGATCACCGGCCGGAGAGCTCGGTGGTGGGGCGTGAGAATTCGGCGAAAGCGCTCACAGCCCGATACTCAGCCGCACCGTAGTCGTCGTGGAGGAGCCTGCGATCAACACGTGGCCCGCACCCCGAAGGTCCCCCGCCGACGTGAGTTGGCTCAGGACGAGCCGCTGTTGCGCGGAGCAGTCGAGACCGGCCATCAGCGTTGGAAAGAGATGTTTCGCAGCGAGCCCATCGCAGGTGACCGGCTCCGCCCCTTGGGGATCTGAAGAGCCGACCCGCCGGGCTTGAAAGATCGAAGGGTACATCCCGAATTCGTCCGCCGGCCCGGCGAATGAACCGTGATAGCGGCACGTATTCAACGCACTCCCCACGTAGCAGCTGGATTTGAACTCTTCCATCTGCCAGTTGTCCGGGATGTGGATATCGAACAACCGCGCCAACTCTCCCCTGGCATCGCTCTCGGAATAGCTCACATGGACCCAGTCGGGGCCGTCCGTCGCCATGTCCGTGAGCTTGTCGAATGCGAAGGCCAGGGCCGAGAGCGTCGCTACGGCCACCGCCGCGAAGGTGAGAACTATGATCGTCGCCGCGCGAGCGCGAACACGGATTGTGGATGCCGTCGAACGACTTTGCCGCGCAGTAATTCCCATGTCGTTCCTCCTTCTCGGATCCTACAGACGTGATTCGCCGCGAAGGATTTCGGCGCATCCGACCGCGGCGCCGCCGCTTGCGGGGCAGATGGGAGGTGGCCCCGTAGGCTTGCGAGGTATGACGCTCGACCGGATCGTCACCGAGCTTTACGGTCTCCCACCAGCCGAGTTCGTGGCCGCTCGCACCGAACGGGTGCGGCAGGCCCGCGACGCCGGGAACAAGGCCCTGGCCGCCGCCATCGGCAAGCTCCGGCGGCCCACGGTCGCGGCGTGGGCGTTGAACCTGCTGTCCCGTGAGGCGAGCGATGACATCCAGGCACTGCTGCAGGTGGGGGACGCCCTGCGGGATGCCCAGCGGCGCCTCTCGGCCGAGCAGCTGCGCGCGCTCACGACCCAGCGGCAGAAAATGGTCAGCGCGGTCACTCGCAGGACAGCCGGGCTGGCGGCGGAGCGGGGACAGCGTCTGACCGACAGCGTGCTGCGCGACATCGGTGCGACCCTGCAGGCCGCGCTGGCCGATCAGTCGGTCGCCGACGAGCTCCGCGTCGGCACACTCACTGCCGCGGCTACATACGAAGGCTTCGGCCCCGCTGCGCTGGCATCTGTTCCCGATGACGGCGGGCAGGACTCTGAGGACAGCTCCCGGAATGCCGAGAAGCCTGAGACAGCAACCGATTCCACTGAGCCTCCCACCGAAGAATCGCGCGCACGAACCCGTCGGCTCACCGATTCCGCACCTGCGGACAAGCCGGCCTCAGATCCACAGGCGGCGGTGCGACGCGAACTTGAGAAGCTGCTCACCGAAGTCGAATCCGCCCACGCCGCAGTAACTTCGGCCCGGTCCGACCACGCCACCGCAGCCGCCGAACTAGCCGACCTGGACGACCGAATCGAAACCCTGCGGGCCGAACTGACCGAAGCCGAACAGCGCCACCGATTCACCGCCGCGACCGAACGTTCGGCCCGCGAGACCCTGCAGCGCGCGCAGAAGCACCTGGACGGTGTCGAGCGCCGTGTGGAACGCATACGACAGCAATTGGCTCCAGGGACCTGAACCGTGGAACTCAGCCTCGGCTGTCCGCGACCCTCAGCATCGCCGCGCTGGACGTGAGTTTGACTCGGGGCCTGCGACTTTCGACGCCACCCCGGATCTCGTGTTCGTCGATGCGCTGCCAGCGCGCTCGGTCGACGAGGTCTGGTTGGCGCTGTCGGAGCAGTGACACCAGGTCGGTTTCGGTCTCCGTCGGCGGGGGAAGACGATGAGCGGCGAAGTCCTCCAGTAGGGCGGCCACGGTTTCTGCGGCGTCCGCCCGGTTGGTGCCGATCACTCCGGATGGCCCGCGTTTGATCCAGCCGGCCGTGTAAGTGGCGGGGACGGGGGTGCGAGTCTGTGGGTCGATGACTCTTCCGTGGTCGTTGGGCAGGGTTCCGGGGTGTTCGTCGAACGGCAATTCCGGCAGCGGTTTTCCGCGGTAGCCGATCGAGCGAATGACCAACCCCGTGTCCATGACGGTGGCCGAGCCTGCCTCGGGATCCCGAGTGTCGACCAGGCGAACACCTTCGACGAGTCGCTCGCCGATGATCTCTGCCGGAGAGGTGAAGAACCGCAGTACAAGGCGCTTTCCGGAGGATCTCGTGGCTGCCAGATCGGCCAGCGCCCGGCGCTTGAGCTCGGCGGCGAAACCTTCGGCGTTCGAGCCGCGCAGATCGGCGGGATCCACGACCACCTCCACGCCCTCGAGGTGTGCGAACGCCATGATCTCCGGCGTCGTGAACGCCGCGTCGTCCGGACCCCGCCGCCCGCACAGCACGACCTCCTCGATCTCGCTGCCCGCGAGACCGGTCAACGCGTGGTCGGCGATATCGGTTCGGGCCAGGCTTGGCAAGGGACACAGCAGGATTCGCGCCACATCCAGGGCGACATTGCCGTTGCCTATCACAACCGCGCGCGTGCCCGACAGGTCAGGGCGCAGGTATGCGAAGTCGGGATGGCCGTTGTACCACCCGACGAACTCGGTGGCCGAATGGCTTCCGGGCAGGTCCTCGCCCGGGATCCCGAGTCGCCGCGAGTGCGGGGCGCCGGTCGTGTAGATGACGGCGTGGTGGTGGGCCAGCAGGTCGGCATGGCTCAGGTGTTCGCCGATCTCCACGTTGTAGTAGGCGGTGAGATCCTGGTCGGCCGCTGTCCAGCGGAACAGGTCGGTGACCGACTTGGTGTGGGGGTGATCGGGAGCCACCCCGGCCCGCACGAGTCCGAAAGGCGTTGGCAGTCGGTCGAACAGCGAGATCCGAACCGGTACCGGCGACGTGCGCAACAGGTGCTCCGCGGCGTAGAAGCCGCTGGGTCCGGCGCCGACGATCGCGACCCGCAGTGGGCGGGATTCCGGCTTGCGAATTGGAGTGAGCGGAATCGGCATCGGCGTATGCGCGGTGGGGTTGGCACGGAAGTACCCGGCATTGATATCGGCGAAATCGACCAGGTGCGAGGGCAATTCGTCCCGCGCGTACACCGCGTCGACCGGACAGGCGTCGACGCAGGCGGCGCAGTCGATGCACGCATCCGGGTCGATGTAGAGCATCTCCGCGCGCGCGTAGCCGGGCTCACCGGGCGTGGGGTGGATGCAGCCGACGGGACAGACCTGGGCGCAGGTTGCGTCGTTGCAGCAGTTTTGGGTGATCACATAGGTCATGGATTGTCCGTTGCGTCTATCGAGACCGGGATGCCGTTGAGGAAGGCGTTGCCGGACGGCTGATCGATGAAGTCGATGTCGCTGGGGGTGAGCAGGTTGTAGTTGGCGCCGCCGGCCGCCACGGCACGCCGCCAGCCGCCGGAGTGGCCGAACCCGTGGGTGAGTCCGATCGAACCGGCGATGACCTCGTCGCTGACCTTGACCGGTACCGCGACCCGGCCCCAGGGTGAGGTGATGGTGATCGTGTCGCGATCGTGCACCCCGTGGGCAGCGGCATCCGCGGGGTTGAGCACCGCGTGGCAGCGTCGCTGCCCGGTCATCAGCCGATCGTGGTTGTGCATCCAGGTGTTGTGTGAGCGCAGCTGCCGAATACTGAACAGCCGCAGTGGATATCGAGGATCGTCGGTGGCCGCCGCGACCAGCCTGTCGACCTCTTCGACGAGCTCGTCGTGCCCGAGATGAACGCGTTTGTCGGTGGTGAACACCCGCTGTGGCAGCACGTCGACCGGGCACGCGTCCGCGAGCTTGACCGCGCCCTGCGTGTCGAGCAGCTTCTTGCGACTGAGCCCGGACCTGCGCAACCCGAACCGGTCGCCGTGCCTGCCGGTGCGCAGCACCAGATCCACCATCAGGTACGGGGGAATTCGAATCCCCAGTGCGGCAAGAAACTTGGCTCCGGGAACCGCCGAGGCCACCAGGCCGATCCGACGCGCGATCTGGTCGATGATCCAGGCGTCCTCGCGCGCTTCACCGCGCGGCGGCACCACCGGCGCCACCCACTGCCCGTGCGGAACGAGCGACTGCGCCTGGGTGAAGATCGGCATCTGCTCGCGCTCGAGCCACAGCGCCGGAGGCAGGATCCAATGCGCACGGCGGCTGGTTTCGCTGAGGTAGGGGTCGAGCGCGACCATGAGTTCGAGTTCACCTAGTGCCGCAGCGGTTTTCGCGCTGTCCGGTGCCGTCGCGGCCAGGTTCGTCGACATCGCGATCAACGCGCGCAGCTGCCCTTTCCCCGGCGTGGTGATCTCCTCCGCGAGGCAGGCCAGCGGTGTGGTGTCGTTGAGTTCGCCGATACCGTGCACCCGCGATTTCCACCGATTGCGCCCGAAAGTTCCCTGGCGCGAGCCGACCGCGTTGAGATCGGCCAGTGCCTCGCCGAACACCAGCCCGCCGCGCCGGTCCAGGTTGCCGGTGACGATCGCGAGGGCGTCGAGCAGGAACTTGGTCAGGGTCGAGTACTGCCCGAGCGATGCCCCGCACCGCCCGTGCACGCACGCGGTCGGCGCGTCGGCCAGGGCGTGCGCCAGGCTCCGGATGGTTCCGGCCTCGATTCCGGTCTCGCGGGCGGCGCGATCCACGTCGAACCGCGCGGCCATCACCCGCAGTTGTTCGATGCCGGTGGTCTGCCGGGCGATAGCGTTCCGGTCGATCCTGTTGTCGTCGAACAGTATTCGCAGCATCGCGCCCAGCAGCCAGGGATCGGCGTTCGGCCGGATCGGGACGTGCTCGAACATCCGGGCCGTCTCGGTGCGCCGCGGGTCGACCATGACGACCCGGCCGCCGCGGGCCGGGATGTCGACGAGCAGGTCGCGGACGCGCCCCGCGGTGACGAGACTGCCCTTGGACACGACCGGGTTCGTGCCGACCAGGAGCGCGAAATGCGTATCGCCGAGGTCGGGGAGCGGGCTGACCATCGTGCTGCCGTACAGCATGTCGTCGGCGGCGTAGTAGTTGTTGATATCGACCGAGGACGCCGCGTAGTGGTGTTTGGTGCCCAGCGCGGCGGCGAGTCCCGCGATCGCGAAGCCCGCCGCGAAGTTCCAGGCGACCGGATTGCCGAACGCGACGCCGATGGACTCGTTGCCGTGCCGGCGCTGGATCGCGCGCAGCCGCTCGCCGATGTCGTCGAGCGCCTCGTCCCAGCTCGCCCGCTCGAAGGTGCCGTCGGGCATGCGCCGCATCGGATGGATCACCCGATCGGGATCGGCCACGATCTCGTGGAACTGAACGCCTTTCGAGCACGCGAACCCGCGCGACGACGGATGCTCGGGGTCGGGGCGGATGGACCGCACCCGCCCGTTGTCCACGGTCGCGATCAGCCCGCAGGACGCTTCGCAGATCGCGCAGAAGGTCTTTCGTTCCGTCGGCGCGAGTTCGCCTGGGCCGCTGAATGTTTCCCCGGCATGACCGCCCACCACGTCCATCCTTCCGGTAGCGGTGCTCGGCGGCGCGAAGGCGCCGGGATGCCCCGTCGCCGGGGCGATTCCGCCGGTCGGACCGGCGGGCCGCTGCCGCGTCCCGCTGAGATCGAATGCCCACGACTATGGCTCTCGTGAAACCATAAAGTCAATAGTGACATTTTGATGTCTTGTACGATCCGAGCATGCGTGGCCAACCGGTGATCGACTCCAAGCGCGAACGCACCCGCCGCGCGGTGGTCCAGGCGGCGATGAAGCGGTTCGCCGACCAGGGCGTCGCAGCCACGACCATCGACGAGATCGTGGCCGATGTCGGAATCACCAAGCGCTCGTTCTACCGCTACTTCGCGACCAAGGAAGAGGTGCTGTTCGCCGACTACCAGGACCGCGTGGGCTGGTTCCGCACCGCGCTGGCGGTCCGCCCGCGCAGCGAACCCCTGAGCCTGTCGGTCCGGTACGCGATGGAGTCCTTTCCCCCCGACGATCACCGCCTGGTCGGCGAACTCGCCCGCCTGCGCTCGACGGAACTGACCGACGAGCAGGCCGCCGTGTACCTGCAGCGCGTACAGGGGATGTTCGCCCGCGAGATCGAAGACCACTTGCGGGCAACCACTTTCACTGCCCCCGACACCGCGCTACAGGCGGCGACGATCGCCGCGATCCTGTCAGCGGCCGTGTTCGCGGCGATGACCCACTGGAGCCGCGACCCCCACGCCGACCCGGACTCGTTCGGACCCTTGGTCGAAACCGCCCTGGGCATAGCCGACGCCGGCATCGACCGGTCGCTGCGCGCGACCGGAAACGCGTAACAGCTGTAGGCCGACTACCCGCCGAACACGCGGGGATCATGCGCCACCCGCGCCGACCGATCCGGCCGGCGCGGGAGACCCTCCTGGTCAGCGGGCGCTGTAGGTCAGGCAGCGGGCCGTATCGGCGCCGGAACCGGGGCCGACGTGGATGTCGGTCGCGGTGCACTCGAGGTCGCGATTGTGGGTGCAGTCGGCGCGCTGGCAGGCGCCGACCATGCTGGTGACCCGGTCCAGGCCGCCTTTGATCGTCAGGGGGATGAAGGTGCCGCAGTCAGCCGTGCCGTTGTGGCCGGAGACGTTGATCGCGTACGCGTGGCAACCGTCGTGGTTGTAGGAACAGTTGCTGACTGTGCACTCGGCAACGTGCGGCATTTCCATGGTGGTCATGACACTCCTTCAGGTGGTTGAAGGGTTTTCGGTGCTGTGCCCCAGGCTAGACCCAATCGAAAGGCATCAAAAGCCAGGTCAGGCTACCCTAATGAACGCCTGCGCGTGCATCTATGGCAATGGCCGGGCAACCCCGTCTCAGGCGGTGGCCGCCCTGACCACCTCGGGGGTGCCGCCCACGACCCCGTGCGCGATAAGCGCGTCTATGTCCGCGGCGCCGAAGCCCAATGCCGTGAGGATCTCGGTGTTGTGCTGGCCCAGCAGCGGTGCGGGGGAGCGATGGAACGTGCCGGGACCGTGGGAGAAGTGCACGGGCAGGGTGCTGTGGCGAGCGATCGGCAGGACGGGGTGGGGGACGGACTCGAAGAAGCGGCGGGCCTCGAGCTGCGGGATCTCGGTCTGCCGATGCGGCTGCATCACTTTCGCCACGGGAACCCCTGCGTCCCAGAGGATTCGGACGATGGCATCGCTGTCGTAGCGGGCGCACCACGCGGCCAGCCGGGTGTCGATGAGGTCGTGTTCGCGGCGGCGGCCCGCTGCCGTGGCCAGGCCGGGCGCGCGGGCCCAGGTGGGATTGCCCAGGGCGGTGACGAGTTTGTCCCAGTGGTCGTCGGTTTCCACGGCGAGCGCGATCCAGCAGTCCTTGCGCCCGAACTCGTCCGCGCCCGCCGCACGGTAGAGGTTCTGCGGGGCCGCGGCCGGACCGCGATTGCCCGCGCGCTCCAGAAGCACCCCGTAGGCGGAGTATTCGATGACCTGTTCGGCGGCGACGTTCAACGCGGCCTCGACCATCGCCGCCTCGATCAGGACGCCGGAACCGGTCGTCCGGCGATGCTCGAGCGCCAGCAGCAGCGCGTTGAGGGCGTGCACGCCCGCGTTCGGATCACCGATCGAGTAGGGCTCCACCGGATTTCGATCGCGGTGTCCCGTCAGCCAGGTCAGGCCCGAGGTGTCCTCGATGACGTAGGCGAAGGCCGGGTTGTCTCGCCACGGACCGGTCAGCCCGAAGCCGGGCATGCGGACCATGATCGCGTCCGCGCGCAGCGCCCGCACCTCCGCGTAGTCGAGCCCGAATTGTTCCAGGACCCTGGGTGTGTAGTTCTCGACGATCACATCGGAACGAGCGACCAAGCGGCGCAGGATCTCTCGGCCCTGATCGGAGCGGAAGTCGAGCGTCAGTCCGCGCTTGTTGGTGTTCAGGCCGGTGAAGATCGGCGACCGCTCCCACCACTGATCCTCGGACAGTGGAACACCCGCGACCAACCGGGTGCCGTCGGGCCGCTGCGCGGATTCCACGTGCACGACCTCCGCGCCCAGCATCGCCAGGTAGTGGGTGCACGAGGGCCCGGCCCAGAACGTGGTCAGATCCAGCACCCGCAGCCCCCGGAACGGGAGCGGATCGGGTTCGCGTCCGCCCGCGGCCCGGCCGTTGGGCTCGCCGGGCGCGCTCGCCGACCGATAGTGCGCGGTGTGCTCCCCGAGCCGGGGCGCGGGTTCGGGCGCGCGCAGCAGCTCCGGCGTGGTGCGATACGGCTGTCCGGGCTGGCGGAAGCCGTCGCGCGGATTGGTGGTGAACGATCCGCGATCCGCGTGCTGATCCAGCTCGGGCGCGTTGGCGCCGTGCGCGATCGGCCCGCTCGGTATGCGGAACGCCGTCGCCAGATCGCTGATCACCGACACCGGATGCGCCGCCATCCACGCCATGATCTCCGGCGCCTTGCGGCCGGCGGTTTCGGTGATGCCGGCATCCAAGCCTTCGTCGATCCACTCCGGATGACCGACCATCGCGCACAGGTCGAACCACTGCTGCGCGGTCCCGCACCCCACGGCCACCATGCCGTCCTCGGCCCCGGCCACGCCCGGCACGCTGAGTCGCCGTTGCGTCCGGAACGGCCGCCCCAGCCCCTCGTGGAACGACACCGGGTAATAGGTCAGCCCCAGAATCTGCGTCTCGAGCATCGATACGTCGCACAGTTCCCCGGCCCGCGTGCCCAGCGTGCGCCAGCGCGCGGTCAGGGTCGCGGCCGAGGCGTACGCGCCCGCGAACCATTCCCCGATCCGCCCGCCCACGTGCACGGGCGGCTCGTCCGGTGCTCCGCGACCGAGCCCGATAATTCCCCCGGACCAGGCCTGCAGGGTGAACTCGGTGGCCGCCCGCCCCGCCCACGGACCCTCCAGTCCGAACGGGGTGATGGCGGTGACCACCAGGTGCGGATGCCTGCGTCGAATCTCGTTGGGCGACAACGACGGATGCTCGGCCAGTGCCGAACCCGGCGTCCAGACCACGGCCTGCGAGGCGGCGAGGATCCCCTCCACCAGCGTCAGATCGGTGTCGAGTGCCGGATCGGCGACCACGCTGTGCTTGGCGCCCGCCAGGAACGCGAACAGCGCGCCGTCCCGGCCCGGTGCGAGCGCGGTGTGCGACGCGGTCCAGGAGCGCAGTGAGTCACCCTGCGGTGCTTCGAGTTTCACGACCTCCGCACCGCCATCGGCGAGCAGCTTCGTGCAGTACCCGCCCGCGATGCCACTGGACAGATCGGCCACCCGCCACCCGTGCAGCGGCGTCAGCGGGGCGGAACCGCGTCCGGATCGATTGGATGCCATTGTCTCTCACCGTGATCGGGGTCGAAACCGTCCGGGCGGTCGCCGGCCCGGAACGGTGCGACAGGCAGCGTCAGCCGCCGCGTGATCCCGGCCGCCGGAGTACGACGGCCGGGTTCGAACTTCCTCGTGCTAGGAGTGCGGCCAGTGCGGCGCGTCGGTCAGCACCCGCGCTCCGTCGTCGGTGATCAGGACCGCGTCCCGCCCGAAGACCGCACCCACGCCCGCATCCCACACGTAGCCGGTCACCGCCAGCACCATGCCGGGCTCGAGGACCTCGGCCGCCGCGGTCTCGGGCAGATGCGGCGAGACCACCGGCGGATCGAAACCCATCCCGAGCCCGCGCGCGACCGGCATGGGCGGCAGCGGCTCGCCGGCCTTCTCGTAGGCGGTGAGCAGACCGGTGGTGCTCGCACCCGGGCGGCACGCCTCGAACAGCCTGCCCCACAGTGCGTCCCAGCGACGGTACAGCGCCCGCGCGCCCTCGTGCCCGGCATCCCCGACCGGGTACGTGCGGCCCACCTCGCCGATGTAGCCGTCACCGAGCACACTGGCCGAGACGGCGACCAGGTCCCCGGTGTGGGCCCGGCGGTCGGCGTCGCGCCGCCGCCACGGATGCGTCCGCGAGGTCACCCACACCGAATCCTGGGCCGCCGGGGTGCTGATGCCGCCCGCGGTCATGGCCTCGAGCAGCACACCGGTCACCTCCTGCTCGGTGACGCCGGGAACCAGGCGCGCACGGGCGCTCTCCAGCCCGAGTTGCGCGACCCGCAGCGCCGCATCGAGTGTCGCGATCTCCTCCGGTGTCTTGATGCGTCGCGCGGCCCGCATCGCGATCTCGCCGTCGACGAGTTCGGCGTTCGGGAAGGCCATCGGCAGCAGCTTCGCGAAGGTGGGCGAGAGCGCGTCGGTGCCGACCCGGCGCGCGCTGTCCGCGCCGCCGATGCCGCGCAGCACCTCGATCAAGTTCATCGGATTCCAGGCGAGCCCGTACAGGTTCTCGTGCGGAATGTCCTCGGGCACACCCTCGTCCCAGGTGCTCAGCAGATGCACCGCGCCGCTGTCGCGCACCAGCGTGGCGACCGGGCCGAACGGCCGGGTGCCGGCGACCCACAGCTGCGGCGCTCCCGCGACGTAGCGGGCGTTGCCCTGGCGTCCGAGCACCAGTACGTCGAGGTCGTGCGCGCGCATCTGCTCGAGTGCGCGGGCGCGTCGTCCGTGTCGCAATGCCCGTTCGTCGGGCAGGATCTCAGTTCTCATAGGGCGCGTAGGGGTAGTCGGTGAGTGCGGTCCAGCCGTCCTCGGTGATCACGATGATTTCCTCACTGCGGTAGCCGCCGGTCCCGTCCTCCCAGACGACCGGTTCGAGCACCAGCACCATGCCGGGTTCGAAGACGAAGTTCTCGTCGTAGTCCGCGCCCAGATCGGTGCCGATCATGGGCATTTCCGCGGCGCTGACGCCGATGCCGTGGCCCAGGTAGAAGTGCGGCAGCCACGGCTTGTTCCCGTCGTTGGCCGCGATGGCCGCCCGGGCCAGATCGGCCGCCGTGGCGCCGGCCTTGGTGACGTCCAGCACTGCGGTCAAGATGTCGCGCCAGCGCCGGAACTGGCTGCGCTGGCGCGCGTTCGGGGTGTCACCGACGAGCCAGGTGCGCCCGAAGTCCGAGCAGTAGCCGCCGTAGGTGATGCTGACGTCGGTCCACAGCACGTCACCGGCGGCGAGTTCGCGCTCGGTGGTCAGCAGCGGCAGCGCCAGGTCGCCGTGCGTGGTCCACACCCCGGCGGCCTTGGTCTCGGGCATCACCTGCCAGATCGCGTCCAGCATGGTGGCGCCCGCGCCGAGTTCGAAAGCGCGCCGGATGAATTGCGCCGAGAGATCGATCTGCCTGCGCCCGGGCACCGCCGCCGCCTGCACGTCCACGATCGCCTGTTCGGTGATGCGGCAGGCGGTGCGAATGCAGGAGATCTCGTCGGGGGTCTTGATCAGCTTGGCCGGGCCGACCACCGTGGCCGCATCCACCGGCGGGCCGGCGGGGAACAGCTCGGCCTGTGCGCGCAGCATGGCGCCGGTGCACTCGTCGACCGCGACGGTCGCCCCCGCGGGCCGGATCTCGGCCAGCTGCCGAGCGAAAAGCTTTACGCCCTCGTCGAATTCGAGATACACCGGACCGTGCAGGTGATCCGCGGGCAGCTCGGACTCACCGGCGGCGCCCTCGCGGAACGGCAGGAACAGGTGCGGCCAGGGATCACCGGCCACCACCACGGCCACGGGCCGCTCCACGTGCGCGAGCCCGGCGTCGCCGAGGGGCCAGTTCGCCCCGGTCGCGTAGGCGACGCTGCTGTTGTTGAGCAGCACCAGCACGTCGACGCCCTGCGCGGCCATGGACGCCCGCAGCCGGGCCCCGGTCTCGCGGCGCATCCGCGCGCGGTCGGGCAGCTCGGGTATCTCGAAGGTCGAGAGCCCGGGGGACAGGAATGATGTCATCGAAGTTCAGTCGCTTTCACCGGGATTCGGATTCACAGGCCCAGGAACTCGGCGATGTTGGTGCTGACGATCCGCGCGGCGTCGGCCGGGCCCACCGCCTCCACCACCGCGGCCAGGGACTTCTCCGAGTAGCCGAACGTGCTCTCGTTGTGGGGGTAGTCCGAGGACCACATCACCCGGTCCACGCCGATCTGATCGATCAGCGACAGCCCCAGCGGATCGACCATGAACGAGGCGCGCATGTGGTTGCGCCAGTAGTACCGCACGTCGTGTTCGACCGGTCGGTCGAGCATGTGCTGGAAGGAGGCGAGCATGTGCTCGGCGTCCTGGAGCGCGGCGGGTACCCAGTTCACCCCGCCCTCGAACCAGCCCACGCTCAGGCCGGGGTGACGGTCGAGGATGCCGCTGAAGATGTACTTGGAGAACAGTTCCCGGAACGGTGCGACGTTGTGCATCATGCCGACCGCGACGCTGTTGACCTCGCAGGGCGCCGACAGCGGGGATTCGCCGATGTGGTGCGAGACCGGGACACCGGATTCCTCGATGGCCTCCCACACCGGGATCATCGCGGACCCGCCGTAGTCGATGACCTTGCCGTCATCGTCCTTGCCGGCGGACAGCGGCAGCAGGAATGTCTTGAGCCCCAGGGATTTCAGTTCGGCCAGGGTACGACGGGCGCCCTCGCCGTCCCACCAGTTGATCAGCCCGACGCCGTAGAAGCAACCGCCGGACTGTTCCTGCAGCTCGGCGATGTACGCGTTGTAGATCCGGAAGCACAGTTCGCGAATCTCTTTGTCCGGGTAAAAGAGCAGGGCCAGCAGCGCGTTCGGGAAGGCGAGTTCCTTGGCGATGCCGTCCGCCCGCAGATCGGCGATGCGCGCGCTCAGATCGGCGCTGCCCGAGCCGGCCAGGGGGTCGTACTGCATCAGGACGTGGCTGAAATCGCCGGGCAGGAAGGACTTTCCCTTGCGGCCCAGCTGGTAGGCGCCGTCCTCGTACCAGACGCGAGGCGCCTTGTCCTTGAGCTCGGTGGGGAACCGCTCGAAGAAGATGTCGTGCGCCAGCGAGATGTGATTGTCGGCGGAGAACACCTCGGTGCCCGCGGGCAGGCCGAGGGTGCCCGCGGCGTGACCGCGCCGATCCTTGGGCGGGCCGAAGCCGCCCGGCGGATACAGGGAAGCGCTGCTGGTCGGAGCCGACATCTGGATCCTCCAAGGAGTCGTTCATGGATGCGAGAATGACGTTATCATTTTTGGAGAGGCATGTACATCATGATCATCTACCAAGGTTGGATTTCATGGTTCCCAACAGCAAGAATGGTGTTATCGTCGGAATCATGGACGCTCGCTCATTCGACCCATCACAGCGTGCCGGTGTACGTGATTCCCGGATCATCGGCGCCCGCTCGCGATTCGAATGGGGAAACATCCGCTATCGCCTGGACGTGGTGGCGGCCAACATCGCCGACGTGGTCGAACACGCCGGCGGCTGGCTCTTCGACCGCGCCTCGGCCGGATGGGAGGTGAGCGTGCTGGTGGACGAGCCGGCCGACGACGACCGCCCGATGCGAATCCTGGGCGCGGAGGTGCTCGACCTGAAGGCGGTGCTGGACTCGGGTGGGTCCGGACGGCAGCCGCACGCCATCGCCATCGCCGCCGATGTCATCGCCCGCGATGCCCGAACCGGCGAAGGTCTGCGACTCGCGCTGGCGGACGGCGGTATTCAGGTGGTCGGCTGGGGCGCGGGCTGGCCGGTCAGCGCGGAGTATCCGGTGGATCCGGTCCTGCACCGGCTCAGCGCCGCCGCGCGCGTGTTCAAGGCGCAGGCGCTGACCGCCGCCGGCCTGGGTATGGATTCCGAGGGCTGCCGGGTCGACGCGACCGAAGTGCTGTGCAGCGGAATGTCGTCCTGGCCGCCGATCGTCGCGGATCTGAGTCCGCTCGGCTGCGACTGATCCGGGCGGGCACGTCGATGCCGCGTGCCGAATCGGAACGCACGGCGTGCGGGCTGCGGTCGGACTGGGCGAATTCGCCTCAGGGCGTTGGCCGTTCGCGATCGCCGATCAACCCCGCGGAGCAGAAGCGCCAGACGTCCTCGGACGAGATCGGGTCGGTGTCGTCGGCCGCGGTCGGCCGCGCGACGTACATGATCGCCTGCATGGTGATCGCGGCCAGCCGGCGGGGATTCGCGCCGGGTGCGAGCAGGCCCGAATCCTCAGCGTCGGTGAGCAGTTCGGTGAACAGCGCGAAATGCGAGGCGTGCGCCTTGCGCACGGCGGCCGGGTCCGCGCGCAGCAGCTGCGGGGCGAACTCGGTGAACAACGGCCGGTAGGTGCCGGGATCGGGGCGGCACAGCTGGAAGAGCAACTCGACGGCGATGCGCAGTCTGGCGATCGGATCGTCGTAGTTGGCGGTGGCCGCGCGGATCTGCTCGACCGTCCGATCCAGGGTTTCCTCGTACAGGGCAAGCAGCAGTTCATGTTTGCCGTTGAAGCGGGTGTAGAAGCTGGTGAGTGACTGCCCCGCGCGCTCGACCACGTCCAGCACGGTGATGTCGGTGCTGCCCTTCTCGGTGATGGCGGCCTGCGCGGCGTCGAGAAACCGGTTCGCGCGCTGTCCGGCGCGTTGGCGGGCGGTGTGCAGCGAGCGGTCGACCGACCTCCGCATCCAGGCGGGTTGGGGTTCCCGAGTCCGCATCGTTCGATCATATGGCCAGTACGGCCTCGAAGCGATATCTAATTCTCCAAAATTGAGAACATGATTCTTTGCCGCGTCGCTCCGTGCGGGCCGGAACCACCGCGCGCGGCTAGTAGATTTGCCCCGGGATTACCGCGTGCCGGACGCGGGCCGCCGACTCGGCGGGACCCGCACCGGCGACTATCCGAAGGGCGTACATGCGCGATGCCGAGCACCTGGCGGGGATGTGGGGGCGGGCGCTGCGCGAGGCCGGATGGCAGGCCGGTGACCGGTCACTGACCGCCTGGACAGGTGAGCTGTTCACCGCGATGCGGGCGCCGGACTTCGACAGCGAGGCCGGCGCGCGGGTGGGTGCTGGCCTGGCGGATTCCGGATTGCTGGACGCGAGCGTGCCCGCGGTGTCGGCCGGGGTGCTCTTCCGGCTCGGCGAGCACACCGACCACGCCGATGCCGCTGCGCGCACGGCCGTCACGATGGCCGCGCTCGGGACCGGGCACCAGCGGCGATGCCGGGAATTGGCGGCGAACGAGGCGGACGCCGAGTCGCGGGCGGCCGATCGTCCTTCGAGTGCCGAGCGCCGGGTCGAGCTGTTCCAGGCCATGTTCGATCGGGTGTCGGTCGCGGTCGGGCTCGGGGAGATCGACGGCACGCCGCTGATGGTGAACCGCGCCTTCGTCGATCTGCTCGGCCTGACGCCCGCCGTTCCGGGCGACATCGCACCGTTCGACCACAGTCATCCCGATGATCTGCAGGAGATTCGCACCCTCATCTTCGACAAACTGGTGCCCGCCCGGGAAGGCACGGTGCGTCTCGAGCGGCGCACGCTGCGCGCCGACGGCGGTGGCGGATGGTCCCGCTTCGCCGTCACCTATGTCGCGGACGTCGGCGGCAAGGACTACCTGATGGCGGTCGGCGAGGACGTCACCGAAAGGCACCGGCTGCAGGAGGAATTGCATCGCCAGGCCCGCGTCGACGCGCTGACCGGGCTGGCCAACCGTCGTGACCTGTTGGAGCACATGGGCGTCATGCTCACCGCCGCGACCCCGGGCCAGCAGGCCGGGCTGTGTTTCGTGGATCTGGACAGGTTCAAGCGCATCAACGACCGGTTCGGGCATCGCATCGGCGATCAGGTGCTGGTCGCCGTCGCGAAACGGCTCGAGAACGCGGTGGGGGACCGGGACTGCGTGGTCGCCCGGCTCGGGGGCGACGAGTTCGTGGTGCTCATCCGGCCGCCTGTCAGCAGTGACGAGGTCGCCGACATCGCGGCCGCGCTGCTGGACGCACTGGCCGATCCCGTTGCGGTGCAGGCGCATCGGCTGCCGGTCTCGGCCAGCATCGGAGCAGTCGTCACGCCGGTCACCACCACCGATGCCGAAACGCTGCTCGAGGCCGCGGACGTGAGCCTGTATCAGGCCAAGGCGCACGCGCAGGGCAAGGTGGTACTGCACACCCTGGTGCCGCCCGCCTGAATCTCGGCAGGTTCGGCGCAGCCTGTGGACTTCCGGGCCAAGATCGCGAATGATACGAATCACGTTCCCGCTGTGAACGTTCGGAGTAGCCGGGGCACGCGCCCGGGGCGGCTCCAGTGGCAGCGCCGGCCATATCCGGCGGTATTTCGCGGCACGCACTCGCGATCGTGACACCGGTGCCGGCACCGGCACCGCATCCAGATGACGCCGCGAATCTGGAAAGGACTCACCATGTCTCGTTTGCTCTCCGATACCGGCGTCGCGCTGTGTGTGGCCGTCGAGCCATCCGGTGCGGGTCACCATCCGGCCGCGGCACTCGACCGGCCGCTCGTGCTCGCCGACACCTGGATCGAGCTCACCACGTCGAACCCGCTCGACCCCGCGACGGTGCGCCGGGTTCGGACCACGGATCTGCTGCGCACCAAACGGCGTACGGCGCAGTGGAAAGCCGACGCGGCGGCCGCGGGGCGCGGCCCCGCCGACACGATCGTGCTGGTCGACCTCGAAGTGATCATCGCGGAGGACGTGTCGAGCGCGCATCGCGCCCTCGAGCGCCTGGACGCGCTCGTCGACTCCCCGCCGTCCCCGGCGACCCTGCGCTACATCGGAACCCCGGCGGGCCTGGCCGGTCTCATCTCGGACATCTACGCCGCCAAGGTGGCCGACGGCGTCGTGCTGTTGCCGTTGGCGAACGCGAAGATCCTGGCTCACATCGTGTCCGGGACCTTGCCGGCGCTGGCGGCGGCCGGGGCGCGGATACAGGATCGGGGGCTGGCGGCGCTACTGGAGTGAAGGGGTCGAAGCGATGACGAAGGACACGCCCCGCGCGTGCGCCGGGCGGCGTCCGAATCGCATACATTTCACGATCGGATCCACTACGGATCGCGGTGCGTGGCTGGCTCGCGCGGACCGGTCCCCGGCGAGACAAGGAGTCGCGATGCGCACGGCGAAATCGGTACTACCGGCGGCGGTATCGGTCATGGCGGCAGCCGTGCTGCTGTGCCAGGGCGGGGCGGCGAGCGCCGACCCGGCCGACGGACTCGGGTTCTACACCCCGGCAGCGGATCTGGTACCCGGCGAGCACGGGACGGTGATCCGGTCGCAGCCGATCAGCGGCGAACCCGCGATCGCGGGCGCCCGGAACCACCTCGTCCTCTATCGCTCGGTCGACATGCAGGGCCGGCCGGTGGCGGTGTCGGGGACTGTCGCGGTGCCCGACGGCGTCCCGCCCGCGGGCGGCTGGCCGCTGATCTCCTGGGCGCACGGCACGACCGGCGTCGCGGACCGCTGCGCGCCCTCGCGCGATACGGGTCCCGATTTCCCCGCGCACGCCTACACCTCGCTGGTCCGGGAGACCCAGGCGCGGTTGATCGCCGCCGGCTACGCGGTCGCGCAGACCGACTACCAGGGCCTGGGCACCGAAGGCCCGCACGGCTACCTGATCGGCGAGGCGGAGCAGCGCGCCGTCACCGACATGGCCCGCGCCGCCCGCGCGGTCGACCCCGAGATCGGCACCCGCTGGGCGACCGTCGGCCACTCCCAGGGTGGGCAGGCGGCCGTCTTCACCGCCGCCCAGGCCCCGAGCTGGGCGCCCGAACTGCAGCTGCTCGGCGCGGTGGCCGAGGCCCCGGCATCCCATCAGGCGCTGGTCGCCGCCGCGGGCCCGCTCGCCGCCGCCGTCGGCACAACGGTTCTCCCACAGGTCTCCAATGCGTTCCTGCCGTTGATGATTCGCGGCGCCCAGACGGTGGCCGACGTCGACCCCGCCCGCTTCCTGACCCCCACGGGCTCGACCCTGCTGCCCCAGGCGGACGAACGCTGCATAGACGGCCTCCGCGAATCCGATTCGTGGGCAGGCGAACCCCTCTCGTCCCTGTTCCGCCCCGCTGCGGACACGACGACCTTCGGCGCGGTCCTGAACGCGAACGACGCCAGCACCCTGACCCACACCGTCCCGGTCCTGGTGATCCAGGGCTCCGCCGACACGGTCGTTCCCCCGTCCGGCACCGACCTGATGGTCGCCCAGCAACGCCTGGCCGCCCAACCACTGGAGTACCGCACCTACCCCGGCGTCGATCATCGCGGCATAGTCGCCGCCGCGAACGACGACGTACTCGCCTGGCTCGACGTCCGCTTCGGCCGCTGACCGACCCGTCGGCGGGAAATCGCGGTCGCGAAGAAAGGCGTGCGCCCTCCGGTAATCAGCCAGCTCGAAACAGGGCCTGCACGACAGGGTCGTAGTCCATCATCGCCGTGGTCGTCCCCGCCGATCGAACACGCCCCCCGTCCATCAGGACCATGCGATCGGCGAACCCACGACTGATCATCATCCACACCTCGTTGCTGATCACGAGCACCGCTGCGCCGGAGTCGGCGTAGTCACGCAACGATCTCCAAACCTGGTAAGCCGTACCGGCATCGAGTGAGTTGGTCGGGCCGTCAGCGACCAGAACCCGCGGCTCCGCCAGCAACGCCGCGGCGAGAGCGGCACGCTGGATCTGCCCTCCGGAGTTGTGTTCGGGGAGCAGCTCCAGCGCGTCGAGGGGATAGTGCGCCACGGCACATGCCCGTTCGACGCTCCAGACCCCGTTCCGCCCTTGAATCGCCCGCAACTGCCCTCCGACGGTCTGCTCGGCCTCGAATGCGTCCACCCCGTCCTGCGGGACGTACCCCACACGCTGAACAGGTTGCGGCACATGGTGGTCCACCACGGTCTCCGAGCAGATCACGACCTCGCCGCTGCACCGCGCGGTAGTCGGCAGCCGCCCGGCGAGAACACGGGCAAGCATGGACTTCCCGGATCCAGGACCGCCGAGCACCGCAGTGATCCGGCCCGCCGGCACGTCCAGGTTCACGTCCTCGAGCACGGTTTCGCGCCATCGCCCGGTGTCGACGCGGACGGTGACGCCACGCAGTTCAGCGGTCACGGCACAAGCCTTTCTCGATTCGACTGCCCCGCGTACCGACTGTAATCCCGTGGATGCTGTTCTCGATTCGCCGCTTCGATCAGGCCATGCCAGAGTCGTTCCTCCACGGTCTGAGCGGTCGCTGAGTGCCGCCGAATGGCGTGAGTATCTCGCGAATACAGTCGGCCGCCTCGCCGCAATCGGCGAGACCCGGTATCCACGCGGGATAGATTGGGTCGAGCGATGTTGCCTGACTGACGTTTTCGGTCGGCGAGCGAGGTGTGGAAAGGCTGGGCGAAGATGAACGACCAGACGGTCTATCCGGGTTCGCGTGGCGCGCAAATCATGCTTGTCATATTCGCGCCGGTGATCGGTGTTCTCGGCGTCCTGACCGTCATGGTCGAGGAACTCGGGCCGTTCGCTCGAACCGTTTGGGGTGGAGGAACTCTCATCTTCGCGCTGGTGGCGATACCCGCGTCCGTGCTGGCACTGATTCGGAACCGGCCCGAGCTCGTTCTCGACGGGGAGGGAGTGCTGGTTCCCCCGCACCGGAAGGTTCTCTGGCACGAAGTAGCCGCGGTCCGATTGCGTCCGAGCGGCCGCTCCAACGCGGTCGAAATCCTTCTGAACGAGGCTGTGGAATGGGATTCCCCGCTGTTACGTAGGGTCCCCACCCTGCGTCCGTCCAGCGTCTTCCGCAACGAGTCGATAATGCTGTCGCCGGTGAAGCTGCATCCCTACTCGACCGAGGCCATCCTCATCGAGATGTTGCACTACTGCCCTGGATTACGGATCGCGCCGCCCGGACCAGCCACGCGAATGTGGTGACGCGCGCAGGGATACATCGTGTGCGATGCTTTTTGTATGGTGATCAACAACGAACGCCCGTCCAGGCTTCGGCTGGCAGCTCAGGCCTTCCTGGGCGTGATGCTCGCGACGGCGGGTACGAGCCATCTGACCTTCGCCCGCGAGGAGTTTCGCGCCCAGGTGCCGTCGTGGTTCCCGCTCGACACCGACTTCGTCGTCTTGGCGTCCGGGGTCGTCGAGATCTCGCTGGGGGCGGCGCTGCTCCTGGTGTGGAAGCAGCCGCGGCGTGCGCTGGTCGGCGCGATCGCCGCGGCGTTCTTCGTCGTCATCTTCCCCGGGAACATTGCGCAGCTGGTCGAGCATCGGGACGCGTTCGGGCTCGACTCCGACGCCAAGCGCGCGGTGCGGCTCGTGTTCCAGCCGGTCCTCGTCGCGTGGGCGCTGCTGGCGACCGACGCGATCGGTGTGTGGCGTCGCCGCGCGGCGGTCAACGCCTGACCTCCGGCCGGGCGCGGGTGGAGCGCTGACGCGATCCCTCCGCGCCGGCCGCGACGCTCAGCCCAGGATCGACGGGTAGCAGTCGGAGGTCAGTTTGTCCTCGGTCGCCAGGGACAGGGTCGTCGGGCCGGTGATGGTGCCGCTCAACGGCTGCTGGGGCTTGCCGGAGCCGCTGCCGACCAGGTCGTACATCCGCCCGTTGCTCCCGCGATCGATCCGGAAGTAGCACGACTGCGAGCCGGGGTAGGGCTCGATCACGTTGTCGCCGAAGTGGAAGGTGAGGCCCTCGTCCACCTCCCAGGTGAGCATCGGATCACCCTGGTCGGCGGACGCGGTACCGAGGCCGAGGCCGACGGAGCCGATGACCGTGCCGACGGCGATGGAGGCTAGGACAATCTTGCGCATGGATGGACCATTTTCTGTTCGGTAGCACCGGCGATCAGCCGACCGAACAGAAGTTACTTCTCGGCTCCGACAACAACCAATTCCCTTTCCCGCCAAGCCGACCGAGAGGCCGGGCAGGCACGATCGACCGCCGACTTACCCGTCGGCTGTACCGCGCCGCGCAGTCCTAGGCCCGAATAGATCAGCGCGATCCCCTTGGAGCCGCTGACCGTGGACCGCAGGGGCGCGGGCAGCTTCGGCCGTGCCGCCAGCGTCTCGCGAAAGTACGAAACAGCGCTTCTACCAACAGATTCGAGCGCGCACGCCGTACCCGTCGAGATCGGGTTCAGCAATCGAACGGGTAGCAGACGCGCGACGGTGACGTGGGGGCCGGTTGTGATGGACGGTCCTGGTCGGTGGTCGGCTCGGTTGGCACGCTGACCGGGGTATCGACGCGGGTGTTGCGGGGTTCGGTGTGCGTCCGGGCGTCGGTCACCAGCCACCAGGCACCGCCGACCAACACGCCCAGGGCGAGTGCGCCCGCGATCACGCTCTGGACGCGCTCGCGGGGCACACGCCGCAGAGCGGCGGGGAGCGAGCGGGTTGCACGCGCGACAAGGGACGGAGTTTCGGCCGAGGACTGCGCACGGCCGGCCGATGAGCCGGGTGGCGACCACGTGATGCGTACTCGCGGGATGTTCTTCAAGGATGCCGGAAGAGATCGGGTCACCCGCAGGACGGACGACCCGACTGTGCGAGAGGGACGGGTGGTCGCCGCGGGGCCCGGCGGCAACGACTTCGAACGTGCGCGCTGCCGGGGCTGCCCGAGGACGGCCGCCCACGTCACCGCATACGAATCAGGCTGTACGGGTGCGCTTTCCGGCGGGCTCTGGGCCTCGAAATTCGTATCGGGCTCGACGCCCTCGGGATCTGTGCGCACGACATCGGACCCGAGCGGCGGGGTCGAGTCGTCCCTGGGCAAGGGCTCGGTGGTCGGAGCGGGGGCGTCGGCGTCCGAATCATCGCGACCCGGCTGTCGAGTCGATACCACCGGTTCGGGTGACGCCGGGTCGGTCTCGGTCCCGTCGACGGAATCAGTGGCCTCGGAGGGATGCTCCGGCTCATCGGCCTCGGAATCCTCGCCCTGGGACGAACGATCCTCGCTCGGCTCGCCGTCCTCCGGAGTGTCGTCGAAGTACCCGCGTGAATCGAAAGTGTCGAGCTCCCAGTCGTCCTCGATCTCATCGAGCCACGAGTACGGATCCCCTTGCCAGGCGGTCACTTCCGGCGGCGGCAGCAGGACGGGTTCGGGGGCGGAAACGGGCCAGGGTTCGGATTCCCCCGGTTGCTCACCGTTGTTGACCAGCACTGGCCCTTCACCTTTGTTCGTGCGGTGACACCGATCTCGGTGCAGTCACCACACGATAGCCAGCACGCGAGCCGCCCCGTCCACCGCCTCGAAACCGACTGGTCCGCGAATGAACCTGTGGCGCAGTCGAAACCACGGGCGGAGGGACCCTACACCGGGTCGAAGGCCGAGATGCGCCAGACGTCGTCGGTCTTGGTGAGCGTGACCCGGACGCTGCTGGCGGTCATGGCCGGCTCGGGCTTCTCGGCGCTGGTCGTGGTCTGGTTGATGAAGACCAGGACGGTGGCGTCCTCGGGGTGCAGCTCCGACACGGCGGCGCGCACGATGGTGGCGCTGGTCTTGACCGCCTTCTCCTTGGCGGCCGGGGTGACGATCTGCTGGGTGAACTGGGTGTAGTAGGTCAGGAAATCGCCGGTGAGATGGGATTTCGCGGTGTCGAAATCGTGGTCGAGGGTTTCCGGGGCGTAGGACAGCAGCGCGACGGTGCCGTCCTTGGCGGCGGCCAGGGCCGCGGCGGAGTCGCCGTCGTCGATGCGGCTGTCGGGCAGGTATTGCCACCAGATCAGGCTCGCGGCGGCCAGCACGGCGGCGACGGTACACACGGTCAGGACGAGGGCGCCGGGGGCGCGGCGCGCGAGGGCGGCCTTGCGCGCGAGCCGGGTGCGCAATGTGGTGATCACGGTACGAACTCCACTTTCGACATCTTCAATTGGCCGTCCACCCGGGTCACGGTGACGCTGAGCCGCCAGATGCGCGGTTCCTGTTTGGCCCCGGCGGAATTGGTGATCTGCGAGGTGGCCGCGACCAGGACGACCGCTGAATCATCGGTCATGGATTCCACCGCGGTCGCGGTGACCCGGCCTTCGGTGGTGACCTGCGACTGCTCCACGACCTTGGTGAAATCCTCGGCGCGGCTCTGGAAGTCCTCCCGGAAGGCTCCGGTCGAATTGTCCAGGACCCGCTGGACGTCGTCCTTGGCGCGGTTGAAGTCCAGGGAGGTCAACGCGACCACACCCTGCCGGGCGGCGGCACTGAACTCCGCCGTACGGCGTTCGTCGCCGGTGAGCCGGTGGTGATTCCACACCGAGAACGCCCCGGTGGCGGCCGAGGCCACCAGCAGTGCGGTGGCCAGCACGACCAGTGCCGTGCGGCGCCCGCCCGTCCGGGCGCGAGCCGTCCACCGGGCCACCCGCGATCCCGCGGGTTCGGCGACAGCGATGTCGACGGTCTTCTCGTCGTCGTCGGTAACACTGTCCTTGGCATCAGGCTCCGCACTCGACCCCGAAGGCGCAGTGGCACTCGACGCCTCGTCCACGTCGGTCTCGCTCGACGACCTATCCGCGTCTGCGGTCGAGGTCTCATCAGCCACGGGAGCAACCGATTCCGGCACGATGATGCTCGCGCCCCCGGAGCCATCGCCCTCGCTGTCAGCCGCTTTCGCGACCGCCTCGGCCCGCCGCCGCAACGCCGTCGCCCGCGCCCGCGCCTTGGCGGCCGCCGCCATAGCCTCCGCCGCGGCGGCATCCGCCTCGGCCTCCTCGGCCGCCGCGAGCAGCACACTCGACTCGGCGCGCGCGAGCGCCTCCAGGTCCGGCTCGATGTCGATACCGGGGTCCACGAGATCCTTCATCACGCCTCCAAGCGATGGTGTGTGCGTCGGTCTCAGCCGCGTGCGCCGGCCAGCAGTTCCGGGATGGTGACGAACTTGACCCGGGGCCGGGCCGCGCTCGCGCCCCGCTCCCGCTCGACGGCGTCGATCGCGCGCCACCCGGGCCAATCGACCGGTGCGACACCGCGTTCGGCCAGCAGCGCACGCACCGCCGCACGGTCCCCGACGTCGCGGGTGAGTGCGCCCGCGGCGTAATCGGCCCACAGCTGCGCCACCGTCTCCGCCGCACACGTTCGATTGGTGCCGATGACCCCGCGCGGCCCCCGCTTGATCCAGCCGGTGACATAGGTGCCGTCGAGCGCCTGCCCGTCGGCATCCACCACCCGCCCGCGGTCGTTCGGGATGATCCCGGCGGCCGCGTCGAACGGCAGCCCGTCCAGCGCCCGGCCGCGGAATCCGATGGACCGCAGCACCAGCCCGGTCTCGAGCAGTTCGGTGGAGTCCGCGCCGGGAACGGTGGACAGCAGACGCAATCCGGTCACCCGGTCGTCGCCGGCGAACTCGACCGGGGAAGTGTTGAAGCGGAACACGATCCGCCTGTTGCCGGGTGTCGGCTCGCGTTCGGCGTATTCCCGGGCCAGTTCCAGCTTGACCGTGGTCTCCACGTCGTCATCGGGATGCGCGGTCAGGTCCCCGCCCTCGACGATCACGTCGATACCCGGCAGGTGCCCCAGCGCGTGGAACTCACCCGCCGAGAACGCGCCCTCGCGCGGTCCGCGCCGGCCCAGGATCACCACTTCGTCGATACCGCTGCGCCCCAGCGCATCCGCGGCGTGCTCGGCGATATCGGTGCGCCCCAGCGCCTCCGCGTCCAGCAGCAGCATGCGCGCCGCGTCCAGGGCCACGTTCCCGTTGCCGATGATCACCGCCCGCGTCCCGGACAGGTCGAACTCCCGCTCGGCGTAGTCCGGATGCCCGTTGTACCAGCCCACGAAATCCGCGGCCGCGTGATTGCCGGGCAGATCCTCGCCCGCGATCCCGAGATCCCGGCTGTCCGAGGCGCCCACGGCGTAGATCACCGCGTGATGGTGGGCGAGCAGCTCGGCGTGGCTGATATCGCGCCCGGCCTCCACGTGCAGATGACAGCCGAACCGGCTGTCGGAGAACGCGCGATCGAAGACCTTGACGATCGACTTGGTCCGCTGGTGATCGGGCGCCACCCCCGCCCGGATCAATCCGAACGGGGTGGGCAGGCGTTCGAAGAGATCGACCTCGACCCCGGGGATGCCGAGCAGTTCCGCCGCGGCGTAGCAGGCGGCCGGCCCGGCGCCGACCACCGCCACCCGCAACTCCGCGCGCGCCGGTATCGCCTGGGCCGGAGCCGCTTCCGGCGTCACCGGCTCCAGCGGGTGCCGCTCGAAGTACGCGGCGTTGATGTCCCGGAACCGCTCGAGCTCGGGCGGCAGGTCGTACTCGGAATACACCGCCCCGACCGGGCACTCGTCCGCGCAGGCTCCACAGTCGATACACGTCTCCGGATCGATGTAGAGCATCTGCGCCCCGGGATCGCCGCCGCCGGACAGCGGGCGGATGCAATCCACCGGGCAGGCCGGTATGCAGCTGGCGTCCTTGCAGCAGTTCTGGGTGATCACGTACGCCAAAGCCGGAACTCCTGGGAGAGAGGGGGATCGGACGAGCTCAGTCGATGACCGCGGCCTGCGACCGGATGGTGACCGGCGCCGCCAGTTGCTGTTCGACGCAGATCCGCTGCAGCTTGACCAGGGTCTCGTCGAGTCCGGGGCCCAGCCGCTTGCCGGGGGTGAACGTGGCCGGCAGCTTGCGCATGCCCTGGATGACGCCGATGGTGTCGTAGTGCACCGCGCCCGCCGGATCGCAGACGAAATCGGGCATCCGGTCGAGCACCGCGGTGAGCATGGACTTGAACACCGTGCGCGCGACGTTGGAGCCGATGCAGCGGTGAATGCCCAGTCCGAAGCTGAAGTGCCGGTTGCCCTTGCGGTCCAGATCGATTCGGTTCGGCTCGGGGAACACCGAGGGATCGCGGTTGGCCATCGCCCACGACAGCCACAGCCGCTCGCCCTCGACGAAACTGGTGTCGGCGGCGTCGAAGTCGGCGGCGATGGTGCGGCCGTCACCCGGGGCCGGGGTGAAGAAGCGCAGGAACTCCTCGGTCGCCGGGTTGAGCAGCGTCTCGCGTTCGCGGCTGAGCAACTCGCGCTGATCGGGGTTGTCCGACAACCACTCCAGGGCGTGCGCGGTGAGCGCGGTGGTGGTGTCGAAGCCGCCGCCGATGATCAGGCCCAGCATGCCCAGGATCTCGAGATCGGGGGCGGGCTCGCCGTCGATCCGCATCTGGACCAGTCCGTCAACCAGGCCGGGGCGCGGATTCTCGCGGATCTCGTGCAGATTGACCACCAGGTCGAGGCCCATCTGCCGGTGCATCTCGGCGACGCGCACCGCGTCGGGCGAGTTCTCGGGGGTGTATACCGCCGCGTGCACCGGTTCGCTGTAGGTCGACCACTTGTCCAGCGCGATGCCGAGCATGGCCAGGGTCAGGACCGCGGGCACCACGTTGGCCAGGTCGTCGACGAAATCGATACTGCCGCTCTCGATCTTCTCGTCCAGGCTGGCCCGGACGATCTCGTCGATGAACGGCTCCCACCGCTTGACCGCGGCGGGGGACAGGTAGGGGTTCAGGACCGCCCGGTAGATCCGGTGCTCGGGGTCATCCATTTCCAGGATGCCGCCGCGCACCACCGCCGCCCGTCGCGCGGTCGGGATGGAGATTCCCTTGTAGCCCTTGCGTTCTCCGCGCAGATCGTGATCGTTGGACACGTGCGGGCAGCGCGCGAGTTCGAAGACCGCGTCGGCGCTGCTGGCCACCCAGTGGCCGTCGTAGGTGTCCGTCCAGGCCACCGGGCAGCGTTCGTGCAGCTCCTGCGTGATGGTCTCGAACTTGCCGCGGTAGTCGGCGGTGTGGCGGTCGAAGTGGTATCTGTTGCGTTTGCGATCCTCGCCGACGGCGACATCGTCGATGCTCACTGTGTGTTCCTCCGGTGGTCCGATGTGACGCCTGTCGGCGGGTCGCCTCAGATGAGGGTGATGGCGCGTTCGGGGCAGGATCGGGCAGCCTCGCGCACCGGCTCTTCCTGATCGGCGGGTACGTCACCGTCGAACGCCGGTGACGAGTGACCGTCGATCTCGCTGAGCTCGAATGCCGCGGGTGCGCTCAGGGCGCACAGCGTATGACCTTGGCAGCGTTCCGAATCGACCTGGACCTTCATCGTCCATTCCTCGCTATAGTTCCGTAATCGGCTGTGCGCCTTGAGACTTCGATTGGTCAGATGTGGTAGTCGTACCACTTGAGGTAGCCGCCGCCGTCCACGCGCGCGGCGGTGCCGGTCACATAGCGGGCTTCGTCGGAGGCCAGGTACAGCACGGCGTTGCTGATGTCCTCGGGGTCGACGTAGCGGATCGGCATGGCCTGCTGCACGGCGAACACGGGCTCGGCGTCCTCGCGGGTCGGGTGCTCGAGATCGGGGCGGAACGAGCGGTACATCGGCTCGCTCTGCAGCATGGGGGTGTTGACGTTGGTCGGGTGAATCACGTTGGCGCGGATGCCCAACGGCGCGATGTTGGTTGCCAGGTCGTGCACGTACGCGGACAGTGCCCGCTTCGAGTGCACGTAGGCGTAGCCGCCGGGATCCTTGCCGGGCTGGTCCTTCTTGGAGGCGTCCATGAGCGCGGCGACCGAGCCGGTGGCGATGATGGAGGCGCCGGCGCTCAGGTGCGGCAGCGCGACCTGGATGGCGTTGATGGTGCCGATCAGGTTGACGTCGATGACGTCGGACCACGCCTGCACGGGCGGCTTGCCTTTCATGCCCGCGATACCCGCCTGTGCCACAACGATATCGAGCTTGCCGAGTTCGGCGATGCCGGTCTCGAGCGCGGCGCGTAGCTCGTCGGCCTTGCGCACATCGGCCTTGGCGGTCACCACACGGCGGCCGGTCTTGGTGACCAGGCGCGCGGTCTCCTCGAGGTCTTCCGGGCGCGCCAGCGCGTAGCCCAGGCTCTCGATGTCCTCGCACAGGTCGACCGCGATGATGTCGGCGCCCTCCTCGGCCAAACGCACGGCGTGGCTGCGGCCCTGACCGCGTGCGGCACCCGTGATGAATGCGACCTTGCCCTCAACACGTCCCACGGTGGTTCCTTCCGAATTTGTTGATCTCAGTTCGGAAGAATGTCCCTTCCGTGAATGAGAACGGTACTCTACCGAGGGGTGACCAGCAAGGGAAGTGAGACGGCCATGAGCACCACGGGGGAAACCCGGCCGGCCGCGTGGAAGCAGCGCGCGGTCGATCGCGCACTGCGAGCCGCGGCGGTCCGCGCCGAATTACGCGTCGAACAGTTCCTGGACGCGGCCCAGGCGCTCATCACCGAGAAGGCCGGCATCGACTTCACCGTGCAGGAGATCGTCGACCGTTCGGGACAGTCGCTGCGCAGCTTCTACCTCCAGTTCGACGGCAAGCATCAGCTGCTGCTCGCGCTGTACGAGGAGGCGATGGCCAAGACCGCGGCCCAGATCCGCGCGGCCGCGGACACCTTCGACGATCCACTGGAACGGCTGCGCGTCGCCGTGGAATTGCTGTTCCAGCTGTGCCGTCCGGATCCCGACGCGCAGCGGCCGCTGTTCACCGACTTCTCCCCGCAGCTGCGCACCTCGAACCCGACCGAGGTGCGGGTCGCGCACGCGGCGTTGTTCGCGGTGTTCGCCGACCTGCTCGAAGGGGTCGGCGCGGCAGGTCGGCTGCGCGCCGGTGGCAACCCGCGGCGCCTGGCCGCGATCACGATGCAGACGGTCATGTACATCGCGCACCCGGGCACGGTGGACGGCGACGTGCGGCCGATCACCGCCGACGAGGCCTGGGCGTTCTGTGCGCACGGCATCACCGGACCCGGCGAGTATTGAATTCTCAAATCGGGCATGTAGGCTAGGTCACATTCGAGAATGCCATTTCCCAACGGTGTGGAGGGGCGGTGAGCTCATGGCCTCGAAACTGATTCCCCGATCCACCTGGATGGCCCGGCGGAGCACCGGCGTTTTTCAAACCATCGGCGGATTGTTCGCCATGTCGGCGGACGCGGTCCGCTTCGCTTTCGTCCGTCCGTTCCAGACCCGCGAGTTCCTCGAGCAGTCCTGGTTCATCGTGCGGGTGTCGATGATTCCGACTGTGCTGGTGGCGATTCCGTTCACCGTGCTGGTCAGCTTCACCCTCAACATCCTGCTGCGCGAACTCGGCGCCGCGGATCTGAGCGGGGCGGGCGCGGCGTTCGGCGCGGTCACCCAGGTCGGCCCGATGGTCACGGTCCTGATCGTGGCCGGCGCGGGCGCGACCGCCATGTGCGCGGACCTGGGCTCGCGGACCATCCGCGAGGAGATCGACGCCATGCGGGTGCTCGGCATCGATCCGGTTCAGCGCCTGGTCACCCCGCGCATGCTCGCCTCCGGGCTGGTGGCGTTCCTGCTCAACAACCTGGTCTGCATCATCGGCATCCTGGGCGGCTACGTCTTCTCCGTCTTCGTCCAGGACGTCAATCCGGGTGCGTTCGCCGCCGGCCTGACCCTGCTCACCGGACTCGACGAGGTCCTCATCTCGTCGGTGAAGGCCCTGCTGTTCGGCATCGTCGCGGGCCTGGTCGCCTGCTACCGGGGGCTCATCGTGACCGGCGGCGCGAAGTCGGTCGGCAACGCGGTCAACGAGACCGTCGTCTACGCGTTCATGTCGCTGTTCGTCATCAATGTCGTGGTCACCGCCATCGGCATCCAGATGACGGCACGATGAGGGGGATTCATGACCATCGCCGCCAGATATCCGGCGACCCTGCGCCGGGTGCGCCGTCCGATCGTGAGCCTGGGCCGCGTCGGTGACCACACCATCTTCTACCTGAAGGCGCTCACCCGAACGCCCTACGCGGCCATGCACTATCGCCGCGAGACCATCCGGCTCATCGCCGAGATCAGCATGGGCGCGGGCGCGCTGGCGGTCTTCGGCGGCACCGTGGTGATCGTCGGGTTCCTCACCCTGGCCACCGGCGGCACGCTGGCGGTGCAGGGCTACAGTTCCCTGGGCAACATCGGCATCGAGGCGCTGACCGGATTCCTGTCCGCGTTCATCAACGTGCGCATCTCGGCGCCCGTGGTCGCGGGCATCGGCCTCGCGGCGACCTTCGGCGCGGGCGCGACCGCGCAACTGGGCGCCATGCGGATCAACGAGGAGATCGACGCCCTCGAATCCCTCGCCATCGAACCGATCGCCTACCTGGTCAGCACCCGGCTGGTGGCGGGCATGGTCGCCATCACCCCGCTCTACGCGCTGGCGGTCATCGCCTCGTTCGTGGCCAGCCGATTCACCACGGTCGTGCTGCTCGGGCAGTCCGCCGGCCTCTACGACCACTACTTCTCGACCTTCCTCAACCCCATCGATCTGGTGTGGTCGTTCGTGCAGGCCCTGGCCATGGCGCTGACGATCCTGCTCATTCACACCTACTTCGGCTTCTTCGCCAGCGGCGGTCCCGCGGGAGTGGGGATCGCGGTCGGCAACGCCGTGCGCACCTCGCTCATCGCGGTGGTCTCGGTGACGCTGCTGGTCTCGCTGGCGGTCTACGGCGCCAACGGGAATTTCAATCTCTCCGGATAGGCATTGCGGTGTTCTCGAATCTGTTGCGCCCCTTGGTGGGTCTGCTGTCCATAGGGATGATCGCCGGCGCCGTCGGCGGCGCGGTCACCCTGTTCGAAGGCGGTCTCGAGGAGACCGTGCCGGTGACCGTGCTCGCGGGCCGGGCCGGGCTGGTCATGTATCCCGATGCCAAGGTGCAGATGCGCGGCGTCACCGTCGGCAAGGTCGCCGGGATCGAGGAGCGCGCGGACGGCGTCGCGGTGATCCGGCTGGCCATCGACTCCGCGCAGCTGTCCCGTATCCCGGCAAACGTGTCGGTCGACATCGCCTCGACCACCGTGTTCGGCGCCAAATACGTGCAGTTCATAGCGCCCGACAACCCTTCGCCCGCAGCGCTGTCCGCGGGCCAGACCTTCGACGCCGACCATGTGACCGTCGAGATCAACACCATCTTCCAGCAGCTCACGCAGGTACTCGGCAGGATCGAACCGGAGAAGCTGAACGCGACCCTGGGCGCGATCGCCACCGCCACCAAGGGGCGGGGCCAGCGCATCGGCCAGCTGCTGACCGATCTGGAATCCTTTCTGGCACAGCTGGAACCGGCGCTCCCCGCGCTGGACGCCGACCTCACGCACCTGCCCGCGGTCGCGGCCGCCTACGCCGACGGCGCGCCCGCGCTGGTCAGCACCGCCGCCGACGCCACGACCATCGCCACCACCCTCGTCGAGGAGCAGCAGAACCTGGACGCGCTCTTGACCGGGGTGATCGGGTTGTCCGACACCGGAAACCAGGTCCTGTCCGACAACGCCGACTCGCTCGCGAGCACGCTGCACCTGCTCGGCCCGACGCTGTCTCTGACCAACGAGTACCGCGAGGCGCTGCGCTGCGGGGTGACGGGCCTGGCCAAACTCGATCGCCTGCCACCGGCCGAGGCCGAGGGCGTCATGATCTCGGCCAACTTCCTGTTCGGCACCTTCCCCTACAGCTATCCCGAGAACCTGCCCAAGGTCGCGGCCTCGGGCGGACCGCAGTGTTCGGTGGTGCCGGTGCCCTACGACTCGCATCCGCCGTTCGTGGTCGCCGATGTCGGCGCCAATCCGTACGCGCGCGGTCAGCAGGGCATCACCTTCAACTCGGAGTGGTTGCAGCACCTGCTGTTCGGGACCGGCGCGGCGAACGGGGGCCGGTAATGGAGCGCCGCAACGGACCGCTGCTGAAGTTCGCCGCGTTCGCGGTGGTCATGGTCGTGCTCTCGGGGCTGCTGATTCTGGTGTTCGGCGACTTCCGGGGCGGGGCGTCGACGAAGTATTCCGCGGTGTTCACCGATTCCTCGGGCCTGCGCCCGGGGGACACCGTCCGCATCGCGGGGGTGCGCGTCGGCACGGTCGGCACCGTGAAGCTGCTCGACGACCACACCGTCACAGTAGATTTCGACACCGACCGCACGGTCGCCCTGACCACGGGCACCAAGGCCGCTGTGCGCTACCTGAACCTGGTCGGGGATCGGTATCTCGAACTCACCGAGGGACCGGCCAGCACCGAGATACTGTCCGCCGGCGCGCGGATACCCGCCGACAAGACCACGCCCGCACTGGATCTCGACGTGCTGCTCGGCGGCCTGAAGCCGGTGATCTCGGGGCTGAACGCCCGCGACGTCAACGGTTTCACCTGGTCGCTGCTGGAAATCTTGCAGGGCAAAGAGGATACGGTCGGCTCGCTGCTCGCGCGCACCACCTCCTTCACAACCACCCTGGCCGACAACGGCGCCGTGGTGCAGCAGCTCATCGACAACCTCAACACCGTCATGGCCACCCTGTCCACGGACGGAGAACAATTCGGGCTGACCATCGACCGGCTCGAACAGCTCGTCAGCGAGCTGTCCGCCGAGCGCGACCCGATCGGCGCGGCTGTTACCGCGCTCGACAACGGAACGGCATCGCTCGCGGACCTGCTCACCCGGGCGCGCCCCGGCCTCGCCGGCACGGTCGACGAACTCGCGCGTCTCGCACCACAGCTCGATGACACCCGCGATCGCCTCGAAAGCGGAATCGCGCTGGCGCCGGAGAACTTCCGCAAGATGGCGCGCACCGGCACCTACGGCAACTTCATCCACTACTACCTGTGCTCGATCTCGGTGCGGGTCAACGATCCGTCCGGACAGGTCGTCGTGCTGCCCGCGGTCAAACAGGACACGGGAAGGTGTAGCGCGTAGCCATGCTCGAGTATCGCGGTAGGAACCTGGCGCGCCACGGTGTGGTCGGCGTCGTCGTCATCATCTGCGTGATCTTCATCGGCCTGCAGTCCCAGCGCATCACCAGCTGGGGCACCACGGTCCGCTACACGGCGGTTTTCACCGAGGCGGGCGGTCTCACCGCCGGCGACGAGGTGATCGTGTCGGGGGTCCAGGTCGGGTCTGTCGCGCGGGTGAGCCTGCGCGACGGGGACGCCCGGGTGGTGTTCACGGTCGAGTCCGGCATCCGGCTCGGCGACCGCAGCGCCGCGCACATCAAAACCGGTTCGCTGCTGGGCAAACGGATGCTGACGGTGATCTCCGACGGCTCGGGGACCCTGCGCCCGTCGCAGATCATCCCGGTCGAACGCACGTCCTCGCCCTATTCGCTGACCGACGCGGTCGGCGACCTCACCACCAACGTGTCCGAGGTCGACACCCGGGCGCTGAATCAGTCACTGGCACTGCTGTCCTCGACCCTGGACCGCGTCGCACCGCAGCTCGGCCCGGCCTTCGACGGGCTGAGCCGGATCTCGCAATCGCTCAACGAGCGCAACGGCTCCCTGCGCGAATTGCTCGGCGCGACAGCCGATGTCACCGGCATCCTGGCGCAGCGCAGCGATCAGCTCAACGCCCTGCTGCTCAACGGCAATGCCCTGCTGGGGGTGCTCACCGAACGCCGGCAGGCGGTGGTGGATCTGCTGGCCAACACTGCGGCCGTGGCCCGCCAGCTCTCGGGCCTCGTCGCGGACAACGAGGCCGAACTCGCCCCGACCCTGGACCGGCTGAACTCGGTGGTCGCCATGCTCGAACGCAATCGGGACAACCTCTCGCAGGCGCTGCCCGGCTTCGTGAAGATCATGCGCACCCAGGGCGAGATCGTGTCGAGCGGGCCCTTCTACAACGCCTACGTGGTGAATCTGCTGCCGGGCTCGCTGATTCAGCCGTTCATCGAGCAGCAGTTCGGCAACGTACCGCTGCCTTCCGGGGAGGGGCCTCGATGAGCAGGCTGCCCGTACGCCGTCTGGCCGCGCTCGCCGCGGTCTTGCTCGCCCTTGCCGCCGCCGGCCTCATCGTGCAGCGAACCTGGTTCGAGCCCAAGCAGATTCGCGCGGTCTTCAGCGCTACGACCGCCATCTACGTCGGTGACGACGTGCGCGTAGCGGGGGTCCGGGTGGGCCGGATCGCGGCCATCGAGCCGCGCGGTACGACCGCGGAGATGGTCCTCGAGGTCGACCGCGACATCGAGATTCCCGCTGACGCCAAAGCCGTGATCGTGGCGCAGAGCCTCATCGCGGCCCGCTACGTGCAGCTCACGCCCTCCCATCGGGGATCGGGTCCGGTGCTCGAGGACGGCGCGGTGATTCCCCTCGACCGCACCGCGGTCCCGGTGGAGTGGGACGAGGTCAAAACCCAATTGGCGCGACTGTCCACCGATCTCGGCCCGGACGGCGCGCTCGCGGAGACCTCCACGACCGGCCGATTCATCGAGAGCACCGCCGACGCGCTGGCGGGCAACGGCGGGAAGCTGCGGGAGACGCTCACCCAATTGTCCGGCGTGGGAAGGATTCTCGCCGAGGGCAGCGGCAGCATCGCCGACACGATCAAGAATCTGCAGACCTTCGTCAGCGTGCTGCGCGACAGCAACGTGCAGATCGTCGAATTCCAGGATCGCCTGGCCACCCTCACCAGCCTGCTGAACGATTCTCGCTCGGATCTCGATGCGGCACTGGTGAATCTGTCGGTCGCCATCGGGGATGTGCAGCGGTTCGTGAACGCGAATCGCGACCGGATGGGGGAGCAGGTGCAGCGGTTGGCCAACGTCACGCAGATCCTGGTCGATCAGCGCTCGGACGTGGAGGAGTTGCTGCATCTCGCGCCGAACAGCGTCGCGAACTTCTACAACATCTACAACGCGGACACCGGAACCACCCCGGGTGTGTTCTCGCTCAACAACTTCACCAATCCGATCCAGTTCATCTGCGGCGGCATCGCCAGCCTGGAGAACACGACATCCGCCGACGCCGCGGCGCGCTGTCACGAATACCTCGGCCCGTTCCTGAAACTGCTCGAGTTCAACTATCTGCCGTTCGCGGTGAATCCGGCGATCGGCCCGTCGGCCGATCCGAAGAACCTGCTCTACACCGACCCGGCGCTCATTCCCCAGGTCGTCGACACCCAGGCGGCCGGGCCCACCCTGCCGAACCTGATCGACATACTGTTCCCGGGCGGAGGACTCCCATGACAGCACAGCGGCTTCCGCGCCGCGGCAGGCTTCTGCTGCTGGGCGCGTGCGCGATGTTCAGTGCCACCGGCTGCGGCTGGCAGGGCGTGAACTCGGTGTCCCTGCCGGGTGCGGCCGGGCACGAGCCGGGCTCCACGGTCCTGAACGTCGAGATGGCCGATGTCGGCACGCTGGTGTCGAATTCGCCGGTCATGATCGACGATGTGGTGGTCGGCAGCGTCGGTGACATCGGGCTGAGCGGCTGGCACGCGCGGGTGCAGGTGTGGATTCGCCCGGGAACCGTGATCCCGGCCAATGCCGTCGCGGTGATCGGGCAGACCAGCCTGCTGGGCTCGAGCCACCTCGCGCTGAGCACCCCGCCCGGCGTGGCGCCGGCGGGCCAACTGGAATCCGGTGCGACCATCGCGCTGAACTCGTCCTCTACGTATCCCTCCACCGAGCAGACCCTGGCGTCGCTGTCGCTGGTCGTCAACGGCGGCGGCCTGGGCCAGATCGGCGATATCGTCCACGGTTTGAACGAGGCGTTCACCGGCCGTCAGGACCGGATCGCGTCCCTGCTGACCCGGCTCGACACCGTGCTGGGCACCCTGGATACCCAGCGCGCCAACATCATCGAGGCGATCGGCGGGGTGGAACGACTGGCGGGAACCTTCGCTGCCCAGCGGGACGTGGTGAGCGAGGCGCTGCGCAAACTACCGCCCGCGCTGGACACCCTCATCGCCGCGCGCCCGGATCTGGTGACCGCCCTGGACAGGCTCCGTACGTTCAGCGACACCGCGTCCGGGGTCGTGGATCGGGTGCGTGACGACCTGCTCGCCGATCTGGCGGATCTGGAACCGACGGTGCGCACCCTCGCCGACGTCGGTTCCGACATCAGTTCCGCGATCGCCTTCGCGACGGTGTACCCCTACGGGCAGTACGGCGTCGATCACGCGATCAAGGGCGACTACATCAATCTCGTTGCCACCGTCGACCTCACGGTGCCGCGCCTGCGCAAGGAACTGTTGCTGGGCACGCCATGGGGTGATCCGACGGCGGTCATCCAGGCGGCGGTCGGCGAACCCGGCTATGCCCGCCAGGTCAACAATCCACTGACCGTCGGCATCGAGCCGGCGCCGGAGAATCCGGGAGAGCGCTGATGCTGCTGTCGCGTTTCGTGCGAACCCAATTGGTGATCTTCTCGATCCTGTCGGTCATCGGCCTGGTCGTCATGGCGACCGTGTACATGCGCCTACCCACCCTGGCCGGCATCGGCGGCTACCGGGTGACGGTCGAGCTCCCGGCCGCGGGCGGGCTCTACCGGTTCGGCAACGTCACCTACCGCGGGGTGGAGATCGGCAAGGTCACCGGGGTGGAGCTGACGCGGGACGGAGTGCACGCCACCCTGGCCATCGACGAATCCTGGCGTATACCGGCGGATCTGGACGCCGAGGTGCGCAGCGTGTCGGCGGTCGGCGAACAGTACGTCGAGCTGCGCCCGCGCACCGATTCCGGGCCGTACCTGCACGACGGCTCGGTGATCGCGTTGCGCGACACCAAGATTCCGCAGGCCGTCGGCCCGATGCTGGATCGGCTCAGCGCCCTGGTCGGGACGATTCCGCAGGACAAGCTCAGCGATCTGCTCGACGAGATGTTCGAGGGCGTCAACGGTGTCGGCTACGACCTGGATTCGCTCATGGCCTCCGCGGGCACGCTGTCCGCGGACCTGAACGGGGTGGCGAGCCAGACCCGCACGCTGATCGAAGATACCGCGCCGCTGCTGGAGTCGCAGGCGCGCACCGCCGACGCCATCCGGGTGTGGACCCGGAGCCTGTCCGGGGTCACCGCGCAGCTCGTCGCGAACGATCCCCAGGTGCGTGCCCTGCTGCAGACCGGGCCGTCCGCCACGGGCGACGTGACCGCGCTGCTGGACACCTTGAAACCGACCCTTCCGATCCTGCTGGCGAACCTGACGACCGTCAGCCAGCTCGCGGTCACCTACAACGCGGGTCTCGAACAGCTCCTGGTTCTGCTGCCCCCGGCGGTTTCGATGATCCAGGCCGTGCACCCCACCAACAACGCCTCGGGCTGGGGCCTGGGCACCTTCCGCCTGTCGGGCACCTCCGATCCGCCCGCCTGCACGGTCGGGTTCCTCCCGCAGTCGGCCTGGCGTTCGCCCGCCGACATCACCACGATCGACACCCCCGAAGACCTGTACTGCAAACTGCCCCAGGATTCGCAGATCGCGGTGCGCGGCGCTCGAAACTTTCCCTGTGTGAACCACCCCGGCAAGCGTGCGCCGACCGCCGCCCTGTGCAACAGCGATCAGGAGTACGTGCCGCTCGCGTCCGACCAGCCGGTTCTGGGCCCCAACCCCCGAGATCCGAATCTGGAGAACCAGGGCATTGACCCCGACCCCCGCCACGACACCGGCGGTGGCGCCGACAACCTGCTGTCGCCGGGGATCGGCTTCGCGGGCTACGACCCCAATACCGGGAAATACGTTGCGCCCGACGGAAAGATTTATCGGCAGTCCGATCTGGCGACGCCCGCCGACGGGCAGTGGACGAACCTGATGCCCCGCTGATCCGGGCCGCGGGTCTGCCGGGACTGCTGCTGAGCGCCGGTCACGCCCTCGATTCGTTTGGGCGGCAACGGTATTCGGTGCGAATGCTAAGGCCACGTGCGGATGCGGAGAGAGCAGCCGCCACGCCGTCCAAGGATCCGGTGCGGCGTTCAACTGAAGCGTTTCCGGTAGCCAAGGCCGGTCTCGCCTCGGTGGTTACGGGGTCCAGACCCCGGTGGCGGCGGTGCGACGGGCATAGTCGGCGAAGTCGGTGGCGGCTCGCCCGAGTACGCGTTGTACGCCGTCGGCGAGTATGTCGTCGGTGAGTGCCATGGCTGCCATCCAGTCGGCGTCCTCAGCCGGAATGCCTTGTGCGATTAGGTATTCGCGATACTCGACGGGTTCGAGGTGGGTGTAGGTGATGTCGCGGCCGGTGGCCTGCGCGATGTGGGCGACGGCGTCGGCGAAGGTGAGCAGCCGGGGCCCGGTGAGATCGTAGGACTGCCCGACGTGTTCGTCGCCGGTGAGTGCCGCGACGGCGACAGCGGCGATGTCGTCGGCATCGACGAAGCCGAGCCGGGCCTGACCGTGGTTGCCGACGAGGTTGCCGGACAGGATCGCCTCGCGGAATCCGATCACATAGTCGGCGCCGGCGTCGAAGTTCTGGTTGAACCAGCTCGGGCGAACGAAAGTCCATTCGGCGCCCGAGGATTTGACGGCGTTCTCGGCAGGACCGGTGATGTCCTCGGCACCGTAGCCGCTGAGTAGGACCAGGCGGCGAGCTCCGGCCTCGACGGCGTGCCTAGCGAAAGCGCCGATCTCGTCGATCGCTTCCTGGCCCATGGTGGCGGGATGGGCGACATAGACCCGGTCCACCCCATCCAAGGCGGGGGTCCAGGTGCGCGCGTCATGCCAGTCGAAGGGCGGGGTGCCGCGCCGGGAGCCAACTCGGGTGGGGACACCGAGTCGTTCCAGACCGGCGACGACGCGGCTGCCGGTCGTGCCGTTGCCGCCGATGACCAGGGTGGTGGGTGTGCTGGTGCTCATGACAGGTCTCCGATGAAGGTTCGGTGCGCGCGACGAATCCGCCGGACTCGCCGAAGCGCGCCGGGAAAGAGCGAAACATGGTTGGAGGTCAGGTGATGAGGTTCTGAATCGCCTTGCGAGCGAGCATGATCAGCTGATCGGGGGACTCGGGCTCGTCCGTGCCGGGCGGCTGGGCGTCGAGCATGCCCGTGTGCAGGATCGATCCGACGATCATGACCGACATACGGGCGAGGGCGGGCAGGTCCGGTTCGGTGGCCGGTGAGCGGCCTTCGCCCTCCCACCGGGCCAGGACGAGAGCGACGACGTCTTCGACGCATTCGGTGAACCCGGCCATGGCCTGCTGCGCCCACCCGGGTTCGAGCTCGAACAGCCGCTGGCGCAACTGGAACAGCTCGCGCTCGGCTGCGGTCTGCGGTCCGGAGTCGACGAACAGTGTGACGAGCGGTTCCAGCATGTCGGTCGATTCGGCCGCGCTGAACCGTTCGGCCGCCTCGGGCGGGATCGACTCCCACTTCTGCCCCGCGAGCACGGCGTCACGGGTGGGGAAGTAGTTGTAGAACGTGCGCGCCGACACGAGGGCCTCGGCGCAGATCGAGTCGACGGTGACCGCGGCGCTGCCGTTTTCGACCGCCTGACGCAACGCCGCCCTCTCGATCGACGCGGCTGTTGCCCGGCGCCGCGCTGCTCGAGTGTCCCGACCGGCCATTCCTCATCCCTTCGCGCCGTAATCGTGTGAGGGCCCGGCAAATTCGAGCCGATCAACAATTGCAGAGTATGCAAATAGTGCAGAGTCTGCAAGGTTCGAATGAAGGATGCGGTCCCGAGCCGGGTCAGTGCGGGTGATTGATCGCGTAACGGGCGCGTTCGCGCGCGGTGGCGTGCAGCACCCCTGGCGCGTCCAGATCGGCGGGCAGACCGTGCTGGGCCAGTCGATGCGCCCGGTTCGGCGCCATATAGGCCGCGCAGTAGAACAGCGCGAGAATGAGCGCGAGCAAGGTCATGGCGAGACGCAGCCACAACGCTCCGGGAAAAGCGAAGAGCAACACCGCGAAGACCGGCAGGAACGGAGTCATGCCCCGCACGAGATGCCGTGTGTACGCGTGCTTTCCGGTCAGGTCCCGCAGCACCCAGTCCCGCAGGTCGTCGGGCATCGGCCGTCCGACCGTGTAGCCGAGCCACTCCGCGAATGTGGGTCGCCGGCGCTGCCGTGTCATGTCTCGCTCCTCTCGCCCGCGGTGACGGGATCAACTACCTCGAGGATGCGCCCGGCGGGTCCCGCTCCGGTAGCCGTCGCGGCGCTATGCAGCCATAGATCAGCCCTATGGGTGCCGTGGCGCGCTGACTACGCCATCGGCCGCTCAGGCATCACGTGGACGCCTCCACGTGCGGTCAACGCACCATGACGGGCGTCGTCAAGTGCACCCCGCGCGCCTCGTGACGACAGCTGGACCCGTACCCCAGCTCCAGCGACATCCCGTAGGTAGGGCTCATGCACTGCCACCCGTCGAACGTGCGGTTGTTGGTGTTGCCCGCCGCCGGATCGGGCGGCAGCGCCCGGTACTTCGCGAGCACCGCCTCGGCCTCGTCACAGGAGACGTTCCCGGCCTCCACCTTGACGATCGGCTGGCCGGTCGACGCGCCACACGCCGTTCCGGGCGCGACCGGCGTCGATCCGTCGGCGGGCAGCTCCAGGACGGTGATGCTGGTCGGGGGAGATGGCACGACCCTGGTCGTGGTGGATGGGGTTGGGGGACTGATCGATTCGCTGGTCCCGGCGGGGAGACTCGACGTGGCGGACGGCGACGTCCCGGGAAACAGCTCGTTGTTGGACGACCCACAAGCCGCCGTAAGGAGAAGCACCGCCCCACTCCCGAGTGCGACCGCACCTGCCAAGACCCGACGCGCTGTCCCCATGCAGCCGACGATATCGCTGTTCGAGCCCAACAACCCGACGACGCGACGACGCGGGTTTGCCCCTGCTCACCGAGGCTGGATGCAAGCCCTCACCGCGTCGCCGGGGACTAGTCCAGTTCGGTCAGGCCGCTACGTGGCAGCGGATCCCGAGGCGCCGCTACAGGTTCGGCAGCGGGTCGTCGTCGTCCGGGTAGCGCCCGTTCTCCAATCTGAACACATAGGCCCGTAGATCGGTCTCGAGATCGGTCGCGAGATAGGTGAGAAAGTCCCGGACACCTGCCGCCGGCTCCGCATCCTGGGCACGAGCTTTCGGGCCCGTGAACTCGGCGAGCAGCTCCATGAGATGGGCGGCGACCTCGGCGCGGCCGCTCCACCATGCGCGGACGGCCGCGGGGGTCCACCGCGAGTCCCCGTCCCATGCATAACCATCGAACGGGTCGTCGGCCGCGGCCCCCAGCACGCAGGCGACCTCGGCCGGTGACCGAGGCTGGCGATAGATGAACTCGTTGTAATACTCACCGCCGTAGAGCACGTTGTGGGGCGCTTGCTGCCTTCCGGTCCAACAGGTATCGGTCTGGCCCGTATAGAACGGCCCCGGTACGTTCATCCAGTGCCGGTCCTCCCACTTGTCACCGTGGTAGACCGATTCATACGGGGTGTTCGGAACCGCGGTCATCGGATCCCAGCCTCGCGGTAGGTTGCTCACCGCTCCAGCATTCCCTATCGCCGTGGCCCGTGAGCGTCGAGTCATCGGTCGCCGTGTGGTGTCGTGGTGGCTTGTTGGCGACCCGCTGAAGGGCGCGACGACCGTCGATTCCGCACAGCGCCTTGACGTTCCGGCATTTCGTAGTGGAAGGTGTGCGCTCGGCGACCACCGCCGCACCTGGAACGCACGTAATGGAGAACCTGTGATGTCCGAGCACCTCTCTCCGGTCTCGACGGGTCCGATCGATGTTCGTGGTGCATTCGGTGTCGCGGATCGGGGAGCCGGGCGCTTTCCGGCGGAGATGTCGCTGTCGAGCCTGCCCTTCGACTTCGAATGGGACGAGCCGACCCGGAACACTTTGCTCGACGACGACGATGAGCGTGATCCCGCGTTGGCGGACAGGCTCGGGGCGCTCAGGGACGAAGCAATTTTCGGGCTCGGCGTCGCGGCTGCGCGGTGGGTTGTGGCGCGTGTGGACGGTGTCGCGCCCGCGGCGGATGTGCGAGATGCTTTGCTGCGCATCGACGCGGCGTTGGCCCTGTGCGCCGACCTGCACTACGCGCGGCTGACCGATCCGCCGGTGTTCGGCGATCAGGCGCCGCCGAAAGCCGAAGAGCCGCTGTGGGTCTGCCGAACGCTGCTCTTCTGGGTGTACGGTTCGGCCGTCCTCGGTGAGGACCTGCAGGGTGAGTGCATGTCGCTGATTCTGCTGGCCCGTCAGGTGATGGGGTCGCACGCTGGATTCTCGACATGGCTGAGCGACGCCCTCGACAAGGCCGAGGCAACCTATGCCCTCGCGGACGACGATCCGGATGACGAAGACTCCCAGCTGATGTGGAAGCCGGTGCCGCCGGAGTTCTTCTGGCCGAGCTTCACCTGGACGACGAATGACGCGGCGCAGGCGCTCGTGGACGCCTTCCTCGCCGGGCTCGACCCGGCGACCAATCCGTACCTGCGTGACGCACAGGACATGTGCACGCACGGATTCGAAGGCAATCCCTACGGCCGGTGACCGAGGACGTCCCGAATCCGGGACACCCCGGGGACTTCCCTGATGTGTGCGGGCGGTCGGGACGCCTAGCGTTATCGGGGTGAAGGCAATCGTGCAGCGGGTTTACGGGTCGTCGGCGGCGTTGACGGTGGGCGACGTCGAACGACCGGACGCGGGAGCGGGCGAAGTGCTCGTCCGGGTCCGGGCGGCGTCGGTCAACGCGCGGGACTGGCATGTGATGCGGGGGGATCCGAAGATCGCGCGGTGGATGGATCGGTCGGTGTTCCGGCGGAAGGGACCGACGAACCTGGTGCAGGGCGGGGACTTCGCGGGGACGGTCGAGGCGGTGGGTGAGGGGGTCACCGACATCGCGGTGGGGGACGAGGTGTTCGGGGAGGCGGTGAGCGGCGCGTTCGCGGAGTACCTCGCGGTCCCGCGCGCACTCCTCGAACGAAAGCCGAAGAATCTGAGCTTCGAGGAGGCGGCGGCCGTACCATTGGCCGCCAACACGGCCCTGACCTGCCTGCGCCACATCAAGTCCGGGGATCGAGTGTTGATCATCGGCGCCTCCGGCGGGGTCGGCACGTTCGCGGTCCAGATCGCCCGTGCCAAGGGCGCCGAGGTCACCGCGGTCTGCAGTACCCGCAATGTCGAGGCGGCCAAGTCGCTCGGCGCCGGGCGCGTGTTCGACTACACCCGCGAGACCGTGACCGGCCGCTACGACACCGTCCTGGACCTCGCGGGTGCACGCGGCCTGCGCGAGCTCCTGCGCCTGGTCGAACCCACCGGCACCCTGGTCCTGTCCGGCGGCGGAAACTTCGACGGCGGCAGCGTGTTCGGCCCCGTCGGCCTGCTCGCGCTGGGCCAGCTCGCCCGCCCGTTCGTGAAACCCTCGATCAGCGTCCCCCAGGCCGAGCAGACCCCGTCGTCCCTGACAGAGCTCCGCGAGCTGATCGAGGCGGGCCACGTCCGCCCGGCCATCGACCGGACCTACCCCCTGGACGAGACTCCCGCCGCCATCGCCTACATGGAGTCCGAACACGCCAGGGCGAAGATCGTGATCACCGTCGCCGGGTAGGCGGATCGCCGCTAACCCCGTCGCCGCCGCAGGAGAACGAACAGAGAAGCCAGGAGCAGCAGGGCAGCCGCCGCCGCGAGGCCGAGGTTGCGGTTGGGGGTCACGCCGGCGGCGCGGAGCAGGTCGATCGGCTCGGCCGCCTCGCGGTCGGGAACCGCGGCCACGGCGGGAGGCGGCGAATCCGCCACGACCGGAGCGGGTTTCGACGGCTCCGTGCTCGCGGCCGGAGCGCTCGCGGTGATCTCCGTCGCGAGATTGTCGGCGAAGCGGCCGATCAAGGTGCCCGCCACGTCGGCCAGCACGCCGCGGCCGAACTGGGCGGGCTTGCCGGTGATCGCGAGATCGGTGTCCACGAAAACATCGGTGCGGCCGCCGGACTCGATCATCCGCAGAGTCACCAGGGCCTTGGCGGTCCCGTTGCCGCGGGTCTCGCGGCCGCCGCCCTCGAGCACGGCGGTCAGGTTGGGTTCGTCCTGGGACAGCACCTTGATGACGCCCGTGTACGTCAGGCCGACCGGGCCGAGCTTGACCTTGATCTTGCCGTGGAAGTCGTCGCCCTCGCGGGAGGTCAGGACCGCGCCGGGAACGCAGGGGGCGATGCGTTCGAGGTCGAGCAGGACCGGCCAGGCGTCGGCGGCGGGGACGGGGATCGTGAAGTTGTTCTCGAGTTTCATGGGAATCCTTGCGGTCGGAAAGCGCTCACGCCTGGGCGGCGGGGCAGGTGGACGCATCGGCCGCCATGGCGTCGGCGGCGCAGCGGACCGCGCGCACGATGCCCTGGTATCCGGTGCAGCGGCACAGATTTCCCGAGAGCGCCTCGCGGATCTCGCCGTCGCTGGGGTCGGGGTTCTCGGCCAGGAACGCGGTCGCCGACACCACGAAACCCGGTGTGCAGAAGCCGCATTGCAGCCCGTGATGGTCGCGCAGCGCCTGCTGCACCGGCGACAGCGTGCCGTCGGGCGCCGCGATCCCCTCCACCGTCGTCAGTTCCGAGCCATCGGCCTGCACCGCGAACATCAGGCACGACCGCACTGCCGCGCCGTCGACCAGCACCGTGCACGCCCCGCAGACCCCGTGCTCGCACCCCAGATGGGTGCCGGTCAGACCGCAGCGATCCCGCAGATAGTCCGAGAGCGTCAGTCGCGGCGGCACACTCGCCCGATGGGTCGCGCCGTTGACGCGCATCTCGATCTCGACGTCAGTCATTGCCGGCCTCCTCAACCGAGCGCTGCCACGCACGCGCAACCATCGCCGCGCCGACCTGCCGTCGGAACTCGGCGCTGCCGTGAATATCCGCGGACACGGAATCCAATGCGGCGGTGACGGTCTCACCGAGCCGGACGCCATCGACGTCGGCGGCCACCCGACCGAGCAGCGCCTGCTCGCCCGCTGTAGCGCGCACGGGCGTGGGCCCCAGTCCGAACAGGCCGATGGCACACCGATCCACGCGCGAGTCGGCGTCCAGCCGCAGCGCGACGGTCGCTCCGGCTATAGCGAAATCGCCACTGCGCCGCGCGAACTCCTCGATGGCGAAACCGCATCGGCCCGCCCACACCGGAAACCGGATGCCGGTCACCATCTCGTCGGGCTCGAGATCGGTGCTCCACATACCGGTGAAGAACTCCGACGCCGGAATCACCCGGGTTCCCCGCGGGGACAGCGTCTCCATCTCCGCGTCGAGAGTCAAAGCGACCGTGGGATATTCGCCGGTCGCGTCGGCGTGCGCGATCGCGCCGCCGATCGTGCCGCGATTGCGGATCTGGAAGTGCCCGATCAGCGGCGTAGCCCGGCTCAGCAGCGGCACCAGGCGGTGCACCTCGGCGGACCGGCCGACATCGGCGTGCGTGGTCCCCGCCCCGATCCAGACCTGATCACCGCGCACCTCGATCCCGCGCAGGGTGTCCAGCCGGCGCAGGTCGACCAGGTGCTCGAACACCGCCAGCCGCAACACCAGCATGGGCATCAGGCTCTGCCCACCCGCGATGATCTTGGCTTCGTCCCCCAGTTCGGCCAGCAGCGCCACGGCCTCCTCCGGGGTCGCGGGCGCGTGATACTCGAACGCGGCCGGTTTCATTCGGTCACCTCCCCGTCGCGTGCCTGCCGCACCAGATCCACGATGGTGGCCGGGGACAACGGCAGCCGTGACAATTCCACTCCGAACGGCGCGAGCGCGTCAATCACCGCGTTGAGCACCGCCGGGGCGGCCCCGATGGCCCCGCCCTCGCCGACCCCCTTGAAGCCGCCGGGCCCGCTGCTGGGCGTCTCCACATGCCCGAGTTCGATGGTCGGCACCTCGGTCGCGGTCGGCATCAGATAGTCCATGAACGTCGTGGCGACCGGATTGCCGAGCTCGTCGTAGGCCAGGTGCTCGTACAGCGCGCCGCCGATACCCTGCACGGTGCCGCCGTAGATCTGGCCCTCCACCACGTTGGGATTGATCATCGGCCCGCAGTCCTCGCTGACGATGTAGCGCAGCAACTTCACGGCCCCGGTGACGATGTCGACCTCGCAGGTGCACACGTGGGTGGCGTTCGCCCAGATCATCATGGCGTTCGTGCGATGCCGCCCGCTGGCCTCCAGCCCGGGAGTTACGCCGGGCGGCAGCAGATCCGGTTGGAAGTAGGCGATCTCGGCGATCTCGGCGAAGGTGACCGACTTGTCGCCGCCCGCGCGGGCGCGGCTGTCCGCGAGCTCGATGTCCTCGATCGGCACCCCGAGCTTGTGCGCGGCGATCGCGATGATCCGCTCGCGCAGGCCCGCCGCGGTGACCGCGATGGCGCCGGCGGTCATCGAGCCCGAACGACTGCCCCCGGTCCCGCCGCCGAACGGCGTCACCGCGGTATCGCCCTGGATGGTCCGCACATCGGCGAGCGCGGCCCCGAGCGCGTCGGCCGCCAGCTGCACCACGGTGGTCTCGAGGCTGTTGCCCGCCGAACCGCCCGCGACATAGACGTTGATCTTGCCGGTGGGCTCGATCCGGATGGTCGCGCCCTCGGTGGCGTGAAACGGCGTTGTGCCCGTTGTCGGTTCGACGTAGGAGCAGGTTCCGACACCGAGGTAGCGGCCCTGCGCGCGGGCGCGTTCCTGCTCGGCGCGGAAGGCGTCGTAGTCCAGGATCGACAGCGCGAGTTCGAAGGTCTCGCGCGGCGACATGTCGCTGTACGGCATGCCGTGCGGATTGGCCACCGGCAGGTCCGCGGCGGCCAGCATGTTCCGCCGTCGCAGTTCCACCGGATCCAGTCCGATCCGACGGGCGGCCTTGTCCAGCAGCACTTCCCGCGTCACCGATTCGAACTGCCACGGCCCGCGATAGGGCACGCGGCCCACGGTGTTGGTGTAGACGAACCGGGCGTTGAACCCGGCCTCGGGCACCCGGTACGGCCCGGGCATCAGCATGCCGACCACGACGCCGCCGGTGATGGGGGAGGGACTCGGGTACGCGCCCACGTTCTGCACGTGATCGAGGGTGGCGGCCAGGATGCGCCCGTCGGCGTCGAAAGCCATTCGGACGTCGCCGTATTCGTGCCGGGACATACCCGCCGCGATCAGGTGCTCCTGCCGGTCCTCGATCCACTTGATCGCGACCCCGAGCTTGCGGGCGGCCAGGATCACGCAGGCGTCCTCGCGCAGCGGCGCGACCTTCAGTCCGAAACCGCCCCCGGTGTCGCGAAGGACGACACGCACCTGATGCTCGTCGATCCCGAGCAGGCGCGAGCAGAACCCGCGCACCTCGTGCGCGGACTGACTCGAGGTCCACACCGTCAATTCCGAGGTGGGAGCGGACCATTCGGTCACGATTCCCCGGGTCTCCAGCGGCACCGGCGCGTACGCCTGCTGGTGGATCCGCTGGCCGACCACGTGGGCGGCGGCCTCGAAGACCGGGTCGAGATCGGCGATCGGCCGCCCGCCCATCGCGCCGGCGGAGTTTCCGGCGAACCCGGCGTGGACCAGGTCGGGGGACTGTTCCGCGGTGAGGAAGTCGATGACCGGGGTCAGCGGTTCGTAGTCCACGAACACCAACTCGGCCGCGTCCTCGGCGACGTAGCGATCCACCGCGATGACCAGCGCCACCGGGTCACCCACGAAGCGGGCTTCCTCGTCGGCGAGCGGCGGTCGCGGCACCGGCGGCAATCCCGGCATGTCGAGGGCGAAGGAGATCTCATGGACGCCCGGGGCGAGGTCGGCGGCGGTGTAGACGGCGACGACGCCGTCGAGTTCGAGTGCCGCGCTCACGTCGACACCGAGAATCCGGGCGCGCGCGTGCGGGCTGCGCACGAAGCAGGCGTGCCGCATCCCGGGCCGGGTGATGTCGTCGACGAAGGTACCCGCGCCGGTCAGCAGCCGCAGGTCCTCGAGCCGGGGGATTCGGGCGCCGACCGCGCCCGCCGTCGCGGTGCTGGTCTCGCTCACGACAGCACACCCCGGCGACCGCGGCACCGGTGGGTGCCGAATGCACTGTCAGACAGCCTGATTCGCGTCATCGGGCTGATCCTCCGTTCACCTCTGGGCGGGCCGTCGCCGTCGGTCCGCGAGCGGCCGGCGTCGGCGGGGGATACGGCTGCGCCAGTACCGAAGCCGATTCAACACCAGATATGTCAAAAATGGAAATGTAGTATCAGTATTCACGAGAATAACATTCTCGCACGGCATCGAGCCGCGAGGCAGCCGTCGTTCGAAAGGGTCCGACCATGCGCGATCTGGCCGCTCACCTGCGGCGGTGGCATGCCCGCGGCGACACCGCGTACGCCCTGGCGACCGTCATCGGCGTCGACGGCAGCACACCCCGCGAACCCGGCGCGACCATGGCCGTCGACGCGACGGGATCCGTGCGCGGCAGCCTGTCCGGCGGATGCGTCGAAGGCGCGGTGTACGAGCTCTGCCTGCGGGTTCTCGAGACCGGCATCCCCGTGCGAAAGACGTTCGGCTACAGCGACTCCGACGCCTTCGCGGTCGGCCTGACCTGCGGCGGCGAACTGGAGGTCTGGGTGCACCGCGTCACCGCGGAGCAGTTCCCGATCGTCGAGGCGGTCCTGGACGCCACCGGACCCGTCGCGCTGATCCGTGAGCTGGACTCGGGCCGGCTTCGCGTGCTCACCGCGGTGGGCGGGGCAGGGGTCGCCATGGATCCCCTGATCGAACGGCAGGCGCGCGCCATGCTCGAGACCGGAACGACCGGGGTGCGCACCACCGGCTGTGCCGATCGTGAACGCACCGTGTTCGTCGAATCCTTCTCCACGGCACCGCGAATGATCATCTTCGGCGCGACGGACTTCACCGTCGCCCTGTGCCGGGTCGGGCGGCTACTGGGCTACCACGTCACCGTGTGCGAGGCGCGCCCGGTCTTCTCCGAGCACGCTCGGGTCCGCGAGGCCGACGAGTTCGTCACCGACTGGCCGCACCGCTATCTGCGCACCACCCCGGTCGATGCCCGCACGGTGATCTGCGTGCTCACCCACGATCCGAAGTTCGATCTACCGGTGCTGACCGCCGCGTTGCGGTTGCCGGTCGCCTACGTGGGCGCCATGGGTTCGCGTCGCACGGACCGTGAACGCCGAGAGCGGTTGCGCGCCAACGGAGTCACCGACGCGCAGTTGCGTCTGCTGCACTCGCCCATCGGGCTCGAGCTCGGCGGCCGGACCCCGGAGGAGACGGCGGTGGCGATCGGCGCGGAACTGGTCGCGGTCCGGCGGGGTGGTTCGGCGCGGCCGCTGTCGGGCACCGACCGCCCCATTCATCCGCCGGACCCTCTCGAGCAGCGCGCCGATCGCGCACCCGCCTGTTGAGCGGGACCCGCGTTCAGGCGACCTGGTTCTGCCGCAACGCGGTTCGCAGTTCGGGCAGCTGGTCGACCGAGGACTCGGTCAGTCGCGGGCGCCCGTGCCACCCGCAGGGCAGACCGCAGGTCGGTGTCATGGCGACGCGGACGCGGCCGTCGCGGAAGGTGCTCACGACCTCCGACGCTTGGGCGGGATAGCCGCAGTGCGCACAGGCGCCGAAGTAGTCCAGGACGTCCCGGACCATCACATGGACGGGGGCATCGGAGTCGGCGGGCTCGGGGACGGGGTGGAGTTGACGCATGATCGGTTCTCTCTGGCAGGGAAATTCGTGTGCTCGGGCAGCCCGTCCCGGTGACTCAGTCGAGAAACAGGTCGAGCTTGGGGTGATCGCCGCCGCCGTAACCGGACAGGTCGTCGGTGGTCGTGTAGCGGGTGACGGCGTCGGAGTCGATGAAGCAATGGCCGGTGATTTGCGGAGCGGGCCGGGTCATGATGGCGACGGCCGCATCGCCCATAATGCGCGGACTGCGCGATCTCGGCAGCAAATTCTCCGAATCCGCCATATGTGCCACCGCGGCGGTGGCGATGAACGTCTCGGGCCACAGACAGTTGAAAGCCATTCCGGTACCGGCGAATTCGGCGGCCCACCCCAGCGTCAGCAGAGTCATCCCGTACTTGGACACGGTGTAGGCCGGATGCGCGCCCAGCCACCGCGGGTTCATGTTGATCGGCGGGGACAGGGTCAGCACGTGCGCGTTCGGTGACTCGCGCAGGTGCGGCAGACAGGCCCGGGTGAGCAGGAACGTGCCGCGGACGTTCACATCCTGCATGAGGTCGAACCGCTTGGCGGACAACTCCTCCGTGGCCTCGGTAGCGATCGCGCTGGCGTTGTTCACGCACAGATCCACGCCGCCGAAGCGTTCGATCGCGGTGTCGACCGCACGCTGAACGTCTTCTTCCGAGCGCACGTCGCCGATCACCGCGGCGGCCTTGCCGCCGGCGGCCTCGATCTCGGCGGCGGCGGTGTGCACGGTGCCGCTCAGCTTCGGATGGGGTTCCGCGGTCTTGGCCAGCAACACCACGTTCGCGCCCTGGGCCGCCGCCGCGACGGCGATCGCGAGCCCGATGCCACGGCTGGCTCCGGAGATCACCATGGTGCGGTCGGTCAGCGGGCGATCCGGTTCGGTCATGGCGCTCCTCGCGGTGAGTGAATATGCGTTTCCATCTGATGGTATTGGCATTCTCATTTTTCGCAAGTAACGTATCCGCTGATGAGCGACCACAAGCAGCCGCTGTCCCCGGGGACGCCGGGGCAGGGCGCGCCGGACGACGCGGCGCCGGTGCCCGTGCGCGTACTGATCGCCAAGCCCGGGCTGGACGGTCACGACCACGGCGCGAAGATCCTCGCCCGCGCGCTGCGTGATGCCGGATTCGAGGTGGTCTACACCGGAATTCGCCAGCGCGTGGAGGACATCGTGGCCATCGCGCTGCAGGAGGACGTCGCCGTGATCGGCCTGAGCGTGCTGTCCGGGGCGCATCTGCCGCTGACCAGTCGCGTGATCACCGGCCTGCGGGCGGCCGACGCCGCCGACATCGCGGTCGTGATCGGTGGGACGATCCCGCGCTCGGACGTCCCCGCGCTGCTGCGCGCCGGCGCCGCCGCGGTGTTCACCACCGGCACCGCACCCGAGGCGATGGTCACCGAGATTCGCGGGCTGACCGCGTCCGAAACCGGATGAACACCACTAACTTTGGAGGAACCGTGCGCATCGGAGTGATGATCGGGCCGGAGAAGGGCGACACCGCCCGCAAGCTCGAACGCATGCTGCGTGACATCGAATGGGCCGAATCCGCGGGCCTGGACACGGCGTGGATTCCGCAGATACCCACCGACTTCGACGCGCTGACCGCCATCGCCGCCATGGCCGCGCGCTCGTCCCGCATCGAGTTGGGCACGGCGGTCGTGCCCCTGCAGGCGCAGCATCCGGTAGCCCTGGCCCGCCAAGCGCTGTCGGTCCAGGCGATGACCGGCGGCCGCCTCACGCTCGGGGTGGGGCCGTCCCATCACTGGATCGTCGGCGACATGCTCGGCCTGCCGTACGACAAGCCCGCCGCGTACACCCGCGACTATCTCGAGGTCCTCAACGCCGCGGTGACCGGGCCGGGACCCGTTCGGGTGCGCAACGATTCGTTCGAGGTGGACAACCCGACCGATCTGACGCCGGTCGCGCCGATGCCCGTGCTGGTCGCGGCGCTCGGGCCGGTCATGCTGCGGGTCACGGGGGAGCGCGCCGACGGCACCATCCTGTGGATGGCCGACGAGCGCGCGATCGCCGGGCACATCGTTCCCAAGATCACCAAGGCGGCCGCCGACGCGGGCCGCCCGGCCCCGCGCGTCGTCGCCGGTCTGCCGGTATGCCTGTGCGCGCGTGCGGATATCGACGCGGCCAAGGAGCGCGCGAATCGCATACTCGGTGAGGCCGAGATCTCGCCGAACTATCAGCGCCTGCTCGAGCGCGGCGAAGCGCGCGATATCGGCGACCTGTGTATCGCCGGTGACGAGGAGACCATCGCCGCGGGCCTGCGCCGCTACGCCGAGGCCGGCGCCACCGATCTGTCGGTGCGCCTGCTCCCGATCGGCGACACCGTCGCGGAGTTGATCGCCTCCAAGCAGCTCACCCGCACGGTCATCGCGGAGCTCGCCCGAGAGCTCCGCTGACTCGGCCCGTAACCCCGGGTCACCGCCCGATGCCCGATCGTCCGGGCATCAGGCGGTGACGAGTTCGCGCCTGCGCCTCACTCGTAGTCGACCGTGATCGAGTCGGTGTCCGGAACCGCCTGGCAGGTCAGGACATACCCCTCGGCCAGTTCGCCGTCGGTGAGGGCTTCGTTCCGCCGCAGCGTGGCGTGCCCGGAGGTCACCTTGGCCATGCAGGTCGCGCAGTTGCCGGCCTCGCAGGAGAACGGCGGCGCCAGGCCCGCGCGCCGCGCGCTCTCGAGCAGCGTCTCGCCTTCCTGGCGGGGCACCGACTTCTTCTTGCGATTGAGAATGATGGTGACCGTGCCGGTGGGCGGGGCGGGCCGGTCCGGTGCCGCCGCGACGGCTACCCGCGGCGCGGGCGCGCCGAAGCGTTCGCTGAAGACCGTTCCCCCCTCGGGCACCGCGAGCTCGACCATCTCCATGAAAGGTTCGGGGCCGCAGATGTAATGGTCCGCGGCCGCGTCCTCGCCGACGAAGGCGCGCACGGCCTCGGCGTTCAGGAAGCCGCCGGCCGAATCCAGGTGCCGGACCACCTCCAGCCTGCCCGGGTGGCGAGCGACCAGGTCCGCGAGAACGTGCTCGAAGATCATCGAGTCGGCGTCGCGGTCCGCGCAGAGCAGGCGAATCCGGCGGCCGGTGGTGGCCAGTGCCGATTTGGTCAGCGACAGCAGCGGGGTGATGCCGCTGCCGCCGCTGAACCCGAGCAGTGGAACATCGGTGTCGCGCAGGCAGAAACGGCCCGCCGCCTGGGCAATCTCGATCTCGTCGCCCTCGGTGAGGTGATCGTGCATCCAGTTCGAGACCGCCCCGCCCGCAACGCGTTTGACCGTCGTGGTGAATTCGGCGTCGGTCTCGGGCGCACTCGACATCGAATAGGAGCGGTACAGCGCCCGCCCGTCGATGGTGACCTTGAAGGTGCAGAACTGCCCGGCCCGGTACGGAATCGGCGCGGTGTGCGGGGCCAGCACGAAGGTCCGGGCGTCGATGCTCTCCTTGACGATCCGGGTCACTGTCGCGCGTTGGAACGCGGGTGTTCTCGCCATGAACCCTCACCTCCTGGTATTAAGATTCTATCAATGTGAGAATATGATTCTCCTACACGAGACGGGATCTTCTCAAATGTCATCCGGGGTTGCGGCGGCGGCGCTCGCCTTCGAAGGGCGCGATTACACCCGCGCCGAAATCGACGCGCTCGCCGCGGGTCTGGCGCGCGAGCTGTCCGGCGACGGCATTCGCGCCGGAGACCGGGTGGCCGTGATGTCCTCGAACCGGCCCGAGTTCGTCGTCGCCGTCCTGGCGCTGTGGCGGATCGGCGCGGCGGCCGTGCTCATCAGCCCGGCCTACAAGCACGACGAGGTCGCGCACGCGCTGAAGGTCACCGGCACCGTGCACGGTATCGGTGATCAGCCGGTCCTCGCCGACCTGCTGCTCACGCGCCACCTGGACGAACCGATCCGCCCGTCGGACAAGCTTTTTCCGGACCCCGACCCGGCCGCCGACGCGGTGCTGGTGTTCAGCTCCGGCACGACCGGTATGCCCAAGGCGGTCCGCCACACCCACGGCTCCCTCGCGACCGCGGTGCGCCAGTGGCGGGAAGTGCTCGCGCTCACCGCCACCGACCGGATGCAGATCGCCACCCCGCCCTCGCACATCCTGGGCCTGCTTAATATCGTCACCGCCCTGGAGGCGGGCGCGTGGCTGCGCCTGCACCGGCGCTTCGATCTCGGCACCGTGCTGGCCTGCATCCAGGACGATCGGATCACCGTGGAGATGGCGGTCGCGCCGATAGCGCTCGCGCTGGCCGGACATCCGAATCTCGAGCAGTACGACCTGAGTTCACTGCGCTTCATCATGTGGGGCGCGACGCCGGTGACCGCCGCGGTCGCCGAGACCGTCACCCGCCGCTCCGGCGTGGGCTGGCTGCCCGCCTACGGCGCGAGCGAGCTGCCGGTCATCGCCTGCAACCCGATCGGCGCGGCCCGCCTGGACAGCGTCGGCAAACCCGCGCCCGGCGTGACCATTCGCGTGGTCTCCCGCGAGACCGGTGAAGCGCTGCCGGACAACGAGATCGGCGAGATCCAGTGCCGATCGGACTCGGTGATGGCCGGGTACCTGCCCGCCGAGGCCACCGCCGACGCCTTCGACGACGGCTGGTACCGCACCGGCGACATCGGCCGAATCGACGGCGACGGCTGGCTGCGCATCACCGACCGGGCCAAGGAAATGATCAAGGTTCGCGGCTTCCAGGTCGCGCCCGCCGAGATCGAGGCCGTGCTGCTGGAACACCCTGCGGTCACCGACTGCGCCGTCTTCGGCGAACCGGACGCACGCGACGGCGAGGCGATCGTCGCGGCGGTGGTCACCACCGCCGAGGTGCCCGCAGCCGAGCTGGTCGATTTGGTCGGCGCCCGCCTGGCCACCTACAAGCGACCCCATCGGGTCGTGTACGTGCCCGAAATCCCGCGCCTGCCCTCGGGCAAAGCGCTGCGGCGAGTCCTCAAGGAGAACCATGGACGTCCGGCTGACCGATGAACAACGCCAATTGCGCACCGCCGCCGCGCGATTGGCCGACGAACTGGGTCCGGGCAGCGTCGCCGGCCTCGACGACGCGCAGCGCCGCGAGCGCCTGGACAAAGCGGTGGAGACCAGCGGCTGGCGGTCCCTGCGCTCCGACGGCGCCTCGGGCGTCGAAGTCGCGCTGGTGGCCGAGGAATTCGGGCGCGGCCTGGTAGACGTCGCGTTCCTGGGACCGGTGCTCGCCGATGACCTGCACGGGCGGCCCGAGGGCGACGATTCGCGCTGGACCGTCGCGGTGCGGGACCGGGCCATCGACGCGCGCGGCAGCGACCGGGTCCTGCTCCTCGAGGACGGGGAGCTGCTGTGGGCCCGGACCGGCGACCTCGCCGCCGGCGCGGACCTGACCCGCGACGCTGCCCTGGTGGCGGGCCACCGCGAACCGCTCGGGGTGCTCTCGCGCGACCAGCAGGCCCAGTGGCACGCGCTGGCGATCACCGCCACCACGGCGGACCTGCTCGGCGCGGCCCGGGGCGCCCAGCGACTGGCGGTCGACTACGCGAAAGTCCGGGAACAGTACGGACATTCGATCGGGTCGTACCAGGCCGTAGCCCACCTGCTGGCGGCCAACCAGGCGCTGATCGAAGGGTCGATCAGCGTGCTGCGCTATGCCGCCTGGGCGGTGGACGAGTTGCCCGCGCCCGACGCGTTGCGCGCCGCGCGCGTGGCCAAGCTCTATACCGCGCGCGCCGCGCGCACGGTCTGCGAGACCGCGATCCAGGTGCACGGCGGAATCGGCAACACCTGGGAGTGCCTGGCGCACGTCTACCTGCGCCGCGTTCTCACCTCCACCGAACTGTTCCCCGTCGGCCTGAAGGAGATCGACCATGGACTTTCGTGACTCCCCTCGGGAAGCGGACTTTCGTGCCCGCCTGCGCACCTGGCTCGCCGCGACCGCCGGCGAGTTCCCCACCGCGGGCGACGACTACTGGGCGCGCCAGGGCGAATGGCATCGCGCGCTGTACGGCGCCGGATTCTTCGGCCTGTCCTGGCCCCGCGAGTTCGGCGGGCAGGACCTGCCGCCGGTCTACGACGTCATCGTGGACGAGGAACTCGCCATCGCGGGCGCCCCGCCCCGCCCGAGCCTGGGATACCTGGTGCAGGGGCTCGGCCGGCACGGCGACAAGGACATTCAGCGGCGCTTCCTGCCCGGCATGATCGACGGCACCCAGCGCTGGTGCCAGGGTTTCAGCGAGCCGGACGCCGGGTCGGACCTGGCGTCGTTGCGCACCACCGCCGTTCGCGACGGCGACCACTACGTCGTCACCGGCCACAAGGTTTGGACCAGCTACTCCGATGTCGCGGACTGGTGCCTGCTGCTGGCCCGCACCGACTCCGATGTGCCACGGCACAAGGGCATTTCGGCGTTCGTGATCTCCATGCACCAGCCCGGTGTGGTGCAGCGGCCGTTGGGCATGATCAACGGGGTCACCCGCGAGTTCGGGCAGGTGAGTTTCGACGCTGCACGCGTTCCGGTCGAGAACCTGATCGGCGCGCCCGGCGACGGCTGGCGGCTGGCCATGACCGTGGTCGGTCACGAGCGCGAGCCCTCCACCCTCGGCTACTCCGCGCGCTACGGAAAACTGGTGCGCCAGTTGCTCGCTCGCGCACAGGACGAGGTGCCCGAGGATCTGGCCTGGGCGGCGGTGGAGACCGAGATGCTGCGCCTGCACGTGCGCCGCCGGCTGTCCGAACAACTCGACGGCGTCACCCACGGCCCCGACGGATCCCTGGACAAGTTGCTCATGACCTGGGTCGATCAGGCGGTCGGGCACGCCGCGCTCGCGGTCGGCGGCACCTCGGATCCCGATCTGCTGTCCGCGTACTTCTACAGCCGCGCGCAGAGCGTGATGGGCGGGACCTCGCAGATTCAGCAGAACATCATCGCCTCACGCATTCTCGGACTAGGAGTTTGACATGTACGACCTGCCGGCAGAGATCGACGTCCGGGCCGACGGCCCGCTGCGCATCATCACCCTCAATCGGCCCGACGCGCTCAACGCCGTCAACGACGACCTGCACACGGGCCTGGCCCAGCTCTGGTCCCGGCTCAACGACGACCTGGACGCGCGCGTCGCGGTCATCACCGGCGCGGGCAAAGCCTTCTCCGCCGGCGGCGATTTCGCGTACCTGGCCGAACTGGGTCGGGATGCGCGCCTGCGCGCCAAGACGATCGCCCACGGCCGCGACATCGTGCTGGGGATGGCACGCTGCCGGGTGCCGCTGGTCGCGGCCGTCAACGGCCCCGCCGTAGGCCTGGGCTGTTCCCTGGTCGCGCTGAGCGACATCGTCTACATGGCCGAGACCGCCTACCTCAAGGACCCGCACGTGCAGGTGGGCCTGGTCGCCGCCGACGGCGGACCGCTGACCTGGCCCCTGCACACCAGCCTGCTGCTGGCCAAGGAATACGCCCTCACCGGCGCGAAGATCCCCGCCGAGCGCGCACAGGCCATGGGTCTGGCCAATCACGTTGTCGCTGATCCCCTCTCGGAGGCCCTGGCCTGCGCGAAGCGGATGCTCGAACTTCCGCGCCAGGCCGTGGAGTCCACCAAACGCCTGCTGAACCTGCACCTGGAACGCGCGGTGCTGGCGACCCTCGACTACGCCAACGCCGCCGAGGATCTGTCCTTCCAGACCGAGGACTTCCGCGCGACGATCGCGCGCCTCACCGCCCCGCGTTCCTGACCCGCATCGCTCGCGGGGTCTCGGCCGGTGGCGGATGGAACCGCATCGTTCGGCCCGTCATCGAGCGGGTCGGCGTCCGCAGCGCGGGCGCTCACCGCGCCGTGTGAACGCTCGCACGACGCGGTGAGCGGGCCGAGTCAGTCCGGGATCGCCGCGGTCAGGGCGATATTGACCCAGCTGGGCGCGCTCGGATCCAGCCGCAGGTGCTCGGGCTTCAGGCCGGAGTCGGCCAGGAACATCAGGGGCGGCAGACCTTTGGGGAAGTTGCTCGCGAAGATGTTGACCCGCAGCCGGTGGCCGGGCTGCAGCACCGCGTCGATCGGGGTGAGGCCGATGTCGAGGGTGACCGGCTCACCGGGAACGGTGGGCTGCCGCCGCTCGAGATCGAGGAAGTACTGCGGCTCGGTGTAGTCGCCGTTGGCGGAGGTCTTGCTGGCCGCGTCGTCGATCTGACGTAGCGAGGAGACCAGCTGCCCGGTCGCGATCTGGTTGGAGGTGCCGTCGGGCGCGACGTCGTTGACCGTCGCGACCCAGTAGCCGTCGGCCGCGTCGTGAACCACGTTGAGGTGCACGTTGATCGGGCCGGACACGGTGGTCGCCGCGCTGACCGGGGCGCTGGTGAAGCTCAGTCCGTCGTGTTCCCAGATGCGGGAGTCCTTGCCGCAGGCGTCCAGCAGCGCCGTCACGCCCGCGCTGATCCGGGCGACGTCGCGCCCGCACAGGCTCAGCAGGCCCGGTGCGACGGTCAGATCGCGGGGCTGTGCCTGCAGGGGATTCTCCGACAGCCCGCCGTCGTAGATCGAACCCCCGGCGGTGCCCGACGGTGAGTCGTTGAGGTACACCCGCCGGTAGGTGACCTCGGCGCGCGGGAACTCCGCGGCGTCGGTCCAGCCGCCGCCCTGCTGCTTGACCACGATCGGCGCGTAATCCTCGATGCCGTTGTCGATTCCGCGGAGCCAGTGATCGAACCAGGCGCGCTGCAGCACATCCAGGCGGGGCGGCATCCCCGGCTCGCCGAAACCCGCTACGCCGGAACCGATGTGGTAGCCGTCGCCCATGATGAGCTTCTTCTGCTCGGCGGGCAGCGGAATCGAGTTGAAGGTGTCGGTCGGGCTGGTGCCGAAGATGTCGAACCACGCGCCCACCATGAAGGTCGGCACCCGGATGTTGCCGACCTTGGCCTTCAACCCCTGCCGGAAGGGCGAATTCGGGTCCATCAGGCCGCGCGTCTGCGGGGTCAGCTGATCCGGGGTCAGCGCGGTGTAGCCGTTGACGACCATCTCGACCAGGGTCAGCGGGTCGGCGATGCGGTCCCGGAGCCACTTCGCCTGCTGTGCGGGATCGAACTTCCCGACCGCCAGCGCGGTGAGATCGGGAATCATCTTGAGCGCGTTGACGCCCAGCAGCCACGGCACCAGGAAGCCGACACCCACCGCGCCGCCGGGCCCGGCGATGTCGTCGAAGATATCGGCGCTGCCCTCGTAGGCGAAGACGGCTTTGAGCCCCGGCGGCATCCGATCGGTGGCCTCGATCGCGCTGATCGCGGTGAACGAGATCCCCATGGTGCCGACGTTGCCGTCGCTCCAGTCCTGCCGGGTGATCCAGTCGATCACCTCCGCGACATCCTGCTTCTCGCGATCACCGAAGACCTGCCAGCTGCCCTCGGAAGTGCCGGTACCGCGCAGATCGACCTGCACCAGGGTGTACCCGGCCTCGGCGAGCGCCCAATCCTGTAGCGCTGCTTCGACCGCGCCCGAGTCGAGCTGGCGGGTCATGTCGAACAGTCCGTCGATCCCGACCCCGGGCAGGTTGATCGAGGCGATCCAATCCTCGAGCGGCTTCTTGATGCCGAGGTCGTCGGCGGAGGCCAGCAGCGCCTGTCCGACCAGCATCGGGAGCTTGCCGTAGCCCTGCATCTGCAGGATCACCGGCCGGCGGCCGTCGGGCCGCCGGCCGTCGCGCGCCGGATGGATGATGTCGGCCTTGAGCACCGTGCCGTCGCTCATCGTGATCGGCACCGCGAGATCGGGTGCGACGCCGTTGTAGGGCTGCGGACCGTTGAGCGCCGAATTCCACTGTGCCGCTCGGTCTCCGCCGTCGATCGCGGTGAACCCCCCGTTCGGTTCACCGAAGGCCGTCGGCGTCAAGAACGGCACGGTCCCCAGCGCCACCGCCGCCACCACCATGCCGCGAACCGCGAACGACTTCGTTCGCCTCCCAGCCCTCATCCTGTGGTCCACCTCTCATTCGATTCCTGAGCCAGATTGTTGCTACCGGCGGGTAAAGACGACTCGTTCCTGGGCGACATCCTTTTACCCCTACGCGACATGGGTTGTGCCATATGTCGAAGTCTCGGCGTGTTCGGGCCGGTGAAACCGCAGGTCGTGGCTGAGACAATCGCGACGGGTCTTGTCGCGCGGTGCGCCGGTGGATACGCTGCGAAACCACTTCGACATGGTTGGTGGGGTTGCTGATGGCGACGATGGGGCGGGCCGCGACACTGCGCGGGTTTCGCGAACTGGTGGAAGAGCTCGGCGGTGACGGCGTCGCGCTACTGCGGCGTTTCGGCATCTCCCCGGACGCCGTGAACTCCGATGACGCGGTGGTCTCCTCGGAGTCCATGGGCTGGGCGCTGGAGATCGCCGCGACCGAACTGCGCTGCCCCGACCTGGGTTTGCGCCTGGCCGAACGCCAGGATTTCAGCGTGCTCGGCCCGCTCGGGGTCGCCCTGCTCAACGCGCCCACCGTCGGCGCGGCGCTGGCCTGCGCCCAGCGCTACCTGTACACCCACCACGCCGGCATCTCGGTCGAGTTGTGCGCCGATCCCGAGCAGCAGCCGGGCGTCATCGCGCTGAACTATCGCGACATGGCCGAGGTGTCGGCCTTCAGTCAGGGCATCGACCACGGCGCGGGATTTCTGCATCGGTTCGTGTGCCACGGCGTCGGTGGCGCCTACGGGCTGCGGATGGTGCACCTGCCGCACCCGCCGCGGGCACCCGTCGCGCGCTACGCCGAATTCTTCGGTGCCGAGGTGCGATTCGACATGCCCACCACCCTGCTGCGGTTCCCCGCGGATCTGCTCGCCCGGCCCATGCTCGGCAGCGACCCGATGCTGCACACCCTGGCCATGGACTATTTGGCGCGCAACTACTCCGAGCTCGGCCGGACCATGACCGCCAGGGTGCGCCTCGCCGTCGACCGCGCCTTCCTCGAATCCACCGCCGACATCGCCACGGTCTCGCAGATGCTGCACACCGGGCCCCGGACCCTGCAGCGTGCGTTGTCCAGCGAGGGAACGACTTTCACGGCGGTCCTGGACGCCGCTCGTCGCGATGCCGCCTACCGGCTGCTCTGCGAAACCGATCTTCCGCTGAGTCGCGTCACGGTCCTGATCGGGCTGCGGGAGCAGTCCGCGCTCACCCGCGTGGTCAGGCGCTGGTACGGGCGCACACCGCAGGAGATACGGGCCGAGGGCCGGGCCCGGGCGATGGCTGACAAAGCCGGCGCCGGCCGACCCTCCGGCTCATCGCCGGATCCGGTTCGGGCCCTTCGGGAAACGCGTCAGCCGCCGAAATGAGGCTGATCGGCGGGGACGAGGTGGGCCGCTTCGGTCAGCCGGCGCTTGGCCTGATGCTTGCGCGCGCAGACGGTCGCGGGACAGGTCAGGTGCTGCTGCATCACCCGGTGGGCGGTGTCCACGGTCATCACCGGAATGGGCGAGTGGTCGGTGGGGGGAAGGTCGTACATCGTCGGTGTCCTTCCGGCGGAGGAGGATTCGGCTATTTGGGCGGGAACCGCAGCGCTGCGTCGAGTCGGATGACCTCGCCGTTGAGGTAGTCGTTGTCGATGATCGAGGTGGCGAGCCGGGCGTACTCCGCCGAGCGGCCCAGGCGCTTGGGAAACGGGATCTGCGGGCCCCAGTATGCGGCCAATTTGTCGCCGTTCTTGCCATAGGCGGGCGTGTCGATCATTCCGGGCGCGATGGTGACCACGCGGATGCCCAGCGGCGCCAGATCACGGGCGGCGACCAGGGTCATGCCGACCACGCCGCCCTTGGCCGCTGCGTAGGGAACCTGGCCGACCTGACCCTCGTAGGCGGCGATCGAGGCGGTGTTGATGATGATGCCGCGCTGATCCTCGTCCAGGGGTTCGGATTTCGCGATTCCGGCGGCCGACAGGCGCAGCACGTTGAAGACGGCGGTCAGATAGAACTCGATCGTGGTGCGGAAACCCTCGAGACCCAGGGCCGAGCCGTCACGGCCTACCAGACGGCCGCCGCTGGCCGGCCCGCCGTGGGTGTCGACCGAGATGCGCAGCGGCGCCAGTGATCGCGCCTCGTCGATCGCGTCCTGCACCGACTGTTCGTCCGTGGCGTCGGTGCGCACGTAGCGCACGCCCAGTTCGCGTTCGAGCTCCTTACCCTTCTCGTCCGCGACGTCGGCGACGACCACTTTCGCGCCGCCGGCGTGCAGCCGGCGCACGGTCGCTTCGCCGAGTCCGCCGGTGCCGCCGACGACCAGGGCCGAGCAGTCCTGTATCTGCATGTGGTATTCCTCTCTTGCAACTACCACTCTCCAATTGTGAGAATAATGTTCTCATGAACATCGGCATGATCCTAGACATGGCCGCCGCGGGCGGCGATCACCCCGTCGTGACCGCGGGCGAGCGCTCGCTGTCCGCCCCCGAACTGCTGGACCTCGCCCAGCGCGCCGCGACCCGGCTGCGCGGGTTCCCGGCGGTGCTCTACCTCGGCACCAGCCACCCGGCCTATCCCGTGGCCCTGTTCGGAGCCGCCGCCGCGGGAATTCCCTTCGTACCGCTGAACTATCGGCTCGGCGAAGAACAACTGGCGGCGCTGCGCGACCGGCATCCCGGCGCGCTGGTCCTGGAACAGAACGACCTGGACGCGTTCCTGGCCGATGTGGCGACCGCGGACCCCGTCGATCCGGACCCCGCCGACGAGGACGCAGTAGCCGCGATCATCTACACCAGCGGCACGACCTCCGCGCCCAAGGCCGCCCTGCTCCGGCACCGCCACCTGACCGCGTATCTGATCAACACCGTCGAATTCGGTGCGGGCATCGGCCAGTCCACGCTCGTCTCGGTGCCCCCGTACCACATCGCGGGTCTGACGAACCTGCTGTCGAACCTCTACTCCGGCCGCCGCGTGGTGTACCTGCCCGCCTTCGATCCGGAGAACTGGCTGGAAACCGTTCGCCGCGAGGGCGTTACGCACGCCATGCTGGTGCCGACCATGCTCGCGCGCATCGTCGCGACCGTCGAGGGCGACGACGCGCGCACCCCGACGCTCGTCTCGCTCGCCTACGGCGGATCCCGGACCCCGCGACCGGTGCTCGAACGAGCCCTGCGCGTGTTCGGGTCCACGGGATTCGTGAACGCCTACGGGCTCACCGAGACCGCGTCCTCGGTCGCGCTGCTCGGTCCCGAGGACCACAGGACGGCCGAGGCGTCGAGCGATCCGGCCGTCCGCGACCGGCTCGGTTCGGTCGGCCGCCCGCTGCCCGGTATCGAGATCGAGATCCGCAGTGAGGCAGGCGAACCCGTAGATGCCGGGACGACCGGACTGGTCTTCGTGCGCGGCGAGCAGATCTCCGGCGAATACGGCGACCGCAGCGTGCTCGACGCGGGCGGTTGGTTCCCCACCCGGGATCTGGGCCGACTCGACGCCGAGGGCTACCTGTTCATCGAGGGCCGCGCCGACGACACCATCATCCGCGGCGGCGAGAACATCGCGCCCGCCGAGATCGAGGACGTGCTGCTGGAATTCCCCGGCATCTCCGAAGCCGCGGTGATCGGCGTCCCCGATCCCGAATGGGGACAGCGCCTGGTCGCCGTGGTGGTGGGCGCCGGCGATCCAGAGCAGATCCGCGACTGGGTCAAACAGCGGCTGCGCTCGTCCAAGACCCCCGACGCGATCGTCTTCCGACCCGAACTGCCCAAGACCGACACCGGAAAACTGCTGCGGCGCACGCTCGTCGCCGAAATGGAGTCCTCCCATGCCTGACGCCGTCATCGTCTCCGCGCTCCGCACCGCGATCGGAACCGCCCGCAAGGGCACCCTGCGCGACACCAACGCCTTCGACCTGGCCCGGCACGTGGTGGGTGCCGCCGCGGACGGACTCGGCGGTGAATACCGCGTCGACGACGTCGTTCTCGGCGAGGGCCGCTACGGCGGCGGCGTGCTGGCCCGGCACGCGGCGGTCACCGCGGGCCTCACCGGCGCGCCCGGCCTGGCCCAGAACCGGCACTGCGCGGCGGGTATGTCCGCGGTGCAGACCGCCGCGGCGAACATCCGCGCGGGCATGTCCGAGCTGATCATCGCCGGCGGCGTGAACTCCGACTCCACCGCACCGCGCGCCCGCTTCAAGGTCGGCGAGGACGAGTGGATCGACCCCTGGGTCTCGCCGAGCCACCCGGACCGTCCCGAGGCGCCGTGCATGGACATGTCCATCACCGTCGGCTGGAATACCGCTGTGCGCGTGGGCATTTCCCGCACCGAGCAGGACGAGTGGGCGCTGCGTTCGCACCGCAACGCCATCGCCGCGATCGACGAGGGCCGCTTCAAGGAGGAGATCCTGCCGATCACGACTCCGCACGGGGTCTTCGATACCGACGAGCACCCTCGCCGCGACACGACGCTCGAACGTTTGGCGGCGCTCAAGCCCCTGCATCCGGAGATCGACGGTTTCTCGGTCACCGCGGGCAACGCCAGCGGCGCGAACGACGGCGCGGCGGCCCTGGTGGTGGCCAGCTCCGACCTGGGACTGCCCGCGCTCGGGGTGATCCGCAGCTGGGTCTCCATCGGTGTCGATCCCGCCGAGACGGGCCTGGCCCCGATCGAGGCCATCACCCGCGCCGCCGACAAGGCCCGCATCTCGCTGTCGGAGGTGTCGTTGTTCGAGATCAACGAGGCCTTCGCCTCGGTTCCGGTCGCGGCGGTGCGCGCGCTGAACCTCGATCCCGATCGGGTCAACTACAGCGGCAGCGGCTGCTCGCTCGGCCACCCGGTGGCGGCGAGCGGCGCCCGCATGATCGTGACGATGGTGCACGAGTTGCGCAGGCGCGGTGGCGGTTACGGCATCGTCGCGATGTGCGCGGGCGGCGGCATGGGCTCGGCCACCGTCATCGAGGTGCCCGCGCCGTGAGTGTGACGGCGGGGTCCGGTCCACGATCGAGAAAAGAGCCGAGATGCACAGTGCCAAAAGTGAATCGGAGGCGGCGCGCGCACTAGCCCGGCCGCCAGCGGGCAGGGATGTCCCCGCCCTGCGGCAGGCGGAGGTCGCCCTCCGGTCGACACCGCTGAGCTACCGGGGAACGAGGTGACCGCCCCGCTACCGGGGGACCGGGAAATCGCCGGGCCGCCGGTGAGTGACACACGCGCCGGGGTGCCTTCGGCTGCAGGTGGTTCCGGGCTGCGTATGGGAGCGAGGATCGCCGAACTGTCAGGGGGTGGAGAGTCCGTCGAGCTGTCGGTGGCCGGAGAGTTCGCCGAGCCATCGGCGGATGACGGGGTCGCTGGATCGCCGGTGGCCGAGGAGATCGCGGAACTGCTGGCGCGGGCGAGCGCCGGGTCTGTGCGGGCGGTGGGCCGCCTCCTGTCGCTGGTCGAGGGTCCGCAGCGGGCGGACGTGTGCGCCACGCTCGCGCCGGCATCGGTCCGGGTGATCGGGGTGACCGGGCCGCCCGGGGCCGGGAAGTCAACGGCCGTAGCCGGTTTGATCGGGGCCTACCGGCTGCGCGGGCACCGGGTGGCCGTGCTGGCGGTCGATCCTTCCTCGCCCTACAGCGGCGGTGCGCTGCTCGGTGATCGGATTCGGATGGCCGAGCACGTCGACGATCCGCGGGTGCTGATCCGCTCGTTCGCCACCCGCGGGCACCCCGGTGGCCTGGCGGCGGCGGTCCCGGCGGCGGTGCGACTGCTGGCCGCGCTGTCTTATGACGTCGTGCTGCTGGAATCAGCCGGTGCCGGATCGTCGGACACCGAGATCGCCGCGGTCGCGGATCCGGCGGTGGTCGTGCTGACCCCCGGGGCGGGCGACGGGGTGCAGGCCGCCCAGGCGGGACTGCTCGAGATCGCGGACATCCTCGTGGTGAACAAGGCGGACCGGGAGGGCGTCGAGCAGACGGTGCGCGATTTGCAGGCCGAATCCGATGTTCCGGTGCTGACGTTGATCGCCGCCCGCGGCGAGGGCATGCCCGAACTCGTCGACGCGATCGACCGCCACCGCCGCCCCCGCAGCGCCTCCCGCCGCGTCGCGTGCGCCCGGGCGCAGATCCTCGCCCTGACCCGCACCGGCCTCGGCGCGCACCCGGACCTGGACGGGCTGGCCGCGTCCGTGGCGGCCGGCCGGTGCGACGCCTACTCGGCCGCACGGACATTGGCGTCCCCGCCGCCCACGGTTCGGCGCGGGGATCGGCGGTGACCTCGGCCGATCGCCCTCGCCGGCCGATCAGGCGGGGAGCCGCACCATCGCTTCCTGCGCGTAGGAGGCGACCAGCGTGCCCGACTCGGTGAGGATGTCGCCGCGGCCGAAGCAGCGGCCGTGCGCGAGCAGCGGGCTGTGCTGGCGCAGCAGCAGCCAGTCGTCGGTGCGGAAGGGGCGATGAAACCACAGGGTGTGCGAGGTGACCGCCGAGAGGAAGGCGGTGCCGTTGCCGCGTTGATCGAAGCCGTCCACCGGCAGCAGCGCCGTGCCGATCAGGGTGAGGTCGGTGGCATAGGCCGCGATCGCCTGTGCCAGTTCGGGTTCCACGGTCGGAGTGCGCATCCACAGCTCGTACTCCGGGGCCCGGGCGGCGGGGTCGTTCAGGTCGGTGAGCGAGCGCACCTCCCAGGGCAGCAACTCCATGCCGTCGACCTTGTGCTCGGCCGAGGGCAGGGCGGGAATCGGTGCCACACTGTCGAACTCGGGGCCGGCCTCGGGCGCGTGCAGCGAGATCGAGGCCGTGGCGATGATCTTGCCGGACTGCTCGGCCACGGCGGTGGCGGTGGCGAAGGTGCGTCCGGCGTGCGCGCGTTCGAGCCGGTAGCGGATGGGCTCGTCGGCGCGTCCCTCACGGGGAAACACCACGTGCAGCGACTTGACCGTCTTGTCGGGGAAGCTCAGCGCGGCAGCACGCGTGAACTGGCCCAGCAGTTGGCCGCCGAACACGCGGTGATAGGTCAGCTTCTGATTGCGCCCCTCGAAGACGGTGGTGTCTGCGAGGGGCGGCTGCTCGTCCAGGTCGAGACAGGCGACGAGATCGGTCCACAGCTCGGTCATACCCCGAGTGTAAGTAAAGTTCTCCTGAATGAGAACATCGTTCTCAGGCGCGGGTGAAACCGTGCGCGCAGAAGTTCCAGACCTCGGTGGCGGTGATCGGGTTCGGGGTCTGCTCGTCGATCGCCCCCGAGGACTGCGCGGTGAACATGACCGTCTGCATCACCATCGCCGAGAGCCGGCGCGGGTTCGCGTCGGCGGGCAACTGCCCGGCCGCGGCGGCCTGTTCCATCAGTTCGGTGAACAGGGTCAGCAGCGGCGCGTGCGCCACCTTCACCTGGCTGGGGTGCGAAAGCAGCAGCTGCGGCGCGAAATCGGTGAACAGCGGGCGCTGTGCCGAAGGGTCGGGCCGACACAGTTCGAAGAGCAGCTCGACCGAGATCTGCAACTTGTCCAGGGGGTCGGTCTGCCCGTCGGCCGCGGCGCGCAACTGTTCGGCGGTGCGGCTCAGCGCATCCTCGAACAGGGCGAGCAGCAACTCGTGCTTACCGTCGAACTGCAGGTAGAAGCTGCGCAGCGACTGCCGGGAGCGGTCGACGACCTCCTGAACCGTGAAGTCGGTCGAGCCCTTCTCGGTGATGATGGCCTGCGCGGCGTCCAGGAATCGCTGGACGCGTTCCTCGGCTCGCACCTTGGCGGCGCGCAGCGAGCGCTCGACAGCACGCTGCTTCCAGGCTGGCTCTTCGCTCGGGCTGGTCACGGCCGCATCGGTCCTCGGTTGTAGGGGGAGAACATGAATGCACTGTACCGGAGAACGGCGTATTCCTGGACGTTAGGGTCGGCGCGCCTTCCCGGATGGCGAAGGATGACTTTCATTCTAGGAGAATGATATTCTCGCTTGCATTGCGAACGCAGCAGCGAGGAGGCGTGCCGGGATGCTTTTGGAGTTCGACTCCGACCAACGGCTGTGGCAGAAGACTGTCCGCGAGGTCATCGCCAGACACGGTCCGCCCGAGCTGGTCCGCGCGGTCGTCGACCGCGGCGCGACCACCGATGAACTGTGGCGGGTCTACGTCGATCAGGGCTGGACCGAACTGACCGATCCGGCCGACATGGTCGAGCTGGCCATCGTGCTCGAGGCTCTCGGTTACGCGACCGATCCGACGCCGTTCCTGGCGACGATGACCCAGTTCGCCCCGCTGGCAGCCCGATTCGGTGCCAGCTCGGCGCCCGGCGCGGCTGTCTACGACGGTGTCACCGCCTTCCACGACGGCACGGGCTGGCTGCTCAGCGGTACCGCGCGCCACGTCCTGGACGGCGACCGCGCCGACTGGCTCGCCGTCGCCACCCGCGCCGGGGTGTTCGCCGTGCACTCCGCCGACGCGATCGTCCGGCGCGAGATCGCGTTCGACCCGGTCCTGCACGTGGCGGAGGTGAGCTTCGCCGGCGTCCGCGTCGGGGAGAGCGATCGGATCGACGCCGACGTCGACCGCGGGCGCCACATCGCCCTGACCGGCCTGGCGCTGACCATGGTCGGTGCGTGCGCGCGCGTGCTGGACCTGGTGCTCGAGCATGTGCGCGGCCGGGAGCAGTTCGGGGTGCCGATCGGCTCGTTCCAGGCGGTCAAGCACAAGGCGGCCGACATGCACGTGGCAGTCGAAAGAGCCCGGGCCCTGGCCTATTTCGCGGCCCTGACCATCTCCGCCGACGACCCGCGCCGCCGCGTCGCCGCGTCCATGGCCAAGGCCGCGGCGGGGGAGTGCCAATCGCTGGTCTTCCGGCACGGCATGCAGCTGTTCGGCGCCATGAGCTACACGTGGGAGAACGACCTGCAGTTCGCGCTCAAACGCGCCAAGGCCGGCGAGCTGCTGCTCGGCGGAGCCGTGGAGCACCGCGCGCTGATCGCGAAGGAGTACCGTGCGACTGACTTTTGACGCCGAGGTCGAGGACTTCCGCTCGGCCTTCGTCGAATTCCTGGCCGAGCACATGCCCGATGAGGCCCGGGCCCGCGCCGACCGCCCGGTCTCGAGCGCCGAGGTGCCCGACTGGGCGCGGGAGTGGCAGCGCACGCAGTTCGAGCACGGCTGGCTGTTGCCCGGCAACACACCGGAATTCGGCGGCCGCAACGCCTCGATCCTGCAGCAGTACGTGCACCTCGAGGAGCTCTCGCGGCGTCGGATCTATCACAGCTTCAATCCGCAGGGCCTGGGCATCGTCGCCGCATCGCTGCTCTCCTTCGGCACCGCGGAACAGAAGAAGAACTGGGCGGTGCGGATCCTGCGCGCGGAATTGACCGCCGCGCTGGGCATGAGCGAACCGGGCGCCGGATCGGACCTGGCCGGCCTGCGCACCCGCGCGGTGCGCGACGGCGACGACTTCATCGTCAACGGCCAGAAGGTGTGGACCTCGGGCGCGCATCACGCCGACGTCCTGCTCACCTTCGTGCGCACCGATCCCGACGCGCCGAAACACAAGGGCCTGAGCGTATTACTCATACCCACCGACACCCCCGGGGTGACCCGGCGCCCGTTCCCGTCCATCTGCGGGCCGCGTGACGTGGACTTCAACGAGGTGTTCTTCGAGAACGCCCGGGTACCGGCGGAGAATCTCGTCGGCCCGCTGCACGGCGGCTGGGGCGTGGCCAACGGCTCGCTCGGGCACGAGCGCACCATGCTGTGGCTGAGCTTCGCCGACCGATTGCAGTGCCTGATAGACGATTTCGAGCCGCACAGCGTGTTCGATCGCGACCACTACGCCACCCTGGTCATGGACAATCTGGCGCTGCGCCTGCTCGGTTCGGCCGCCCTGGCGCGCGAGGCGCGCGGGCAGCAGGACGTGGCCGGGCTGTCGGTGCTCAAACTGCTCGGCTCCGAAGCCGTGCAGACCGCCTCCGAGCACGCCCTCACCGCGGCGGGCCCGGAGGGGCTGCTGAACGAAATGTTCACCGGCCCCATGCATCCGCTGAACCACGACAACACGGTGGGCAGTTGGTTCGAGCGGTACGCCCGCAGTTTCGCGGGCACCATCGCGGGCGGAACGTCCGAGATTCAGCGCAACATCATCGCCGAGCGGGTGCTCGGTCTTCCCCGGAGTTGAACTATGAGCGAGTACATCCGCTACGAGGTCGCCGACAAGATCGCGACCATCAGCCTGAACCGTCCCGAGGCCGCCAACGCCCAGAACGGTGAGCTGCTCGACGCGCTGGACGCGGCGTGGACCAGCGCCGCCGCGGACCCGGAGGTGGCGGTCATCGTGCTGCGCGCCGAGGGCAAGCACTTCTCGGCGGGTCACGACCTCAAGGACAGTTCGTGGCCCGATCCCTCCCGGATCACCCTCGACACCATCTACGAGATCGAATCCCGCCGCTACCTGGAGTATTCGCTGCGCTGGCGCAACGTGCCCAAGCCGTCGATCGCGGCGGTGCAGGGCCGGTGCATCGCCGGGGCGCTGCTGCTGTGCTGGCCGTGCGACCTGATCGTGGCCGCCGACGACGCGCTGTTCTCCGACCCGGTGGTGCTGATGGGCATCGGCGGCGTCGAATACCACGGGCACACCTGGGAATTGGGCCCGCGCAAGGCCAAGGAGATCCTGTTCACCGGCCGCCCGATCACCGCGACCGAGGCCGAGAGCACCGGCATGGTCAACACCGTCGTGCCGCGCGCCGAACTCGACGCCAAGACCCGCGAACTCGCCGCCCACATCGCCACCATGCCGGCGTTCGGCCTGCGTCAGGCCAAGCGCGCGGTCAACCAGACCCTGGATGTGCAGGGCTTCTACGCGGCGATCCAGTCGGTGTTCGACATTCATCAGACCGGCCACGGAAACGCGCTGAGCGTCAACGATTTCCCGGTGCTGATGCGGCTGGAACAGATGAAAGCCAATGTGAAGTAAACCCGCCATCCGGCACTACCGTCCGTATTACAGTACGGCCGATATCTCCACCCTCGCGGGGCCCGTCGCGGCCCCGCTTCTCTCCTTCAGATGAGGATCCACCATGCGAATCTCCTTCCGTCGCACCTCCGCCGCCGCCCTCGGCGTTCTCCTCGCCGCCGCCGCGCTCACCGGCTGTAGCTCGGACGACGATTCCACCGCGACCACGACCACGGCCGCTGTTACCACCACGGCCGCGGCCGCCAAGGCCGACGAGGCCACCACGAAGGCCATCACCGACGCCTTCACCACCTTCTTCAACGCCAAGACGCCCACCGAGCAGCGCATCGCCACGGTCGAGAAGGGCCAGGAGTTCGCGGCGGTGCTGCAGGCCGCCGCGGCCAACCCGCAGGCCTCGGGCACCTCGGCGACCGTCTCCGCGGTCAAGGTCGTGGACGCCACGCACGCCGACGTCACCTACACCCTGCTGCTGAACGGCACCCCCGCCCTGCCGGACCAGGCCGGCAACGCGGTGAAGGAAGGCGACAAGTGGAAGGTCGCGACGATCACCTTCTGCGCCCTGCTCGCGATCCAGGGCGGGACGTCCACCGCCTGCTGACCCGAGCGGCAGATTCGAGAGTCGGTCGACCGTGGGCCCTGTTGGGGCTTTACCGCGGGTGATCGGGGTTGGGGCTCACCGGTAGACGCCCGTGCACACTGTCCGGGGCGAGGGGTTCCGGGCGGTGCGCACCGTGTGAGCCGACACGGCGCCTGCTCAGGATCAAGGAACGTTCCGGCCCGCTCGATGCCTCCGCGAACAGGACCGAAGGCCCGCCGGGGCGGGCGACAGTGCTGGAGCGAGCGGATATCGTAGTGCCATCGCCTCATTCGCACCGAGCCACGACCTCAACCCGGCCGCCGAGCCCGGGGCGATCCGGGCGGCGCTGACCCCGACCCTGCGGGCGGAGTTCGACCGCGAATGGGAGTTCGTGCTCGAGAAGGCCAAGGTCAGCAAGGAACTCACGGGCGTAAACGAACTGCTGATCAAGTGGCGTCACGTTGCCGCAGCCGAATTGCGCGAGCCCGGAGCGTACTTCATGCTGCTGGCCAAGGCGGAGCAGATTCAGCGAGCGGGCGCCAACCCCGCGGCGGGCAGCGTCGAGGACATGCGCGCGCTGATAGAACAGCGGCTGCGGACGCGCTGAGCGCGTATCGGATCGTTCCCGGCCGGGGAGACGTTCGAGGTCGGGCCTTGCCGCCGCCGGACGCCCTCGGCGGCTACACGGAGGTGCTCTCGTTCCTCGAACTCACTCCGTGGGCCGGGCACCCGCAGCACGTGGACAATCCCGAGGGCGCGGTCTGCTACCTCTTGTTCGGGCCGAGGTCGGCCAGGTCGTGTACCTCGTCCTCGATAGCGTTCGCGAGGTGCACGTGCTGCGGGTGATGTGGATCGGCTGACCGTGGTCGGCCGGGGGAGACGCGGCGAAGTTCGAGTAGTGCACCACTCGCGCGAGTAGCGCCTGCCGAGGACATCGTTGATGGTGGCGGCTCTCCGGCCGCGACCACCACGAGAGGACGAGGCAATGACGATCGAACAGAATCAGCTGAGCTTCGCTGAGGAATTCGAGGCATTGAAGGCGAAGCACGGCGAGGCATACGGGGACCTGAGACTGGTCCGTTTCACGGACAAGGAGGGGCAGGTCGGCTTTCGAGCCTTCGTCCCGTACTCGTGCCGCGAGAACTCGGACGGAGACATCATCTGTGAGGAAGAGCGTCCGGTCTGAGTGCCGGGCGGCGCGAACAGCCGGCCCAGGCGAGCGCCTTACCGATCCGACGTCCTTCCCGGTCTCCCACAGCGTGTCGAAACGGGCGGCCCCGGTAGGTGTTGGGAGCCTTCCGGGTGCGGGCGCGGTCGGCGCCCGGTGTTCGATGACGCGGTTGGCCCGCCGTGCCCGCCTGGCGATTCCAGCGCGGGCATGTCCCAGCGGACCGTCGTCCCCGTCGTGTCAGCCGACGGCGGCTCCGTTCAGGAGTTCCGGGTCTATCGCCGCCGCGCGGGCCAGGGTGGCCTTCGCCATCTTGATGTGCGCGGCATCGACCAGGACACCGTCGACGCCGACCGCGCCGCGGCCGTTCGCCTCGGCCTCGCGGTAGGCGGCGATATTGCGTTCCGCCAGTGCGATTTCCGCGGCGGTGGGGGAGTAGACGGTGTTCGCGATGGGGACCTGGGCGGGATGGATGGCCCACTTGCCTGTGTAGCCGAGCAGGGAGGCCCGGCGCGCGTCGCGTTCGTAACCCTCGACATTGCCGTAGTCGGGGAAGGGCGCGTCGATGGCGAGCACGCCGGCGATCCGAGCAGCCACCAGGGTCTTGTTGCGGGCGTAGTGCCAGAAATCGCCCGGATAGTCGCCGAGCGGTTCGAAGTTGGTGTCCACACGCGCGCCCTGGGACAGCGAGAAGTCGCCGACGCCGAAGATGAGGGCGTCGATCCGGTCGCTGGCCACCGCGATCTCCTCGGCGTTGGCCAGGCCCTCGACCTCCTCGATCAGCACCTCCAGCCGGATCCGGCGGGTGAGGCCCAGTTTCTCCTCGAGCTGGGTGAGCAGCAGGTCGACCCACCACACATCGCGGGCGGTGCACGCCTTGGGTACGACGATGGTGTGCAGATTCTCGCGGGCCCGGGTGACGACCTCGATGATGTCGTCGTGGCACCACTTGGTGTCCAGGCCGTTGATGCGGATCGCGGGAACCGTTCGCCCCCAGTCCATCTCGGTGAGCGCGGTGATGGCCTTCTCCCGCGCGGACTCCTTGAGCGATTCGGGGGTGGCGTCCTCGAGATCCAGGAACACCAGATCCGCGCCGCAGGACAGGGCCTTGGCGAACATGTGGTCGTTGCAGGCGGGCAGCGCGAGTTCGGAGCGTCGCACGAGCAGGGTCATCGTCGAATTCCTTCGTGGTTCGTGATCATCGGAACGGGTCAGAGCACGCCGCGGTGCGCTAGGTCGGCGACCTCGCCGGCGCTCAGCCCCAGCAGCTCGCCGTAGACCTCGGCGTTGTGCTCCCCCAGGCGCGGACCGAGATGGTCCACGCGGCCGGAACTTTCGGAGAATCGGGGTACCGGCGCCTGCACGGTCATGGTGCCGAGTTCGGGGTCGGCCACCGGGACGAAGACCTCCCGGTGGCGTACCTGCTCGTCGTGCAGCAGGTCCTCGATATCGTAGACCGGCGCGGCGGCGACCTCGTGCGCTTCGAACGCCGACATCGCCTGGGCGAGAGTCTGTTTCGACACCCAGTCCGCAACGACATCATCCACCTCACGCGCGCGGGCCAGCCGTCGCTGCGGGTCGGAGAACTCCGCGTCGGTGACCAGGTCCGCCCGCCCGATCGCCCGGAACACGCGCAGCGCCAGCGCGGGTGAGCTGCCGGACATCGCCAGCCACTTCCCGTCGGCAGTGCGATAGGTGTTGCGGGGCGCGGAGATGTCCCAGCGGTTCCCGGCGCGCTGCGCGACGATGCCGAGCTGGTCGTAGCCCAGCAGGGTCTGCTCGAGCAGCCGGGCCAGCGGATCGACGAGATTGATGTCGATCAACTGCCCGGGCCCGCCGTGCACGTCGCGGTGATAGAGCGCCATGAGCACGGCGTACGCGGCGTTGAGCGAGGCCACCCCGTCGGCGAGCATGAACGGCGGCAGGGTCGGCGGGCCGTCCGCCGCGCCGGTGATGTGGGCGAACCCGCTCATGGCCTCGCCCAGGGTGCCGAAGCCGGGCCGTTCACTCTTGGGTCCGGTCAGCCCGAAACCGGTGATGTGCAACATGATCACGCGGTCGTTGACCGCGCGCAGGCTCTCGTAGTCCAGACCCCACTTGCGCAGGGTCTGCGGCCGCGTATTGCTCACCACCACATCGGCTTTGGTCACCAGCCTGCGCAGCAGCTCCTGACCTTCGGCGCCGCGCATGTCCAGGGTGATGGAACGCTTGTTGCGGGACACCGACTTCCACATCAGCCCGACGCCGTCGCGCTGCGCGCCCCAGGTGCGGATGGGATCCCCGGCGCCCGGCTGCTCGATCTTGATCACTTCGGCACCGAATTCGCCGAGATAGGTCGCCGCGAGCGGGGCGGCAGCCAGGGTGGCGAGGTCCAGCACTCGCACACCAGAGAGCATGGCGTTCATCACGAAACCGGTCCGGCGTGCGCGGCCGGCCGGCGCACCGCGGGGCGATCGAGTCCGAGATGGTCGCGCAGGGTGGTGCCCTCGTACTCGGTGCGGAACAGCCCGCGCTGCTGCAGGCGCGGAACAACCATGCGCACAACATCTTCGAACGAGCCGGGCATGTGGGTCGCGGCCAGGACGAACCCGTCGCAGGCTCCGCCGTGGAACCATTCGGCCATCTGATCGGCGACCTGTTCGCCGGTGCCGACGAAGCGGGGGCCCTGCAGCAGGGTCGCGCGGTGCCCGGCCAGATCGCGGACCGTGACGGTGCCGCCGATGTGCGTGCGCAGATTCTGTACCAGCCCGCGGATGCCCGACACCGAGGCGATCAGCTCGTCGGTGACCGGGTCGTCAAGGTCATGTTGCGCGAAGTCGTAGTTCATCAGCTCCGACAGCAGCGTCAGCGACGCCATCGGATGCACCAGGTCCTCGAGCAACATCGCTTCGCGCTCGCGGGCGTGCTGCTCGGACTCGCCGACCACGGCGTACGCCATGGGACAGATCTTCACCGAGTCCGGATCGCGTCCGGCGTCGGCGATGCGCGCCTTCTGGTCGGCGTAGTGGTTGCGGGCGACCTCGAGCCCCGGATCGCCGGTGAAAATCAATTCCGCCCAGCGCGAAGCGAATTCGCGCCCGCGACCGGACGAGCCGGCCTGAATGATGACCGGGCGGCCCTGCGGGGTACGCGGGACGGTCAGCGGCCCGCGCGCGGAGAAGAACCGGCCCACGTGCCCGAGCTCGTGCACCTTGCCGGGATCGGCGTACACACCCGCCGCCCGGTCGTGGATGATCGCGTCCTCGTCCCAGGTGTCCCAGAGTCCGCTGACGACCTCGAGGAATTCGTCCGCGCGGTCGTAGCGCTCGTCGTGCCCGAGATGGGCGTTGACGCCGAAGTTCTGGGCCTCGCTGTCGTTCACCGAGGTCACCACGTTCCACGCTGCCCGGCCGCCGGACAGGTGGTCCAGCGTGGCGAAGGTCCGCGCGACGTGGAACGGGGCGTAGTACGTGGTCGAGTACGTCGCGCCCAAACCGATCCGCGAGGTGCTCTGCGCCAGCACGCCCAACACCACGCCCAGGTCCAGTTTCACCGGCCGGGCGCCGTAGCGCACCGCCTCGGCCACCGAACCGTCGTAGATGCCCGGCATCGCCAGCCGATCATCGAAGAACATCAGGTCGAAGCAGCCCTCTTCGAGTTGCCGTCCGACCTTCGCGTAGTAGGACGCGTCGAGGTACCCGTGCTCGGTGGCCGGATGCCGCCACGAACCCGCGTAGACCGAGGTGCTGCCCGCCTGCATGAAAGCGACCAAGGTCATCCGGTCGCGACGCTGTGCTGTCATATCGTGAACGTAACATCTGATATATCAGATATCAAACCTTGTATTCGAGACCTGCTAGGCTCCCCGGAATGGCATCGCGATCAGTCGATATCGGCGGCACCGTGCGCGAACGCGCGGCCCGCGAACTCCGTGACCGCATCCTGACCGGCACCCTCCCCGCCGGCGCGCGCATAGATCTGGACGCGATCACCGAGGAGTTCGCGACCAGCCGCACCCCCGTGCGCGAGGCCCTGCTCGAACTCTCCTTCGAGGGCCTGGTGCGGGTGGCCCCCCGCAGCGGCATCACCGTGCTGGGCATCAGCCCCGCCGACGTCATGGACAGCTTCACGATCCTCGGCGTCCTGACCGGTCAGGCCGCGGCCTGGTCCGCCGAACGCGCCACCGACGCCGAGCTCGCGCACCTGCGCGAGTTGGCCGCGGCCGTGGCGTCCCATTCCGGCGAGGATGCGATCGCCGACGCCAATTGGCGTTTCCACCAACAGATTCACCGGACCGCCCACTCGCGCCGCCTGCTGACCCAGATCAAACAGGCGGCCCGCGTGGTCCCCACCAACTTCCTGCGCGTGTTCCCCGAACACGAACAGAACGCCCTCCACGAACACGATCAGCTCATCGATGCGCTGACCGCCCGCGACGCGATTCGCGCCCGCGACATCGCCGAACGGCATGTTCTCGACGCGGGTCGCTCGCTCGCGGAGTGGTTGCGGCGCAATGAATCCGGCGAGGCGGCGGGAGACTGACGACCGGGTTGCTTGGGCGCACCACGCCCCGGTGGGGTGGACGACCTCGACAAGGGGGCTCGAACGCAGTGGCTACGCGATCTTGACCCCGAGAATGCAACGTGTTCTATTTCTTGCATGACTCTGCGAGTGATCCAGTGGGCCACGGGTGGGCTCGGCCAGGCCGCGATCGGCCAGATCCAGCTGCACCCGGAGCTCGAGCTCGTCGGGTGCTGGGTGCATACGGAGGCCAAGGCCGGGCAGGATGCCGGTGAGCTCGCGGGGATCGGACCGATCGGCGTCATCGCCACCAACAGTGTCGAGGAGATCCTCGCGCTCGAGGCCGACTGCGTCCTGTACGCGCCGCTGATGCCGAATCCCAAAGAGGTCGCCGCGATCCTGCGCTCGGGCAAGAACGTCGTCACCCCGCTGGGCTGGTTCTGGCCGACCCAGCAGGAGAAGGAGCGGATGGCCGCGCCGGCCATCGAAGGCGGTGTGACGCTGCACGGGACCGGGATCGACCCCGGCGGCGCCACCGAGCAACAGCCGCTCTTCTTCGCCGGCCTGTCCAGTGCGATCACGTTCGTCCGCGGTGAGGAATGGTCCGATATCCGCACCTACAACTCTCCCGATGTGGTCCGCCACATCATGGGCTTCGGTCAGTCGCCCGAGGCGGCGATGAACGGCCCGATGCTGTCCCTGCTGGACAAGGGCTTCGACCAGTCCGTCCGAATGTGCCTGGACACACTGGGTTTCGCCGAAGCCGAGATCCGCAGCAGTCGTGAGGTGGCGGTGGCGACCGCCCCGATCGACTCGCCGATCGGCCAGATCCAGCCCGGCCAGGTGGCGGCCCAGCGCTTCGCCTGGGAGGCGTTCGTCGGCGAGACCAAGGTCGTCCGGGTGGCGGTCAACTGGCTGATGGGCGACGAAAACCTCGACCCGCCATGGAAATACGGCGACGGCGGCGTCCGCTTCGAGGTAGAGGTGAAGGGTGATCCCGACTGCCATGTGACGATCCACGGCTGGCACCCCAGCGGTGTCGCGGCGGGCCTCGAGCGCAACCCCGGAATCGTCGTCACCGCAGCTCACTGCGTGAATTCGATCCCGTACGTCTGCGCCGCCGAACCGGGCCTGCTGACTTTCGTCGACATGCCGCTGGTGACCGGCCGGGCCCATCCGGACCTGGCACGCTGAGTCATCGCCCAGGGCGCGCGAAATTCACTCTCGCCGAGCGGTTTCAGCCTCTTCCACAGCCCGCTGATCGAGCGGATCGAGCTTGCTGGTGTCACGAGGCTTCGCGAAGGGCGTGACCTCTTCGGGCAGCCCTTCGGCCATGGCCCTGCCGTGGTCCAGTTCGGCGTTGATCTCCGCGCCCAGCAGCAGGGCGATATTGGTGAGCCACAGCCACACCAGGAAGATCACCACGCCCGCGAGCGAGCCGTAGGTCTTGTCGTAGGACGAGAAGTTGGCGACGTAAACCGCGAATCCCGCGGAGACGATCACCCAGATCAGGACCGCGATCACGCCGCCGGGACTGATCCATTTCACGCCGCCCTGTTTCGCATTCGGACTGGCCCAGAACAGGATTGCCAGCAGCACCGACACCAGGACGAACAGCACCGGCCACTTGGCGATGTTCCAGATCAGCACCGTCGTCTCGCCCAGGCCGAGGAAATCACCGACCTGCCGCGCGATCGGCCCGCTCACCACCACGATCACCGCGCTGAGCAACAGCAGTACGACCGCGAGCACGGTAACGCCGAGCCGGATGGGCGTGGTCTTCCAGATCGGCCTGCCCTCCCCGATGTCGTAGATGACATTGGATGCCCGCATGAACGCTGCGACGTAGGCCGACGCCGACCACAACGCGATCGCCAGACCCAGGATCGCGCCGAGTCCCGCGCCGCTCTTGTTGGCCTGGGCCTGGTCGATGAGCGTCTGCACGAAGTCCGCGCTCGAGCCGGGGGCGAGCTCGCGTACCTGGCCCATCAGCTCGCCCGTCGCGTCCGGACCGAGCAGGCCGAGCAGCGAGACCAGCACGATCAGCCCGGGCACGATGGACAGCATCGCGTAGTACGTCAGGGACGCGGCCAGGTCGGTCAGGTTGTCGCGCTGGAACTCCCGGCCCGCGCGCTTGACCACCGCGACCAAGGACGGTTTCGACAGGTCGGCCGGGCTGTCGGGATGGTCGGCGTCCAGATCCGGTCGAGCGCCGGTATCGGTAGCGGCCGGATGGTCGTCGGCGGCCATGCTCGACTCACTTCCCGGGCCAGGTGCCCGTCAATCGCTGGTAGCCCGACGCGCCCGCACGGTCGATCGACGCCTTCACCACGCCGAAGATCGCGCCCTGCAAGGCCGCGGCGGCGAGCACTTCCTGCCAGCCGTACTCGCGGGCGGTGGCGCTCGGCGCCTGATCCTCGCCGCTGACGCGCCGCCACACCTGCGTGAACACCAGGTTGGCAGCGATCCCGCCGAGCACGCTCACGAGCAGTCCAACGGGTTTGTACAGTGCGTTCACCTGTTCCTCCGCCGCCGGGTCCACCAGATCAGGGCCGCGCCGGACGCCACGGCCACGGCGATCGGCACCGGATTGCGCCGGGCCGCGCCCGCCGCCTGCTTGCTCTTCTCGCGCACCGGCTCGGGCGTCTTGGCCACGGCCTGGTCCGCGACCTGTGCGGCGCTCGTGCGTACGTTCTCGGCGACCTCGCGCGCGTACTGGGTGGCTTCGGCCGCGCGTTCGCGGGCGGCCTCGGCGGTTTCGTGCGCCTTGTCCTGCGCTCGCCCCCGCACGTCGGCCTTCTCCGCGAGTTCGGCCACGGCGTCGCCGAGTTCCCGGCGCGCCAGGTCGCGGTCGGCCCGCAACAGCTCGGCCTCGTCGGGGATATGCGGACGTGGTGTCTTGTCGGTCATCGCCGACTCCTGTTCTCGAGTACCTCGACGTCCTCGCGGACGTCCTTGATCGCTTCGGCGGGCACCGGTGGCGTCGCCTCGTCGACCGCCTTCTTGCCCGCCAGCCCCGCTATCGCGCCGAGCGCGAAGAGCACGACCGCCACGATGAGCGCGGCGGCCCACGCGGGCACCACGAGCGCCAGCGCCAGGATCGCCGCGGCGATCAGCGCGCCGCCGCCGTAGAAAGCCAGCAGCCCACCGGCGCCGGCGATGCCGACGCCCTTGGCCATCCCTTTGCCCTTGTCCCGCATCTCGATTCGGGCCAACTGCATCTCGTCCCGGACGAGCCTGGTCAGCTGTGCGCCCACGGTGTCGACGAGTTCGGTCAGTGAGCGCCTGTCGTTGTCCCCGTTCGCCGTCGCGACGACGGTCCGTGGTTCAGAAGTAGGGTTCATGCCTCGCACCTCCTGTTCGTCGGCGACTACCCGGCGGCATGGACCCGAAACAGGTCGCCGGCATAACGGCCGGTCCGCAGACATGGCCGCCCCGCGCGAAATCGCCGATCCGCCCGCACTCGGTTTCGCGATGATCAAGACGGGTAGCCGCCCTACTGGCCATGCGATTGTCCACGCTGCGTGGCCGACGTGAAGACCGCATCGGAGGTTGCAAATGGAGATCGGAAACGTCATCGCCCAGCTGAAGCAGGACATCACGACCGCCGAGGACGCCGGCGATACGGAGACCGCCACTCGGCTCCGCAGGGATCTCGAGGAGGCGAAGCGCGCCGCGGAAGAGCCCGGTCGCGAGTAACACCGATCCATCCGAACAGTGGAGGGCGATCGGCGACTTCCCTGTAGCAACCCGATCGTCGTCTACGAGAACGGCACACAAGTGGGGCAGTCCTACAAGGACTTACCGCGGCCGGAGGATCTGATCCACTACGCCCGCACGCTACTCGCGGAATAGCCTGCGGTGCTGCACGGAGAATGCGCCGCCATGACGAGCGTCGTTCTCGGACGGTCAACCGCCGCGCTCGGAACGGTATCGTCGCGGGGGTCGTTCACCACCCGTGATGTCATCAACGGCCGAGGTGCGTCCGATCGAGGACGCCGACGTTCCCGTCGCTGTAGACACTCTGGCCCGCGCTTTCGCCGAGTATCCCTACACCCGGCATGTCATAGCCGCAGACAACCACCTCGATCGGATTCGGCGCTATCAGGAGCTGTGCCTGACACGCGTCGCAATGGTGCGCGGCCGGGTCTGGGTCGCCGAGGCGGGGCGCGCGATTGCGATCTGGTTCAGCCCCGACCGCGATCCCGGAGCTGAATTCGCAGCAATCGCAAGAGAGTTGGGTGAACTCATCGGAGACAGGTCCGACGCGGCGGCCGTCTCCGAGGCGGCTATCGAGCCGCACCGGCCCGAGTATCCGGTGTGGCTGCTCAACACCGTCGCGGTCGCTCCCGAACTCCAGGGACGCGGCCTGGGCAGCGCCGTGCTGAGACCCGGGATCGAGGCGGCCTCCCGGGCGGGCTACCCGGCGTTCCTGGAAACCTCCAGTGCGGCGAACGTCCGCTTCTATCGGCGCCTGGGCTTCGAAGTGACGGCTGAGGTCGTGGTGGCCGGCGATGGCCTGCGCACCTGGTGCATGCAGCGGGAGTCACGTCGGGAGCTCCCCGAAATCTGTTCCCGCTCAGCCGAATGACGATGCCGCGCATCGAACCGATCAACCACCCCGTGTCGATGACAGGGTGGAGCCGGGTGATTCCTCGCTCGTTTCCGGTCGGTGAGTTCGGCTATGTTGCGGCCATGGAATCCGGAGTCGGCCCTTTCACCGACGAAGTCACGGCGAAGGTGCGGCATCTTCGAAATCGACTCTTGGAGAAGAAGGCCGAGCTTATTTGTGAACCGCCGTCGATTGCCAAGCTCCCCGGGTGGCTTCCGCACGGTACAGCGATCAGCGCTGACGACGTTCTCACCGGGTACGTTCGCGAGATCGCGGCCATCGACGCTTGGGACTCGGCGAAGCCAGACCTTCACAGATTTGGCCTGCTCGCGGTTCCCGATGCCCTGGTCGAGCTCTACCGAATCACCAACGCCCCGTATTTCGGTGGTGTGGTCGAACTCTTCTCACCGCCCTTCCGGAAGGGCGAGATCATGGACGCCGACGGCGACGTTCACCGTGAGGACGAGCACTGGCTCTCCTTCGGAATGACGGGGACCAACGACTACCTCCTCATCAGTCTCACCAACGGTGAAGTGATGCTCGCCAACCACTACTTCTGGCGCTACGGCGAGCAGGACAATTCACGGATCCTGGCACCCGACGCACTCACGTTCTTCAACGAGTTCTTGGTGGGTGCGCGATTCCGCGAGCTTCTCGAGCAGGAGCAAGCAGATGACCCGGAAGGTTGGTTACGCTTTCTCCAGGACAACGGCTTTGCGTGAGTTCAGAGTCGGCAAGTGCTCTGGTGCGAACCGGTCCGACCCTGACCCCGCTCCTGCGAGCCACTGCCAGGCCGGGTACGAGAAGCACCTGACGTCTGGCACCACCTCCGGAAACAGCAGGCTCGCTTAGGATCTCGGCATGTCGTACGCGTTGTTCGCCTGGGGAAATTTCATCTACGAGGTCGGTCTCGACCGTGATCCGGGGTGGCTCGATCCCGCGTTGTTGCGCGGGGAGCTGGATGTGGTGAGCGACGACCTGATGATCGGGGACACCGACACGTTGCGGGTGGACGGGGCGGGGACCAGGTTCGAAGTTGGTGGGGAGGCGGCCGAGGGGCGTGAGCTGGTGGGGCGTGACCTGGGCGGAATCGACTGGCGGGTGCAGCGGATCCTGGTGCGGACGGACGGGTCGCGGGAGGACGCGCTGCGGATCGTGGCGGAGATCGAGGAGGACGGGGATTACGACGTCGATGATGCGCCGGAGCGGAACCCGATCGGTGTCGGAGAGGTCGTGACGACCTGGGAGGATCAGCATGGTCAGTGGGACCTGGCGTTGGTCCGGCTCGGGTGAAGGTGCTCTGGTGACGAGGGCGGTGGCCGACGCGATCCGCGCGACCTTCGCCCTCTGACGAACTCGTCGACGATCCCGAACCGCCCAACCCGGCCGGTCACGGTGTGATCGGGATCTCGTGGGCGTACCGCGGCCCCGCCGGTTTGAGCCCGATTGCCCGGGTATGCGGTCTTTGTCCAGTGACGCAACAATTTCGGAGGTAGAGATGTCCGAGCGCAAGAGCGGTCCCCTCGAAGGTGTTGAAGGGGTCGTCGAGGGAATCAAGGGCAAGGCCAAGGAAGTTGCCGGCGCGGTCGTGGGGAACGACGAGCTGCGCCGGGAGGGGAGTGCACAGCAGGACAAGGCCGAGTCCCAGCGTGAGGTAGCCGCCAAGGAAGCCGAGGCCGAGAAGGCCCGCGCGGAGGCCGGGGTCGACGAACAGCGTCAGCGCGCGTATCAGCAGAACCAGTAGCCCGCGGGGCTCGAGACGTCAGGACCGGGTGCCCCGAATCGCGGGCACCCGGTCCTGACGCGTCAGGCGTTGCGCTGAAAGGACATTCGCGCGAAATGACGGGGCCGCCCTCGTGCGGGTGCGTCCTCGCTGCGGATGTAGCCGAGCGCGGGCCTGCGCGTACCGTGCTGGACCCACCAGTAGGTGGCCGCGATGGTCGCGTACCCGGCGGCAGCTGCCAGCACCGGTACAAGTATTGCCACGATCACGAACATCGTCACCGACATGAGCGTTCCCTCCGGGAGGATTCCCGCCACACTGCGGCCGATTACCGTTCTACGCGAAAAGCCTATGTTTCAATACCTCTCACTGCGTGCTGTGTGCCCAATCCCACAGCAAGTTCTCAGCAGTCCGGCGCAGGCTCGGGTCGAGGCCGCCGCCATCGAGGTTGTCCCGAACCAAAATTCGGGCATTAGGGACTGATTCGCGCGCGGGCTGTTTGAACCGCGATCGAGCAGGTACACCGGCTGCGGTAGCGCCGTCGGGAAGTCCGATACTTCCCGACGGCGCGCACCATCGGCCGTTCCGACGGCCCGGGTTCTGGCCTGTAACAGGACCTATCGCTCCACCGCAGTACTCGTCCTCGGTGCGACGGCAGCCGGCCGTCGCACCGAGGACGATCCGCACCCATGTCCGATCGAACCGTCCCCGAAGGCGGTTCGCCCGCCGGTGGAGGATCATTGACGAACGCATACCCCGAGTCCGGCGCGCTGCGCCTGCTGACAAAGGTCCTGCAGCAGTACTCCAGCCTGGATGCCTTCCTCATGCAGGTGCGCCGGGAACTGGACGACCCGACCGTGGTGCTGCCGCGCATCGTCGAGAACCCGTCCGGGGAATTGTCCACGCCGGACACTGATCTGCCCGGCGGGCGGCACGCCCGCGCCGACGACTGAGGTCTGCCGGCCCAGTTCACCGTGTCGGTGGCTCGTCGCGAACGGCGCCCACACGGGGTGTGAGGACGACGAAAATACGGTTGACGACGGGTGTCATCGAGCTGCTACCCTCAGCCGCGACCACGACGGTCGTTCCCTTTCCTATCGAACCCAGAGGTTGGTGTACTGATGACCCGGCCAGCGCCGAGCGCGCCTTTCCGCATCGCATAACCGCGTATCCGTCGCCGCTAACCGCGGCACGCCGGACGCGTCGAGTTCCGGTGCCCATTCCGTGACCCGTTGATCGACCCATTCCCGGAACCCGGGAACGGCGATCACTCGGGCTCTGTCGTCGAGGCTCGCTCGGCCTGCTCCTGCTGTCTTGTCGGACTTCAGCAAGAGGAGTAACCCGGGTGTCTACCATCAGTACCTCTCAACAGCTCAACACCTTCACCTGCATCTCGTGCGGGCTCGTCGTGTTCGCCTTCGCCGGCGACGGTGTGCCGCGCAACCACTGCCCGTCGTGTCTGCATTCACGCCACGTCGTCGACCACGTCGCCGACGGCCACAGCGAGTGCGGTGCACGCATGTCGCCGCTGGCCATCGCGGTACCGCGTGGCGGCGACTGGATGCTGATCCACCGCTGTGTGCGGTGCGACGAGCTCGCCGCGGCTCCGATCTGCGCCGACGACAATCAATTGGTACTCATGCGTATCGCGGTGCGCCCACTCGCGCAGCCACCCTTCCCGCTCGAGGCATTCGGTTCCCTGTAATCGCGTGGCAGATACCGAAAGGAGGACTCTGCGTGCCACGCCATACTCGTCGAACCCCCACGCGTCGCCCGCAGCGGCACAAGACGGTACTGCATCGTCGAGACGGGCATCGCGATGCCGATTTCCGTTGCGTCGGTTGCCGTCTCGACGTGCCGATCCATGCCCCGGGCACCGCGCATCGCAATCACTGCCCGAACTGCTTGGCGTCCCTGCATGTCGACCGGCGGATCCCCGGTGACCGGGCAGCGAGTTGCCGCGGCCGGATGGAAGCGGTGAGCATGACCGCCCGCACCGACGGGGAGTGGCTGCTCATTCATCAATGCCTGACGTGCGGCGAACTCAGTGTCAACCGCGCTGCGGGCGACGACAACGCGCTGGCGCTCGTACGTCTGGCGCTGCGGCCCCTGGCCACCACCGCGCTGGCCCGCCGCGCCCTGCTCGCCCTGTAACCCGAGCGTTCGGCGGTGGCCGGGCACACCGTGCTCCGCCACCACCGAACGCCGGCAACTACTCCTACCTGGTCGTCGAGATCGACGGCCGGGCGATGGGTGCGCTGCCCGACTCTCGGGATCAACGGACATCTTGTATCCGGTACCCGGGTACAGGCTTACCGTGAAGACATGACGATCGATCTGAACCCCGAAGGCTGGGTGCCGGACGCGTGCACCCTGCCGACCGCCGAACAACCGGTGCGGGTGGCAGAGTTCGACGGCTTCTTCACCGCGTCGGTTCGCGGGTTCGACCGCCCGCGGCCGACGCGGTTGGACCTGGCGCTCGCCGCGGACGCCGAGCCGCTCGCGCGGGATCTGGCCGCCCGCGAATCCGGATGCTGCTCGTTCTTCACCTTCACCATCGAGACCGGCCCGGTGCTGCGCATCGAAGTTCCGCCCGCACACCTGGACATTCTGGATGCGCTCGAACAGCGCGTCCGCACACTGACGCATCCGCGATGAACGGGATGCGCACCGGTCAGGTCGCGGCTGCCGCCGGTGTCAACGTGCAGACACTGCGGTACTACGAACGGCGCGGGCTGCTCAGAGCGCCGGAGCGGTCGCTCGGCGGCCATCGCCTCTACCCCGAGGACACCGTGGCGCTGCTGCGAGCGATCAAGGCGGCGCAGCGTCTGGGCTTCACCCTGGACGAGGTCGGTGACCTGATCGAAGTCACTCGGCCGCGCGCCCGCCGTGCGGACACCGGCCTGCATGCCCGGGCCACCGCGAAGCTCGCGGAGGTCGACGCGAAGCTCGCCGAGTTGACCGCCGTCCGCCGGACCTTGCTCGCGGCCCTGACCGCCGGCTGCGACGACCTGCTCGAGTGTGGCGAAAGCCCCGGCTGCCCAATCCCGTTCAGCGGCGAACCCGCGGAGTCAGCCGGATGATTGGGACGGTTCGCCCCGCTCGGGCCGCCTCCCGGCGGTAGGTGTTGTAGGCGGGGAAGACCCGGTCGGCGATCACCCAGAGGCGTTGGCGCTCGGCCTCCTCGGCTATCACGGTCGCCCGCATCGGTGTGTTGTCGAAGCGGACATCGGGATTCGCCAGCAGGTTGTGGTACCAGCTCGGGTTGGTCGCGCTGCCTGCGTGGGACGCCACGATCACAACGTGATCGCCGTCCGTGAAATAGATGATCGCGTTGCGCCGTCGGGCTCCGGTCTTGGCCCCGGTGGTCTCCAGCACCGCGGTGGGGAAGATCAACGTTGTCGCCAGGCGGCCGCGTGTGAGGCGCAGGAGTAGAGGATCGAGCTTCCACGCGATCTGGCGGGAAACGAATCGTGGCAGGCGGCCGGTCGCGAAGGCGGCGTAGGCCCGTACGAACCAGCCTGGCTGCTTGGTCCCATCGACGGCCCGCGAGCTGGAGGGTCGTGCGCTGGTGAATGTGCCGCGAATGCTCTTCATTGCGTCCCCCGCTCCGAAATGTCTACTACATAACATAGTAGTCATTTCGTTTGGTGCCCAGAGGTTTTCCGACGAATCGGCCAGCGCTTCTGCCGCGCCGACGCGCGCACTCGGGGATTCGGTTCGTGCCGCCCTCGCCGATTAGAAACCCGCCGCCCCATCGTCGGTTCTGGTTGTGCCCTCGCACCGATGGAAGGATTGGGACCATGACCGACGCCCGAGCGCTGGGGGAGGACGAGGCCGCGTTCATCGCGGTCGCCCGTTCGAGGGACGCGGCCGCGTTCGCGGCCATCACCGAGCGGCACCGGCGGGAGCTGCAGGTGCACTGTTACCGGATGCTCGCGAACTTCGAAGACGCGCAGGACATGACGCAGGAGACGTTCCTGCGGGCGTGGAACGGGCGGGAGTCGTTCGGGGGACGGGCCGCGTTGCGGACGTGGCTGTATCGGATCGCCACCAACGTCTGCCTCGACTTCGTGGAGAAGCGCAACGACCGGACACCGGTGCAGGTGGAGCTGCCCGAGACCGAATTGCTGTACCTGCAGCCCTATCCCGACCGGATGCTGCCCGCGGACCCGCAGGACGCGGCGGTGGCGCGGGAGACGATCGAGCTGGCGTTCATCGTCGCCGTCCAATACCTGCCGCCGCGGCAGCGGGCGGTGTTCATCCTGCGGGATGTTCTCGGGTTCCCGGCGGCGCAGACGGCCGACACGCTCGAGCTGACCGTCGCATCGGTGACCAGCGCATTGCAGCGGGCGCGGGTGACGATGCGCGAGCAGCTGCCCGGCCGCCGCCTCGACTGGCGTAGCCCGGGCACCGGGGACCTGACGAATGACGAACGCGGCGTGGTGAAGTCGTACATCGAGGCCCATGAACGCAGCGACATCGACGGGCTGGCGTCGCTGCTGCGTGACGACCTGCGCTTCGCGATGGTGCCCGACTCGGGCGTCGTGAGCAGGACCGCCCGGGACGCGGTCGACGGCTGGGTCGCCCACGGGCTGTTCCAGCACGGTTTCGACGACTGGCGTTGCGTCACAACGTCGGTCAACCGCATGCCCGCGGCCGCGCTGTACCTCCGCGCCCCCGGCGACCCGGACTATCGGTTGTTCACGATCGCGGTGCTGCACGTCGTCGACGGGAAGATTGCCGAGCTCACCGGGTTCGACGCGCGGGACAAGCCGTGGCTGGGCCTGCCCTCGACCTTGTGATCACCTGCGCCCCAACAAGTCTGGACAACCGAATGCCCGGACTCATCGCCTCGTCTCGTACCGGGTCATCAGCACGCCGCCCGGGAACGTCCGGGTCTCCACCAGACTCAGATTCACCCAACTGTCCAGCGCGGTGAAGAACGGCGTCCCGCCACCCACCAGAACCGGCACGGTGACCAGGATGTACTCGTCGATCAGCCCGGCTCGCATGGCGGCGCCGGCAAGCGTCGCGCCACTGATGTCCATCTGCCCGCCATCCTCGCCCCTGAGCCGGGTGATCTCGGCGACCGCGTCACCCGTGACCAGCCGGGCGTTCCCCTCGACCGCACCGAGCGTCGAGGAGAACACGACCTTGGGCATGTCTCGCCACCGCCGCGCGTACTCGGCCGTGGCCGGTGTGGCGTCCGGGTCCCGGTCGGCGGTCGGCCAGTGCGCGTTCATCCCCTCCCACAACCTGCGCCCGTAGAGTGCCAGCTCGGTGCCCGCCACGCGGTCGGACCACCACTGGAACAGCTCGTCGCTCGGCGACGAGTCCGGCCCGTCACCCCCACTCCACCCGAGGTCGTCGCCCGGCGCGGAGATGTATCCGTCCAGGGTCACGTTCATGCCAAAAGTCAGTTTCCGCATTTGTCAGCCTCCCGTTGGTTGATCTCCCCTATACAGACGGCCACGTCGCGAAAAGCTAATCGGTTCGGAAACGAGCCCGTCGCGGCCACACGGTTCGCCGCCGACGACTCGACAAGCAGCGTTGAGATGGCGCGTGGCACGCCGAAGGGAGTGGCCTGGCGCAGGCCGCGCGAAGATCAACGAGCCGAGCCCATGGACCTCCGCTGCTGCCGATTTTCAGGATCTTGGTCCGTTGTTTGCCGTTCATGTACAGGGCCTGGTTGACCGTCGTTACGCTTTCCTCGTAGACCAGCAAGAGAGACGTGCGATGGCTGAGAAGGAACCCTTGTCAGAGAAGGACGTGGCGACGTCCGTGTCGCGCAGGATTGAGGCTCTCGACCTTTCGCACTCCGAGGTCACACTCGAAGTTGAGGTCCTTGAGGTAAGCCGCGACTCACTCAACCTCGACCCGCCGCGACCGTAGGCCACCCGGCTATCCGCATATCGGTCGAACAGGCTCGAGATCGACTGTGCCGCAGAATGTCCGGAAATGCCGAGGTTAGGGCGTGCGTCGTCGATGGGGCGCCCTGTCGAGACTGGACCAGAGGCAATGAGCCTTGATGTCTACAACGCATTCATGATGTATTGCCGAAACGCTTTGTCTCGCTTGGTCAAGAAATCGACAGCACGCTCGGAAAGGATCAACTGCCCTTCGCCTGCCAAACCGAAGTCATCAGCACAGGCACGGCCGGTGACGATCAGACCGCGCAGTGGCGGAATCTCGAACTCAGGGATCTCGTAGAAGCCCTTGCGACCGACTTCCCCGGTGGCCGGCCCGAACTCGAATCCGGTCAGTTCGGTCCCCGCGAGGTCGACCGCCAGCGGTTCGGTGACCGCGAATGCTGCCCCGTACGAGGTCATCAGATCCGATTGCAGGGGCACTTCAAAAACCAGGTGCGCTGAGATCTGGCGTGGCGGGTCGAAGCTCTTATCCCACTGGACCCCTCCAAAGCCGGCGGGACATTCAGGTTCGACCGGATAAAATAACATGACTGACCTCGGACATTGTGGGGCTTCGATACCGGTGCGGCGAGTCTACTTGTCTCCCTTCGGAAATGATTGCGCAGTTCTCTCCGATGCAGCTCACCGGGTCCTTGTGGGGGTGACTGGGAGCCAATGCCCGTCCGAGACAGGTGAAAGGCACTGAACTGCCGCATGGCGCGCTGAACGAACCGGCCAGCGCGGCACGCGGAAGATCAAGTGATGGTGTCGGTCTGAGGTCGGCCGAACGTCCTGCATCGCCGATGATCGGGTAGAGCCGGGCATGGCCGGGGCAATGGCGGGCATCGTTCTCGGGCACAGTCGAGTGCACTGCTCATCGCAGGGAGTGACTCAGCCCGAGCTCCTTCTGCAACCTTGTGACCCGGCATCTGTCGTAGCCGTCAGGTAGCTTTCGAAAGCCTCTTTCGTGATCGGGTCATCGGGGAAGTTGTAACGTGGTAGTTCGGCATCGACCCGCTCCCACACCATCAGAAATTTGGTTCTGAAGGCTCGACAGTGGCCCAGGTAGTCCCGAACGCTACCCGCTGCCAGAGAGGCGAACCGGATCTTCACCATGCTGGTCCACGCCGTATCGATGTCTTGGTCGGAGGTCGCCAACGCCTCGCGACAATCTTCGATCAACGGGGATATGTCAATGTTGGTGACACATGTCGACATATCGAACGATCCCTGATCGAGGCGGCCAACGGCATCGAACAGTTGCCGATAGTCATCTCCGAGTTTGTCGCGCCGAAGCTGTTGCATTGACAGCTGGTCGGAGACGTGTGCCTGAGTTCACCGACGCGCCTCGCGGCGGCTGTGTCGGTGTGGGTTGCTACAACTGAGAACGAGTCCGTGTGTGGTTCACGCCTGACGGAAAAGTGGCAGGATTTGCGATGAGTGGTGTGCCAGAAGCACCCGAAGATGCCGGTGCACAACGACTCAGCCGTTCAGGGGTGATGAGGGAACGTTCTGCCGGCCTCTTGGCAGCACTGGCCGATGTCGGTTTCTCGGTGGATTCCGTTCAGCAACTTGCCCGATCTCGCGAGGACTACACCGCTGCGGTTCCGGTGCTGTTCGAGTGGTTCCCGCGTGTGGACTACCTGCCCTTGGCGTTATCGATCATGGAGGCGTTGGAGGTCAGTTTCGCGCAGGAGCAGGCACAGTATGCGTTCCTGGAGTTCTTTCGGCGGCCGCCGGTGGTCGGTAACCCATTCTCACCCGCGACTGCCGAGTCCATGACTGGCAGCCTGCGGTTTTCGATCGCCGACGGACTGGGGAAGTTCGCGGGTCCTCATCTGTCGGACGAGCTCATCGAATTGGCGCTAGACCCAAGCCTCGGCCCGCATCGTGGGCCGATCGTTGTGGGACTGGCCAAGACAATGGATCCACGGGTGCCGAATGCCTGTTACTTCCGTGCATCCTGAGCATGGGGAAGGTCAGCGGGCGGTTGCTATTGAGTGGATCCCACGCCGTGTACTTCAGTAGCTCGGGACTGGGGAGGTGGAATCCGTCTCTCAGGCCCGCGACCACCATGGCTGCGACCTGTCGGCTGCTAGGTGCCGGTAGTGGGTATGGCACCTGGCACCACCAGTTCGGCCAGTCGCCGGGCGGGTGCCAGCCGACGGCGAGTGCGAGCCGAGGCCCTGGGCTGTGTCGTCCGGCGTCGACAGCGAGGTCGGCGAAGGCACCGAGTTCGGCGTGCAGGATCTGGGTGCCGGACATGTCGAACTGAGCGAATTGTGCGAAACCGGGCTGCGATTCGGGTGCGCCGGTGTCGAGTATGAGGCACGCCGTGCGTGGCAGCGCAGACAATTGTGCAGCGAGTCCACCCTCGAACTCCTCCCAGCTGATCACCGCTCCCCCCGCTGGATCGATTCTCGTATTGTGTAGTGCTGCATCATGTTACGTGGTTCGAATACCGCCACGACGGGTGAGGGTACATCGGCGGCCGGCGAGGACTTGCACAGGCCGACCGGGCTGCGGCGATCTCGAGTCCGGCCGAAAGTCCGTCGGCTCATTCGGTCGTCGCCTGAACGTACGCTCATACCGATGGTCGAGCATTCGGGCGTGGTGTGGACACGCCTTGTCGAGGTGCTGGTGCGGAGTGTTGTGCCGGTTCGTCGTTAGGGTTTCGACGGTGGTTGTGGTGGTCCTAGTCAGGAGGCGTCATGGCACGGATCGATGTTCACGCTCATCTTTTTCCGGTCTCGTATCTCGACGTTCTCGACCGGTTTCGGGGGTCGGGTGATGGCACGGCCGCCGTGCGCGGTGAGGGGCCGGGAGCCACGCCCGCGGAGCTCGCGGCCCGGATCGAGTTGATGGATCAGGCGGATATCGAGGTCCAGTTGTTGTCGGTCGCCCCGCAATTCCCCCACTTCGAGGATCGGGACCAGGCGGTCGAGGCAGCGCGGGCCGCCAATGACGAACTGGCCGCGGCGGTGCGGGCGTATCCGGACCGTTTGCGGGCGCTGGCGGGCATTCCCGCTCCCCATACGACCGAAGCGGTCGGCGAGGCGCGCCGCGCCGTCGAGGAGCTGGGTTTCTCAGGCGTAGCCGTCAGCGCTTTCGTTCTGGGCAGGTCGCTGGCCGAGGAGTGGTTCGAGCCGGTGTTGTCCTATCTGGACGAGTGTGAGGCGGTGTTGTTCGTGCACCCGGCGGGGGACGGCGTCGATTCCGCGCAGCTCGCGCCGTTGGGCTGGGTGATCGGGCATGCGGTCGAATTGTCCTTGGCCGCACTGCAGCTCATCCAGAAAGATCTGGTGGGGAAGTATCCGCGGGTGAAGTTTCTGTTCCCGCACATGTGTGGATTCCTGCCGTTTCACGCTCAGCGCCTGGATCTGCATGCCGACTGGTATCTGCCGGCCGGGCACGCGCCGGTCGCCGAGCAGTTGGCGCGACTGCACTACGACACGGCCAATCCGACCCCGGGCGCGCTCGAGCAGGCCGTAGGGATCGTGGGCGCGTCGCAGTTCATGATCGGCACCGATTTCCCTTTCGAGACCGGTGACTCGTTCTTTCATCACGCGACCTATGTCGGCAAGACGGGTTTGCCCGCGGCGCAGATTGCGGCGATCGAATCGGTGAACGCGCGGCGGCTACTCGATCTGTGAACCCGGCGCGGCGGCAGGGGTTTCGGGTGCCAGGCAGCGGTAGGTGAAGTCGCGGATGGTTGCGGTGAGCCGGTCGAAGGTCGCCTCGGGTGGGTCGGTGAGCCGGTAGGTGGCGGCGGCGAAGAGCATGCCGTTGATCGCGCGTGCGGCACAGTCGACGTCGATGTCGCTGCGGAAGTATCCCGCGTCGACGCCGTGTTGCAGGTAGGCGGCGTTCAGGGCGGCAGCCAGGTCGTAGAAGGACAGCACGCGGGCGGCCATCTCGTCGTCGACGGCGGCAGCCTGCAGCATCAGCAGCCGGACCGCGCGCACGTCTGCGGTGAAGGCCGCGGTGAGCGCGTCGGTGATGAGTTCGGTCTGGCGCCGGTAGTCGCTCATGGTCGTCGATGCGTCGGGCGGCACTGCGGCCAGCGCGGCGGCTAATCGGCCCATCATCTCGTCGATGACCTGGTCGATGATGTCGCGTTTGCTTTCGAAGTACTGGTAGAAGGTGCCCTGCGCGACGCCCACTTTCTTGACGATGTGCGAGATCGAGGTCGCGTGATAGCCGCGTTCGGCGAAGCATTCGAAGGCCGCGTCGAGGATGTCACGGCGCGTCTCCAGCTTGCGGCGCTCCATGCGGGTCAAGGGCTGAGCCATGCGGTGATCCTAGTCGAGTCAGATTGTGACCCATGAGTCTGATCTCGACTTGTTGATCGAATATTGACTCATGAGTCATTTTGGCGTTTCATTCTCGGCATGGCACGAAACCTCACAACCACCGCGCGCACGACGACCGCAGCGCGCGTCGACGCACTGTGGGCGCTGGCCGAGCGTGATCTGCAGGCCACGCGGGATGCCACCCACGGGTGGTTCGCCCGGTTGACCCGCGATTTCGGCCCGCCGGAAACCGCGGCCGAGATCGAGGAACTCTTCGCCCTGGGCATCCCGCCGCATCCTGCGGGCCCTTCGCGCGGGCACCGTGAACACCACTTGCCCGACGGCATCGATGCCGCCCCAGTCCCCCCAGCCGATGATGTTGACCTGGCTCGCAAGACCTGGCTCAACGGCAAGGGCGGCTACCCGCTGATCGCGCACTGGTACGAGACCGCCGAACCTTCCGGGATGGAGCGATGACGCGCGCACGGTTGCGCTGGACGAACGTCGCGATCACCGGCGGCGCGCGGGGTATCGGGCTGGCCACCGCGAAAGCCTTTGCCGCCCACGGCGCCCGCGTGCACATCGGGGACCTGGACGAGGCTGCGGCGAAGACCGCGGCGGCCGAGATCGGCGGCGAGGGTTACCGGTTGGACGTCCGGTCACGCACGTCATTCGCCGCGTTCCTCGACGCGATCGACGGCCCACTCGAAGTCCTGGTCAACAATGCCGGGATCATGCCGATGGGCCGATTCGCCGACGAGGACGACGCGGTCACCGACGCGATCCTCGACATCAACGTCAAAGGCGTTCTCACCGGAACCAAGCTCGCCCTGCCCGGCATGCTCGCCCGCCGCCACGGCCACATCGTGAACGTCGCGTCCTACCTGGGTGAAGTGCCCGCCGCGGGATTGGCAACCTATTGCGCCTCCAAGCACGCGGTGATCGGTTTCACCGAATCGCTGCGCGACGAGGTGCACGGCACCGGTGTCACCGTGACCGCCGTGCTGCCCTCGGCGGTGCGTACCGACCTGGTCGCGGGTGTGCAGCTCGGAGGGGTGCTGCCCACCGTCGACCCCGAACGCATCGCCGCCGCCGTTCTCGCCTCCTGCGCACATCGCCGCACGCTGGTCGCGGTCCCGGGCTGGATGCGCGCCTACGAAGTCGCCGCCGCGCTCACACCCGATCGCCTGTTGGCCGCCGTGCGCGGCCATCTCATCCGGGACCGGGTGCTGCATCGTCTCGACCTCACCGCCCGTGCGGGCTACGACGCACGCGTCCGCCGCGACGCCGCCCACCACTGAACCGACCGATCCGCTACACGAGGAGGCAGCAATGACGCTGCACCGCACCAAATTCAACCGCCGCGCCGCCGTGGCGGCGACGTTCGCGACGATCTGTGTCTCGGTCGCGGGGTTGTGCGCGATGGCACCCGGGGCCGCCGCGGATCCGGTCGCGACGGCCCCCTCGCCGCCGCTGCCGCCGCAGAGCGATCCGTTCTACAGTCCGCCCGCCGATCTCGTCGCGGCCACCGCGCCCGGCGACATCATCGCCGCGCGCTCGATACAACCGGCGGCGTTCACGGTGCTGCCGCTCGCGATCGACGCCTGGCAGCTGTCGTTCCGCTCCAACGACTCTCACGGCAACCCGATCGCCGCGGTGACCACCGTGCTCAAACCCCGCGGTGCCGCGAGCGAACCGCGAAAGCTGTTCTCCTACCAGCTGGCCGAGGATTCGACCGGGCGGAACTGCGCCCCCTCGTACGCCATCCAGGCCGGTGCGGATCTCACCGCGGTCACCTCCGCCGCGGTGCACGGCGAGACGGCGTTCGTCTACGCGGCGCTCGCTCGAGGCTGGGCGGTCTCCCTTCCCGACCACCAGGGCCCCAACGAGGCGATGGCCGTCGGCCCGCTCGGCGGGCACATCACCCTCGACGCCATTCGTGCCGCCGAGCATTTCGAACCGCTCGAAACCGCGGGTACCGCAACGAAAGTCGCCTTGATGGGCTACTCCGGTGGCAGTTTCCCCACGGTGTTCGCGGCGGAATTACACGACCGGTACGCGCCCGAGCTGGATATCGTCGGAACCGCCGCGGGCGGCACCGGGCCGGACCTGCAGGCCGGGCTCATCGCCGGCAACGGGCAGCTCGGTGCCGGGTTCGGACCCGCCATCCTGATCGGCGTCGCCCGCGAATATCCCGAATACGCACAACTTCTCGACGAACATCTCAACCCGGCCGGCAAAGCCGTCTTCGACTTCAAGCGCGATCTGTGTGTCGGATTGCAGATCCCCACGGTGCCGTTTCTGAACACCGCGTGGTTCACCGACTCCACCGGCATCCTCACCGGCCCGGTCGCCGATGCGGTGTTCGCCCAACTGCGCGCGGGCAGTTCGGTCCCACACACACCGATGTTCATCTACCACGCCAACCCCGACTGGCTGGCCCCCGTCGGCCCGGTGAACGACCTCGTCGACACCTACTGCCAGGACCCAGCAGCGCAAGTGCAGTACACCCGAGACCATTTCAGCGAACACGCCACGCTCTACCTCACCGGCGCGCCCACCGCCCTGATGTGGCTGGCCGATCGCCTCGACGGCATCCCGGCACCCGCCGGATGCCACACCACCGACGTGGGATCGATGGCGTTGTCCCCGCAAGCCTGGGAAGGGTTCACCGCGATCGTCGGTGACAGCGTCGCAGCACTGTTCGGTGCGCCTCTGGGGCGCTGACCCGATCGGAACCGGCACAGCCGCAGCATCTTTCGACACATTTATCCACCTGAAGCAATCGGCGTGTACCGACGCCGGGGAAAGAGTTCACCCGTGAGCACTATTCGAGAATCCCTGCAGTGGCAGGCCCGTGTCGGTGAGCAGACCATCACCGTCACCGAATGGAAAGGCACGGGAACACCCCTGGTGTGTGTCCCCGGCCTGACCTCCAACGCGATGGCCTTCGCCGGCCTTGCCACCGAACTGCCCGACCGGCACATCGTGGCCATCGACTGCCGAGGGCGTGGATCCTCCACCCACGACGGACCGTTCGGGCTCGCGCAGCACGTGCGCGACCTTGCTGCGGTTCTCGATCAGGCCGGACTCGACCACGCGCACCTGGTCGGACATTCCTTCGGCACCTGGGTCATCACCGCCTTCGCCGCCGTCCACCCGACACGGGTCGACTCGCTGGTCCTACTCGACGGCGGGCACCTGCAGTTCCCCGAAACCGACGTATCACCCACCGAGGTGCTCAACGCCGCACTCGGACTGTATCTCGCACGCCTGGACCGCGAATGGGACAGCCTCGAGGACTACATCGCGTACTACGAGGCCACCCCGATCTACCCGCACGGCGTCGACGACTACGGCCGCACCCACTTCGCCTACGACCTCACCGACGGCGACTCGCCCCTACACTCCCGAGTCTCACGCCAGGCCGTCGAAGCCGACTGGATCGAAATCATCGACCACACCGCCAACGCCGAACGCCTCGCCACCGTCCAGGCACCCTTGCTGCTACTCACCGCACCAGGAGGACTCATCGGCACCGGCGACCCCGTCATCACCGACGACACCCGCCACACCATCCTCGCCGACCGACCCGAACGCCTCGAGGTCGCCATCCACGACACCAACCACCACACCATCCTGCTCAGCCGCCCCGGTGCAGCCGCTACCGCACGCACCATCGCCGGCTTCCTGGCCGTACACGCCGACCACTGATCCTCGCCGACCGAACCCGCCGCCACAGGCAGCCAAACATCAACAGACTGAGATCACCTCGACCTGCGGAACGCATCAATCCTGTCAGAACCCAATCCAGACGCCAGTTTCTCACCAGCCACTTCCCGCCCGTCCACAGTGGCGGGCGCGATCTAGCTGACGATCAACAACCCGGGCATCTCGGAGCCTCAGAACATCCGCACATGCCGCATACCGCGCTGACAGAACCGGCCAGCGCGGAGCGGTTCAAGATCGGTCGGCCTGGCGGCAACGAGCGCTCGGACGACGCGCGCTCGGTTGTGATGTGGTGATCTTCGGCGGTGTGGTCGAAGGAATCGGCGCAGGGGTCGGCCTGATCGCCGAGCAGGATCTCATCCCATCTCAGCTCAATTGAGCCAGGCGGGGAGCGTGGCCGCGGGCGCGGACCAGGGCGCCGGCCTCGCGAGTGAGTTCCCTTGTGCTGCCGAGGAGTCCGTCCAGGACCAGGGTCCGGCGGACGTGGCGGTGGAAGTCGTGTTCGGCGGTGAAGCCTATGCCCGCCAGGACCTGTTGGCAGTGGCGGGCGGCGGTCAGGGCGGCTTGGCCGGTCGCGGCCTTGGACAGGAGGGCGCCCAGGTCGTTGTCGGCCGTGTGGAGGGTCGCTTCGGCGGCTTCCAGGCCAACGAGGGTTTCGGCCAGGCGGTGGCGGACCGCTTGGAACGAGGCCAGGGGGCGGCCGAACTGGGTGCGGGTCAGGGCGTGGGTGCGGGCCAGGGTCAGCATCGCGTGGCCGGTGCCGAGGAGCCACCAGGACAGGGCTCGGCGGCCTGCCGCCAAGGGGAATACCTCCTCGGGCCGGAAACCGTTGGGAGCGAACGACTCCTGCCGCTGATCAGACATAGGCGTATCGGGCGTCACCGGATAGAGGGGGAGCTCGGGATCGAGGGCATCGGCGCGGTGGCCGGTCCTCTCCCAGAGCAGCCGGCGTCCGCCCGCGCTGGGTAGCGCGATCGTGCCGGACAGCGGCTTTCCCAGGGCGCGTAACAGTACGTCGTTGAGTATCGGTGCGTGCGTGCCGGTTTCGCCGAGGAGCCGGAAGACCAGGGCGGCGGCCTCATCGGGGTGTTCGGTGAGCAGATCGGGCCAGCCCGCGGCGGTCAGGGCGGCGTCGATGTCGGATGCCGGTGTGGCGGTGAGGGTTTTACGGAAGGTCTCGGTGAGCAGGTGGGTCTCGTCGGCGTCGAGCACAGCTACTCCTTCCCCAGGTCGAGCAGGCGGCGGGCGATGATGTTGCGCTGGATCTCGGCGGTCCCGCCGTAGATGGTGGCCGCGCGCGAGTACAGGTACTCGGTGCGCCACACCGGGTCGTCGTACTCGATCGCGCCGGGCAGCAGCTCGCGGGCGGTGTCGAACAGGCGCTGTTCGGCGGTGGCGAGCAGGATCTTGTCGACCGAGGTCTCCGGGCCGAGGCGGGCGCCGGAAGCCAAGCGGTCCTGGGTGATTCGGGAGCGGCAGCGGGCGGCGTGCAGTGCGAGATAGGCCGCGCCGAGTTCGGCGTCGTCGGCGATCGTGGTCTGCTCGAGCAGGCGATCGAGGCGCGTGAACAGGTAGGCGATCCGATGCCAGAAGCACGTGGACCGCTCGTGCGGTAGCAGATCCATGGCCACCCGCCAGCCGTCACCGGGCGTGCCGAGCATGCGGTCGGCGGGGACCACGACGCCGTCGAAGTAGACCTCGGCGAACTCGTCGACGCCGTGCATGGTGCGCAGCGGCCGCACGGTGATGCCGGGGGTGTCCATGTCGACCAGGAACGCGGTGATCCCGTCGTGGCCGGGGGCGGTGCGGGTGAGCAGAACACAGCGCGCGGCGTACTGCGCCAGGCTGGTCCACACCTTCTGCCCGTCGATCACCCAGGTGTCGCCGTCCGGGACCGCGCGGGTGGCGAGGGAGGCCAGGTCGCTGCCCGAGCCGGGCTCGGAAAACCCCTGGCACCATTGCTCTTCCCCCGACAGCAGCCGGGGAACCAGATCGGCCGCCAGCTCCGGCCGGGCATAGGAGATGACGGTCGGGGCCAGGACCTCGATCATCGAATAGATGCCGGGTTCGGCCAGATCCCGGCTCGCCACCTCCTCGCCCAGCACCGCGCGCAGGACGGCGGGCCCGCCGAGCCCGCCGACCGCCGCGGGCCAGCCGTACCGCATCCAGCCCGCTGCGTACAGTTCCGCCCGCACGCGTGCGAGCTGCGCGACCTGCGCGTCCAGCGAATGATCCGGCGGGGGAGTGAGATCGTGGCTGTCGAGCCAGGCCCGCACTTGCTCCCGGAACTCGGCGACGCTCGGCGCGGCGTTCGATTCGGTTGTCGCGCTCATGCTTTCGAGCGTTCGAAGGCGTGCGGAATGCCGGAGTCGTGGTCGCCGTTGCGCCGGATGAAGGTCATCCGGCGGGTCCGCAGCCGCCAGCCGTCCGCCCCGCGCACATAGCTGTCGGTGTAGTACCCGATCCGCATGTCGTGGGTGCTGTGCTCGACGAAGCACAGCGTCTGGACACCCGTGGCGGTATCGCCGTCGATATCGAGAACCGGTGTGCCGGTGAGGAACAGCCCCTTGGGCGCGGCCGCGACCAGCTCGGGAAACTGGTCCAGGGGATAGGTGTCCCCGAACGCGCTGTACGAGCCGTCGGGAGTGAACACCGCGAGCACCTCGTCGATGTCGCCCCTGGTCATGGCGGTCGCGTACCGGGCCGTCAGCTGCTGGAGTTCGAGCAGGTCATCGTTTCTGGACATGAACCTTGCCCCCTTTCATCACGAAGCGCACGTCACGGGTGACGCCGATATCGGCCAGCGGGTCATCGGGCACCGCGATGACGTCGGCCAGCTGCCCGGCCGCGAGCCGGCCGCGATCGGTGACCCCGATCAGCTCGGCCCCGCGCACGGTGGCCGCGCGCAGCACATCCAGTGCCGGAATGCCGCGCTCGACCAGGGCCACGAGTTCATCGGCGTTGCGGCCGTGCGGAATAGCGGGCGCGTCGGTGCCCACGGCGATCTTGACGCCCGCCTTGTACGCCGCCAGCACCGACGTGCGCGCCCGGGGGAACATCTCGGCCGCTTTGGCCTGCAGGGCGGGCGCGGCCTTGGACACGTCCATGGCGTCGGCCAGCCGGGTGGTGGGCACCAGCCACGTCCCGTGCTCGACCATCCGGTCGATGGCGTCGTCGTCGAGCAGGAATCCGTGTTCGATGCAATCGATTCCGGCGTCCACCGCGTGCCGCACCGCGTCCGCGCCGTGCGTATGCGCGGCCACCTTGAGCCCGCGCCGATGCGCCTCGTCGACGATCGCGCGCAACTCCTCGTCCGAATAGTGCTGTGCGCCGGGGGCGCCGGTCAGCGACATCACCCCGCCCGAGACGCACACCTTGATCAGGTCCGCGCCGTGCTTGATCTGGTAGCGCACGGCCTTGCGGACCTCGTCCACCCCGTTGGCGATGCCCTCCTCCACCGAGAGCGAGAGCACGTCGGGCGCGAAGGCGGAGAACATGGTCGGATCCAGGTGCCCGCCGGTCGGGGTGATGGCGTGCCCGGCGGCGACGATGCGGGGTCCCTCGATCCACCCCGCGTCGATCGCCTTGCGCAGCGCCACATCCAGCAGGTAGCCGCCGGTTTTGACGAACAGCCCCAGATTGCGCACGGTGGTGAATCCGGCGTGCAGGGTCCGCCGGGCGTTGCCCACCGCGCGCAGCATGCGCAGCGCCGGATCGTCGGTGACGCTGGAGGCCAGACCGGTTTCCCCGCGTCCGCCCATCAGGAGGTTGACCTCCATGTCCATGAACCCGGGCAGCAGCACGACGTCCCCGAGGTCGAGCACCTCGCCGGTCTCGGGCCCGCCGACACCGGCGATCCTGTCCCCGTCGATCCGGAGCAGGCCGGGCCGGATGATCTCGCCGGTGTCGATGTCGAGCAGGCCCGCGGCCTTCAGCGTCAGCGTCGTCATCGCCCTAGACCACCGGTTCGGAGACGATATCCACCCAGGCCGCACCGGAATCCGGCACGCGGGGCTGCTTCCACACCTCGACGGGGAAGGACACCATCACCAGCGACTGCAGCAGATGGAACAGCGCCCGTGCGGGTTCGGGCAGATCGTTCCACTCGAACTTGTCGATGTAGTCCATCGCCGGCTCGAGCCGCGGGAACGCCGCGTCGTAGAACGCCTGCATCTGATCCATGGTCGAGGCCAGGCGCTTGGCGTAGCGCTCGGGCTCGGTGGCCAGGATCCAGTCGGCGAACGGGGTCAGGTCGGCGAACTCCTCCGGCAGCTGGGCGGGGGATTCAGTTGGCGCTGTCATTGCGGTACTCCTCGACGATGCGCTGGGCGGTCTTGTGCAGGTGGCGGAGCAGGATCTCCTGGTCGTTGAGCGGGAACTCGGTGACCTCGCGGGTGGCGATCATGGTCTGGGTGGCCTCGAGGGTGTTCGCGTCCTGCAGCGCGTACTCCTTGAACGTCACCGCCGCCAGCTCCTGCGCCAGGCGCTCGCGGGCATTGCGCGCGGGCACGAAGTACAGGCTGGCCTCGAAGATGTGCTTGTTCACCGCGGTCGGCCAGTAGTGATAGGTCAGGTACCAGCCGGGCGCCCAGCACAGCAGCGACATGTTGGGGAAGAACTCGAATTCGTCGATGCCCCAGGCCTTGTGGCGCGCCGGGTTCAGGCCGGTCGGCAGCGGGTCGAGCCCCTCGATGTCCGGCACGTCCCACGGGCCGAAGAGCCCGCTGCGCAGGACCCGTTCGATGGGCTTGACCATGCTCGGATCCTTCGGCGGCGCCATGCCGCCCCAGGAGGAGATCATCGAATGCGGCGCCGCGATCTCGTAGTGCAGTGCCTCGTAACCGGTTTCGGTGAGCTTGTCGGCCTCGTCCTTGACCGCCTGCTTCTGATGCAGGATCGGCGCGTGGTAGAACTCGGCGAAGGCGTCGATGAACAGCTTCCAGTTGCTGCCGATCTCGGACCGGTAGCTGTAGACCTCGGTCATCTCCGCGAACGGATAGCCCTCGAGCCCCTTGGCCAGCGGGCCGAGGTATTCGTCGAGCGGCTTGGCGTCGGGGTCGAGGTTGACGAAGATGAACCCCTCCCACACCTCGCAGCGCACGCCCTTGAGCCCGAAATCGGCCTTGTCCAGCTCGAAGAACTCCTTCTCCTGCTGGACGAAGGTGAGCTTGCCGGTCAGGTCGTAGCGCCAGGCGTGGTACTTGCAGGTGAACTGCCGGCAGGTGCCGGAGGTCTCCTCGTTGGGGAAGTCGTCCCACACCAGCTTGTTGCCGCGATGGCGGCAGATGTTGTGGAAGGCGCGGACCTCGCCGTCGGTGCCCTTCACGATGATGAGCGAGGTGCCCACGCAGGCAAGCTCTTTGGTGAAGTAGCTGCCCCCGCGCGGGAGCCGGTTGGTCCGGCCCACGTTGAGCCAGCTCTTGCGGAAGATGGCCTGCCGTTCGGCCTCGTAGAACTCCGGGTCGATGGAGTCGGTGTAATCGACCGGCGCGGTACCCAGTTCGGGATAGTTCTGGGTCCAGCTTCCCGCCGCCGGTTTGGTGAAGTGTGCCAACGCATTACCTTTCGTGGTGTTCGGGCTGTACACCGAAGCTGTTGAACGCCATGGCCAGCACGCTGTACCCGCCGACGGTGAACACGAAGTCCATGAGCTGGCGCTCGTCCAGGTACGAGCAGAGCTCGCCCCAGGTGCGGTCGCCGAGGGCGTTGTGCTCGGCGAGTTCGTCCACCGCGGTCAGGACCGCCTGGTCGTAGGGGTCTGGGCTGATGCCGCTCCGGACGGCGGCGATGTCCTCGGGGGTGATGCCGGCCTCGGCGGCGATGGAGACGTGACTGTCCCACTCGTAGGCGCACGAGCTGCGATGGGCTACGCGCAGCACGACGAGTTCGCGAACCCGGGCGGGCAGGCTGGACCGGAACAGGACGTAGACCCCGAAACCGAGGAAGGCCTCGGTGAGGTCGGGATGACGCACCAGTGTCGACATGGCCGGGCCCGCGCCGTCGGGATGACGTCGATCGCGGGGGAGCAGGGCGCGTAGCGCACTGCGGGTCCGGTCGTCCCATTCGTCTGCCGGTAAGGGTGGCAGCCGCATCCGCACCTCCTGAGGAGAATCTGATTCTCATAAAGTGACTACTAGATTTCCATGGGTGTGTCATGCTGTCAACGCCAGGTGGGTTCGGTACCCCGGACACCGCAGGGTCACCGCCACCCGGGCGGTGCGGCACGGTCGCCGAATGCGGGACAGGATATTGATTCTCACTATTGGAGAATGTAATTTTCTCGAACGAGGTCCGATGCCGGGGCTCGCAGAGGAGGACACACGGTGAAACCGCGCCGAACACGCCGCATACTCATTGCCCTGACGACGCTGGCACTGCTGGCTTCCGGTTGCGGGCGCGGTGACGATCCCGTCGCCGAGGAACCCACGACCGCGGCCGCCACCTCCGGCGACTTCGGTGACCTGACCGGCGTGTGCGGCCCCGGCAGTGCGAAAGGCTCCACCGCACAGGGTGTGTCGGACAGCGAGGTCGAGATCGGTGTCTTCACCGACATGGGATTCACCAAGAACCCCGAATTCTCCGAGACCGCCAAGGTCTTCACCCAGTGGTGCAACGCCGCCGGCGGCATCAACGGCCGCAAGCTCGTGGCCAACATGCGCGACGCCAAGCTCATGGAGTACCGCCAGCGCATGATCGAGTCCTGTCGCGAGGACTTCTTCCTGGTCGGCGGCGGCGCGGCCCTGGACGGGCTGGGCGTGAAGGATCGGCTGTCCTGCCTGCTGCCCGAATTCCCCGGCCAGGTCGTGCAGGCCGCCAACGCGGGCTCGGACCTGCAGCTGGCCGCCGGCTCCTCGGCCGCCGGACCGGTCAATCAGTACACCGGGTCCGAGCACTGGCTGATCAAGGAGGCCTACCCGGCCTCGGCCGGCGCCGTCGGCTTCATCGTGGGCGATTCCCCGGCGGTCAAGCCGACCGCAGAGAAGATGGTGGCCTCACTCACCGCGGCCGGCGCGACGATCGTCTACAACGACCTCTATCCCGCCGCGGGCGTTTCGGACTGGACACCGTACGCGCAGGCCATCAAGGCCAAAGCCGTTCGCGGGCTGATCTTCCTGGGTGACTTCCGCCAGCTCGCCAAGCTCGAGGACGTGCTCACCGGCATGGACTACAAGCCGGACTGGATCGACGCCAACAGCAACGCCTACAACCCGTCGTTCATCGAGGCCGCGAAGAACTCGCTGTCCGCGCAGAACAACATCGCGGACCTGAGCGAGATCGCGCCGCTGGACTCGGCCGACAAGGTGCCCGCGGTCAAGCAGCTGCGTGAGCTGTTCGCCAAGTACGCCCCCGACGCGGCCATCACGTACCCGGCCCTGCGCGGGTTCCAGAGCTGGCTGCTGTTCGCGAAATCGGCGACCAGTTGCGGCGACCAACTCACCCGCGCCTGCGTCTACAACGCCGCCCGCAAGGAAACCGCCTGGACCGGAGGCGGATTGACCGCGCCGGTCAACCTGTCCACGCCCGCGAGCGAACAGGTGCGCTGCTTCAACGTCCAGCGCGCGACCCCCGAGGGCTGGAAGAGCATCGACTTCAAGCCCGACACCGGGGTCTTCCGCTGCAATGTCCCGACCTTCCGTTTCCAGGGCGAGTACACCAAGGCCGTCACCCTGGCCGATGTCGGCAAGTCCTTCAGCGATCTGAAGTGACGGAAACGATCTGACGTGACGGGACACTGATGGAGCAGTTCATCGCCTTCGGCGTCGTCGGCCTCAGCACCGCCGCGATCTACGCCGTCATCGGCAGCGGGCTCGTGCTGACCTACACCACCACCGGGGTGTTCAACTTCGCGCACGGCGCGGCCGGCATGGTGTCCGCGTTCGTATACTGGCAGTTGACCATCGGCTGGAACGTGCCGGTGCCGGTGGCGCTGATCCTCGTGCTCGGGGTGTTCGCGCCCCTGTTCGGCGTGCTGTTCGGCAAGGCCCTGGCCCCCACCCAGGGCCTGGGCGACGCCGAGAAACTCGTCATGACGATCGCGCTGCTGAGCGGGTTGATCGTGATCGCGCGCTGGGTGTGGGATCCGAACGTCGCGCGGTCGCTGCCGACGTTCTTCGCCGACGTCACTCCCGTGCGGGTGGGTGCGGTGACGGTCACCTGGCATCAGATCCTGACGATGGCGGTCGCGGTCGGTGTCGCGGTGGGACTGCGAATACTGCTGTACCGCAGCCGTATCGGCGTGGAGATGCGCGCCACCGTGGACGACCGCGCGCTGGTGGGGCTCACCGGGGCCGATCCCGGGCGGGCCAACCGGTTCGCGTGGATACTCGGCATCGAACTGGCCGCGGTGGGCGGCATTCTCATCGCCCCCATGGTTGCGCTGGACGCCGCGCAGCTGTCCCTGCTGATCGTGAGCGCCTACACCGCCGCGATTTTCGGCCGCCTCCGCAATCTGCCCATGACGTTCGTGGGCGCGGTGGTGGTCGGCTGCCTGGAGAGCTACCTCGCCGGCTACCTGCCGCAGAACGACTATCTGCCCGGATTGCGTTTGGCCGCACCGGCATTGCTGTTGCTGCTGGCGCTGCTCCTGTTCCCGCACGGCCGATTGCGCGGTCGTGACCGCACCCTCGCCGCCGTACCGCTGCCCACCTGGTCCAGCTCGGCCGCGTTCGCCGGGGTCGTGGCCGCACTGGGCGTGATCCTGGCGACCGTGCTCGCCGAAGCCGATCTCATCACCTACGGTTCGATCTTCGCCTTCGGCGTCATCGCCCTCTCGTTCGTGCCGCTCACCGGATTCGCGGGCCAGATCTCACTGTGCCAGTTGAGTTTCGCCGGCATCGGCGCGGCCACCTGCGCGCAGGTCGGTGCGGCGGGACAGTGGTGGGCGGTGCCCGCGGCCATGCTCGCGGCCGGTGCGGCGGGCGCGGTGATCGCCATTCCAGCGCTGCGCTTGTCCGGCGTCTATCTGGCGCTGGCGACCGCCGCGTTCGCGGTAGTGCTGGATCGCTGGCTGTTCAACCTGCCGCCGTTCGAACTCTTCGGGATACGGATCGCGCTGTTCGAGCAGGGCTCGGTCTCGCTGGTCGGCCCGAACCTGTTCGGCGTCAGCCTCGACACCACCGCCGAGATCACCGTCTTCGCGGCGATCTGCCTGGGCCTGGCCGGGCTGGCCGTGGTCGGCCTGCGCCGCAGCCGATTCGGCCGTCGACTCATCGCCCTGCGCGACAGCGAGGCCGCGTACGCGACCCTCGGCGGCAACCCGCTCGCCGCCCGCGTCCTGGTGTTCGCCATCTCGGCGGCGCTGGCCGGACTGGGCGGCGCGCTGTACGGCATGCAGCAGCAGGCGGTGACCTCCGAGCAGTTCGGTCTCGTCCCGGGCATGCCGATCTTCCTGATCGTGGTCATGGGCGGGCTCGGCATGGTCGGCGCCGGTCTGTTCACCGGTGCGGTGCTGGCCGGTCCGCTGGCCGCGATCCCCGCGCTCTGGCCCGCGCTGTCGAATCTGGCCCAGGTGCTGCCCGCGGCGGGCGGAATCGCCTTCGGCGGCGGTGTCCTGCGGACCGGCGCGCTGGCGAGCATGCGGTCCGAATGGCTGGGGACGCTACGGGATCGTGTTGTCGCACCGGTGCTCGCACTGGCCGTGACGCTGTGCTGGATCGCGAACATCACCGGGATGATCGACGGCTGGTCCTTCACCGGCGGTCTGGTGATCGCCGTCGTCGGCGCACGGATCTGGCACGCCCGACGCGCCCGCCCGCCGGAGCCGGAAAACGTTGCGGTGCCGGTGGAATGGTGGGGCGTGCGCAAGCCCTGGACCCCCGAGGACAGGGAGGTGCTCGACCATGCCGTCGCTACCGCACGCTGAACCGGTACCCGGCGATTCGCCGCCCACAACGCCTACGGACACGAAAGCCGCAGTCCTGGAGTCGAGTACGCGTGAATCCGCCCATCTGCACGTGGAGAACGTCACCGTCGCCTTCGGCGGCCACCTGGCGCTGAACGGCGCCGGGTTGCACGCCGAGCGCGGTGCGGTGACCGGGCTGATCGGACCGAACGGGGCCGGGAAGTCCACCCTCTTCGACGTCATCTGCGGGCTGCGCGCCCCCACCGGCGGCCGGGTGGCCATCGGCGGCCGCGACGTCACCCGCCACGGCCCCGCCCGGCGCGCACGCCACGGGCTCGCCCGCACGTTCCAGCGCCTGGAGTTGTTCGGCCGCTTGACCGTCCGGGACAACCTGCTGGTCGCCGCCGAGCTCGGACCCGAGCGCCGGCGCGCGGCCCGCGCGGTGGACGACCTGCTCGAGCGACTGGGCCTGACCGCGCTGGCGGACACCTCGGCCGACGAATTGCCCACGGGCACCGGCCGTCTGGTGGAGGTGGGCCGCGCCATGGCCGCGCGCCCGAGCCTGGTCCTGCTCGACGAGCCCGCGGCCGGACAGGACCCCGGAGAGACGGAACGGTTCGGCGAGCTGCTGCGATCGCTGGCGGCCGAAGGCGCCGCGGTCCTGCTCGTCGAACACGACATGGGCCTGGTCATGAAGGTGTGCGACGAGCTGTTCGTCCTGGATCTCGGAAAGGTCATCGCCTCCGGCCCGCCCGCGGCGGTGCAGGCGAACGAGGCCGTGGTCACCGCGTACCTGGGGGAGATATGACCGCCGGGGCCCGCCACGGGCAGGCGCCCGCGGTCCGATCCGGGGCGACCGAGGAGACGACATGAGTTCCCCTGCGACGAGCACCGCCGGATCCCCCGGCACGGTGGCGGTCAGCGACGGTGCGATGCCGGAGCCCGTTCGGATCGATGCTCCCGCACCGGCATCGGAGGAGACCGCGCTGCTCGAACTGCGCGGTGTGCGCGCCGCCTACGGCGCGATCACCGTCCTGCACGGTGTCGATCTGACTGTCGCGGCGGGCCGCGTGTCGGCCCTGCTGGGTCCCAACGGCGCGGGTAAGACCACCGCGCTGCGCGTCGCGGCGGGCATCCACCCGGTCACCGGCGGCGATGTCGTCCTGGGCGGGCGCACGGTCACCGGGGCGAATCCGCGCGACCTGGCGCGTGCCGGCGTCTGCCTGATTCCCGAGGGCCGCGGTGTCTTTCCCAATCTGAGCGTCCTGGACAACCTGCGGATGATGACCTTCACCGGTCGCTCCCGCGCGGAGATCGAGCAGATCGCGTTCGCCCGGTTCCCCATCCTGGAGCGGCGCGCCCATCAGATCGCGGGCACCATGTCCGGCGGCGAACAGCAGATGCTCGCGCTGGCGCGCGGTCTGGCCACCGACCCGGCGGTCCTGCTGCTGGACGAACTGTCCATGGGCCTGGCGCCGCTGGTGGTCGGCGAGCTCTACGAGCAGGTCGCCGAGATCGCCCGGCAGGGCGTGGCGGTACTGGTCGTGGAGCAGTTCGCGGCCGCCGTGCTCGACATCGCCGATCACGCGGCCGTGCTGGTGCGCGGGCGGGTCGCCGCGCACGGGCGGCCCGACTCCGAATTCCGCAACGACCTGGCAGCCCACTATCTAGGAAGTACGACATGACCGAGTCCCGCGCGGACCGCTTCGTCCGCGAACTCACCGATCTGAAGATCCCCGACCCGGCCGCCGGACGCGCGCGGCTGTGGCTGCGCATCGGAATCGCCCTGATGGCAACCGGTCTGGTGCTCGCGCTGTCCGCGTACTTCCTCTCGCACGGCACCAAGAACCCGCTCACCCAGCGCGACGCCATCACCCTCGCGCTGGGCGGGGTGGCCACCAGCGTGGTGGGTTCGGCGATCTTCCTGCGCTACTCGCTGACCGAGTTCCTGCGCTTCTGGCTGGCACGACAATCGCACGATCTCGCTCTACTCGGAGATCGACTGGCGGAGAAGGAGATTCACGATGACGACATTGTCTCTGCGGCCCGGTGAGCAGCTGGCCAGCGCCGTCTGCGCGACCCGCGTGGTCGTGGTGCGCACGGCGGGGGCCGAACCGGTCGCCCTGACCTGCGGCGGCGAGCCGATGGCGGTCTCGGCCAAGGCCGAACCGAAAGATGATGCGGGCCAAGCGGTCACGCTGATCGGCAAGCGCTACGTCGACGCGGCCGAATCGATCGAACTGCTGTGCACACGCTCGGGCAGCGGCGAACTCGCGCTGGACGGCGTCGCCCTGACCCTCAAGGCCGCCAAGGCCCTGCCCGCCTCGGACTGAGCGCGGGCTCGCACACGCCGCGCCCCGGGTGGGCGCGGAGCACGTCCCGGCGCCGCGAGCGCGCCGGGATCGACGACGGCCGTCGTCGGCGCGCCGCCGCCCCCGGGGTACAGGCCGGGGCGTTCGAGCGCGTTCGGCCGTCGAGATGAGCCGCCGATGCGGGCGGAACGGCAGACTCCGCCCGCATCGGCGCGCCCACGGGTCGATGACCCGTACGAGGAGAAAGGCGCCAACCATGTCCGAGGGCATGAATTTCGAACTGTCCGAAGATCAGCACCTGATCCGCAAGGCCGTCGCCGAACTGTGCCGCCGCTTCGACGATCAGTACTGGATGGAGAAGGACCAGGCGCACGAATTCCCGGCCGAGTTCTACGCCGCGATCGCGGCCGGCGGCTGGCTGGGCATCACGATTCCCGAGCAGTACGGCGGGCACGGGATGGGCATCACCGAGGCCACCCTGCTGGCCGAGGAGGTGGCGCGCTCGGGCGGCGGGATGAACGCCGCCAGCTCGATCCACATGTCGATCTTCGGCATGAATCCCGTTGTCGTGCACGGCTCCGAGGAGCTCAAGGCCCGGACCCTGCCGCTCGTGGCCACCGGCGAGCTGCACGTGTGCTTCGGCGTCACCGAACCGACCGCGGGCCTGGACACCACCCGCATCACCACCTTCGCCAAGCGCGCGGGCGACGACTATGTGATCAACGGGCGCAAGGTGTGGATCTCCAAGGCCCTGGAGTCCGAGAAGATCCTGCTGCTCACCCGCACCACGCCGTACGACGAGGTCACCAAGAAGACCGACGGCATGACGCTGTTCCTGACCGACCTGGACCGCGCGCACGTCGACATCCGGCCGATCAAGAAGATGGGCCGCAACGCGGTCAGCTCCAACGAGCTGTTCATCGACGATCTGCGCGTACCCGTGCGGGACCGGGTCGGCGAGGAGGGTAAGGGTTTTCAGTACCTGCTCGACGGCTTGAACCCCGAACGCATGCTCATCGCGGCCGAGGCGCTCGGCCTGGGCCGGGTGGCCCTGGACCGCGCCGTGCGCTACGCGAACGAGCGGGTGGTGTTCGACCGGCCCATCGGCATGAACCAGGGCGTGCAGTTCCCGCTCGCGGACTCGCTGGCCCACCTGGACGCCGCCGAACTCATGCTGCGCAAGGCGACGTGGCTGTACGACCACGGCAAACCCTGTGGGCGCGAAGCGAATACCGCCAAGTACCTGTGCGCGGAGGCCGGATTCACCGCCACCGACCGGGCGCTGCAGACCCACGGCGGGATGGGCTACTCCGAGGAGTACCACGTCTCGCGGTACTTCCGGGAAGCCCGCGTCATGCGCATCGCGCCCATCAGCCAAGAAATGATCTTGAACTACCTGGGTTCGCACACCCTGGGACTGCCGAGGAGCTACTGATGACCCACCGCGCACCATTCGACCTCACCGGGCGCTCGGCGCTGGTGACCGGCGCCGCGGGCGGCATCGGCGCGGCCGTGGCGCACGCCCTGGCCGCCGCCGGGGCGAACGTGCTGGTCACCGACGTCGACGGGGACGCCGCGGCCGCCGTCGCCGAGAAGATCCGTGGAAACGGCGGCGCCGCCACCGGTTTCGCGCTGGACGTGGCCGACCGGACCGCCGCCGACACCGCGGTCGCCGCGGCGGCCGAGCCGACCGGCGGCGTCCTGCACATCCTGGTCAACAACGCCGGGGTGACCGACCCGGCCATGTTCGCCGACACCACCGCGGAGTCGGTGCGCAGGCTGTTCGACATCCACGCGCTGGGCACGATCAACTGCGCCCAGGCCGCCCTGGCCGTGCTCCCCACCGACGGCACCGGCCGCATCATCAACGTCACCTCCGCTGCCGCGCTCGTCGGCACCCTGGGCCAGGTGAACTATTCGGCCGCCAAGGCCGCGATCATCGGCATCACCAAATCCCTGGCGAAGGAACTCGCGCGCAAGCGCATCCTGGTCAACGCGCTCGCGCCCCTGGCCGCGACGCCCATGACCGCGACAATCCGCACCGACGAGCGCTTCGCCGAACAGATGCTGAATCGAATTCCGCTGCGGCGCTGGGCCGAACCTGAGGAGATCGCCGGCGCCTTCGTCTTCCTGGCCTCGGACGCCGCCTCCTTCGTCACCGGTCAGGTGCTGCCGGTGGACGGCGGCATGGTGATGTGATGGGCGAGCCGCCGGTGCTGCTGAGCGCCGACCACGACGGCGTCCGCACCCTCACCCTCAATCGCCCGCACCGCAAGAACGCCATCGACCCACCGCTGTGGATCGCGCTGGCGGAAGCGTTGCGGCACACCGCCGATGACCGGTCGGTGCGCGCGCTGGTGCTGACCGGCGCCGGTGACGCGTTCTGCTCGGGCGCCGACATCGGCGCACCCGACCCCCGGCACCCGGTCTACCGGATGCGTGCGCTCACCGACGTGGCATTGCTGCTGCGCGAGTTGCCGATACCCACCGTGGCGAAGGTCGCCGGGGTCGCGATGGGCGCGGGCTGGAACCTGGCGCTGGGCTGCGATCTGGTCGTTGCGACCCCGGAATCGACCTTCTGCCAGATCTTCACCAGACGCGGATTGACCCTGGATCTCGGCGGCTCGTGGCTGCTGCCCCGCCTGATCGGATTGCAGCAGGCCAAGCGCCTGACCCTGCTCGCGGAGACCATCGACGCGGCGCAAGCCCTCGAGCTGGGACTGGTCACCTGGGTGGTGGACGGCGCCGAGATCGACGCGTTCACGGGCGATCTGGCCGCGCGCCTGGCCGCCGGTCCGCCGGTGGCGCTCGCCCAGACCAAGGCTCTGTTGGACGCGGGCGCGGAAGCCGGCTTCCGGGACGCGCTCGCCGCCGAGGCCCGCGCCCAAGGCATCAACTTCGCGACGGCCGACGCCCCCGAGGCGTACGAGGCCTTCGCCCAGCGCCGTGAACCCCGGTTCACCGGGCACTGGACCGCGCCGCGCCGGGAACCCGGCCGGGCGGCATCGACCGAGAACGGAGCATGAGCGATGCGGGAAGTCATTGTGGCGGGCGCGGTGCGCACGCCCGTGGGTAGACGGAACGGCGGCCTGGCGGGTGTCCATCCCGCGGATCTGTCGGCGCTGGTGCTCAACGAACTCGTCGCGCGAACGGGCATCGACCCGGCGCTCGTCGACGACGTGATCTGGGGGTGTGTCTCGCAGGTCGGTGACCAGTCCAGCAATATCGCCCGCTACGCGGTGCTGGCCGCGGGCTGGCCGGAGTCGGTGCCCGGCACCACCGTTAATCGCGCGTGCGGTTCCAGCCAGCAGGCGCTGGATTTTGCCGCCCAGGCCGTGGCCTCGGGACAGCAGGACCTCGTGGTCGCCGGCGGGGTCGAGGTGATGAGCCGGGTTCCGCTGGGCGCTGCCCGGGGGACCGGAATGCCGTACGGGCCATTGGCTTTGGCACGGTACGACGGATTCTCCTTCAACCAGGGCCTGTCGGCCGAGCTGATCGCCGTCAAATGGGCGCTGGACCGCACGCGGGTCGACGACTACGCCGCGCGCTCGCACGAACTCGCCGCCCGTGCCCAGGACGCGGGCGCGTTCGACGCCCAGATCGTCCCGGTGACAACGGATTCCGGCACGGTATCCGCCGACGAAGGCATTCGGCGCGATACCACCGTGAAGAGCCTGGCCGGCCTGTCGCCGTCTTTCCAGGAGGATGGCGTGCTGCACGCGGGCAACTCCTCGCAGATCTCCGACGGCGCCGCGGCCCTGCTGCTCACGACGCCGGAACGGGCCCGCGAGCTGGGGCTCACCCCGCTCGCCCGCTACCGCGCGGGCGCGGTCGCCGGTGCGGACCCGGTGCTCATGCTCACCGGCCCGATCCCGGCCACCGCGAGGGTGCTGGCCAAAGCCGGTCTGACCCTCGCCGATGTCGGCGTCTTCGAGGTGAACGAGGCCTTCGCGCCGGTGCCGCTGGCCTGGCTGGCCGAGACCGGCGCCGACCCGGACCTGGTGAACCCGCTGGGCGGGGCCATCGCGCTCGGGCATCCGCTCGGCGGCTCGGGCGCGGTGCTCATGACCCGGATGATCCACCACATGCGGGACAACGGGATTCGCTACGGACTGCAGACGATGTGCGAGGGCGGCGGAACCGCCAACGCCACCGTCGTCGAACTCGTCCCCTGATCGAGAGGCCATCGTGCGCCGCGACCTTTTCACCGCCGAGCATGACGAATTCCGTTTGCTGGTGCGGGACTTCGTGAAACAGAAGATCGTCCCCGACTACGCCGACTGGGAGAAGGCCGGGCTCATGCCCCGCGACGTCTTCACCGCCATGGGCGAACTCGGCATGCTGGGCATCGCGCTGCCGCAGGAGCACGGCGGCGCGGGGCTGCGGGACTACCGATTCAACATGGTGCTGCAGGAGGAGGCCGCGCGGGCGCTGGTCACCCTCGGCACCGTGCGCACCCAGCTCGACGTCATCCTGCCGTACTTCCTCGAATACGCCGACGCCGCACAGCGCGAGCGCTGGTTTCCGGGCATGGCCGCGGGCACGCTGCTGACCGCCATCGCCATGACCGAGCCCGGGACCGGCTCGGATCTGGCGGGCATGCGCACGCGGGCGGTCCGCGACGGCGACGATTACATCCTCAACGGCGCCAAGACCTTCATCACCGGCGGATTGCACGCGGATCTGGTCATCGTGGTGGCCCGCACCGCCACCGACCCGGACAACCGGCGCGCGGGGCTGACTCTGCTGGTGGTCGAGGACGGCATGCCTGGCTTCACGCGCGGCCGGATGCTGGACAAGATGGGCTGCAAGGTGCAGGACACCATGGAGCTGTCCTTCGACAACGTGCGTGTGCCGCAGGCGAATCGGCTCGGCGAGGACGGCGCGGCCTTCGGGTATCTCGGCCGGAATCTGCCGCAGGAGCGAATCACCGTCGCGGTCGGATCGGTGGCCCAGGCCCGGGCCGCGATCACCGCGACGGTGGACTACGTCAAGCAGCGCAAGGCCTTCGGTACCCCGGTCTCGTCGTTTCAGAACACCAAGTTCGAACTGGCCGCCATGTCGGCCGAGGTGGAGGCCGCGCAGTGCATGGTCGATCGGGCGGTGAGTGAACTGATCGTGGACAAGCTCTCGGGGGCGGACGCGGCGCGGGTGAAGCTCTTCTGCACCGAGGTTCAGGGCCGGGTGGTCGATCGCTGCCTGCAGCTGTTCGGCGGCTACGGCTACATGCTCGAGTATCCGATCGCGCGGCTGTACACCGATGCCCGGGTCGCGCGGATCTACGCCGGGACCAGCGAGGTCATGAAGGTGATCGTGGCGCGCGACCTCGGCCTGTCCTGACCGGACAGGGCCTCGGAAATTCGACTAAGCAAATATGAGAATGACATTGTTCATGTGATCTAGGTCTCCTATACTGTGGCGATGTTCAAGGCGAAACCCGGTGTGCGGGTACGCATTCTGGCGATTGCCCTGGTTCCCAGCCTCACCCTGCTCGGCGTCGGTGTGGGCGGGGCCGGATACCTGGTCGCGGCCAGCGGGCACGACGAAGAATGGGCCTCGAAGATGCTCGACGGGATCTCCCCGGTGTCGGAGCTGGTGGCCGCGATTCAGCAGGAGCGCCAGGTCACGTTGTGGATCTACGGCGGCACCCAGGCCGACGCCGGCACGCTGTCGGGCGCGCGGAATCGGGTGGATACCGCGCTGCGCCATATGAATCCGACCGAGGACGCGCTGCGCGCGCTGGGGCGCGAGGACCTCAAGGACTCGGTCGGCGACCTGAACCTGCTGGAGAAGCTGTTGTTCGGGCAGCGTGCGGCTTTCGACGCGGGAGCGCTGAGCCTGACCGAGTCGTACGCGTTCTACGGACGGCTGCCCGAGATGGTCATCCTCGGCACCCGCATGATCCAGGACCAGGCGCCGAGCGCCGAGAGCGCGGGCAAGCTCACGCTGGCCGCCGAAGCCCTGACCGCGCAGGAGGCGATCAACCGCGCCAACGCGCTGGCCGCGTCACTGGCGGGAGACGCCGGGCTGCCCGACATCCTGGCGGCAGAGTATCAGCGGCTCGTCGGCTTCTCGCACTCGCTGGTGGAGAACTTCGCCAAGGACCAGTCCTCCGAACAGGCCGGGGCCGCACAGCGATTGCTGCAGTCCATGGCGTGGAAGCGCCTGACCGCGGTGGAGAGCGCGCTCGTGCAACGCTCGGACGCGCGCCGCATCTCCGCCGCCTCCGGGGTGTCCACGAGCGCGATGCAGGCGCTGTTCACGACCCCGCTGCCGGTCTCCCATCAGGAGTGGCAGGACGCCGTCGCCGAGGTCTCGGCGGTGCTGACCGGATTCTGGGACGCGCACAATCGGCGCGCGCAGACCCTGGCCATCGAGGCGTCCAAGGACACCCGCGGCGACGCGCTGCTGGCCGGGGCCGCGGTGCTGCTGCTCTCGGCCGGCGCCATCGCCATCGCGCTGCTGTTGGCGGACCGCATCATTCGCCGCCTGCGGCGGCTGCGCAATCGCACCCTGAGCCTGGCCAACGAGGGCCTGCCCGAGGTCATGCGGCGGCTGCGCGCGGGGGAACCGGTGGATCCGGCCGCCGACGGCGCGGTGCTGAACTTCGGTGACGACGAGATCGGCCAGGTCGCCGCCGCGTTCGGGCACGCCCACGCCACCGCGATCTCCGCGGCGGTGACCGAGGCCCGCACCCGCGAGGGCGTGGAGAAGGTGGTGCTCAATATCGCGCACCGCAGCCAGGTGATGGTGCATCGCCAGCTGGAGATTCTCGACGATGTCGAAGCGAACCAGGAAGATCCGGCCATGCTCGAGGTCTTCTTCCGCCTCGATCACCTGGTGACTCGCGAGCGCCGCAACGCCGAGAACCTGATCATCCTGGCCGGCGGTCAGCCGGGACGCCAATGGCGGCAACCGGTTTCGCTCATGGAGGTGGTGCGCTCGAGCGTCGGCGAGACCATCGACTACACCCGCACCCGCGTCTCCCGCATGCCGGACGTGGCCGTCGTCGGCCTGGTGGTCGCCGACCTGCTGCACCTGCTGGCCGAGTTGATCGATAACGCGGTGGCCTTCTCGCCGCCGACCGCCCCGGTGGAGGTGATCGGCACGGTCGTCGGCAAGGGCATCGCCCTGGAAATCATCGACCAGGGCGTCGGCCTACCGCAGTCCGAGAAGCAGCGCCTGGACCAGATGCTGTCCAGTCCACCCGATTTCGGCGTCCACACCCTGTTCGAGGATTCCCGCCTCGGCCTGTTCGTGGTCGCCCGCCTGGCGGCCCGCCACGGCATCACCGTGCGCCTGGGCGAATCCGACTACAGCGGCGTCCGCGCGGTGGTGCTGATCCCGTCCCGCCTGGTGGTCGCGCAGCATCGCGATCCCGAAGCACGGTCCGCCGTCGAGCCGGTACCCGCCTCCGCCACCTCGGCGGTCCCGGGTCCGCCGGCCGTGCACTAGGTCTCGTCAGCTCAGGGGATCGGACTACAGGAAACAAACTCAACGGTCTACTATTCGAAAGTATGTTCGAGAACTGGCCGGAGCCGTCCGTAGGCCCCTCACCGCGCCGCGTTGTCCAGCCGCCCGTGCCTGTCACCGTCGATCTGGGATTGGCCATCTTCACAGACGGCACACACTTCGGCGCCAACGAACTCCCGCTGTGGGTCCGCTCGGGCGGACTCTTGGTCACGGGCCGCTCCCCAGGTCTCCTACTGGCCTGGGCGCGCACTTCCTCCGGGGATTGGCTGGCCCTGGTCGAGCTGACCCTGCTGACCGCCAACGGATTCGGTCACGTCCCCACCCGGCAGTGGTGCACCCGCCGGGCCGTGGAGAAGGCCGACGCCGACCACTGACGCCGCCGGGTGCGTCGTCGTCGTACTCGGTGTTCAGGTCGGCAGACCGCACGATCGCCAGATCGCCCTCGGCCTCGAGGCCCTCTCACCAAGACCGCGCCAGCCTGTACGCGTGGGCGCAGGCGACTTCTCTGCACTTGGCAAGCAGGAGCGCCGAATTGGGCGCAAGTTGCGGCCGGTGCCCGAGCGACCTCGATCGCAGGTCAGCCGGCCCCGGCGATGTTGACCAGCCACGAGATCCCGAACCGGTCGACGCACATCCCGAACTCGTCGCCCCACGGCTGGGTGGCCAGCTCGACCGTCACGGTCCCTCCGTCCGACAGCGCCTGCCAGTAGCCGCGCAGCTCCTCGGCGTCGTCCCCACCGAGGCTGACCGCGAGGTTGTTCCCGGGCCGCAACGTCTCGCCCGGCAGCATGTCGGCGGCCATCAGCGTGAGGCCGGACGCTGTTTCCAGCCGGCCGTGCATGACCTGGTCGCTCATGCCGTGGTCGTCGGTACCGAAGTCGCCGAAGTGGTTGATCGTGAGATCGCCGCCGAACACGTCCTGGTAGAACGCCAGGGCGGCCGAGGCATCACCCGCGAAGCTGAGGTAGGGGTTCAGTCGAGTGGTCATGGACCGACGATAGAGATCTCATCCCACTCGAGGATGTAGTTGCGGCCTGAACCAGCCGGACTCGAGGAGTGATCTGGCGATGTAGTTCGTCAGGTTGCCGAACCCGAGGGCCGAGCCGCGGAGGTGCTCGAGCCGGCCGTTGATCGCCTACTGCCCACCGGAGATATGCCAGTCGACTGCCGCGCAACCGACCGTGACGACGGGGCCGGATGGGCGGGTTACGATGCGGCTTCATCGGTTTCGTGTTGTCGATGATCTGAGATTTCCTACATCTCAGTAACGCACGGAAATGCCGCATACTGCGCTGTCCGAACCGCCAGCGCGGCGCATTCGAAGGCTGAGTGGGATCAACCTTCGAATGGGTCAGTCTCGCGGCCGATGGTGTGTCGGAGCGATCGGCGTGGTTGGCACCAATGGTGAGGTGACGGCGGGCAGTGGGCCGGCCGGCACATCCTGCTCCGCAGGGGGATTCGACGTGAGCAAGAAGATCATCGTCACTGCCAGAACCAGCACCGCCGCACCGACCGAACGGGCGATCGGCCATCGCAGGCTCCTGACATGTCGCATCACCGTCGTTGGCTCGGTGTCCATTTCCCTCCCCTATGACATTCTCGCCAGGCAGATCGTCGTGTTGACCCGGGCCATTACCCGTACTCGGCTCTCGACTTTCGAACGTCCGCTACTACCGGTGGGCTCACACGCCGCAGTGGCCTCCAAGCCCTGATAGGCCCACCCGCGGGCGGTGCCGAGATGTTCGTCGGCGGCCCTGCGCGGCGGTCACGGGATCACCCGAGTACGGCGCGGCCTTCGGGGGTGTCCGCGAGGAGTGTTTCGAGTTCTCCCTTCGTGCGGGCTATGTCGGCGATCCGGGCCAGGGCGGGAGCGGTGTCGGCCCATAGCCACCAGTGCTCGCCGACAATCCAGATCGCGGCGTCGGTGTCGGTGAACTGCTCGAGGTTCGCGTCGTCGAACGGGCGGGCCTCGTGGTCGGGGAACGCGGCGGACACGGCGACGCGGGCGGCGGCGGACAGCGGACCGCGTGCACGTAGCCACAGGCCGGATTTGAACAGTTGCAGGGGTGCGCTTTCCGCGGAGCGCTCGAGGTCGGCTTCGGGGCCCCAGAACGAGAGCGGAGCCCAGGCGTGCGCGCGGTAGGCGTCGGCGAACAGCGTGAACAGCCATGCGGAAAACGGTCGCGACGAGGCGGCCCAGCCGGATGACGAGAAGAACTCGTGGACCGGGGGATCGTCGGTGCCGTCGAGTTCGACGTAGGCGCGGCCATCGCGAGTTTCGTTGGTGAACAGCAGGTGCAACGACTCGGCGGGCGGATTCGGTGGCAACTCGGCCGTCGGGTCCATGAAAGCGGCGAGCGGGCTGATCTCCGCGGCCCAGTAGTCCGCGAGCAATGCGGGGAGGCCGACCGTCCACGAATGGTCGTTCACCTCGCCGATCATCGGCCGGTCGCTGCTTCCCTCGTTCCACACGGTGCGGGGGAAACCGTCCTGGCCGAGCGGGATCTCGCCCACGATCGAGAAGAATTCGGCTAGTGCGAGGGGGAGTGCGGCCGTGGCATGACGAAGTGGTTCGGGGCGCTCGGGTTCCATCATGAGCAGGAAGAGCGTGTCCTGGAGAGGTGACGGCACGACCACGAGAGTACGACCCGGGGAGCCCTCCGTGGTGGGCTCACCCGGGCAGAGGTACCCGAACGATGTTGCAGCAGAGCATGAAACGAGATTCCTCGGTCTTCTGCTTCCTCGTCCGCGAGGCCTGGGTGTACTCCCCGCCCCTCAGGCGCCATAGCCGACGATGCTCTTGATCTCCAGGTAGTCGTGGAAGCCGAACTCGCCCCACTCCCTGCCGTTTCCGCTCTTGCCGTAGCCGCCGAAGGCGCAGTGGAAGTCGAAGGCGTCGTTGATCGTGACGTAGCCGGCGCGCAGGCGGCGGGCCACGGCCCGGGTCTGCTCGGGGTCCGCGCCGGCGACATTCGCGGCGAGGCCGTAGTCGGTGTCGTTGGCGATCGTGACCGCGTGGTCGATGTCGTCGTAGGCGAGTATCGACAGCACCGGGCCGAAGATCTCCTCCCGGGCGATCGTCATGTCGTTGGTGACATCAGCGAAGACCGTCGGTTTGACGTAGTAGCCGGTGCTCAGGCCATCCGGGCGGCCGGGGCCGCCGACGACCAGGGTCGCGCCCTCGTCGATGCCGCGCTGGATCAGCGCCTGCACCTTCTCGAACTGCGGGCCCGAAACCACCGGACCCAGCGCGACATCACCGGCCGGATCGCCGACCGTGAGCTGGGCCGCCGCCGTACGGGCGGCCTCGACGGCCTCACCCATGCGGGCCCGCGGCACGAGCATGCGGGTCAGCGCGCTGCACGTCTGGCCGGCGTTCATCATGACCGGGCCGATGGCCGCGGCGACATTGGCGGGCAGGTCGGCGTCATCGAGCACGATGTTCGGGCTCTTGCCGCCGAGTTCCTGCACCACGCGCTTCACACTCGGCGCCGCGTTGCGGGCCACCTCGATGCCGGCCCGGGTGGAGCCGGTGAACGAGATCAGATCCACGTCCGGATGCGCGGACAGCGGGACCCCGACGCCGGGGCCGTCGCCCTGCACGAGATTGAACACGCCCGCGGGAACACCCGCGGCATCGAGGATCTCGGCGAAGATCTGCCCGCTGAACGGCGCGCGCTCGGCCGGTTTGAGCACCATGGTGCAGCCGGTGGCCAGGGCCGGGAACACCTTCACCGCGATCAGGCTCAGCGGCCAGTTCCACGGGGTGATGAGCCCGCACACCCCGATCGGCTCGCGCACGATCCGGGTGTCGCCGCGCTGCTCCTCGAACGCGAACCGCTCGAGCACCTCGATGGCGGTCTCGAGATGTCCGGTGCCCAGATTCAGCTGGAAGCCGCCCGCCAGCGCGGCGGGCGCGCCTATCTCCTCGGTGAGGGCCGCGGCCAGGTCGGAGGACCGTTTGGCGTACTGCTCGCCGATCGCGCGCAGCACCGAAACCCGTTCGGCCACCGGGGTAGTCGACCAGGTGGGGAACGCCGCGCGCGCGGCGGCCACCGCCCGGTCCACATCCGCGGCCGACCCGCTCGCGACCCGTCCACACACCTGCTCGGTCGCCGGATTCACCACGTCGAAGGTCTCCGGCCCGGCCGGATCGACCCAGGCGCCGCCGATGTAGAACTTCCCGTATTCGCGCATGACTACTGTGTCCCTTCCGCGTACCAGGTACGGAATTCGTCGTAACTGGGCATCTCCTCGGAATTGGCCTTGGGGTCGACCGCCACGTGGATCACCCCGACCTTGCCGCTGGCGTAGGCGCGGGCGATGGCGGGCGCGATCTCCTCTTCCTTCTCCACATATTCGCCGTAGCAGCCGAAACCCTCTGCGACCCTGTCCAATCGGACGTCGGTGCTCCAGTGTGTACCGGTCTCGAGCGACCCCTGCCCGAACAGGCCCTTGTAGACCCCGACCTCGAGCCCCCACGCGTAGTCCACCGCCACGACGCACACCAGCGGCAGGTTCAGTCGCGCCGCGGTCTCCAGTTCGGCGATATGGAACTGGAACGAGGAGTCACCGGAGATCAGCATCACCGGCCGCTTGCCGCCGTCGGCCACCGAAGCCCCCACCGCGTAGGGGATTCCGGTGCCCAGGTGCCCGAAGTTCTGATTCCAGATGACATCGCGCGGTTTGGCCTGGGAGTACGTCCACCCGAATATCGTGGTCGCCCCGCCGTCCCGCACCATGATGCCGTCGGCGGGAAACGCCTTGGTGGCCTCCACGATCAGGCGCGCCGGATGCACCGGGGACCGGCCCGAGGGCGCGGTCTCGGCCAGCTCGGCCAGCCGCGCGGCATCCTGCTCGATCCAGCCCGCCAGCTCCGCGGTCGGGGTGCGCGGGGTGTCCCGCAGCGCCTCGGTCAGCTGCGGCACGATGGCCCGCAGATCGCCGACCAGCGGCACGTCGATGGCGCGGTTGACCCCGATCGCCTCCGGATTCTGTTCCACCAGAATCCACGACCGCTTCGCCTCGCCCGCCACCCAGTGCCGCCCGACCCCGTAGTGCACGGGTTCGCCGAGTTCGGTGCCGATGGCCAGGCACAGATCGGACTTGACCACCGCCTCGATGGCCGACGGGGAGAAGCCGTAGGCGAACGTGCGGTCCTCGAGGCCCTCGATGTACGAGGTGCCGCCGGAAGTCTGGATCACCGGGCACGCCATGACCTCGGCCAGCGCCCGCACCGCCGCGCCCGCGCGGGTGGTGTGCACCCCGTGCCCGACCAGCAGGATCGGCTGTTCGGCGGCGCGGATCAGCGCGGCGGCCTCGTCGATCAGGTTCTGCCCGGCCGTCTGCCCGACGAGCCGATACCGGTGCGGGGGAAGGGGTTCGGGCACATCGAGTTCCTCCTGGATGATGCCCTTGGGCCACTCGATGTACACCGGGCCCGGGGTGCCGGTCAGCGCCCGGCGCAGGCCCTCGCGGATGATCTCGTCGGTCTGATCGGCGTATTCGATACTGGCGCTGTACTTCACCGAGGGCGTGAACAGCTCGGCCTGCTTCACGAACTGGATGCGCCCGCGCCGGACCCGCTGCTCGGTGATCCGCGCGCGCTGCCCGCCCAGGAAGATGACGGGGGAGTTCTCCACCTTGGCGCACATCATGGCGGCGGCCAGGTTCGCCACACCCGGGCCCAGGGTGCCGATACACACCGCTGCCTTACCCGTCATCCGCGACACCGCTTCGGCCATGAAGCCCGCCGATTCCTCGTGGTGCGGCGCGATCACGTTCCAGCCGCGCTCCTCGGCGAGATGGAACATGTGCACGAAGTTCGGATCCGGGATACCGAAGATGGTGTTGATGCCCTCGGCCTCGAAGAGCTGAAGGATGCGTTCGAAAACCTTAACGGCCATGGTTGGCTGCCTCCGTGGCTAGCTCGAAACTCTTTGTGAGATGGACGGTGTGGCCGTCGGGCACCGGCGGCAGCGTCCACGAGTCCGCGGTGTCGCGGATGTGCTCGATCTGCGCGCCGATCTCCTCGACACTCCACTCGGGCCGGTAGACGCCCGGGGTCTCGGCGATGTACGCGCGGGCGACTCGGCCCGCCACCGCCACCAGCATTTCGCCGGTGACGGTGCAGGATTCGTGCGCCAGCCAGCCGACGGCGGGGGCGATCAGCTCGGGCCCCATCGGGGGATAGGCCGAGGTATCCAGGCCGTCGGCGAGGCGGGTGACCGCGGCGGGCACGATGACATTGCTCTTCACATCGTGCTCGGCGCCCTCCAGGGCGATCACGTTCGACAGGCCGATCATCGCGGACTTGGCGACGGCGTAGTTGGCCACGCCTTTGTTGCCGTACAGCCCGCCGATCGAGGAGGTGAGCACCACCCGGCCGTAGCCCGCGTCGGCCATGACCGGAAATGCCGGTCGCACGACGTGATACGCCCCGCGCAGGTGCACGTCCAGGACGGATTCGAAATCCGCGTAGGACAGTTCGCGCAGCGATCCGTAGCGCACGTTGCCCGCGTTGTGGATGAGGATGTCGAGCCGGCCGTAGCAGCCCAGGGCGGTATCGACGATGCCCTGACCGCCCTCGGGGGTCGCGACCGATTTGGTGCAGGCGATGGCGGTCCCGCCCGCGGCCTCGATCTCCTGGACAACCGACACCGCCGGATTCACATCCACACCCTCGCCGCGCACACTGCTGCCCGGGTCGTTGACCACCACCTTCGCACCGCGCTCGGCCAGCAGCAGCGCGTATGCGCGCCCCAGGCCGCGACCGCCGCCGGTGACCACCGCGACCCGGCCGTCGTATCTCAGTTCATCCACGAAATATCCTCTCCAGCAGTGCCTTACGGGCTATTTGCTGACGTTCAACCCCGGCATGTCCCCGGCGTCCCGCCACTCCCGCAGCACCTCGTCGAAGGCGTAGAAGCCCGGCCAGTAGGGCTCGCCCAGGTGCGAGCGAATGTTCTTCTCGCCCTCGTTGTTGTAGTAGCCGGGCGTGCACTCGCGCTGGAACGCGGAATTGTCGATCGCGGTCTCGCGCACGGTGTTCACCCAGGCGGCGACCGCCTCGGCCGTCGGCTCGACGGTCGTGATCCCGGATTCGAAGGCGTGCCCCAGAATGTGGGCGATGTGCTTGGCCTGCTGGTCGAAGACCGCCGTGATGCTGGCGGTCACCCCGCCCTGCAGGAATCCGGTGAAGAACACGTTCGGGAACCCGTGGGTGGTGAGCCCGTGCAGGGTGGAATAGCCCTCGGCCCAATGGGTGTAGAGCGAGAGCCCGTCGCGGCCGGTGAACGGCGCGATGCCCAGGCGGCGGTCCAGATCGGTGGTGATCTCGAAGCCGCTGGCGAAGATGATGCAGTCCACCTCGTGCTCGACGCCGTCTGCGACGATGCCCGTGGCGGTGATGCGCTCCACGCCCTTGGTCGCCGAGACGTCGATCAGTGTGACGTTGTCGCGGTTGTAGGTCGGCAGGTACTCGTCGCTGAAACACGGCCGCTTGCACAGGAACCGGTAGTACGGCTTGAGCGCCTCGGCGGTCGCGGGGTCGTCCACGAGCTCGTCCACGCGCCGGCGTACGCGCTCCATCGCCCGGTAGTCCTCGATCTCGCGGAGTTCGACGAACTTCTCCGGGGTCAGTGTCGCCCAGCCGTTGTCGGCGCTGATCCGCGCTTCCAGGTTGCGGGAGACCTCGGTCCAGCCGTCGCAGATCAGGTCCTTCTCACCGGGCGCGAACGCCTCGAACGCCGCGGTGTGGAAGTTGCGCTTGCGCACCTCGGTCCAGCCCGGCTCGAGCGTGGCCGCCCAGTCGGGATCGGTCGGGATGTCGCCGCGCTCGTTGATGAACGAGGGCGTGCGCTGGAAGACGTAGAGGTGCTCGGCGGATTCGGCGATGTGCGGAATGACCTGGACCCCACTGGCTCCGGTGCCGATGACCGCGACCTTCTTGCCCGCGAGCTTGTCCAGTCCGCCGCGCGAGGTACCCCCGGTGTAGTCGTAGTCCCAGCGCGCGCTGTGGAAGGTGTGGCCCTGGAAATCCCCGATGCCGGGGATGCCGGGGAGCTTCGGCTTGTTGAACGGCCCCTGGGCCATGATCACGAAGCGGGCCCGGATGTCGTCGTCGCGGTTGGTGCCGATGCGCCAGCGCCCGATCGCCTCGTCCCATTCCAGGGACGTGACCATGGTGCCGAAGATGGCGCGCTCGTACAGGTCGTAGTGCTTGCCGATGCGCTGGGCGTGCTCGAAGTTCTCGTCCCCGCGCGTGTACTTCTCGCTGGGGATGTAGCCGGTCTCCTCGAGCAGCGGCAGGTACAGGTAGCTGTCGGTGTCGACCTGGATTCCCGGGTAGCGGTTCCAGTACCACACCCCGCCGAAATCGCCCGCGTGCTCGATGATTCGGAAGTCGGTGACCCCGGCCTCGCGCAGGCGGGCGCCGGCGAGCAGGCCCGCCCAGCCGCCGCCGAGGACCGCGACGCCGATCTCCTCGGTGATCGGCTCGCGCGGCACCACGGGGGAGTAGGGGTCGCCCGCGTGGAAGTTCTCGAATCCGTCCTCGGTGGACAGGTACTGGCCCTGGCCCTCGGTGCGCAGTCGCTTGTCGCGTTCGGCGAGGTACTTCGCGCGCAGCGCGTCCAGGTCGATCTCGGGCGTCTGCGTGGGTGTGCAGTCTTGCATTCTCGTGTGTCCTTGTCGGAGAAGATGATTCAAGCCAGATCGCGGGGTTCGCCGGTCCCCATGTAGCTGGCCAGGTTGTGGTGCAGGTTCACCACGCTGCGTTCGCGGTACGGATTGGGTTTGGGCCCGGAGAACCCGCGGCTCTTCATGCCCTGCTGCACGGCGGCCATATTGTCGAAATCCTGGGGCAGCACGGTGCGCCAGCCGGGATCCCCGACCGGGGTGTACTCCCATTCGGTGTGCGGCTCCTGCCCGAGCGGGAACAGCTCGAACACCGCGGCCTCGAAGATGCACCGGTCCGGATCCTGGCCGTAGGGCCGGAATCGGTAGCACAGCATGTTGTTCAGCGCGTGGCCGATCTGGAAGTTGGGGAAGATCTGCCAGGCCGTGCCGGCCCGCGCGACCACGGCGGGATCGATCTTCGGCCAGACCACCCCGCGCGCTTCGTCTTCCGTGCGCGCGGTGTCGAGCCAGTACCGCAGGACCTCGGGCGCCGGTGTGCCCTCGGGCAATTCGTCGACCAGCCGGTTGGCCACATCGACGAGAGTGCGGGTGGTGTTGGTGTTGGCGTTCTCCCAGGTGAAGTTCTGCAGCTCGGCCGTGGACACCCGGGCGTCGGGGCCGCTGCCCAGGCGCACCTTGGCCTGGTTCTCCTCCATGCCCTTGGGCGCGTCGTAGCCGATGTTGCTGTGCTTGCCCTGTGCCCGCGCCCAGCCCAGGAACTGCCCGAAGTTCATGAACTCCGGGTGCGTGTAGGGGACGTGGTAGGTCTCCATGAACGCCTCGAAGGCGACCTTCCAGTTGCAGTCGAAGGTCAGCCAGCGCCGCCACCGGTACCGCATGTTCTCGAGTTCGAAGTGCTCGAGAAGGCTCGCGGCGGGCTCGAGGTAGTCGCGCAGCGGCTCGCACTCGGGGTCCATGTTGATGAAGACCCAGCCGCCCCAGGTGTCCACCCGCACGTGCTGGAGGCCGTCGTTGCGCTCGGTGAGCCCGCAGGTCCAGTCCTCGCGCTCGGCGGCGAAGGTGTTGCGGCCCTCGAGGTCGTAGCGCCAGCCGTGGAAGCCGCAGATGAACTGCCGTGCGGCGCCGCGGGCGTCGTGCGCTCCGGGCGGGGTGTCCACGAGCCGCCGGCCCCGGTGCGCGCAGACGTTGTGATAGGCGCGGATGGTGTCGGGCGCGGTGCGCACCACGATGATGGAGTCGGCCATGATGTCGTAGGTGAGGAAGTCACCGACCTTGGCGATCTCCTCGACCCGGCACACCTGCTGCCAGACCTTGGCCCACAGTTTGTCGCCTTCGGCGCGGGCGTACTCGGGCGAGATGTACGCCTCGACCCCGATCTGTTTGGGAGTCGCCAGGGGTTCGGCGGGCGCGGAAGCGTTTTCGACGGTTTCGGTCACGACATCCTCCTGTGGTCGACCGTGGTGTCAGCGGGTGAGTGCGGCGCGGAAGTCTTCGTCCTCGAGGAACAGCGAGGTGTTGTCGGCCCCGAGGTGGGTCCACTTGAGGTTCAGGCCGCCGTCCACGAGCAGGGTCTGACCGGTGATGTAGGTCGACAGGTCCGAGAGCAGGAACAGGATCGGCCCCGCCTGTTCCTCGGGCGAGCCGCGCCGGCCCATGGCGATCGCGCGGCGGTCGCGGTCGGGATCCTCGCCGACGTAGGCGCGTGAGGCCGGGGTCGCGGTGACGCCGGGCGCGACCGCGTTCACCCGGATCCCGGCTCCGGCCAGTTCCAGGGCGAGCGTGCGGGTCACCGCGACGAGCGCGGATTTCGCTGTGCCGTAACCGATGTGGAAGGGCGCGGTGTTCATACCGCTGATCGAGGAGATCGACACGATCGAACCCGGGTGCCCGGCGGCCTGCAGCTCGGCCGCGACCGCCTGGCTCATGAAGAACATCGATTCCAGGTTCTGGGTGAACAGCTCGCGCCAGTTCGACCGCGTCACCCGGATCGCGGGCATCCAGTCCGAGACCGCCGCCCCACCGGCGACATTCACCAGGCCGTGCAACCGGCCGGGTGTGTGCCGGACGTACTCGAGCACCGCGGCCACGCCTTCGTCGGTGGCGGCGTCGGCCGGGACCGAGATGATCGGAAGCCCCTGTGCGGCAAGGGGTGCGATGTGCTTTTCCAGGTTCTCCGGCGATCTGCTCACCGCGATCACCGTCGCCCCGGCGGCGGCGACCATGCGGGTCACCGCCGTGCCGATACCGCCGCCGCCCGCACCGGAGACGATGACGATGCGGCCTTCGAGCCCGAATCCGGGTTCACCCATGGGGAACTCACGCTCCGATCGTCAGCGCCAGGACGCTGCCCTCGGCATCGGCCGAGAGGTAGATGGTGCCGTCGGGGCCTGCGGCGATGCCCGCGAACGGGCCCATGGGACCGGAGAACGGCGGGCTCGCGTTGAGGGGTTTGGCGACGACGCCGGGAGGCGCGCCGACCGGGAGGTTCGCGGCCAGCGTCGTGCGGGTCTTGGTCTCGAGGTCGACGCTGATCAGGGCCTTGAGCCCGACGTCGACGATCAGCAAGTGATTGCCGCGCACCAGGATTCCCTGCGGGGTGTCGAGTCCGTCGACCACGATGTCCACGCCCGCGCCGCCGACCGAGACGATCCGCCCGGCGCCGGACTCGGAGACCAGGATCGTGCCGTCCGGGCCGAACGCCACGCCCATCGGGGCGGCCAGGCCCGAGGCGAGTACCTCGACCTCGCCGCCGGTGCGGATGGACAGCACCCGCCCGGTGCCGAGCTCGGCGGTGACCACGGTGCGGTTCGCGGTGGCCACCAGGCCGTAGAGCTGGTCGAAGCCCTCGGCGACCACCTGCGGTTCGGCATCGGTGCCGGGTGCGAAGAAGGTGACCTGCCCGCTCGAGGTGGTGCCCACGAACTCGCCGGAACCGACCAGGGTGAACCCCCGGATATAGCCGGGCGTGTTGGGGCTGAAAAGCGAAGCGACGGTGTGTAGTTCGCCGTCGCGCAGGACGTAGAAGAAGGTGCCGTCCGCGACGTACAGCACGCCCTCGGGGGTGACCGCCAGGTCGAGTGGCCACAACAGACCCCCCGCGAGCAGCTGTTTGGTCTCGCCGCCCGCCAGCACCTCGGTGATCTCACCGCAGAAGTTGGAGACGAACAGCCGGTCGCCGACGAAGGTGCAGTTGTCCAGGCCCGAATTCAGCTGCGCCAGCAGCTCGCGTTCGCCCGTGCGCGGGTTGATCCGCAGCACCTCGCCGGTGTGCACCTGGGTCGAGACGATGAACCCCTGCGGGTCGAACTTGACCGAGTCGGGGACGCCCAGGTCGCCGACCACCCGCTCGGGCTCGCCGCCGTCGGGGTCGATGCGCCAGATGTCGTTGGTGCCCATGACCGGGTAGTACAGGAGCCCGTCGGGCCCGACTTCCATGGCGTTGGGCATGATCAGGTTGTCCTGCAACACCTTCGGCGCACCGCCGTCGAGCGGCAGTTCCATCAGGCGTCCGCCGGGCCGGCATTCGTTGACGAACAACCGCCCCTGGTGGACGGTGATGCCGTTGGCGCCGGGCAGGTCGTCGCGCAGCACCCGGGACCGGCCGTCCTTGCCGCGCACGCTGACTCGCGCGTCCAGGTATTCGGTCGCGATGATGTTGCCGTCCGGATCGAAGGCGATGTCGTCGGGCGCGACGATGTCGCCGCCCTTGGCGCTGATGGTCTCGATGTCCCCGGTGCCGATGTCGATGGCGCTGATGGTGCTGCCTGCGACCTGGGCGACATAGATCCGGTTGTCGGCGCCGGTGCGTAGCCCGTTCGCGCCGAAGAGCCTGCTGGGCGGGGTGAGCCGTTCGATACGCACGCCCTCGGCGAGCGTGATGGATGTGGTGCTGCTGTAGCGCGCCCCTTGAGACAAGGCGGGGCCTCCCGTGTGAGTGCGAAGTGCGGTCGCGGATTCGGGCTGCGCTGCCGGGGGCGATTCCGTGGGCGTGATGCAGGCCACTGATCCGTGGAAGTACGCTACTTCAATCCTCATAAGGATAGCAATACTTCGGTGCCGTAAGCCCTGGATCGACGGGAAGTTGGGGAGGTTCGGGGAGTTTCGGAGATGGTGGGGTCGGCGCGCTCGCTGCGCTGAGATGTCGACCAATAGTGCTGTTGTACAGCATGTTTAAGCTCGACTCGGAGCGAAAGATGCCCAGGCCGAGTGGGCTGCGCGCCTGTTCGAGGAGACCGTAGTGCTCGCATTCGAGAAGTAAATACTACTTCGTGAGAACAGTATTATTGCACGTCAACGCCAAATAGAGCCCGGTTATCTGGGGTGGAACGCTCAGATGCGCGTGCGCGGGGTTGACCCGAAGGCCGACCGCGCCGACGCGGCCGCATTGACCACGCCGTCGCCGAAGCGGTCGATCACCAGGTTCTGGGTCGCGGCCAGGTGTGTGCGGTACAGCCGCTCGGCCTCGGACGCCCGGCCGGCCGCGATCTCGCGCACGATGCGCCGGTGCGTGCGCACCACCTCGGACGCCTCATCTGCGGACGGGTACTCACCGCGTTTGGTCAGCGCCTCCGCCCAGGCTTCTTCCTGCGTCGACCACAGCGCGACCAGCGTGCTCACGACGTAGCGAACGGTGAGGTTGGGGGTGAAAGAGACGATGAGATCGTGGAATTCCCGCGCGGTATGGGTGAAGGCGACACCGTCCTGGACCAGCGCCGCGCACGCGTCGACGTTCTCGGTGAGCGCCGGAATCACGGTCTCGGCCCGATCGGGTCGTTCGGCGCAGGCGCGCGCGCACTGCGGCTCCAGCAGGCGCAGGCCGTCGGCCAGATCGCCGAGGGTGACGCGGGCGCCCTGCAGGGCCAGGCCCAGGTGATACGCCGCGGACGACTCGTCCGGCCGGTGCACCTCCGCGCCGCCGACATTGCCGCGCCGGACCGTCACCAGGCCCTCGGTCTCGAGGATGCGCAGCGCCTCGCGAATGGAGGGGTAGCTGACGCCGAAGTCCTGCACCAGCTGTTCCTGAGTGGGCAGGCGATAGTCCTCGTCGCCGGCCAGGATGCGCGAACGCAGTTCCGCGGCAACGGTTTCGGCGATGCGGAGCTGGGGGATGCGGCCGGCGGGCCGTCCACGCCGAGCAGCGGTCACTGGGACCGCCCCGGATTCGTGCTCACGCGCACCCACACCGTTCGCTGCATGGGCGAAGTCTAATCACCGGCGTATTGACCTTCAAACATTGCTATCCTTATGAGGATTGAAGTAACCTCCGCCCCATGGACTTCACAATGGGAGAGTCCGTCGCAACGCTCAGGGGGGACCTGCGGCGTTTGATAGCGGACGAGGTCCCGGCCGATTTTCTCGGCGCTTTCACCGACGATCCCGCCGATCTGGCCGTCGCCCAGCGCTTCTGCCGGTTGCTGTCGGATCGGGGCCTGCTGTGCGCGGCCTGGCCGCCCGAGTTCGGCGGGCGCGGCACCTCGATCTGGGAGCAGACCGCGGTGCGCGAGGAGATGTGGGCGCGGCACGAACCGCGCGGCGCGCAGTACATGGGCGTGAACTGGGTCGGGCCGACGATCATGCGGCACGGCAGTGCCGAACAGCAGCGCAAACACCTGCCGCCGATCGCGCGCGGCGAGGTGATCTGGTGCCAGGGTTTCAGCGAACCCGACGCGGGCTCGGACCTGGCCTCCCTGCGCACCGCCGCCCGGCCGGACGGCGACGGGTGGAGCATCTCCGGGCAGAAGATCTGGACCTCCTACGCCACCATGGCGCAGTGGTGCTTCCTGCTCGCGCGCACCTCCGTCGAGGAGCGAAAACAGCAGGGCCTCACCGTTTTCCTGCTGCCCATGTCCGATCCGGGCATCGACGTGCGGCCCATCGGCGCCATGCTCGGGCCGCACCACCTCAACGAGGTGTTCCTCGACGGGGTGCGGGCCACCGAGGCCGATGTACTGGGCGAGGTGGGCGGCGGCTGGTCCGTGGTGCAGGAGGTACTGGCCTTCGAACGGGTCGGCATCGCCCGGTACGCCCGCTGCGAACGGCTGCTGCACGCCGCGCCGGAGGTGCTGGGCTCGCGCTGGGAGCAGTTGCCCGCAGATCTGCGTGGACGCTGGGCACGCGGACTCACTCACTGCCGACGTGCTCGGCTGCTCGCCTATCAGGTTGTCGCGCTGCAGGATTCCGGACAGGTGTCACCCGCCGACGCCGCCGCGTACCGCATCGCGGTGACCCGGCTCGACCAGGACAGCGCCGCGGTACTCAGCGAGATCGCGCACGCCGCCGACCCGGATGATCCGGTGCATCGCAGGTTCGCCCGCGCGGTCGAGGATCACTGGCGCTACGCCAACGCGGCGACCGTCGCCTCCGGCAGCATCGAGATGCAGCGCATCCTGCTGGCCCGAAATCTGCTGGCGCCCCGCAAGAACCGCGACGCGGCCTGAACCGGCGCGGTGGGAGAACAGACATATGAACATCGAGCTGTGCGATGAGGCACGGGAATTCGGCCGGGAGTCGCTGCGCGCCTTCCGCGCCGCCGGCGGGGACGACCTGCTGTACCGGGCCGAGGCCGATCCGGCGCGGCGCGCGGACCTGGTCGAACCGATACTGACCGCGCTCGGGGCGTGGGACCTCACGCCCCGGGACGAGCCGGTGGAACTCGAGGCCGCGGCCGCCCTGTGCCGCAGCGCCGGGTACTTCGCGGTGCCCTATCCGGTCGCCGAACGGCTGGCGCGCACACCCGGGTCCGACGGGCTGATCGTGGTGGACGGGCCCGAACCCCGGGGCGCGATCGCGGCCCTCGACGGGCGCTGGTCCGGGGTGACGATGGCGGGGGAGCGCGCCGACATCACACCGCGCGAACCGGATTCGCCCGCCCGCTCGTCGATGTTCGTGACCCGCCTGAACGTGCGGGTGCTCGGCCCCGCGACCCCCGACGGCGAGCGCGAGGCGGCGCTGGGGCTGGTGCTGCCCTGCTGGACCCTGCTCGGCATGCTGGACCGGGCCATGGATCTCGCCCGCGAGCACGTGCTCGTGCGCGAGCAGTTCGGGCGGCCGCTCGCCGAGTTCCAGTCCGTGCAGTTCCAGCTCACCGATGCCGAGGTCGAGCGGCGGGGCGTGGAAATGCTTGTCCGCTACGCACTCTGGAGCATTCAGGACCGCCGCCCGGACGCCCTGAACGACGCGCTCGCCGCCCGGCTCGCCGCGATCGAAGCCGCCGACATCGTCTTGCGGGTCGCGCACCAGGTGCACGGCGCCCTCGGCTTCTGCGACGAGTCACCGCTGTCCTGGCTCTCGCGCTTCAGCCTGCCGCTGCGCCGATTCCCCCGTGGCCGTTCGGGTACCGAGGAACTGCTGACGCGCCGCGTCGAGCAACGCGGCCTGGCCGGACTGTTCTCCGAACCGACAGGAGCGTGAGCGTGGACTACGACTTGCCGCCCGAACTCACCGTCGAGAGCGACGGCCCGATCCGCACCGTGATCATCGACCGCGCCGCGGACCTGAACGCGGTGAACCGGGACCTGCACTGGGCGCTGGCCAACGTGTGGCGTCAGCTCGCGGCCGATACCGAGGCGCGGGTCGTCATCCTCACCGGCGCGGGCCGGACCTTCAGCGCCGGTGGAGATCTGGGCTGGATCACCTCGTTCCTGGACGATCCGGTGGCCCGGGACGAGAGCATTCGTGAAGGCGCGCAGATCATCGAGGAGATGCTGCGGTTCCCGTTGCCGGTCATCGCCGCGGTGAACGGCGCGGCAGTCGGGCTCGGCGCGAGCCTGGCCGTGCTGTCGGACGTCGTGCTGATCTCCGACCGCGCGCACCTGGCCGACCCGCACGTGGCGGTGGGCCTGGTGGCGGGCGACGGCGGGGCGGCGTTCTGGCCGCTGCTCACCCCGATCCTGCGCTCCCGCGAGTACCTGTACACCGGGGACCGCATCGACGCGGCGACCGCGGTGGAGCTGGGACTGGCCAGCCGCGTCGTCCCCGCCGACGACCTGCTGGGCGAAGCACGCGCGCTGGCCCATCGTCTCGCCGGGCAGCCCGCCGAAGCGCTGCGGGCCACGAAACGGGTTGTGAACATGTATCTTTCGCAGGCGCTGGCCGGGCCGATGCAGGCCGGTTTCGCCGCCGAAGTGGTGACGATGCAGTCCGCCGAGCATCGCGACAAGCTGATGGCGCTGCGGGAGCGGGCGCGATGACCGAGCTGGCCGCGCCCGGGCGCACCGACGCCGACCTCGCGGAATTCCGGGCCGCCGTGCGTGAGTGGTGCCGGGACAACGTCCCCGCCGACTGGCGGCGGACGCAGACCGGCGCCTCCGACACGGAATTCGCCGACTTCCAACGGGAATGGTTCGCGCGCCTGCATCGAGCGGGGTTCGCGGTCCCGCACTGGCCCGCCGAACACGGCGGCGGCATGTCCGTCGAGCACCAGGTCGTGCTCTACCAGGAGCTCGCCGCGCACGACGCGCCCCGCCTCGTCCTGTCCTTCGTCGCCATCCACCACGCCGCGGCCACCCTGCTGGCGGCGGGCACACCCGAGCAGATCGCCCGACACCTGCCGGCCATCACCGACGGCGAGATCTGGGTGCAGGGGTTTTCCGAGCCCGAAGCCGGATCCGACCTGGCCTCCCTGCGGACCACCGCCCGCCGCGAAGGGACGGACTTCATCGTCTCGGGCCAGAAGGTGTGGGCCAGCGGCGCGCACTACGCCGACTGGTGCCTGCTGCTGGCCCGCACCGACCCCGATGCGCCCAAACGGCAGGGGATTTCGTACTTCCTGCTCGATATGCGCACCCCGGGCGTCGAGGTCCGGCCCATCCGCCAGGCGACCGGGGAGGCGCATTTCTGCGAGATCTTCCTGGACGAGGTGCGGGTCCCCGCCGCCAACCTGATCGGCCCCGAACACGGCGGCTGGCAGGTGGCGCAGCAGACCTTGGGCGCGGAGCGCGGCCTGACCATGCTGGAACTGGCCGAGCGGCTCGGCCACGCCGGATTCGATCGACTGGTGCGCGACTGCCTCGTCCCCGGGCCGCTGGGCAGTCGTCCCATCGACGATCCGCTGGTAGCCGATCGCCTGGCCGCCCTCGACACCGAGATCGCCGGCCTGCGAGCGCTGTGCCGCGACCTCGTCGCACGCCACGCCACCGGTACGGTCGGGCCGGCCGACGCCTCCGTCGCGAAGCTGTACTACAGCGAATTACTGCAGCGCACCATGGATTTCGCCACGGAGATCGGCGGCGTCGCGGCCCACACCGTGCTGCGCAAACCCATGTCCGGCGGCTGGGAATCCGGGGCCTGGGTGCTGGACTTCGTCGGATCCTGGGAGTGGACGATCCCCGGCGGCGCGAGCGAGATCCAGCGCACGATCATCGCCGAACGCGGGCTCGGCCTCCCACGCCCCCAGAAGGAGAGTTGATGGGTACCGCCATCGAGTTCGGCGAGCTGCACGACGAATTGCGCGACGTGGCCCGCGAGCTGCTCGGCCGCTCGGACCCGGCCCGGGCCGTGGACTGGGCGACCATCGCGCGCGCGGGCTGGCTCGGCCTCGAGGTCGACGCCGACCATGACGGCGCGGCAGCGACATTCGCGGAGGTCGCCGTGCTGCTCACCGAGATCGGCCGGGCCGCAGCGTGTTCGGCGTATCCCGGAGCGGCCGCGCTGGGAATCGGGGCGCTGGCGGCGGCGGAACCGTGCGCGGAACGCGACCGGCTGCTGGTCGAATCGGTTTCCGGCAGTGCGATTCCCATCGTCGTGCTCGACACGCAGCACGCTGCCGACACCAGGCCGGTGTTCCACCTCGATCCCGGCGACCGCCTGCGAGGCCAGTTGGACCTGGTGATGGATGCGCCGGTCGCCTCTCATCTGCTGGTCCCCGCGACCACTCACGACGGGTCCCTCGCTTTGGCCCTGGTTACGCCGGGCGCCCCCGGCCTTACCGTCGCCGCGCGCCCCACCGTCGACCAGACCCGCCGCCTGGGCCGCGTTTCCGCCGAGAACGTGTCCACGACAGCGCTTTTCCGACTTACCGCTCCACGTGCGGACCTCGGCCGACTCCGAGACCGCGCCGCCCTGGCGATCGCGTGCGACAGCCTCGGTATCAGCGAGGCCATGCTGGAGGCCACCGTCTCCTACGCCAAGGTCCGCACCCAGTTCGCTCGCCCGATCGGCTCGTTCCAGGCCGTCCAGCACGCCTGTGCCGACATGCTCGTGGAGATCTCGGTGGCGCGCCAACTGGTCACCGCGGCCTCGCACGCGGTGTCCGTCGGCGATCCGGACGCCCCCACCGCGGTCTCGATGGCCAAGTCCCACACCTGCGCCGCCGCGGTGCGCATCGCGGGCAAGGCCATGCAGCTGCACGGCGGCATCGGCTACACCTGGGAGCACAGGATCCACACCCACCTGAAGCGAGCGACCCTGAACCGCTCCCTCTACGGCTCACCCGCCGACCACCGTCGCCGGCTGTCCGCGCGATACCTGGATCGGTAGCCGCCGCTTACGTGTCGTAGTCGCCGCTGTCCCACGGCTCGGAGAACGCCATGCAGTTCCCCGGGTGCAGTTCGACCCACCACGGCTCGTCCTCCTCGTCGCCGGGACGGGCGATGAGACCGAAGGTCGTGCCGAACGCCTCGTGTTCGAAGGGCGCGACCTCGATGCGCGTGAAGGTCACCTCGCCCAGCTCCCGGAGCCGCTGCTCGTAGATCGCGGTGCGACGGTCCATGTCCATGCTTGCCCGCGGGCCGAATTCGTCGATCCGTGCCTCCACGAAGGTTCCGTCCGCGTCGAACAGGTAGAGGGCGACGAACTCGTTGCCCTCGTCCTGCCCGATCGCCGGCTCGAACGCCAGCGTGAGGAAGAACTGCCTGCCGTCCGAGGTTCTGCCGATGTGCTCGGCGTGATAGTCGTCGTGGTTGATCGCGATCAGCGAAGGCTTGCCCATGGCGCGGACGGTATCTCGAGGGACCGTCACTCGTTCGCCGGGATCTTCCCGTCGACCTCGCCTCGGCCGGGCCGACCGGCCGCGTTCGTGCCGAATCAGGTTGCGGTGGTGAACAAGTGACGGATCCTTGTTCCGTGCCGGTCGAATTCCGCTCGACCAGGCGGATCCTGCTTACCCGTCCAGCCGGATGGTGATGCCCACCATGCGCTTGGAACTCCCGCGTAGCGCGCTGCCCAGCAACGTGATCCGGGCAACCAAGCCGTATTTGCGCTTCATCAGATCGGCCACGTGCGTGGTCGCGTCCAATGGCAGCAGTTCGGCGAACGCGGGCACCTCCGCGCCCTGCGGCTTGCCGCGCCAGTCGCAGGGCGCGAGCGTCACCCGGCCCCCGTTCCGGATCCGCTTCACCTTGCCGGCGTCGGCATCGCTCATCACGGTCAGCGCGTTCCCGTCACGCATCGCCCAGACCGGAGTGGGCACCGCCCGGCCGTCGCGCCGGAACGTGGTGAGGAGCAGATACTTTCGGTCGGCCAGGTCACTGAACACGGTATCGATGTCTTCCATGGACTCATACTAACCAGTTAGTTAGATTTGTGGACGGCGCCGACCTGACGGGCGCACACGATGCGGCTGAGAGGAATTCGGATGGGGCGATTCGCCTGGACCCTGCTCGCGGGCTTCGCGCTCGGCACCCCGGCGGTTCCCATCGGGCTCTCGCTCGCGCTGCCGGGTCCGGTCGCGCTGGTCGCGGTGCTGCTGGGGGCTGCGGGGTGCGTCGTCTTCGCGGTGTTCGCGATGGAACGGCTTCGGCTGTACTGGCAGGAATGGCGTGCTCGCTGGAATTCGGCTGCGGTACCGGCTGGTTCGGGACGGAGGGCGGTCTTCGGGATGCGCGCGGGGTCCCGCACGTTCTCGGGTCTGCGGGACGTCGCGGCCTTCAGCCCGCGGCGCGAAGACAGGGGAGCGGCGGCCGGGCCGATATCCGTCGGCGCGGCCGTCGTGGGTCGTCGGCCACCGATGCCCGTCTCTCCGGCGGTACGGGTCGACGGGCCTGCCGAGTTCTCGACCGGTACGGCGTGGTGGGGTTCGGTCTTGTCGGACCCGCCCTCTTCGGGACCTGGGGCTCGGCCCTGCTCGGTGCGGCGCTGGGCATTCCGCGCTGGCCGCTGATTCGTGCCCTGATGGCCGGGATCGCGCTGTGGTGCACGGTGCTGCTGTTCGCGTCCGACGCGGCCTTCGACTTCTTCGGGATCGGCTGACACCGCCGGTGCGCGCCCGGGAGCCCCGAAACTAACCGGTTAGTCCCAATTACGATGGCCCGTATGTCCCGAGCCGATGCCACCAAGGCCCGCATCCTGAGCGCCGCCGCCCACGAGTTCGCCGTGTTCGGCATCGCCGGGGCACGGGTGGATCGCATCGCCAAGGCGGCGTCGGCCAACAAGAACCTGATCTACATCTATTTCTGCAGCAAGGAACAGCTTTTCGATGCGGTCCTGAACGCCCACGTGACCGACGGCCTGGACTCGGTGCCCTTCACTCCCGACGACCTCCCTGACTACGCGGGCCGGATTTTCGACTACTGCGAGCAGCATCCCGAGGTGATCCGGCTGGCCACCTGGCACCGGCTGGAGCGCACGGGTGAGGACCCGGCAGCCGCGTCGCCGGCACGCGAGGACAAGCTGCGGGCGCTCGCCGCGGTCCAGCAGAAGACCGGTCTGGGCCGCGACTTCTCGCCCGAGGCGCTGCTGACGATCGTTCTGAGCATCGCTCTGGCGTGGGGCCCGAGCAATGTCGCCGGTGTACCCGCCACGACCGCCGACGGCGTCGACGGTCGCCGTCGCGCGGTTGTGGACGCCGTGCGACGCCTGCTGTGAGCGAAGCCGGCGTCAGGCTTCGTCGCGGATAGCGGTTCCTTGGTTTCGTGAGCCGGGCGGATCAGTTATCGAGAATCGCGCGATGGCGGCGGCGAGGGCCTCGCCCATGGCCGGGCTGCCCGTGTGACCGGAGTCCTCGATGATGTGCAGCTGGGCATCCGGCCAGAGTTCGGCCAGATCCCAGGCGGTTTCGAGTGGGGCGCTCAGGTCGAGACGGCCGTGGATCAGCTCGCCGGGGATCCCGGCCAGCCGCCCGGCTTCGCGCAACAGCAGACCTTCGTCGAGCCAGGCCGCACGCGCGAAATAGTGCGTGCAGATTCGGACGAAGGCGAGCATGTCGGCGTCCGGCACGGCGCTGTATTGCCCCGGGCTGCCCAGTGATTCGTGCGCGATGACCGCGTCCTCCCAGCGACACCACTCGACCGCCGCGCGCCGTCGAACCTCGGCGTCCGAATGCTCGAGGAGCTGCCGGTATGCCTCGACCGGGTTGTCGTCTCCCGGGGCCGCGGCGCGGAACCGAGCCCATTCCGCAGGCAGCAGTCGCGCCAGACCCCGGTACAGCCAGTCGATCTCGCGCCGGCGCGTGGTGGTGACGCCGATCAGGATGATCCCGGTGACCCGCCCCGGGTACCGCTGGGCGTAGGCGAGGATGAGCGTCGACCCCCAAGATCCGCCGTACAGCAACCAGCTCTCGATGCCGAGGTGGCTGCGCAGCCGCTCCATGTCTGCGATCAGATGCTCGGTGGTGTTCATCGACATGTCGGTGGTCGCCTCGGCGGCGCTCGGCGTACTTCGCCCACATCCCCGCTGGTCGAACTGCACGATCCGGAATTGGTTCGGGTCGAACGCTTTTCGTGCCCGCGCGCTGCTCCCGCTACCCGGCCCGCCGTGCACCACCAGCACAGGCCGGCCCCCGGGGTTGCCACTGGCGCACCAGTAGACCTGGTTGCCGTCACCCACCTCGAGCAGGCCGTCCGCGTACGGGTCGATCGGAGGAAAGAACGCCGCCACGGTCACCGAGGCTATCGGAGGCGATACGGATAACGGACACAGAGGTTTCCGAGCTCAAAAGCTGGTCAACCACAACGGCGAGATCCTCGATGCCGGCAACAACCCGACCGTCGGCAGTGTGGGGGACAGCTCGCCTCGACCCGCGCTGCGGTCGGCGAACCCGGAGCGCGAAGCCGTTTACGTGCCGGCCGATATACGACTGAAGTAGTACAGATCCCGCCAAATCTACGACCCCCGGTCCTCCTTCGGGCCGACGTGATCCCGTGATTGGTTGAGCGACCATGGGACAGCTATCGGACCGGAAGGAGATCGATGACTGTCGCCCTCGTTGGTGCGCTGATCGGACTGGCGCTCGTGGACAGCACCAGTTTCGGCACGCTCCTGATCCCGATCTGGCTGTTACTCGCTCCGGGGCGGCTGCGCGCCGGTCGAATCGCGGTCTACCTCGCGACCATCGCGGTGTTCTACTTCGGTGTCGGAATCCTGCTGGTCCTCGGTGCGGACGCCGCGTTGAAAGCGATTGACGGCATAGACATTCCGCCTACACCGCTACGCGTCGGGCAGCTGATACTCGGCGTCCTCGTCATCGCGCTCAGCTACCGCCTGGAGGCTCGGGCCGCCCAGCGAGCGGGCACACCCGGCAAGATCCAGCTCTGGCGGTCCCGAACCATGTCGGGCACCGGCAGCACAGCCGGTCTGGTGAAACTAGCCGTCGTCGCGGCCGCCCTCGAGGTCGCGACGATGCTGCCCTACCTCGCCGCGGTCGCCCTGCTCGCGAACGCCAACCTTCCATGGGCTCTGACCACGGTCTCATTGGCTACCTACTGCGTCGTGATGACACTGCCCGCAGCCGCGCTGGCGGTCGCCCGCCTGACCGCGCACCAGCGGGTCGATCCGATCCTGCAGCGTGTCAACGACTGGCTGACCCGCAACAGCGCCAAGGCTCTCGGCTGGACCGTTGGCGGCATCGGCATCGGACTGACCCTCAACGCCGTGGCCGCCCTGTCCTTCGGCTCGGACTGAGCCGACGGCACGGTGCCTTCTGCCTCACGGGGCTGCGGCCGAACGATCACCTCAGTAGACCGACCACACCGAAGGCAAAGGCGATGATGCCCATCACGATCGCGCCGATTTGCCGATCGGACCGGCGACGGAGAGTCGGCCCTCCGGCTGCATTCGATGCGATCAAAGTTGTGGGGCGATCGGCTGATCTGATCGTCGTGCGTGGCATCGCTAGACTCGCGGCCATGGGGGTACGGGCGGTCGTGTTCGACATCGGTGGAGTGCTCGCGGTGAACTCGGAGATGACGTTCATCGGGGACTGGCTGGGGCGGTTGGGGTTGGCGCTCGGCGACGTCGGGCCAGAGTTGTTCGAGATCTGGGCGGCGGGAGAAGTTGGGGACGTCGCCGAATCGCAAGTGCGGGAAGCGATCTGTAGTGGACTGTCGGTTGATGGGCACGTTGCGGACGCGGTGATCGCCGACATGTGGGCGCAGTACCTCGGGGTCGCGAACTCCGAACTCATCGACTACCTGGCGGGCCTGCGGCCCCGGTACCGGACCGGGCTGCTGAGCAACAGCTTCGTCGGCGCGCGCGAGCGGGAAAGAGCGGCTTACGGTTTCGAGGAGCTGGTGGACGACATCGTCTACTCCCACGAGGTCCGGATGGCCAAGCCGGACCCGCGGATCTACCTGCTCGCGTGTCAACGGCTCGGTGTCGAGCCCGGCGAGGCGGTGTTCGTCGACGACGCAGCGATCGCGGTGGTCGGCGCGGAGTCCGTGGGCATGACGGCCGTCCTGCACGAGAGCAACGCGCTGACGATCGCGAGGCTCGAGGCACTGCTGTCGAATTAGCCGGTCCAGGCGAAAGCGGGCGGGCATCGGGTCTAGGCGACGTCGATGTCCGATCGATGTCCGGATCGAAAAAGGCTAGTACGCAGTCGAAATGGCGTAGACAGTGGGAGACTCGGTCACGTCGAAGGGTTGTCCATGACGAATCCCAACCCCCAGCTTCCACCGCCCGCGAGCCCAGCCCGTGCACCATCCAGCGCGGCTTGGATGGTTTTCCTGATCCCGCTGCTACTCGGTCTCGCGTGGCTGGGCACCTATTACGTTGCGGCGGAACAGGTACCGGCGATGAACGAACTCGGTGTCTGGAACTTCGCGATCGGGCTGTTCCTTGTCGCGGTGGGCGTGGCCGGAGCCGTCATCATCAGGGCAGCCGGTCGCCACGTCCCCGCCGCGCCCGCAGGTCCGTTCAATCCCCGCACGAACTCGCTCTCGATTGTGGCCTTGGTACTGGGTTTGGTGCTGCCCCTCGCGGCGATCCCAGTGGGTCACCTCGCCCGGTCCCAGATCCGCGTGACTGGCGAGCAGGGCGACGGACTCGCATTGGCAGGGTTGGTGCTCGGCTACCTGTCGCTGGCGTTTGCGGTCCTTGCGGTGGCCGTCATCGTGGTTGCTGCACTGTAGGAAGGCTTGTTTCGGCCGCATCGGATGCCCACACTGGTGCGGTCAGCTACCTGCGTGGTTCAAGCTGTCCGGGATGTGCTGGGAAGCATGTATTTTGCCCGCGTGGTCGGATAGCGTGCGGCTCTCGGTGTTGCGCTGGTCGATACCGCCGTCGGCGGGCGTGCAGGCTCCTCGCCCAACTTGGCCAGCAGTTCCCGGCGGCGCTCGGTCGAGACATTGCGCCGGTCGCGGTAAGTCAGCGCACCCTCCATCGCCCAGAGCATCTCGCGGTCCAGGCCCGGCGTACCGGCCGTGCGCATCCGGCGGTACGCCTCGACCGAACCGACCTCGGCGAGCTCGTCGAGGGTCGAAACATCCGCCTGCGCAAGGAGGGCGGCGGCCGCCTCGCCCAATTGGTAGCTGTGATCACGCCGTTCGCGGACTCGGAGGTGTGCGTCGCCGCGTACACGTTCCGACTGTCGCCACACGGCCGGTCGGAGGGCGTCGGGATCGGTCGGGGGATTGGAGGCGGCGAGGACCTGGGCTCGGGCTCGGGAGGCCACGCTCACCATCGAGTGGAATCGCCGGAAGATCTGTACCTCGCCCTGGTATCCGTAGTCCCAGGGGCCGAGGTAGGTGTAATCGGATTCCCATCGGTTGCTCGGATCCAGGCGCGCCGCCTGCAGCGCCCAACTGCGGGCGTCCTCGGGGGTGCTGGGGCTCAGAACGAGCAATCCGTTACGGCGCGTGACACTTCCGATGTCCTCGCGGGGACGCCCGCGCACTCGCTCGCGGTCGGGGGGCTCGTGTTCGAGTGCCCGATCCAAGCCGAAGGTGTGCCAGCGGACTGTGCCGTCCGGGTGCCGTTGCGGGGATCGGCCGCGCACCTGACGGGCGGCGTGATCGTCGAAGCGTGTGCACCAGCCGGGAACCAGCACGATCGGGTCGGCGGGGTCGGCGTCGAACGGGTTCGGGGTGAGGAACCGGCGGTCGATGAGCACGACAGTGCCGGGGCGAGCCTGATACGACAACCCCCACAGCAGGCGCGACAGCATCCGAGCGCCGTGGTCATCCGACAGCACATGCCAGGTGTCGTGAAAACGGTTCGTGCTGAACCGGGCTCGTGTCCCGGGGCGAAGGGTGATGACCGTGCGGACGCGATCGGATCCCCGCACCGTGTGCCGGTGCAGTTTCATCCCGTCCCTGATGGCCCGTGCGGTTGCGGGTCGCTGCTGTTTCATATGTGGTCAAAAGACCATGGCACTTGTCGGCCCCGCAACCGAATTTGGCCTTGGCGGGCCTGGGGGAACCGCCGCGTCGAAGGCGACCCGAGGCGTCGTTTCACTGCCTCGACTCAGTTCGATGAGTGGCGGTCGTAGTAGCGGGCGACGCGAACTCGGTTGCCGCAGCGCTGGGGTGAGCACCAACGGCGTCGCGGATGCGCCGGCACGAACAGCAGGACGCAGTCGTCCGCCTCGCATCGTTTCAAGCGGCTGATCCCCGGGTCGGTGAGCAGTTCGACGGCGGATTCGGCCAGGGCCGCGGCCAACCGGGGGCCGCTGTCCCCGGTGCGGTGCGCGGTCGCGGTGACCGCGGTGCCGTTCCATTCCAGACGGCGGATCGCGGGCGCCGCGGATTGGGCGTCGGTCAATCCGCGCAGCGCGGCCGACGGTGGCGGACGGTGGTCGAGCAGCGCCTCGAGGACCGTCGCGACCTGATCGCGGACCCGTCGCACATGGCGCAGATCCTCGGCGGTCGGGTGTTCTGGCCGTTCGGGTAGCCGATCGGCCTGCTTGCCCAGCCAGTCGGCCAACTGGTCCGGCGTGCTGAGCAGGTCGATGCCCGCCGGACGGGTGTTGACCAGGTCCAGCGCCAAGGGCTCGCCGATCAGGAATGACGCCTCACGCATGACCTAATGCTAACTCACCGACTTGACGCATTAGAAGGCGGACGGTACATGTAATGCATAATCTTCGAAAGAAAGCATGTGAACGCCGTGAGCCTGCCGCTGATCCACCACCGCCACATCGATGTCGACGGCGTGAACGTCTTCTACCGCGAGTCCGTGCCCGCCGACGCCGACGCGCCGACCCTGTTGCTGCTGCACGGTTTCCCCTCCGCGTCCCACCAATTCCGCCGGCTCATCGACCTGCTCGGCCACCGCTACCGGCTGATCGCGCCCGACTACCCGGGCTTCGGAAACACCATTGCCCCAGCCGATTTCGAGTACACCTTCGACCGTCTGGCCGACATCACCGAGGGCTTCATGCAGCGTCTGGGCCTGATGAGCTTCGCGATGTACGTCTTCGACTTCGGCGCGCCGATCGGCTTCCGTCTCGCCGAACGCCATCCGGAGTGGATCACCGGTCTGATCGTGCAGAACGGAAACGCTTACGAGGCAGGGCTTTCCGACGCCGCGCGTGGCTTCACCGCGCTGCGCCCCGAGCAGGACGGAGCCGAAGACACGATCCGCGGACTCCTCACCCTCGACGGCACGCGTGGCCAGTACGAGACCGGCGTCGCCGACACGACCGCGCTGTCCCCCGAATCCTGGCTGCTGGACCAGCATTTCCTGGACCTGCCCGGCCGCAAGGAAGCACAGGTGGCCCTGGCCTTCGACTACAAGTCCAACGTCGCGCGCTACCCCGCCTGGCAGGCCTGGCTGCGCAAGCACACCCCGCCCACCCTCATCACCTGGGGCGCGAACGACCCCTTCTTCCCCGCGCCCGGCGCCCACGCGTACCTCACCGACCTCCCGGACGCCAAGCTGCACCTGTTCGACACCGGCCACTTCGCCCTGGAAACCCACCTCGGCGAGATCGCCCCGCTCATCGCCGCGTTCCTGGACCGGCTGCCGAAACCGGAGCTGTGAGATTCGGTCGGTCGTGCGCGCGGATGCCCCCGGGACGAAACGCCCGAGTGCTCAGCCCTGCGTATCGGGCATGGGGCCCAGTGAGCCGGCTTCCTCGACAATCTCCAGCGCCCGCACGCAGGCCGCGAGCTGGGCCGGATTGAGCAGCTCCGGCATCGCCGTGCCCAACGCCATGTCGGCGAACCGCTGCCCCCGGGGCACCGCGGAGTAGATGTCCTCGAGCCAGGTGAACCGTTCGCGGTGCTCGGCCATCTGTTTCGCGAGCAGCCGGGCCACGGACTCGATCCGGGCATCGTCCGCATCCTCGTCCAGGCGATCGAAGGGCTCGTCCGCGGCGCTCGGTTCGGACATCATCTGCCGGAAATCCTCGAGCGCGTCATCGTTGAACACGCGGGAGAGCACCGTCGCTATTCCCTTGTCGCGCTCGGACATCGTGTGCTGAATCGAGTGGAACGGGGCCGGGGTGTCGATCGGCGCGCGGAGCTCGAGGATCACCGCCAGCTCGGCCCGAATCCGTTGCAGCCGTTCGATGGTGGCGGCGAGGTCGGCGTCCAGCAGGCGGATCGCGGCCTCCGGATCCTGGTCCGCGCGGGCCATCGTGCGGATCTGCGCCAGCGGGATGCCGAGATCCTTCATGCGCAGGATCTGCAGCAGTCGCACCAGATGAGCGGACCCGTACTGCTTGTATCCGTTCGACGCGCGCTCGGGCTCGTCCAGCAGACCCACCTGGTGATAGTGCCGGATCGTCTTGACGGTCGTACCGGCCAACTCGGCCAGTTGGCTTGTGCTCCAGCCCATCTCGCTACCTCGACTCTACCTGCCAGGTGGTTGCTCATCGGATCTGTTCGCTACCGGGGGGTCGTGCGATGCGCACGACCCCCCGGGGCTTGCTCAGGAGCCGTCGGACCGGGCGCCGGCGGGCACCGCCTCCTTCTGCTCGGCCGGTTCCACGCGCAGGTTCTCACCCTCGACGTCGATGCGCGGCAGGATCCGATCCAGCCAGGCCGGCATCCACCAGGCGCGATCGCCGAGCAGCGCCATCGTGGTCGGCATGATCACCATGCGAACGAGGAAGGCGTCGAAGATGATCGCCGCCGCCATCGCGAAGCCCATCAGCTTCAGGAACGTCTCGTTCGAGAGGGTGAAGCCCGCGAACACCGAGATCATGATCAGCGCGGCGGCCGTGATCACGCGGGCCCCGGCGCCGTACCCGGTGCGGATCGCGTCCAGCGCCGACGCACCGTGGTGGTACTCCTCGCGCATACGGCTCACCAGGAAGACCTGGTAGTCCATCGCGAGGCCGAACACGATGCCTATCAAGAAGATCGGCATGAACACCAGGATCGGCCCCTGATCCTCGGGTTTGATCCAGCCCAGCCAGCCGTTCTGGAAGAACCCGACGGTGACGCCGAACGTGGCCGCGATCGAGAGCAGAAAGCCCGCCGACGCGATCAGCGGCACGACCACCGAGCGGAACACGACCATCAGCAGCAGGAACGCCAGTCCGACGACCACCACGAGGTACAGCGGCAGCTTGTCGGTCAGCGCGCTGGAGAAGTCCGCGTTGATGGCGGCTGCGCCGCCGATTCCGACGAAGATCCCGGTCGAGGCTTCGACATCCTTTGCGGCCGAACGCATATCGGCCAGCAGATCACCCGTCTCCCGGCTCGCCGGGCCGTGATCGGGGATCACGACGAACTGCGCCGAATCCTGCGCCGCGTTCGGCACCGGGCCGATAACGCCCTGCGGGGTGATGTGCGCCATCCCGCTCAGTCGCTCTTTCATCTGTTCCGACGCCTGCGCCATACCCGCGGGATCGTTGGCGGCGACCACCACCAGCAGCGGCGAGGACTTGCCCGCGCCGAACGCGTCCCGCTCGATCTTGACCGCGGTCTTGTCCGACTGCGGCGTGATGTCCAGGCCCAGCTGCAGCTGCGAAATGGGTAGCGCGGCAAGGATGAGCGCCACGGCCGCGACGATCAGGTACGGCAGGGGACGCTTGGTCAGCTCGACGCCCACGCGGTGTCCGACGGTGGGGCCGGTCGAGTGCTCCGGCGTCCACAGCAGGGGCAGGCGCGGCTTGAACACGGCCGACTTGAACAGGCCCAGCAGCGCGGGCAGCACGGTCAGCGCGACCAGTACGGCCATCACGACGGTCACCGCGGCGCCGAGACCCATCTGCGCCAGGAACGACATGCCGGTCAGGCTGAGCGCGACGAGCGCGATAACCACTGTGGCACCGGCGAATACGACCGCCGAACCCGCCGTGCCGACGGCGACGCCGGCTGCATGCGCGCGATCATTGGTCCTGGTCGTCTCGTATCGGTACCGCGATATGACGAACAGCGAGTAGTCGATGCCGACCGCGAGACCGATCATCGTCGCCAGGCCGGTGGTCGAGGTGCCCAGCGTCATGAACGCCGTGCCGATGGAGATCACCGAGGTGGACAGCGTGATTCCGACGATCGCGGCGGTCAGCGGCATAGCCATGGCCAGCAGCGACGCGAAGGTGATGATCATGACCACCACGGCGACGATGATGCCGATCAGCTCGGCGGGCGGCTCGGCGATCTTCTCGTTCGCGCCGCCGGCGCTCTCGACGACCAGCCCCGCCGCGCGCCCGATCTCCTTGGCCTCGGTCACCTTCTCGATCGAGGCTTCGGTCACGCCGTTGTCGGCGCCGCTGGGCTTCGCGTCGAGCGTGAGCTTGATCAACGCGACCGTGCCGTCCGCGTTCAGATTCTCGACGGCGGCCGGTCCCACGGTGGGGTCGACGATCGCGGCGCGCGCCTCGGGCGTCAGCTGCGGAACCTCACGCAGCTTGGCCACCACCTGCTCGACGGCCGCGTGATCGGCGCCCTGGTCCAGTCGTGCGCCGTTGGTGGACTGCACGACGATCGTGGCGGGGACGCCTTCCTGATCGGCGCGCTCGGGGAAGCGCTCGATGAGCTTCTCCTGCGCCTCGACCGCGGCACTGCCCGGCAGCTCGAAGCTGTCCTCGAACGGCTTGGAGATGGCACCGCCGACCGCGCTCAACACCACCGCCGCGAGGATCCAGGCTCCCAGGACCGCCCACCATCGGCGGTAGGAGAACCGTCCCACGCGGTATAGAAACGACGCCATGAGTCCCTCCGTGTTCGCGAGCAGGTTGCCTCCGGGTGAGGCATGCACTGTTACCGATCAGTAGAAACCGTGCCCTCGGGGCAGGGTCAAGCCCAGCGACCCGGCCCCGGGGGCACGGTTCCGGTCCGGCGCGTGCATCCGTGGTCGCTCCCCACGGCTCGTTCACGCCCGCTTCCGGTCCCGGCGGCGATGAGCGCGGCACGCCCCCTGACCTCGCGCGGGGTACGCATGCCGATCGCTGCCATCACTGTCTCCTACCCCATGCTCGGCGGTCGTATGGGTCCGCCGCGCATGCCACGGGAGGATCGTTAGGCGACCGAATTGTCGAGTGGGTGATGGACATCGCATCGAAAACGCCCCGATCGTCGTGCTGAACCACGATCGGCCCGGGCCGGCGTACCTGAGCCGTCAACGGCTGCGGAGCCTGTCCTCGGAATCCCGGCAACTGTGCGCCGCGTCAGAACCGGACACTGCCGACGTGATCGCCGCGCCGGCGATGGTCTTGTCCTTCGCAACCGCCCGCCGTGTGTCCGGCGTGGCTGCCGTCGCGCGACACCGTTCCAACGCACCGGTGATGCCGGGCGGCCGCACGCACCGGTGTGCGCCTCCGCTCACACGGAGTAGCGCAGGATCGCCGCAGCCGGTGCGGAGTCCGGGATATCGGCGGTGCGCACGGCCAGTACCCGGCCGTTCGAGAGCAGCACGCGCCGGGCGATCTCGTCCACGACGCCCGGGGTGCCGGCCTCCGATTCCGCTGCGAGCGTGAGGGTTCCGTCGGTTTCGGCGATCGTTCCGTGAATCGTCGTGTCGATATCGACCAGGAGGGTGTCGACGGCGCCGAAGGTCGCGGCGCGGGCGATGTCGGACAGGTCGGTCGTGGCCCGGCCCTCGGCCCGCCGCAGGTCGAACAGCTCGCGCAGGCCGGACAGTTCGTGGGCGTAGTGATCGTCCAGGATCGTGCGGGCACGTGTCGCGAGTTCCTCATCCGTGAGGTGTTCGGGATTGCCCGCGATGGTGTCCTCCAGGAGCCCGTCGTAGCTGTTCACCGAGCGGAACAGCCCGGCGATCGGCTCGGTCGCGGCCAGAATCAGAGGCAGATCGCGGCCGGTCAGCAGATCGCGCAACTCCTGATCGACCGCCCGCGCGTACTGGCGAACCCGGAGTTTGCGACCTTCGGTGCCTTGGATCCGGCCCTTGGGGGCGCGGCCGCTCAACGACGATTTGCGCGCGTAGTCGGCGGCGCTGGTCGGCAGCCCGGGAACCCGCACTTCCGCGGCGGGACTGTCCGGGGTGATCTCCACCAGCCGCACCGAACCTTCGGCGAGGGCCAGCACGAAGGCCGATTGCGGGAAGGTCACCGCCCGCAACAGCGGTTTGACGAAGAAGCGATCACCGACGGTGACACCCGGCTCGAGCCGATTGGGAACCCGGAAGGTGCGCATGCGTTCCGGCGTCGCGTGCACGACCAGGGTGCGCGACTGGAATCGCCAGAAGTCCTCGTCGTCGATCAGGTCCTCGAGTTCCTCCGCCAGGGACGAGCGTGCTCGCCGATCCGACACCAGCTCGAGCGCCTCACGCGTCTGATTGGAGAACGCGATGCGGTTCTCCTCCGGTGTCGGGGTATCGGCTTCCGTCGGGGTGTAGATCGATACGGACCACGGCGCCGAAGCGTTGACCAGCGCTTCGAGTTCGGAGCGGGTGGGGATGTCGGTATGCAGCATGTCGGCCCTTCCGAGGTGGATTCACTGACATCCCGAAGCTAGAAGGTCAACGTCACGGGGTCATATCTTCCTGCTCTTGACGGGGGCTATCGCATTCCGGCGCGAGGTGCGGATCGGCAGGCGACGAGTTCGCGCACGGTGTGAAAGGCGGGCTTGGGGGAGTAGTCGTCGTGCAGGAGGCCGAAACGGCCGGACCAGTCGGCGTCGCTGCGGCCATCGCGTAGTCCGAAGAATTCGTACGCCGTGATGCCGAGGTCGGTGCCGAGTGCGGCGGCGGCCACCGCCTCGAGGACGGCGCACTGTGTACGCTCGTCTCGGCCGGGGCCGGTCGGCCATCCGGTCTCGGTGACGTGCACGGGTGTATTGCCCGGTACCCCAGCGGCTTTCGTGACGGCACGGAAGTCCTCGAGGACGTAGGTGACCGATCCTTCCAGCTGCTCATGGGGGATCCGGCGGAACACGTCGGGAAAGAAGTCCACACCAACATAATCCAGTGCAGGCAGATACTTCGGGCCGACCGCGGCGGCCATGCGCTGCCAGAACTCGGGGCCGGCCATACCGGTCGAGTTCACACCGATCTCCACGTCGGCGCCCAGTCGCTCACGCTCGGAGAACGCCGCGGCGACTCCGGCGGCGATGGCCTCGAAACATCCTGGGCTGCCGCCGTCCTGGGGCGCCGGCATGTTCAGCTCCTCACCGACCTGCACCTTGCCGCCGCCCCACATCGCCACGTCTCGCACCGCGGCCCGAACGAACTCGGCGAACCCGGCCGGATCGGGTTCGGGGCTCTGGTAGCACACGACCAGATCGATGAGCCGTCCCTCGCCCGCGTACGCCCCGGGGTCCGCGGGGGTTCGGGAGATCTCCGGCCGCTCTCGCGGGTCGGCTCCGAAGTGGCGGTAGCAGCGCACGTAGAACGCGGACGCCGGACCCTGCAATTGCCGCAGCGCCGACAGGGTCGCGGCGGGGTCTTCCGGCGGGCACTCGAGCGGACGGAAGTCGATGAGGTCGGCGGCGACGACGCCCGGCCAGATCCCGAAAATCATGCGATACCTCCAAATAGCCGTATACGGCTACAAGCTAGCAGTGGTAGCCGTATACGGCTATTCGCGTAGGCTGCGCCGGTGCCCAAGAACGCGCTCGACAACCCGCTGGTGCTGCCCATACTCGGCCTGCTGGTCGAGCAGCCGCGCCACCCGTACGCGCTGTTCAGCGAGCTGAAACGCCGCTACGACTACCTTCGGGTGCGCAACGCGACCGTCTATACGCTCCTGGACCGTCTCACCGCCGAGGGCTGGGTCGCCCCGGCGAACGACGATGAGCGCGGTGCTCTCACGGTCACCGGGCCGGGCGTGGCCGTGCTGGCCGAGCAGGTGCGACGGCAAGTGGGCGACGCCGATCTCACCGGCGGTCCCGCGTTCATCACCGCCCTGGCCTACCTCGGGGTGCTGCCGCGTCCCGATGCGGTCGAGGTGGTCCGGGAACGAGTCGCGCGCATCCGGGCCGAGGTACGCCGACTCGACCGAGCCGTCTCCGAGGTGACGGGCCCGGAGATCCACATGATCGAGGCCCACTACCTGCTGTCGCGGCTGCGGCACGACATCGACTGGTTCGAGCGGACCGCCCGCCGCATCGAGGCCGGAGAGCTCGGTTGGATGCTGTGAGTCGGCGGCCCCCGGCATCGCGGGGGCCGTGGGGTCGACGTGACAACACGATCCCCGCCGCCGGTGCGAGTGCACGCCGCAGCCCTGCCTCGAATTTGAGGTGGTGCCCCGATCGCTTCGGCTCGTGGTCCGCGCGCATTGACGTCGGGTGCCTCGCATCTGCGCGATCAGGCGCGCACGCCCGCGAGAACGGGATAGTCGGTGTAGCCGGTCGCGTCGCCGCCGTAGAAGTAGGCCTCACGGAACGGAGTGATCGCCGCGTCGTGGCGGAGGCGTTCGACCAGATCAGGATTGGCCAGGAACGGGCGGCCGAGGGACACGAGGTCGGCCCCCGCGGCGAGCAGCCGTTCGGCGGCGTGCTTTCCACCATCGGCGGGCAGCGGCTCACCCCAGCCCAGATAGGGATTGGCGATCAGCGTGCCGGGCCAGTCGCGGCGGATGGCCTCGAAGACGGCGGACCGCGGATCGGCGAACACGACGTGCAGGTAAGCCGGGCGGGTGCTCGCGAGTGCCTCGACGAGGGCCGGATAGAGCTCGGCGGTATCGGTTTCGGCTATCGCGTTGGCCGTGACGCCGGGGGCGATCCGCACACCCACGCGTTCGGGACCGATTGCGGCGCTGACGGCCTCGACCACCTCGACGGTGAAGCGGATCCGGCCGGCGATCGTGCCGCCGTAGCCGTCGGTGCGCTGATTCGTGTTGCCGGACAGGAACTGGTGCAGCAGAAAGCCGTTCGCGCTGTGCACTTCGACGCCGTCGAAGCCCGCGGCCATCGCGTTCCGTGCCGCCTGAACGAAATCGTTGGTCGTGGAACGGATCTGGTCTTCCGTCATGGCCAGCGGCTCAACCGCGGGCCGCGCCCCGGCGGCGGTGTGGACGGTCCCGGGCAGGGTGATCGCCGACGGAGCCAGGGGAGTGTGGCCGGTATTGTCGGGGTGCCCGATCCGCCCGCCGTGCTGCAACTGCAGGAAGATACGCCCGCCCTCGGCGTGCACCGCGTCGGTGACCCGCCGCCATCCGGCGATGTGAGCGTCGGTGTAGATGCCGGGAATGCCGGCGAAGGTCTTGCCGACGAGGCTGGGGGTGGCGGCCTCGGCGACGATCAGCCCGGCGCTCGCGCGCTGGGCGTAGTACGTGGCCATCAGGTCGGTGGGGGTGCCGTCGGCGGTGGCGCGCTGACGTGACATCGGCGCCATGACAAGGCGATTCGGTAGTTCGAGGGCGCCGAGGCGGGCGGTGTCGAAGAGGCCTGCGAGTGCTGCTGTGTGCGTCATGCGGGTACGGTAAAACTTCACATTGATGTGAGAATCAAGTCCGACTGAGAAAGACCAGGTGGCGGATGCGCATCGGAGAGCTGGCCGCGCGCACCGGCGTCAGTGAACGCTCGCTGCGCTACTACGAGGAGCAGGGCCTGCTGGTGTCCGGGCGCACGCCGGGCGGGCACCGGGACTATCCCGAGATGGCGGTGGACCGGGTCATTCACATCCAGGAGCTGTACGCGGCGGGGCTGTCCAGCCGCAAGATCTTCCAGATCCTGCCGTGCATGCGCGATACCGACGGCGGGGCCAACGAATTCGCCACCCCGGAACTGGTGGACGAGCTGAAGGTGGAACGCGCCCGCATCGATCGCAAGATCCGCGATCTGCTGCGCTCTCGCGACGTACTCGACGACGTCATAGGGCGGGCCGGGGTGGAGCGGTCCGTCAGCGGCTAGGCGTTGTCTCGTATTGACAAGCAATCCAAGTGAATTGCCGAAATCTGGCTGTTTCAGATTGCTTGCGCCCGGACCTACTGTTCCCGATATCCAGGCACCGTGATGATGAGGAATCGGGAATGAAGAAGCTGTTCACCGTCCTGCTGTTGCTCGGAACCATGGTGGTTCCGCTGGTGCACGGCAGCCCACCCGCGGCTGCGGATCCCGGTGGTATGAAGGGTCCGCTCAGCACGCGCGGGCGCTACATCGTCGACGCCGACGGCAATCGGGTGAAGCTGAAATCCGGCAACTGGCACGGGTCGAGCGGTACCTGGAAAGGGAGCGGGAACGAGGCCGATGACACGACCCATCACGCCGAAGAGAACGGGCACCGGGCCCCGCTCGGGCTGGACCGGGTGCCGATGGCGAAACTGCTCGCGGACTTCAAGGCATTGGGGCTCAACAGCATTCGATTGCCCTTCTCCAACGAGATGCTCACCGATCAGTCCCGGGTGCAGGGCCTGACCGCCAATCCGGAACTCAACGGGCTGACGCCGCTCGAGGTGTTCGACCGTGCGGTCGCCGCGCTCACCGATGCCGGGTTCGGCGTCATTCTCAACAACCACACCACGACCACGCGGTGGTGTTGCGGTGTCGATGGCAACGAGTTCTGGAACTCCGGTCAATCGTGGGAGAAGTTCATCTCCGACTGGGTGTTCATCACCGCCCGGTACAAGGACAATCCCGGCGTCGTCGGCGCGGACCTGCGCAACGAAGTGCGACGCACCACCTGGACCAATCCGAACTGGGGTCAGGGGGACGGCAACGACTGGGCCGACGCCGCCCAGGAGGCGGGCGACGCCATCCTCACCAGGGGAAATCCCGATCTGCTCATCGTGGTCGAGGGCATCAACTGGATGGGTATCCCCACCGATCTCACCTGGCACGAGCGGCCGATGCTGGAGCCGATGAAGCGGCTGTCCACCACTCTGGTGCGGTCCAACAAGGTCGTGTACGGCGTGCATTTCTACGGCTACATCGGACCGAGGCACACCGGCGCCACCGGCATGGGCGAGACCCACGACCCGCGTTTTCGAGATATGTCGCGCGCGGATCTGATCGCGTCCATGGACGAGCGGGCCGGATACGTTGCCACCACGCCCGATAGGCACTTCACGGCCCCGGTGTGGGTCAGCGAATTCGGTGTCGGCAAGGGCGACGGCGAACTCGACAGAGCCTGGTACGCGACCCTGGTCGACTATCTCATCGACCGCGATCTCGACTTCGCCTACTGGCCCCTGGTCGGTTTCCATCAGAACGACGAGGGCAATCAGTGGGGGCTTCTGCGCTACGACACCTCGGGTGCACTGCGCAGCGTGCTGGACGCCGATGACTGGCGGGGGACCCACACGCGCCGCCTGCTCGAGCACGACGGTTTCACCGGCCAGGTCCCCGTTCCGGCTCGAAACTGGTCCATGCTGCAGGGCATTCACGAGGACGACAATCGGTCGCTGCGAGCCGCCGCCGATTGGGACGTCGGCGCGACCAAGATGGTGTGTCCCGACGGTCAGCGCTTGCTCGGCGTCAGCGATCGCGGGCAGGGTGGGCTGTGCACCGACGCCACCGTGCGCGAGCTGTGGCGCGCCGGTACCGGCGCGTCGAAGGTCAGCACTGAGAAGGTCAGCACCGACTGGGCCGGCGGATTCACCAAATACCAATGCGCGGAAGGCTCGTTCATGATCGGGTACAGCCTGCGCGGTGACGCCATGTCCGGCATTCTCTGTGCGCCCGGCCGCGTTCCCCTGGCTGGTACCGGGCGCACGCTGTGGTTCGATCGCGGCGACAACCGCCCGGGCACCGGTGAGGGCGGCGACTGGGCCGAGGGGTACTACAAGGGCCAATGCAACGCCGACGAGTACGTCGCCGGAATCGCGTTCTCCGGCAACAACCGTCGTGGCAACCGGCCCCAAGCGCTGTACTGCCGCACGCTCTCTTGAGCCGTCAACGGTCTGTCCGCACCGGAATCTGGTGCGGACAGACCGTTTCCACGCGCGACTTCTGTCCGGTTCCTGTTGCTGATCACAGATGTACCGGCACCGAACAGTCCTGGAAGTCCGGATTCTCCAGCTGGTACACGAGTTCCGGATTGGCGTCGCGCACCATCCGCGCGACCTCGACGAACGATCGAACCAGCGGCGGGCGGTGATCGGGACGCCACCCCACGGACACCTCGTTCGGGTCGGCGTCGACGACCGGGACGAGCTTCACCCGGGGGAAAGAGATCCAGCGAGCGGCCGCGGTGGTGATCACGACGCCGACCCCGGTCGAAACCTTGTGCAGTTCCTCGATCACGGTGCTCGACCGCGAGACGATCTCGGCGGGCTGCCCACCGCGATGAACATCCAACTCCCAGAAGGTGTTCCATACCGGATCCGTGCAGGCCGCGCCGAGGAGCCGGTCGTGCGCGACTTCCGCGGCCAGCACCTGCGCGCGGTGTGCCAGCGGGTGATCGATCGGCATCATCGCCGCCAGCGGTTCGGCGAAGAGTCGTTCGAACTCCAGGCCCTGGTGGACGAACGGGTGCCGCACGATCGCCACGTCCACCGATCCGGCCCGCAACCCCGAGGACGGGTCGTCGTAGCCGAATTGGCGAAGTTCCAGGCTGACCTCGGGGTGACGTTCGCGGAACGCGGTCAGGATCGGTTCGGTCAAGGTGAGCGCCGCCCCCTCCATGCACCCCAGTACCAGCCGGTCCCGCTCACCGCGGTGGACCACCCGCGTCCGTTCGACGGCAGCGTCGAGCCGCGTCAGTCCGTATCGCACCTCATCGAAGAACACCGCGCCCGCCGCCGTTAGTTCGACATTGCGTGTGTTCCTGGAGAACAGCACGACGCCGAGGGTTTGCTCGAGCTGCTTGATCTGTGCGCTCAACCCCTGCTGCGACGTATGCAGCCGCTGCGCTGCGCGAGTGAAGCTCAGCTCCTCCGCCACCGCTACGAAGTAGCGCAGTTGTCGCGTGTGCACGTCCATGGAGGCCCAGTGTAGGGCGGCCGGCCACTAACTGAAATGCTTCTCTTTCATTTCTGTGCGGGTGTCGTCAGCCTCGGACGTGGTTCGGTGATCAGGGATTCGACGGCCGGGTGCCTTCGGCGCTTCCGGGCTCGACCGGCACGTCCGCCGGCACGTAGGGTCGGGCGATGACGCTGGCATGCCGGGAGTGGGCGGGGCCGCTGGGGGTGGCGACCAAGCACGCCGCCTACGACCGGCTGGTCGAACTGAAGAACGCCCTCACGCCCGAGCTCGCACGATATCCCTCCGCGAGATTCCAAGCGCGCGGCTATTTTTCGACCGGTGATATGGAGAACGACCTGCTCGACCCCGAGCGGATGACGACCGTCGCAGGGGCGCCGCCGCTGCTCTGGCTGAACATCACCTACGACCATCCTGAGATCCCCGCCGATGCGTTCGACGAGGTGCTGCGGCGGTTCGACCTGCGGCTGCTCGGGGAGTTCGTGGATCGGCGGTGACCGGGGCGATGCGGTCGGCCGGTCGCCATGACCTCCGAGGTCATTGAGACCGTGACCGGCCGCTGGCAGCGTCGGTCCCATGACAACCGCTCGAGAGACCGACGAAACCGCTATCCACTCGCTGTTGCGGGCGCAGATGGACGCCTGGGCCGCGGGCGACGGTGCCGCGTTCGCCGACACGTTCACCCCCGACGCCGATTTCGTGTCTGTGATCGGGGAATTCGTCAGGGGCAGGACCGAACTCGCCACCGTTATGCAGGAGGGCTTCGACGGATTCATGAAGGGCACCCGGATGGCCGAGCCCGACACCACTACCCTGCGTTTCCCGGCATCGAATGTCGCGGTGCTGGTTACCGTGGGTGATCGGCCGATGCCGCCAGGTGAGGCGGCGCCGCCCGAGGCCCGCTCCGTGCAAACCCGGGTCGCGGTGCGCGAGAACGGAATCTGGCTGTTCACGACGTTCCAGAACACCAGGATCAGTCAGTTCCCGCAGTGAGTCGGGTGTTCGCCTATGGGGATGCCCGAGCGCAACAAGAGCGGCGCTCGGCGCGCCCGCACGATGAACAGCGAACAAGTCGCCGTCGCGATGGAACCACCGCGACTGCGACTTGTTGCAGCACAGCGTTATTCGTAGAAGGGCTGACCACCGCGTAGTCGGCGGACCCGGACCGTCAGCGTGTCGGCGGGTAGTGAAGCCGCCGCTGACGGTCTCGGGCCCTCGCTGTGTGGGTAATCTTTCGACGCGGCGTGACGCGTTAGACCGTCAGGCCTTGTCCTGCGCCGAGGACCGGGCCGGGTTGGCCTGCTTCTCGGCCTTCGGATCGAGCTCATCCTGTTTGGCCCGGACGCCCGCCTCCACCCGGTCCCCGAGCTCCTTGTCGACATTGCGCCAGTACTCGAAGGCCCGGGCCAGGACGTCGGAGCCGACGCCGTTGAGTAGATGGCCGACGATGTTGTCGACCAGCCGCCCGCGCGCCGCGTCGTCCAGGACGTCGCGGACCATCGTGCGCGCCTGGCCCCAATCGTCGTCGTCGGAGCGCAAAATGTATGCGGTGCGGACCATTTCACCGTCGGTGTGCCAGCCGACCACCGGCCCCGACGCCTCCGGGTCCGCGTGCGGGCCGCCCTTGGAGTTGGGCACGTACACCGGGTCCGAGACGTTGGTGTAGCGCATCTGGCCGTCTTTGGAATAGGAATGCGCCGGTGCGGCGTGTGGCGAATTGACAGGCAGCAGTTTGTAATTCGCGCCGATGCGGTGACGGTGCGCGTCCGGGTACGAGAACCAGCGGCCGAGCAGCATCTTGTCCGGGCTGGGCCCGGTGCCCGGCACGGAATTGCTGGGCTCGAACGCGGCCTGCTCGATCTCGGTGTGGTAGTCGGCCGGATTGCGATTCAGAGTCAGGCGGCCGACCTCGGTGAGGGGGTAGTCGGCGTGCGGCCAGACCTTGGTCAGGTCGAACGGATTGAACCGGTAGGTCTTGGCGTCGTCGAACGGCATGATCTGCATGTGCAGCGTCCAGCTGGGGAATTCACCGTCGGCGATGTGCTCGAAAAGGTCACGCGTGTGGTAGTCGGTGTCCATGGACGCCATCTGGTCGCCTTCGTCCTGGGTGAAGAACTCGACGCCCTGATCGGTCTTGAAATGGTATTTCACCCAGAATCGCTCGCCCGCGGCGTTGTACCAGAGGTAGGTGTGGCTGGAGTAGCCGTTCATGTGCCGCCAGGTGCGGGGGATGCCCCGATCGCCCATCAGCCAGGTGACCTGGTGCGCGGATTCCGGCGACAGGGTCCAGAAATCCCACTGCATGTCGTGGTCGCGCAGGTTGTTGTCGGCGCGACGCTTCTGTGAGCGGATGAAGTCCTGGAATTTCATCGGGTCGCGGACGAAGAACACCGGGGTGTTGTTCCCGACCATGTCGAAGTTGCCCTGCTCGGTATAGAACTTGAGTGCGAATCCACGCGGATCGCGCCAGGTGTCGGGGCTGCCGCGCTCACCGGCCACGGTGGAGAATCGGGCCAGCACCTCGGTCTTCTTACCCGGCTGCAGGAAGTCCGCGCGGGTGAACGCACTCACGTCCCGCGTGACCTCGAAGACGCCGAACGCGCCGCCGCCTTTGGCGTGCGGCTGCCGCTCGGGGACCCGCTCCCGGTTGAACTGCGCCATCTTCTCGATGAGATAGGCGTCGTGCAGCAAAATCGGGCCGTCGGGGCCGACGGTCAGCGAATGTTCGTCACTCGGGACCGGAATTCCGGCGTCATCGGTGGTGTGGTTGCGCGGGGTGGACATGTCCCTCCTCTGCAGAGCGGCTATTTCTCGGGGATATAGCGGGCACTGCTGTCGATCTTTGCCGAGCGGTTGCCGTCGACAGCGTTCTGGATGCTTTCCGTGACCAAAGTGTTGACCGTCGCCTCGGCTCCCGGGCTGAGTGGGAACGTGGAAACGCCACGCGACCCGGTGATGACGGGCCGAGTGAACACACCGTGGTTCCTCGACGCTCTACCCGCTCGGCGATCGCCTAATCCGCCGGCGCGTCGGCGGCGAGTGCCGGAGGTTTCCTCGGGCTTTACGCGGGATGAGCTATTCGATCAGTAGATCACTGACCGATCGCGGTCCGGCCTGTTCGTCGACGTCGTCGGTCGGCAGCGCGAGGGGTGTTTGCACGCATTTCACCGGGGTATACGCCCGCTGTGATCAACTCGGGCGGGACGATGTCCGGTCGACGCGCTGTCGACGGTGTTCTGGTTGTCGTTCCGGTGCACGACGAGGTGCGGTTGCTGCCCGGGTGCTTGCACGCACTGCGGCAAGCCGCCCGGCACGTACCGGTGCCGGTACGGATACAGGTGGTCCTCGACGACTGCACCGACGGGTCCGAGCGTGTCATCGGGCCGGATATCGAGGTGCTGACCTCGGCAGCTCACAATGTCGGTATGGCGCGAGCCCGCGGATTCGCCCGGGCGGGAACGGATTGCGGATCCGAGACCTGGTTCGCGACCACGGACGCCGACTCCGAAGTGGACCCCGGATGGTTGCGGAACCAGTTGCGGCACGCCCGAAACGGTGTGGACCTGGTCGCCGGCACCGTCCGCGTCGAGGATTGGCACGGGTACAGCCCCACTGTTCGGCGGCGATACGAGCAGCGATACCGCCGTCGCTCGAACGGTGGTCACGGCCACGTCCATGGCGCGAACCTGGGCTTCCGAGCCGACCTGTATTGGCGTGCGGGCGGTTTCCGTCCACTGCCCACCGGTGAGGACGTCGATCTCGTGCGGCGCGCGCTCGCCTGCGGTGCTCACCTGGTCTGGGCCGACGACGTCACCGTGCGCACGTCGGCCCGCACACACGGGCGTGCCCCGGACGGCTTCGCCGCGCATCTGCGCTCGCTGGACCCACGGGTGGCGGAGGTGGACGGTGCTTGATGCTCCCGGAGCGGTCGAGAGCCCGGTCGCCGCGCGACTTCGTGAGCTCGCCGCCGCGAACCAACTCGACCTGCCCTTTCCCGGTGAAGGACGCACCGCGGAGCGGTTTCGCGCGCTCGCGGACTTGGCCGCGGAAGACACTGTGCTGGGTCGCCTGACCGAGGCGCACACCGATGCCGCCGCCATCCTGCACGAGCTCGGAGCGCCGCCGCCGTCGCCCGGAGAGGTGTGGGGTGTGTGGGCGGCCGAACCGCCCGAACCTGTACTGCAAGCCAGCTTTTCGGGGGGCGGCTGGATTCTCGAAGGCCGCAAACCGTGGTGCTCAGGCGCGACGATCTGTTCCCACGCGCTGGTGACCGCCCGCGTCGGCGCGGAGCGCGGATTGTTCGCGGTGGCGCTGACCCAACCGGGTGTGCGGCCGGTGCCGGACAGCTGGCACGCGGTCGGAATGCGCGAATCTGATTCCGGTGCCGTCGATTTCGACGGCGTGAGCGCCGCGGCGGTGGGGGAGCCCGGGGACTATCTGACCCGCCCCGGATTCTGGTACGGCGCGATTGGCGTCGCCGCATGCTGGTATGGGAGCGCGTGTGAGGTCGCACGGCCCCTGCACGCCCGGGTGGCGGATGGCAGGGCGAACGCGCATGCGCTCGCCCACTGGGGTGCGGTCGCGGCGGGCCTGCACGCTGCGGGTTCGGTACTGCGTGCTGCGGCGGATCGGATCGATCAGGGCCGGCCCGTCGACCCGGTGGCGCGCCGGGCACGAGCGCGGGCGGTCCGAGCGGTGGTGGAGTCCGCGGCCACCGACACCATCGACCGGGTGGGCAGGGCGCTCGGCGCGGCCCCCCTGTGCCTGGATGCCGCGCATGCGCGACGTGTGGCCGACCTGACCGTGTACCTGCGCCAGAGTCACGCGGAATCCGATCTCGCCGACCTCGGCAGTGATACAGCGGGGGAGGATCTTTCGTGGCTGTCCCTGTGATCGACGTGCGTGCCGCCGGCACCGACGACGCGGTGTGGGAGCTGTGGCGGGGACGATGCGTACCCCTGGACATCGCAGACATGGACCGGCTGACGGTGGTGGCCGCGCATCCCGACGATGAGGTACTCGGGGCGGGCGGACTCATCGCGTCGGCTCGCAAGGCGGGAATCGCCGTCACCCTGGTCACCCTCACCGATGGCGAAGGGTCGCACCCGGATTCACCCACCTGCTCCCCGCATAGGCTCGCCGAGATCCGGTCTCGTGAATCGCGCCGCGCGGCCGCGGTACTGGGCGCGGATCCACCGATCCGCCTGGGTGTTCCCGACGGTCACGTCGCCGCTGCCGAAGAGGCGGTGACCGACGCCCTGGCCGAGCTGCTCGCCGCGAACGACTCGCCCGCGCATCGGTGCGCGGTGACCTGGCGGCACGACGGCCACCCTGATCACGAAGCCGCCGGCCGTGCCGCCGCGAAGGCGTGTGCGTCGACGACCGTGCGACTGCTCGAGTACCCGATCTGGATGTGGCACTGGGCAACTCCCGTGCACCCCGCGCTGGCCGGGGTCGACGCCGCGGTCCATCGTCTCGGGCCCGAGGCGCACGCGGCCAAACTTCGGGCGATCGCCGAGTTTCCCAGCCAGACCCGGCCCCTGTCGGACGCGCCCGAAGACGCACCCGTTCTGCCCGAGCACGTGCTGCGCCGCTTCACCGGACCGCTGGAAACCTACTTCCCATGAGCCGTAAGCGTTTACCCGACGCCTATTTCGAGGAGATGTACACCCGGAGCGAGGACCCCTGGGACTTCTCGAACCGCTGGTACGAACGCCGAAAACGGGCGCTGACCATGGCCGCGCTCCCGAAACCGCGCTACCGCAACGCGTTCGAGCCGGGCTGCTCGACTGGCATGCTCACCGCGGAGCTCGCCGCGCGTTGCGACCGGGTCGTCGCCACCGACATCATCGACGCGCCCCTGCGCACCGCCGCGGAACGGCTGGCTGCGCTCCCGGAGATCGACCCGGCCGCAGTCGAATTCCGCATCTGGGCACTCGGCGACGATTGGCCCGCCGAACAGTTCGACCTCATCGTGCTCAGCGAAGTCGGTTACTACCTCGACCGCGATACCCTACGTCCGGCCATCGACGCGGCGGTGGGGCATCTCGCGGCAGGGGGCGCACTGCTGTGTGTGCATTGGCGTCACCCTGTCGCCGACTACCCGCTCGGCGGCGGCGAAGTGCACGACATCATCGCGAGCCGGTCCGGGCTCACGTCGATCGCGTCCTACCGGGACGAGGACTTCCTCCTCGACGTATACGAGACATCCCACGCCGACCCGTCTTCGGTGGCCCGGCGCGAGGGGCTCGTCTGACTACCTTTCGCTGTCCGGCGTAGTCGTCGGGCCGGTCGGTGTTCCACTCAATCGGAACTGCTCGGCACGCTGGACGAGACGGTGGCTGAACGTCTCCTCCCATCCGGTCGAATCCGGCTCAGGCATTTCCACACCGGCGCGAGAACTCTTGTCGCGCGGCGTGTGATTCGGTGTGCCGGCGCCGGAAGCGGCTTGCGCGAGGATCCGGACGAGCCAGCGTAAATACCCTTCCACGCTCATGCCCGCGCACTCGGCGGCGTCGTGCACGGCCTGCCAGTCGCTGTCCCCGGATGTCAGGGTCAAGGTGAATTCGCGATCCCCGCTCATGTCGTGCGCACCGCCGTTCCTCCGCGTCACCGCGTGTGGAGTCCGTGCCGCTGCGCCGCGGGCGACATCGGCGCGAATGGCCGAGCGTCAAAAGTGCGAAGTCCCAACCCTGCCCGTCATCGAGTCGGCACACTTTGCCCGGGTACTACCCGCGAAGGCGCGTCTCAATCACCACGAAGGCCGTCATTTGCGCGGCGACCGGCCGCGCGCGGCGATGCCGGAATCCGTGCACGGGTCACTGCTCGAGCTGAGAGAGTGCGAAAGCGGTGAGAAAGCCTGCGACAGTGATCAATCCGATCCACAGATGTGCGTTCTCGAACGCCTCGGGGATCATCGTGTCCGCGATCATCGACAGTATCGCCCCGCCCGCCAGCGCGGTGATACCGGCCAGCACCGAGGCGGACACCCCGCCCAGCAGCGCGTAGCCCGCCATCGCCGCGAGCGCGCTGGCCACCGCGATCGCCGACCAGACCCCGAACACGTATCGCGTGCTCCGCCCGGCCCTGCGCATACCCGACGCACTCGAAAGGCCCTCGGGCACATTGCTGATGAACACCGCCGCCACGGTGACCACGCTGACCGGTCCGCCACCCAGCAGGCTGGCGCCGATGACGATCGACTCCGGCACCCCGTCCAGCAGCGCACCCACGGCGATCGCGGTACCGGAACCCGCCTGCTCGTCCTCGGAGGGCTGCTGGTCGCCCGAGCGCTTGCGATGCCGCGCTCCACGCTTGGCGAGCAAGATGTTCGCGCCCGTGTACAGCGCGGCTCCCGCCACCGCGCCGATGACGGTCGGCCCGAGCCCGCCCGTGGAGTGGGCCTCGGCGATCAACTCGAACGAGACCGCCGACAGGAGCACGCCACTGCCGAACGCCATGATCGAGGCGACAACCCGCACCGGGATCCGCGTGAGGTACACCGCGACAACACCCAATACCAGCGCGGATCCCGCCAGTAGACCCCAGCCGCCCGCTTCCCACACACCCGACACCGACCAGCTCCTCACCACCGACACAACCCTGCGTCTCCGCGGTAGCGGAGGCGTGGCCCGGAATACCCTCGATGATCGCAGTGAACCACGTGCGCGCGATCCGGCGACACGTACGCGTGGCGGTGTGCCACTGGGGCGTTGTCTGTGTCCGTCACGGGTCGGCAATGCATGAATTCCACCGGCGGGATATCAGTGCCGTGCGACGTGAGAAGAATCCTGCTGGAACTCGATTCGACAGAGTCTGTGAGCCCGGGTCCAGCGCGATCTTGACCGCTATCTCTAGAACAACACCCGCATCGGTAGCGGATCGAGCGTGCCGCCGTACTCACCGACCAGTAGCCCGGCCGTCACCTCGACTCTCGACACCGGCCGCCGGGATGCTCTCCGCAGACGTGGACGGTGGTGTTTCCGGATGTATGGGACGGGTAGGCCGACGTGAGAAGACGAGGAGATGGCATGAACCGACCAGCTTTGCGCATCGCGGACGACGCTCGAGCGGCTCCGGCCCACCGATCGCCCCTGCTCGACACCACCGCGCGAGTTGCCGCAACCGCCGTGGCGGGCACCATCGCGACCGATCCGGACTCGAGCTGGTACGAGTCGCTGCGGATGCCACGCTTTCAGCCGCCGCGCCAGGTCTTCCCGCTCGCCTGGACGATGATCTACGCGGATATCGCGTTGTCGACGGCGGCCGCGCTTGATCGTGAGTCCGCCGGCGCCGGACGGTCGGCGCTGATGCGTGCGCTGGAGCTCAACCTCGTCGCCAACGCGGCGTGGAGTTGGCTGTTCTTCCGCGCGCATCGCCCCGGCGTCGCGGCCGTGACGTCGGCGGTGCTGACGGCGAGCAGTGCGGATTTGGTACGCCGGGTGGGGCGGGTGCGCCCCGCCGCCGGAACCGCTTTGGCGGTGTACCCCGCGTGGTGCGCGTTCGCCACGGTGCTGTCCACGGCCATTTGGCGGCGCAACCGCTGATCGGGCGTGCCGGCGATCGTCACAGCAGAATGCCGACGGCCACCACGACGAAGACGGCAACGAGTGCGAGCACCGCGACGATCAGCGCGATTCCGGTCGGAGGGAAGCGATTTCGGGTGCGCGGTTCCGGCGCCGACAGGCCGGATGTTTGCGGTGTGTCCGGGGGCGTCGAGCCGGGTGCCACACCGCCGCCGGGTTCGAGATCGGGTGTCCGGGCGGGATCGGGATCCATGGTCATGCTTGCTCCTCGATGTGAAGGTGCTGGTCCGGCAGCCCTACCCGATGCCGGTCACTTGACACGTGGGGGACGCAACGACCTGTGCGCGGGCTTGCGTCGGCAGGGAACGGTGCTCCGCAAACGACCGGTTGCGCCCCGCGAGGGCGGGCATAGCCAACACATGACCATGCTGATCGGCACGTCGGGCTGGCAGTACTCGGATTGGCGTCCGATCTTCTACCCCAGGGGCCTCGGACAGCGCCGCTGGCTGGAGTTCTACGCGCGGCACTTCTCGACCGTGGAGTTGAACGCCGCGTTCTACCGGCCGGTGCGGCGCTCGACGTTCGAAGGCTGGCGCGCACGCACGCCCGGCGACTTCGTCATGGCGGTGAAAGCCAGTCGGGTCATCACGCACTACCGGAGGCTGCTGGACACGGAGATTCCGCTGGAGCGATCGGTCGAGGCCGCGCGGGGTCTCGACGACAAGCTGGGGCCGCTACTGCTGCAGCTTCCCCCGAATCTGCCCGCCGACCCGGAGCGTCTGCACGCCGTGCTGGGCCTCGTTCCCGCAGGCCTACGGGTGGTCGTCGAGCCGCGGCACGAGAGCTGGTGGACGCCCGGCGTCCGCCGGGTCCTCGAGGCGCACAACGCCGCGCTGTGCTGGGCGGACCGATCGAATCGGCCGGTGACGCCGCTCTGGCGCACCGCGGACTGGGGCTACCTGCGATTCCACGAAGGCACGGCCGAGCCACCACCCGGCTATCAGGACGAGGTACTGGCCGAGTGGGTCGACCGCATCGACAAGACCTGGCAGCGGGACCGAGATGTGTTCGTGTACTTCAACAATGACCCGGGCGGCGCTGCGGTGTTCGACGCGATTCGGTTCGCGGATATGGTGCGGGCGACCGGTCGTACCGTCGGCCGCGTTCCGCGGTTACCGGACGTGCCGCACCTGAAACCCACCGGTGTGGTGGGGGAGTGGGATGCGCCCTGGTGACGCCCTCCCACGGTCTGTCGTGCCGGTCGATGCCGGGTCAGAGAATCGGTCGGCCTCCGGTGACCGCCAGGCGCGCGCCGGAGATGTAACTGCCGTCGTCGGCGGCCAGCAGCACATAGGCCGACGCGAGTTCAGCGGGCTGACCCGCCCTGCCCAGCGGGGTGTCGTCACCGAAGTTCGCCACCTTCTCCGGCGGCATCGTCGAGGGGATCAGTGGTGTCCAGATGGGGCCGGGCGCCACGCTGTTGACGCGAATTCCTCTGGGGCCCAACAGCTGCGCGAGGCTCGCGGAGAAGTTGGCGATCGCCGCCTTCGTCGCGGCGTACGGCGCGAGCGTGGGGGAGGGCATATCGGAATTGACCGACGAGCTGCCGATGATCGACGATCCCGGCGCCATGTGCGGAAGCGCCGCCTTCACCAGGGTGAAGTACGCGCCGATGTTCACCCGAAACGTGTAGTCGAACTCGTCGTCGGTGATCTCCTCGAGCGTCTCGTGGGTCATCTGATACGCGGCATTGCTCACCAGGACGTCGATCTTCCCGAATTCCGCTGCCGCGCGGTCGATTACGTCTCGGCAATGCGCGGGGTCGGACAGATCGCCCGGCACCAGAACCGCGGCGCGGCCCGCGTCGCGCACCAGCTCCGCCACCTCTTCGGCATCCTCGTGCTCGTCCAGATACGAAATGAGGACGTCAGCGCCCTCACGGGCGAAAGCGATGGCCACCGCACGGCCGATTCCGCTGTCCGCGCCGGTGATCACCGCCGCCTTGCCGGTGAGTTTGCCACTGCCCCGGTAGCTTTCCTCGCCACAGTCCGGCACGGGTGTCATCTGCCGTTGAGTTCCCGGTACCTTCTGCTGTTGCTCCTGAAATCCCACGCGCGACTCCCTTCCGTTCCGCCCCGTCAACCGAGCACGGGCATCCGGCCGGTTACCGAACACTGTCGCGCTACCCCCGCGGCGGACACGCAAACCACGCGGTCGTCCGGTGGCTGTGGCGGCGCTTCGCTCGCTCGCACGGTCCCGCACCGCTCTCTTGCCTCAGAGTCCGACTAATCCGGCGTTAGGGACGGCTTTGCCGGTGCGGCGTTTGGACCGGAATCCAGCGGATAGTTCTCCGGCGATGGTTCGCCGCAGGGGTTGTGCGACGACTCATCTGCCGCGAACTGCGGCCGGGTTCCGGCTTCGACAGGGACCCGTTCGGATAGTCGCCGCGGTGGTGCGGGGTCACATCCCCACCCTCGTGCCGCCGCGGTGACATCCGGCGAGCATTACCACTAGCGGTAGCTGTTGCAGAGGAACGAGCCGCCCTGCATCAGGTCGCACAGCACCAATTCGACGACGTTCCAGTACATGTCGCTCGAGCCCTGGCTCACCGAGAATCCCACGTCGCCGCCCAGCGCACGTTCGAACGATCCCGTCTCTGCCGCAGCGACGGGCGCGGCGGGTCCCTCGGCGGTCGGCTGCAAGGGCAGCGGCGCAGCGCCCGCCGTTCCCGCCGCGGCGACGGTGATCAGGCATCCGGCCGCGACCGCGAGAATGCGTTGGGTGACAGGGGTTTTCATGGGGCTCCTCTGCATCGTGATACCGGTGCCACCCTACGCACGTCTGAAGTATCAGTGTTTCAAGTTCGCTGCCCCTACTTCTGTGGTCGGCGTGACCGACGGGTGGGCTTACGCCGGGCCGGTCAGGGGGCGGGTGCCGTGCGGCTGATCGTGCGAGGGATGCCGAGGGCGGCAAGTTTGTCCGGGTTGCGGATTCCGTAGCCATTGACGATCGTGTCGCCGGCGACGTCGAACACGAGCAGCGCTTCCAGGTTGTCGGCGACGTAGCAGGCCAGTGCCGGTTGGCCGTTGCAGTTCACCGTCTCGATCCGCACCTGGGGACGGCGCTGCGCGTAGCGGAAGACGCCCATGAGCAGTGCGCCGACCCGCTCGGCGCCGGTCATCACCAGCTCCGGGAGTGCGGTGACCTTGCCGCCGCTGTCGGTGATCCAGGTGATGTCGGGCGCGAGCATCGCCAGCAGACCCTCCATGTTCCCGGTGGTCGCGGCGGCGATGAAGCGTTCGGTGACCGCGGCGGTGCGCGTGGCGTCGACGGGCGCGTAGCGTTTGCGCCGGGCCTGCACGTGATTGCGGGCGCGGCGGGCGGTCTGGTGGAGGGCGTCGACCGATTTGCCTGTGGCGTAGGATATTTCGTCGTAGTCGAAGCCGAACACCTCGCGCAGGACGAAGACGGCGCGCTCGAGGGGTGTGAGCGACTCGAGCACCACCAGCATCCCCATCGAGACCGATTCGGCCAGCACCACGTCGCTCGAGGCGTCGCCGTCGGCGAGCAGCAGGGGCTCTGGCAACCACGGGCCGACGTAGTCCTCACGGCGACTGGCGCCGGCCCGCAACGCGTTGAGCGCCTGCCGGGTAACCAGTTGGGCCAGATAGGATTTGGTGTCGCGGACGGTCGTCAGGTCCACTTTCCGCCATCGAAGATAGCTGTCCTGCAGCACATCGTCGGCTTCGGTGGCCGAACCGAGGATTTCGTAGACGATCGTGAACAGCAGCGGTCGCAGGTTCACGAAGCGCTCGGCGTGCTCGTCGCTGAAAGTCACGGGTGCACAGCTCCTTCCGGCCCGGATTCGCGCAACTCCTTACGCCTGCCCAAACCCAGGAAGGCGGGAATCGCACCGGGCTTGCGGGCTTCCTTACGAATGGTCCCGATCGGCCCGGCCAGTCCGACCCGTTCCTTGATCGTCGCGGCTACGCGCCCGCCGAGGTACATCGATACGGGTGTGTCGTCGCGTCTGCTGAACTGCATCACACCCGCCCGAGAACCCAGGCCCAGGGTGCACGCCACGAAAGCGACATCCAGCACGCCGGGGTCGGCCCCCGCGATCCGGGCCAGCACATTGTCCGCGGCCTGCGCCCCCAGGGGTTGGGCGGCGTAGCAACTCATCCGCAACGGTCGGCCGGACGGTGCCACCGCGTCCCCGGCGGCGACGATGCGCTCGTCGTCGATACTGGTCAGGGTCTCGTCGGTCAGCAACCGCCCCAGTTCGTCGGTCCGCAGCCCGCTGCGTGCCGCCAGCTCGGGCACCCCGAATCCGGCAGTCCAGATCGTGAGCGCGCTGGGCAGCACGTCGCCGTCGGCCAGGACGACCTCGCCCGGTCGCACCTCGCACACTCGCGCCCGCTCGCGCACCTCGACCCCGTTCATCGCCAGCCACTTCGCCACCGACCGCCGGGCCGGCTTCGAGAAGTTCGCCGCCAACATACCGCTGCTCGCCATCGTGACCGGGTGGCCGTGCTCGACGAGTTCGGCGGCGGCCTCGATCGCGGTGAGCCCGCCGCCGACAACGACGATCGGGGCCTGCTCGGGTAGTGCGGCGAGTGCGGCCCGCAACCGCTGAGCGTGCTCGTATTCGGCTATCGGATAGGCGAATTCGGTAGCGCCGGGGACAGACTGGGGCACCGCCGCCTTGCTGCCGACGGCATAGACCACGTAGTCGTATCCGAGCGTGCCACCCGAACCCAGTTCCACTGTGCGAGAAGCGGTATCGATGCGGACGGCCTGGTCGACGACCAGCCGCACACCCGCGCCGAGCAACGTGTCGTAGTCGACGGTGACGTCGCGCGCGTCGGCCGCGAACTGGTGCAGCCGCATGCGCTCGACGAACGCAGGTCGCGGATTGACCAGCGTGATCTCGACATCGGGTCGCAGGCGGAGCCGGTTGGCCGCGACGGTGCCCGCATAGCCGCCGCCGATCACGACGACCTTGGTGCTGGGAGTGAAATCAGTCATGCCCAGGAGACACGTCTCAACGGCCGGATCTGATAGGAAGTGATGCAGGTCACTCTCGAGTGCCGCGATGTGGGAGAGACTTAAGCTGCTCGCCAGCTCTTCCCCTTTCAGGATAAGCCACTGCCCGGGGCTTGCCGCAAGGCCCGGGTGATGCGGCAGAATCGCTCGTCCCACCGGGTAGACGAAAGGATTCACGTGTCCGACAAGCTCGATGAAGGCCCGTTCTTCCACGGCACGATCGCGGATTTGCGCGCGGGCGAGTTACTGACCGCGGGCCGTCCGTCGAACTACCGCCCCGAGATCGTGATGAACCACATCTACTTCACCGCCCTCGTCGACGGGGCGGGCCTGGCCGCGGAGGTCGCCGCGGAACTGGCCGGGGGAGAAGCGATTCCGCGGGTATATGCGGTCGAGCCGACCGGGGATTTCGAGAACGACCCGAACGTCACCGACCGGAAGTTCCCCGGCAATCCGACCCGGTCATATCGCAGCAGCGACCCGCTGCGGATCGTCGGCGAGGTGACCGAGTGGACTCGGCTCACGCCCGAGCAGTTGCAGATGTGGCGGGATCGGCTGTCGACTCTCAGGCGAGGCGAGATCCTGAATTGACGCGAGACCTTCGGCTACGGGGCCGACGTACTCGGAATGCCTCGAGGTAGGTAGGCGCCGCATCAGCTTTGCCCGTCGGCGTCCGCCCGTCCGCGTGGTGCGGTGCGTCCTCTGCGGTATTCGGTTGTTCGGCAGGCAAGAGCGAGTAGATGGGTGTCGGCGGAGCCGTCACGAGCACCGCGATTCGTGACGGTTCTGCCGAGCCGCCAGAACCGGGGGCGAGAACGAGTACATGCCCTGCGGTATCTTCCATGCGATCGCCGCACCCAGGTCGGCGCGCAGAGGAAGCACTCCACTTGATCAACAAATCCTTTGCGGCCGCCGCGCTCTCGGTGAGCGCCGCCGCCCTGCTCGCGGCACCGCCCGCCTCCGCCGACCCGGTCAACTGGGGCGCCGTGTCCCTCAGTGCCTGGGGCAACGTGTTCGCGATCTCGGTCAACCACCCGACCGAAGCCGACGCCATTCGAGCCGCCGACCGAGCCTGCAAGGGTCAGGGCATCATCGACTGCCGGATGGTGGTGACGTTCGCGAACGGCTGCGGTGCGGTCGTGACGAGTCCGCTCGCGATCGTCGCGGGGTTCCCGATTCTGGGCTTCGGTAAGGGCGCGACCCCGGCGGAGGCCCGCGCGGACGCCGTCCGCAACCTGCCCGCCGGCACCGGAAGCGCCGGCTCGTTCGATCGCGAACACGCCTGCACTCAGCCTTGATCTGGTTCCGGCGCGGTCTTCGGCTCCAGCGGGTACTCGTGCGCTGAGGCGCTGTCGGGGTAATGCGTTCTGGGCGTGGTCTTTTGGTTCTCGCGATCAATTGCCACGTCGGCGCGCCGGGAATCGTTGGTTCACGCGAGGCTGTCCAGAATGGCTGCCACCTCACGGGCCCGCAGGACGACACCCACGTGCCCGGCGGCCAGATCATGGACGTCGAAGGGGTTGTCGGGTGTGAGGTGGTCGGCGTCGTGGATCATCTTCGTCGCCAGCGCCGGCGGGATGACGTTGTCTCGGGTGAGACGGATGTAGGTGCGGGGTATTCGTCCCCACGTGTCGGCGTCCACACGGGCATCGGCGAAGCTGGTGTGGGCCCCGTCCTCGGGCTGCATGCCGAAGTTGATCACTGTCAGGGTCTGCTCCAGGGTGGCTTCGGGCATGTTGGTCCGTCGAAAGTCCTCCAGCGCTAAGGGATCCGGGGAGCGGAGATTGAACCGGATCAGCCCGCGGGACACCTGCTCCATTCCGAGAAACAGCGAGTGCTCGGTGTCCGAGAGAGGCGCGTCTTTGGTGGCCTCGGAGGTCTGGCTCAGCGCCATCGCAGAGGATGCGGCCGGTGTCGATGGGCAGAACGCGGAGAGGTACACCAGGCGGTGGATGGCTTCGGGTACGGCATTGCCGACCAGGCCGATCGTGATTCCTCCGAGGCTGTGGCCCACGAGGATGACAGGACCGTGCCGCCGTACACGCCGCACAACCTCGACCACGTGAGCAACGTTGTCCTGCACAGTGATCGCGGACATCGGTGATGGTGACGCGGCGAACGCGGCAAGGTCCTGCACCTGGTAGGTCAGCGGAATCGAGGCATCGAGCCCGTGTCCGGGTAGATCGACCGCCAGGCTGCGGTGGCCGAGCAGCGCGAGTTCACGGACCACGGGAGTCCAATAGAAGCTGTTGCTGCTCAAGCCGTGTACGAACACGAATGTCGGAGCGGCGGCAGCTGTTTCGCCTCCGCGCCTAGCTGGTTCGATCATCGGAGTCCTTCCGCCGTGCACTGTTCAGTCCAGGCCGAACGGTAGGTCCCTTGCATCGACGATCAACGCGAATATCTGGAGAAACGGCAATTTCCGGAGCTAGTGTGCTTATCAGGAATGCAATGACCGTGCCGTGAAATGCACGGGCGGTCAGTCGATTTGCAATGAGATGTCGCTGAACGCATGCCGACGCGGCACCGTGACGCCAAAGGGGAACCGTACCGATGCCGGGCGCCAGACTTACCTTGCAGGAACGGGAGTGCATCGCGGCGGGACTGGCCGAGGGACTGGGGTACACCGAGATAGCGGGTCAGCTCGCGCGGCCGGCTTCGACGATCAGTCGCGAGGTGAACCGCAACGGAGGCCCGAGCCGATATCGTGCCGAGCGCGCGCACCGGGCAACGGCAACGCGATCGCGACGCGGCAAGATCATTCCGCCTTGGCCGGCGTCGACCGCGTTATCCGATGACGACGATGCCGTGCATGCCTTCGCGGCTCGGTTCACCGATTTGTTCGTGTACGACGGCATGCCCCGAATGCAGGCGCGGGTGCTGACCTGCCTGCACCTCACCGACTCCGGAAGCCTGACCGCCGCCGAATTGGTGCGCCGCCTCGGCGTGAGCCCGGCATCGATCTCGACGGCTGTGCGCGCCCTCGAGCAGCGGGATCTCATTCGCCGGGAACGTGATTCACCCCGCCGCGACCGCTATTACATCGACGATCGAACCTGGTACCGCACCACCCTCAACCTGGCCCGTGCCTCGGAAGAGAAGGTCGAGGCGGCTCGCCATGGCGCCGAGGTCCTCGGCGCGACCACCCCCGCGGGCATTCGCCTGAACGAGATCGGTCGGTACCTCGACTACCTCGGCCGCGAGATGGTCCAGGCCGTTGAGCGATGGCACGGATCGGGACACCCGACGATCACTGATCCGCGATAGCGGCGGAACGACACCCGTCTCGAACAGCTCTCAATGCGGCAGTGGCGGTCGGCCTGCCGACGCCCGCTCACCTGCCCTTTCGTGATCTGGACGCTGGCCGGCCCGGTTACCCGTTGCTGCGTCAGTGCGAACCAGGCCTGCGGCCCGGGTGAGGGTGTGGAAGTGGTGTGTTCCCAGTGCGGTTATCGGCCCGTGCACGCCCACCGCGGAGTGCGGTGCGGCAGCGAAGTGCGTTGCGGCCGAGGCGAGCAACTCCGCAGTGAGGGCGTACGGTTCGGGCCCTTCCACGACAACCGTGGTCGGCTCCGAATCATCCTGTGCGCGTGCGGTTGCCGCGACGACGGTGCGTCCGTCGAGATCGGGAAGGCGGTGTTGCCACGGTAGGTTGCCCGCGATCCACTCGGCGGCGTGGTTGATTGCGGTGGTGCGCAGGACCGGGCGCGCATGGTGCGCGACGAGGCGCAGTGCGGGGGTGAGCTGCCCGAACCAGCCGAGCCCGACATCGACACGCCGCAGTTGCGGGTAGGCGTCGGGCAGCCCGTAGTGTTCGCCGCCGCCCATGCTCACCGCGGTGCGCGGGGTGCCCGCGATCGAGAACCGAAGCAGCCGTTCGCCGTTGTGCGTGCGGGCCATTCCGAAAGGGTCGGACGCTACGGCGCGATACCCGAAGGATGATTCGGTGATCACCCCGACCAGGGAGGCCCGGGTGCCCGGAGTGGTCATCGAGATCGTCTGCCGCAGTGTCGGGACGCGGTCGATACCGGGCGTGCCGGGCGCCCCGGGGGCCAGGAAATATCCGATCTCCACCGCGTGCGCGCTCTGCCCGGCCTGGTTCAGGGCCAGGGCTGCGGCGAGGTGTCCGGGGACGAAGTCGTAGCCGAACGCCGGGATCAGGAGGGCTCCACTGTCGGCGGCCGGCCTGTTCAGCGTGCGGAACATCCACTCGATGAACGGCGGCTCGCCGGTCGAATCGAGATAGACCGCTCCGGCTCGTGCGGCCGAGCGGGCCACTTCGGTTCCCAGTCGCAGGAACGGCCCGACGGTGGAGATGAGCACATCCTCTGCGTCGAGAAGGCTGTCCAGTGCTCCGGGCGCGGTGATGTCGGCCCCGGCGATTCCGCAGGCCAATCCGGATCGCTGTGCGCGGGCCCGCAGGCGGCTCGGATCCCGCCCGGCGAGTATCACCTCGTGTTCGGGCTGGGCCGCCAGCCGGTCGAGTACCAGCGATCCGGTGTATCCGGTCGCGCCCAGCAGGATGATTCGAGACACCGGCGGCGTCCTTTCGGTCGAGTCGAGTTCGCGCGGTTGTCAGTGTCGTTTCGACGGGCGGGCTGGCTGTGGAAGTCCCTGTGCGCGTGCGTCTTCGACTTCGCGGTGGTATCGATCGAGGGCCTCGGGCGAGTAGTGGTGGTCCCAGCTGCTGTTGCCGTAGCGCAGGCGCAGCTTCATGAACACTCCGAACCAATGCCGGGTCAGCACGTCGGGTGTGACGCGCCACCACATCCGGTGCGCGGCGACGCTGAATCGCTGCGCGGGAGTGGGTTCTATCTCGAGCATGTCCAGCAGCCGGGGTTCGAGTACGACGAAGGCGCTGGTGCGCAACAGATTCGCGACCGGCCACATCGCCGCGGTCCACACCGGGTCCGGAATCCACGGTGCGACGGCCGGGCGCGGGATCGAGAAGGCCAGGGACAGCAGGAATTTGCCGGTTCCGGTGCCGCGGGCCGTCGGGATCCAGGTCTGTTCCCAGTACTCGAGGAACTCGGGGTAGGTATCGGGCAGCCCGCGCACACCGAACAGGTCTCCCAGCTGCAGGCCGCCGATGTAGGCGTCGTGGACGAACTCCTGCTCCTGCGGGCCGTGTAACTGCTCGTAGGCGTCGAGGACGGGTTTGAGGATCCCAGCCCACGTCCAGGCCCACACGTCCTTGTTCCAGGCGTGGTAGCGACGCCCGTCCTCGTGGGTGCCCTCGACATGACGGTGCACCTCCTTGATCGTGCGTGCGATCAGATCTCGTTGCGCACCTCGGGCGAACGCGATGCCGGCGACCAGGTCCGCGGTGTCGAGGAACCGGCCGACGAAGTCTTCGAACGGGACATTGTGCCGGTTGGCGAGGTTGGTGACACGGTCGTGGTCGTCGACGCCTTTGCCGGTGTCCTCGCTCATGACCACGGTGATCAGGATCGGCAGCGCGGCGTAGAAGGTGGCACCGTCGCTGATGATCGTGTGCAGCGGTGTTCCAGGCCCGGTGCGGTTTCCGTATCGGGCCAGGCGTTCCTTCGCGCTGGTAGCGACCTTTTTCGCGGAATTTCGCGTAGCTGTCTGACTAGTCATTCAGCTAGAGTAGGTGTAACCGATGGTGATATACAAGAGTGAATGACTGGTCAGTCCGAGGAGGGGCTAGGATCGTGCCATGACCGCCGCGCCCGCACGCTCGAATCACAACGGCACCGGCAGCCTGGACGACGACCTCACCCGCCGTCGGCGCAAGGAGATCTCCCTCGGCGCCTGCGCGGTCTTCGACGAGCGCGGCTACGCCAACACCCGTATCGCCGACATCTCCGCACACCTGGGTATCGGCCAGGGCACCATCTACAAGTACTTCACCGGCAAAGACGATCTGATGGACTACATCATCGGATATGCCGTGCGCCGCATGCTCGCGGCCATGCGCGAGGACCCCGTGGTCGGCGCCGACGGCACCGGACTCGCGCACTTCCGCGACCAGATCACAGCGGTAGCGCACCGCCTACTGGACATGGCCGCCACCGAACCAGTGTTGATCAGGGTTCTGCTCATTCAGGCGCCCGCCGCGCGCCCGACCGCCATCGACGAACTAATCGATCAGCTGTCGGCGACGACAGCCGCCTACCTGCGTACCGGAGCCGACCAGGGATACCTGCGGGAGGGGTTGGACGTGACCGCGGTCGCCGACGCGATGACCGGGATCGCTGTGCCGGCGATGCGCCGGGTCCTGCGCGGGGACCTCGACGCCGCTGCCCGCGCGGCCACCGCCGTCACTATCGGCGGACTCATCGCCACCGGCATCACCGCCGGGTAAGGCACCGCGGATCAGCCTGGGCCACGGTTGGTTTCGATGCGCACAGAGTGCGCCACCTCTACCCGAACGTCTGTGTGCTCCAACGAGTTGGCGTCCACCGACACGAAAAGCTCGGAACCACACGATTTCTCCACGGTTCGCAGCCAATTCGAACATAACCGGTCGATACCGTTACCGCGTGGTTGCTCGCAACAAGTCGCGGAATCGCTTGAACCCCTTCGCATACGCGCTGCAGGTCCTTGCGGTCGGCGCATTGGCCGTGGCATGGCTGGCGATCGGGCGCGCAATTTACTCGGAGTCGGGTGCCAATTCGGGGGTCGAGCTCGATGCGGGTGGAATGTTGGCGACCAACTTCGCCGTCTATTGGCCATTTCTGTTGGTCGTCAGCCCGCTGGTGTTCCTCACCGCCCTTTTCGGGCTGCTGCCGTACCGATTCGCGCCCGGCGGCGCCATCGCGGGCGGGCTGACCACCAGTGTGTTCGCCCAGTGGGTGGGAGCCGAGCTGTACCTGTTCCGCTTCAAGCCGGGAATATCGATACACCTCGACATGAGCCTCGCCGCGGCGTGTTTCGCACTTGCCGCCGCCTTCGCGGCGGCCTGCCTGCACTTCTATGACAGCCGATCCGGTCGGACAGGTGCCGCCTGGGTGCTGGGCGGAGCGGCACTGTCGGTGGCATTCGTGTCCGGCGCGGTACTCACGGTTCCGCCGCTGATCGACGGCAGCGGAGCCCCATCCGGCGTCCTGGCCGATCGCGTCACCGAACACAATTGCGGGAGGTATTGGTCGGACTGGATCGACGAGACGCGAACGACCGCCTACACGGGTAACCCCACACAGGCGGATCTGTCGAAAGAAGTACCCGACAACGTGTTCAGGGTCGTGATCGCGCTGCGAACCGGCGCAGGCAGGGTCGAAACAAACCCGCCGACCGCGATCTCCTTTCGAGACGACATTCCGCTACGAGCGGATCCGCCGCACGGCGTGGTGCTTCTTCACCAACCCGGTACGGGCGGCAGGTTCGCGTTCACCGAGTTACGCGATCCGACGTGCGAGGCCGGCGGTACCCGGGTGGTTTCGGCGAGCTACAAATACGCGGACTACGGCACCGTGGGCACGGGTCGAGTAGAGGGCAGGGTAACTCGCGTCGACTAGGTTCTGTCTCCTGGGAGACAGAACCCGGCGCCGACTACTGCCCCTTCAGCGCTCGATCGGCGCGGCTCACGAAGGTCGCGGTCGTGAAGGCACCGATGGTGAGAGCGACCATCAGAATCTTTGCGGGCCAAGGCCCTTCGATGACAGCGCCCACGGTCGCCAGCAGGATGATGCTGATCGAGGCGACCAGCATCGTTGTCGCCTTGGTCGTTCCGTGGATCTCACCGCGCAGGATCCGGCGCGACGCCATGAGCAGGCTGAAGCCGGGAATCCCGGGCAGCAGCGCGACCACGCAGACGACGATCAGGTACTGGGGGTTGACCAGGCCGGAGACCACGAGCCCGATCGAGCATGCCAGTAGCGCGATTCCGAGTGCGATGCCGGAGGTTCCGGCGATGCGGGTCAGTCGTCGGACCTCGGGCTGGTTCGCGTAGGGCGATTGCACGCCGGCGCGCATCGCATCGATCTGAGTCATTCGTGTACCCCCTGTGGCAGTTGCGATGTATGAGGATGGGCCTCCGCACTTCGTGCCGACTGCCTGGATCCCCCCGGGGCCGAAGGCTACCGCCAACCGTCGCCGACTACCAACGCGACGCCGAATGCGATCGGGCGAGAACTCAGCGAACCGGAGGCAACTCCGTGCAGTCGTACCGTGCTCCCAGTGGAATCAGGCGATCGCGAAGCGAGGGGATAGTGCTGCCGAGCTCATGCGGCGGAGGATGCGGAGAGATCGAAAAAGACTCGGCAACTGTATCTTTCAAGATCTTGCCGCATCTCGCGCCGCGTTCGGTCCGGCTGAAACCGCTCCGAAGGACGGTGGGGCGCAAGTATCATGGGCACTCGGTGGGAACGCGCGCACCCACCCTTCTCGATACTCTTCAGAAGGGGCGGGCCGATGAAGGCTAGCTACCAGCATCAGATCGCGCTGCCCGACGACATCTCGTTCGATGTCGTCTGGGTTCCGGACGGCTCGGTCGTACAGACCACCGTCGACGCCTACGTGAACGGCATTCCGAAGCCGACCTGGTACACCGATCCCACCCAGTTGCGCGCGAGCCGCGATACCCGGATCTTCATGCTCAGCCACCGCAAGTTCCAGGCGGTGGCGGATCCGTGGAACCAGCAGCGACAGTTGCGGATCTACCAGTGCGAGACCTGCTTCAACGGGTGCACCGAGAGCGGAATCGAACTGGGTCACGTACAGAAGTGGCGCGACCACCTCAAGGCCGCCGCCGTAGCGACCACCGCCGAAGCCAGGGCGGCGTACAACAACCTGAACAACCTGCGGCTGGAATGCCGATCCTGCAACGCCAGTCACGACTGGGAGTAGATCGAGGCGAGGTCGGGTGTTCCCTGTAGCCGACGCGGTCTTCGCGGTTCGAGGTGCGGGGACGCGCCCGGTGTCCACGCGCGTGAATTCAGGTGCAGCAGTTGGGGTCCAGGACCAGGCACAGCGCCGCGAGCGCGTCGCGGCGTGCGCGGTGGAAGACGTTCATGCCGCGCCGTTCGGACTCGATCAGTCCGGCCTTCTTCAGCTGGCCCAGGTGATGGCTCAGGGTGGACTCGGAGAGCCCGACCGCGCTTGCGAGTTCACCGGTGTTCGCCTCGCCCGCGGCGTTGGTCAGCAGCAGGGACATGAGCTTCACGCGGACCGGATCGGCCAGGGCCTTGAGGCGCAGTGCGACGTGCAGGGCGGCATCGTCGCTGATCGGACCGGCCGCCACGGGTGAGCAGCAGACCGGTGCGGACATGTCGATCACGGGCAGCGTCTTGGGCATGAGACCGACTCTACCTACCTTCTTGACATATGTCGAAGAGCTGTCGCATGCTGATGGCGCTCAGCTTTTCGATATATGTCACACAAGTGGAGGTTCTCATGTCTCGCGTCCAGCTCGCCCTCAACGTCGACAACCTCGACCAGGCGGTCGCGTTCTACTCGACCCTGTTCAAGACCGAACCGGCCAAGCGCAAGCCCGGCTACGCCAACTTCGCCGTCGCCGAGCCTCCGCTCAAGCTCGTGCTGCTGGAGAACCCCGGTCAGGGCGGCAGCATCAACCACCTCGGCGTCGAGGTCGAATCCTCCGAGCAGGTACACGGGGAGATCGCCAGGCTGTCCGAGGCCGGGTTGTTCACCGAGGAACAGATCGCGACCACCTGTTGCTTCGCGACGCAGGACAAGGTGTGGGTCACCGGCCCCGACGCCGAGCGCTGGGAGGTGTACACGGTGCTGGCAGACAGCGAAACCTTCGGCGCGGCACCGGAAATCGCGCTCGCCGGACCGGATGGGGAACAGGGTGGCCCGTGCTGTGGTACGGCGCAGGAAGCCGCCGCCGAGGGCGCGTGCTGCGGCAGTGACGCGAAAGCCGATGCCGTCACGGCGGGCAAGGGCTGCTGCGGCTGAATCGCGAGCGGGCGGGCACCGAACACCAAGGCGGTGCCCGCCCGTTCGCTCACTCCCGCCCGGGCGCCAGCTCTGCGATCAATTCCTCTACCCGGGAACGGATTTCGTCGCGGATCGGCCGCACCGCCTCGATGCCCTGTCCGGCCGGATCGTCTAGCTTCCAGTCCCGGTAGTCCACGCCCGGGAAGTACGGGCACGCGTCCCCGCAGCCCATGGTGATCACCACGGTGGAGGATTCGACGGTGTCCGGGCGCAGGATCTTCGGAGTCTGGCCGGTGATGTCGATGCCGACCTCGGCCATCGCCGCGACCGCGGCCGGGTTCAAAGAATCGCCCGGTGCGCTGCCCGCGGAGCGGACCTCGATCGAGTCCCCGGCCAGCGCGGTCAGGAACCCCTGCGCCATCTGCGAACGGCCGGCGTTGTGCACGCACACGAACAACACACTCGGCTTGGAAATCATCAGCCTGCAAGGCCTTTCGGATTGGATACGGTTGCATTGGTTCGTCGGGCAGATCCCGGATGCGGGTGGCTCGTCGGTATGCCGCTCATGACCGCACCAACCCCGCCGAAGCCTGCTTGTCCGGGAATCGGTCACGCAGGGCGAGGGAGACGTACACGAGCGCGACCAGAACCGGGACCTCGATCAGCGGGCCGACCACGCCCGCGAGGGCCTGACCGGAGGTGGCGCCGTAGGTCGCGATTGCCACCGCGATGGCGAGCTCGAAGTTGTTGCCCGCGGCGGTGAACGCGAGGGTGGTGGTGCGCGCGTACCCGAGCCCCAGGACCGCGCCGAGCAGGTAGCCGCCGCCCCACATCACCGCGAAGTAGATGAGCAGTGGGATCGCGATCCGCACCACATCCAGGGGCTGGGAGGTGATCTGCTTGCCCTGCAGGGCGAACAGAATCACGATCGTGAACAGCAATCCGTACAGCGCCCACGGGCCGATCCTCGGAAGCAGCGTCGACTCGTACCAGTCGCGGCCCTTGGCGCGTTCGCCGAGACGGCGGGTCGCGAACCCGGCCAGCAGTGGGATGCCGAGGAAGATGACCACGGACTGTGCGATCTGCCAGGGCGAGGTGTCGATGGTGGTCTGTTCCAAGCCGAGCCAGCCCGGCAGCACAGAGAGGTAGAACCAGCCGAGCACGGCGAACATGACGACCTGGAACACCGAGTTCAAGGCCACGAGCACCGCGGCGGCTTCGCGGTCGCCGCAGGCGAGGTCGTTCCAGATGATGACCATGGCGATGCAGCGCGCCAGCCCGACGATGATCAGACCGGTGCGGTATTCGGGCAGGTCCGCGAGCAACAGCCAGGCCAGGGCGAACATCAGGGCCGGGCCCAGGACCCAGTTCAGGACCAGGGAGCTCAGCAGGAGTTTGCGGTCGCCGGTGACGGTGTCGAGACGGTCGTAGCGCACCTTGGCCAGCACCGGGTACATCATGATCAGCAGCCCGATCGCGATCGGCAGCGAGATGCCGTCGATCTCGACCGCGCTCAGCGCGTCACCCAGGCCGGGGATCAGTCGCCCCAGCAGCAGGCCCGCGGCCATGGCCACACCGATCCACACCGGCAGGAATCGATCCAGGGTGGAGAGCTTGCCGACCACGCCGGGCTCCTCGGCCGCGCTCATGCGGAAACCCCGGCGGTGTCCTGCGTCAGCGCCTGCGAAAGGCGTTGGAACGCTTCGGGAACCACGCGGTAGTACACCCAGGACGCACGGCGTTCGCTGGTCAGTAGGCCGGCCTCGCGCAACACCTTGAGATGGTGGGAAATGGTGGGCTGGGTGAGGTCGATGCCCGCGGACAGGTCGCATACACACGCTTCCTGGCCGGCGCGACTCGCGATCGAGGACAGCAGGCGCAACCGCACGGGGTCCGACAGCGCCTTGAAGACTCCCGCCAACTCGGCGGCGTCGTCGGCGGACAGCGGTTCACGAACGATCGGCGCGGGATCGCACGCGGCGGCAAGCGGCAACTCACCCGGTGACTTAGACATGTATCGATATTGACAGACATCAAATATGCGAGGCAAACGAACCCTCGGTGAAGTCTGCGACTTCGGCAGATGGATGCGGGGTGGCCGAGGTGCGGACGTCAGCGGGATTCGGATGTTCCGCCCGTGGCACGGGGCAGTAGGTTTGTCAGCCTGATGATGGCTGGTCGGAGCGGGTCGCGGTGACGCGCGGCGCGCACAGTGGAGGTGCGTTGTGCATGCGCCGGTGCGTTCGGGGTTCGATACGCGCAACCGGGAGGAAGGTGAGGCGCTGGTCGCCGCCGCCTATGCCGAGAACCGGTTGCGAGTCAGCGGCAGCAGCGACGGATTCCGGATGACCCAGGAACGCATCGACATCGGTGAGGTCCAGTTCGACCGGTACTCCAACACCCTCACGCACGACTTCGACGTGGATCCGCTCGACACACTGACCGTCATCCGGGTAACCGGGCGAACGGTGTCGATCGACACCGCCGCGCATTCGGAGCGGGCCTGCCCCGGTGACGTCATGCTCCTGACCCTGCCGGGGGAGGCTTACCGCACGGTGGTCGACGGCGCCAGCACACAGGCCACGCTGCTGAGTTTCGCCCTCGTCGATCAGGCCGGCGACGAACCCGGCGCGGCACTGGCGCGTCCCTACCGAACCGATCCGGTTGCGCCCGCTGCGGCCAGGCAGTGGGTGCGGACCGTCGACCACATCACCGAGACCGTGCTCGCCGTGGACGCGATGACGACACCGCTGGTACTCGACGCCGCGAGCCGCATGCTGGCGGCGACGTTCGTCGCGGTCTTCGATCCCGAGGCCGGGATGACGCACTCCGAGGATCGAGTCGATGCCATTCCCGCGGCCGTGCGGCGCGCGATCGCGTACATCGAGTCCAATCCGGACCTCGAGATCGGCGTCGCCGACATCGCCCGTGCCGCACATGTTTCGGTGCGCTCGCTGCAGCTGGCGTTCCGCCGCCACTTGCAGACCACGCCGATGCGCTATCTGCGCAGAGTCCGCCTCGAGCTGGCCCGCGCCGATCTGCTGCGCGCGGTTGCCGGTGACGCGACGACGGTGACCGGGGTCGCGCTGCGGTGGGGTTTCACGGATATGAGTCGTTTTGCCGCGGACTATCGCGCGGCCTACGGCGAACCTCCCCACCACACCTTGCGCCGGCTGGGCCACTAGACCCCGGCGGCGGTTCGTTTTTCGCGTACCCGTCTGTGCGCGAAAGCCGGTAGACCGCACCCGCTCCCGACCGAGAAGCTGGCAGTGACTGTCAACGACAGGGGCGCTCCGTCGAATCGACGGGACACGGCGGCAGCCGTGAGCGGACGAGTGCTGGCCGAAGAAGGGGTGCAATGACCGAGTTCGCTGTCGGACCCGCCACATCGCAGGGGCAGGACGCACCGGCGATAGTGACCGGGCCGGGCTTCGGCAGCTTCCGGTTCTGGTTCGCCACCAAGCGCTGGGAGTGGTCCCCGGAGGTGTACCTGATGCACGGGTACGTCCCCGGTGAGGTCGAGCCCACGACCGAACTGCTGCTCTCGCACAAGCATCCGGACGACAGGCCGGTGGTCGCGGAGGCGATCACCCGGTCGTTGAACGGCGGCAACCCGTTCTCGAGCAGGCACAGGTTCGTCGACACCCAGGGCCGGATCCATCCGGTGCTGCTGATCTCGGACGGCATCACGGACTCCGACGGCAAGGTGGTCGGCACCACCGGCTACTACATCGACCTCACCGACACCCTGGCCGCGGCCGAGAAGGACACCCTGGACAGCGTGCTGCCCGAACTCCTCGAGGCGCGGGTGGTGATCGAACAGGCGAAGGGCGCGCTGATGGGGATCTACCGGATCACCGACACCCAGGCGTTCGAGGTGCTGCGCTGGCGCTCACGGGAGACGAGCACGAAGCTGCGGGATCTGGCTCAGCAGTTGCTGTTCGAGCTCACCCAGACGCCGGGGGCTCCGGCGGAGTGGGTGACGAGGGTGGATCATTTGTTGCTCACGGTGCATGAGCGCGTGGATCGCACGGGGTAGTCGTCGCCGGATTCGGAGGCGAGCCGAGGTCGATGAGCCCACCTGTGCCGCAACTGATCCCGACCGCCATTCCAGCTCGACGTCCGTGCCGCGGGTTGTGACCGCGGATCGCGTCGTCATGTTCGACAGTGGTGGGAGACGGGCAAGCGAGTTTGGGTGGACGACGGCGGCCAAGCGCGGGCTGGAGATCGACGAGGCGTCCGAGTCGGCCGCGTGGGCCGAAACCTTCGCGGAACGGTTATCGCATCACGCTGATCGCAATCCCGAAATCCGATCCGCGGCGGGTGTTACCCACTTCGTGGACCAACCCGGCAGAACCCCGCGATTTGCGCTGTTCGATCTCGACGACACCCTGATCGACCTGAGCGGCGCCTACGCCCGGTGGGCTGCGGAATTCGCCGAGCGGCACAGACTGAATGCTGATTCGATCAGCTGGCTGAACGCCGCTCCACGGGTCTTCCCCGGGCCGAAGAATCGGCTGCTGGCCCGAGCCAAGGACCGGTTCGGGCTCGCGGACAGTGTTGATGAACTCTGGACGCAGTATCGGCGCAGGATCCCGGAATTGGCGCGTACCCGCTCCGGTGTTCTCGATGGCCTCGCGCTGTTGCGGCGCGAGGGCTGGGCGGTCGGAATCGTGACCAACGGCGCCCTGGACAACCAGCTCGGCAAGATTCGCCGCACAGGCCTGGCCGAACATGTCGACGGCTATGTCATCTCGGGTGAGGTCGGTGTGCGCAAGCCAGATCCGCGGATCTTCGGTCTCGCTGCACAGCATGCCGGTGCCGAGACCGCCGAGGGCGGGTGGATTGTCGGCGACGATCCGATCCTGGATATCCGGGGCGGACTTGCCGCGGGAATGTCGACCTGCTGGGTCACCCACGGCCGTGAATGGCCCGGTGGCGACCCTGAACCTGACGTCAGCGCGCAGGACACATGTGATGCCATCGACGCACTGCTCGCGCTGACACGCGTGCAGGAATGACACCTGGCCGGTTCGGTCAGCTCGGTATGCGGCAGATGAGTGCGTTCCGACCTGCCTCAGAGTGCTTGGGCGGCATAAATTCCCGCCGTTGCGATCGCTACTCCGCCCAGCGCGAAGCGCAATCCACGTTCTGGTAGTCGAGGTTGCAGATGAGCACCGAGATACCCGCCGATCAGGCCGCCGGTCCCGCAGCTCAGTCCGATCGCCCAGGCCGGCGCGATGTCCGTGCCACCGGTCACCATGGCGATACCGAGATACGTCGCCGCGCCCGCGATCGAAGTCAGCAGTGTCGAGGTCAGCGCCGCTGGGGCGACGTCGGCCACGGGGACACCGCGACCGACCAGGATCGGGCTGAGCAACGATCCACCACCGATTCCATAGATTCCACCGACCACCCCGACCACCAGCGCGGTGGTGGTGATGAATCGAGTGGAGGGGCGCGGCCGGTCGTCCCGGATCTGTGCGGCAGTGCGCAGACACAGCCACACGCCGAGAGGCATCAGCAGACCCGCGGCGATGAGCTTGAACGCGCCGGTGCTCGGGACCAGGAAAACTCGAATGATCGCACCGACCACGACGCCGGGCAGAGTGCCTGACAACAGGATTCGAGTCAGCGGGCTTCGAAGCGGGCCACGGCGGCTGTAGCGACGCAACGCCCCTGGAATGGACACGACGTTGAACAGCAGATTCGTCGGGGTCACCGCCGGGCTGGGCACACCCAACACGCTGATCTGCACCGGCAGCAGGAACACCGCCCCCGATACCCCGACCGGCGCGGTGAGCATCGCGACGATCAACCCCGCCACGAACCCCATCACCAGCACACTCACTCGCGGAACTATCCCAGCCCCCGACCGCACTCGAACCCCTTAGCCTCCCGATGCGTCGAAATCGACTCGCACCGCCCAACCGAGCAGCAGGCACGGTACTCGGAACGATGGTGTGTTCGGCCGAACCGGGCCGGCGCTGCAAGATCCCGAGGTCCTCGCGTTGGGCCGATCAGATCAACGTGATACGCGGCATGCTCGGGGTGTCTTGGATCGTCGATATCCGGACCGGCCTTCCGGGACACGATCACTCGGTACCAGGTGGCTATGTCGGCGCGGCTGGTAGGACAACCGGTGCCGCTCGTCTAGGCGAACGACTCGAGGCCGCGGGCTCGGTACCGGGCGACGAGGCGGTTGTACTGGCGGCGGTTCCGGGCCAGTGGAGTATCGGTGACCCGGGTCGGCAACCCGTGGAAGGCGGTGCGGAGAAGTGTTGTCAGCGCTTGGAATTCGCGATCGCGGTGCGGCGTCCAGGGCATGGGCATCCGGGCGCGCACGCCGGGATGCATGATTCCGCAGCCGAGCAGTAGCACGACGTGGCCGATCGCGGGGGAGATCAGGTGCCACAGCGGTGCCGCCGCCGCGGGCAGGAAGTCCGGACGCGGCGCGCGCCGGATCGCGGTGGTGGCGGATTCGAGCAGGGGTGTCACGCGCAGTTCGTCGGCGACCATCCGGTCGTAGTGGGCGACGAGTTGGTCGTAGTCCTCGATCAGTCGGGAGCGGCCGGGCAGCTCCAGTAGCTGTGACCTGTTGCGAAAGTGGTCCCAGATCGCCTGGTTCTCGGCGGGTGACGGGTCGTCGCCGGTGAGGGCGAGATAGGCCCCGCGCTGCATGAAGAACGTCGAGTACAGAACCCAGTTCCACGACTGCGGATGCAGCGCGGAGTACCGCTCACCGTGCGGGCCGGCGCCTTTGACATCGCGGTGCAGCCACAGCAGTCGCCGCGCCTCGGCGAGGCGGTCGACGTCGTCGCCGAGCATGAACAGCTGGTCCGCCGCGGCCGTGCGAATCGCCCGGCCCCACGGCTGATCCCGGACACGGCCGGTGGTCTCCAGTGCCGCCGACACGCTCGGCAGCATCGTCTGATCGAACAGTCCCACGGCGAACAATCCGAGGAACACGGACCCGGTGACCCGCTCGAAGCGTGCCACGGCGGCGGCGGATTCGTCGGCTCGACGCGGCGGAGTGGCCCGGTCGTGGGGGACTGGACAGGTCACCTGAGAACTCCTTTGTTCCAGCGTTCGGAACCGCGCCGACACGGCGGGCGCGAACTCAACTATTCTGGTGCCGCGTGGCACCAAACTATCTGGTGTCAGAGTGCACCAGAATGGGAGAATGGTCAAGACCATGGACGACAAGTCCGGCGTCAGCACGCCGACCCGCAGCTACGGGGGTGTGGCCGCCGACGAACGACGGGCCCAGCGGCGCACCGCCCTCCTCGATGCCGCCCTGGATCTGCTCGCCGAGGAAGGCGCGGCCGGTGTCACCAAACGGGCGGTGTGTGCGCGCGCCCATCTCAACGACCGCTACTTCTACGAACTCTTCGCCGATCGCGACGCGTTGCTCGCGGCCCTGGCGGAAGATCTGACCGCGCAGGGCATCGACAGCGTGGTGGCCGCGACCCGCTCGGCCGCACCCGATCTCCATCAGCAGGTGCGTGCGGCGGCCGACGCCGCCCTGAGCTTTCTCGCCGCGGATCCGCGACGGAATGCGTTGCTGCTCAACGCGAATACCGCGGAGGTGCTCCAGTCCGCGCGCCTGACCACCCAGCACGCGATCGCCGGCGCGATGGCCGCGGTGACCCGCGAGATCCACCCGACGTCGCAGCGCGCGGCCCGCGACGTCGACATGATCGCCTACACCCTGGTCAGCGGAAATCTCGAACTCGTCGCCGCGTGGATGCGCGGGGAGTTCGAGGCCGATCGCGACCACCTCACCGAGCTGATCACCGGACTGCTTCTCGCGGGAACCACGCACTGAGGGACACGCTGATTCGCACCGCACCGAGTGTGAATGCGACAGGTTCGCCCAACTCGCGCCAGCGATTTCGAGCGTCGAGAACGTCAGTATCAGCCCGCCAGGGTGAAGTCGGAAGTCTTCCGTCACACCCTCACCGATTTCCTCTGGACCTCGCGCGTTCCCCCGGCGGCCGGGCGGTCGCCGCGCCGCAACGGCCGATCCCCCGTCCGGCGCCGAACGCTGTGAATGGTCCACCGGCGCACGATCACCGCCACTCTGCCTCGTGGCCGTAATGGTATGTGTCCGAAGCGTATTCCTTCTGTACACCCGTCATGGCTGGGATAGGAGACTCGGTTTCGGGACCCTTGATTCAGGGTCGCTGCCGGACGGATACGACCGTTTCGTCCGAGTAACTCCGGTGGCGCGATTGCGGAAGGTCGTGAGACATGAGACGGGAGCCGACAGCCCTGGGGTATGTGAACGACGATGTGACGGCCGCCGTCGGCTGGGATGAGGCACAGTGTCGCAGACTCGCGCGCCGGCTCGGGTATCAGTTGATCTGGGTGCCGGGGTACTGCGTCCTCGGCTTGGTCGAGACGGTGCGTGGGGCCGACGTGGACGCGGTGATCGTGCCGTCGAGTGCGCATCTGGACGAGTTGACCCTCGACCGGTTGATGCACTGCTGCGACGTGGAAACGGTCGCGCCTCGCCGGACCTATGCCCGGTATTTCGGTGGGAGGCACGGATGCCCAGCGTGACGCCCTTGGCGCTGCTCGACTACGCGGTGTTGGGCGCGGTGAACGCGGCAGGCACCGCCGCGTCCGTCGACAGCCTGGCCGCCATGGTTGCCGCACCCGAACGGGGACCCGGTCTCTATCTGAGCCCGGAATCGGTGTGCCGCATCGTGACTCGGTTGCGGGCGCGCGGGTTGGTCGAGGACTGCACAGACGGCGGCTGGCGGCTGACTCACCGGGGGCGCGTGTTGTGGGCGACGAAGGGCGAGCGTTTCACGCTGTGAACCAAGAGCTTTCGCCTGGCTACGGAGCGCTTCGGTGCCGATGATTTCCAGGGCCGCGTCGATCCGGTCGTGGAGTTCGGCCGCGCGCGCCGCCAATCTGCCCGGCGCGCACGGCGGTCGAACTCATGCAAGGTCTCGCACGGCTGTGCGGGATGGCCGGCCACTATCGGATAGCTCCCCCGAGATTGCCGCTGAACCCGCACTTCGGGCCGGTGCACCCGAGGGCACCACCGATTCCGGCACCGGCACCGCCACCGCCGCCCACGACAGCACCACCACTCAACCCGCAGTTCGGGCCAGAGCAGCCCAGGCTGCCACCGACACCGGCACCGCCCCCTGCGGAGCCCCCAGGCTGCCACCGACACCGGCACCGCCCCCTGCGGAGCCCCCGAGACTGCCGCTCAACCCGCAGTTCGGGCCCGAGCACCCCAGGCCGCCGGAGAGTCCAAGGGACTGGGCGGAGGCCACGGACCCGCCGCCGATACATACCGCAGCCGCAACCACCACCGCGCCGATCCATCGTGTACACGTACTCATGTCGAACTCCTTACGTTGAAAACCATGTATGAGGCCAATCGAGTCGGCAAACGTGCTCGTTACCCGGAATTTCTCCGAGAAAACTGCTCTGAACTGTGAGTATTCCGAGACCTCACGCTGATCTTCAGCTGTCCGGAACCATTGAGCAAACACCCGCTTTGGTGGGATGTACTCCAGGGTCCGGCGACTTCCCGCTGGTCGGGGACACGTCAGACCGGGGTCGTTCAGGGCTCGGCGGTGAGGCGGCGTACGCGACCGTTCAGGTAGCGCTGTTCGGGAACGCTCGTCGCCAGTTGTGCTGCCCTGCAATAGCTGTCGATCGCGGCGGGACCGTTGCCCAGCATCTCGAGGAGGTGGGCGCGGACCGCGTGGGTGCGGTGGTGGCGGCGCATCGACGGGTTGTCGAGCAGGGGTGCGAGGAGGTCCAGGCCTTGTTGGGGCCCGAACGCCATGCCTACGGCGACAGCGCGGTTCAGGGTCACCATGGGGCCGGGGGCCACGCGGTCGAGCATCGCGTAGAGGATGCTGATCTGGGGCCAGTCCGTGTCTTCCCAGGTGGGGGACTCGGCGTGCACCGCGGCGATCGCCGCTTGCAACTGGAACCGGCCGACGTGGCCGCGCGGCAGTACCCGTTCCAGGATGCCGACACCTTCCGCGATCAGGGCGCGGTCCCACCGCGACCGGTCCTGTTCGGCGAGCGGCACGAGGTCGCCGTCGACGGTCCGGGTCGCCGCGCGAGCGTGGGTGAGCAGCATCAGGGCCAGCGCCCCGGACACCTCGTCGTGATCGGGTATCGCGCAATGCAATTGGCGGGTGAGCCGGATCGCCTCCTCGGTCAGCGACCAATCCGTCAGGGCGCCACCGGTGGAGCGGGTGTGGCCCTCGGTGAACAGCAGATGGCACACATCGAGGACCGCGGCGACGCGATCGGGCAGTTCGGTTCGGTTCGGCAGCTCGAACACCGCGCCGGTCGAGCGCAGGGTGGAGCGTGCACGGGTCAGGCGCTGGGTCATGGTGCGCGGCGGAACGAGGTAGGCCGCGGCGATCTCGGCGGTGCCCAGGCCGCACACGGCGTGCAGGGTCAGGGCCACCTGCGAGGGGCGGCTCAGGCTCGGGTGGCAGCACAGCACGAGCATGCGCAGCATGTCGTCATCGTCGGTGGCCGGCTGGTCCGCCGCGGGCGAGGTGTGCGCGTCACTCGGCTGTGCGACGGCGACCGCTTCCTCCCGTCCCGCCCGGGCGCGGTCGGCCCGCATCCGGTCGATCAGGCGGCGCGACGCGACGGTGATGAGCCAGCCGCGCGGATCCGCGGGAACCCCGTCTCGATCCCACTGGATCGTTGCCGCCTCCGCCGCTTCCTGGGCCGCGTCCTCGCAGTCGCCGAAGTCGCCGTGCCTGCGCAGCAGAGCGGCCAGGACGTGCGGCGACTCACGCCGCCACACGTCCTGCACCACCCGGTCACTCACTGGTCGTCGCCACCCGGCCACATCGCGGGCCGCAACTCGACCGTCTCGCCGGGGCCGGCGAACTGCGCGGCGATCTCCTCCGCGCGCGCATGGTTCTCGACGTCGATCAGGAACAGTCCCGCCAGATGCTCCTTGGACTCCGAATACGGTCCGTCGGTCACCAGCGGCTTGCCGTCGCTCCACCGGTACAGCCGCGACGATTCGGGCGCCCCGAGCGCCTCGCCCGTCACCAGCTCGCCCTTCTCCTGCATCTCGCCGAGCAGCTTCTCGAAATCGGAGTTCACTCGGTCCCGGTCCGCCTGCGACATCTCCCGGTACTCGGGCAGGAAGTCGCTCGTCGGATGACCCCACGGCTGCGGGTTGGAGTGAATCAGGATCACGTACTTCATCACGGCTCCTTCGCCATCGCGGATGCGCCCGACCGACCCATCCTCACCTGAAACGTCGGAGCCGACACCCGGATGTCGACATCGGGGTGTCGGGAATCGCGAACCTGCTCTGAGCCGGCCACGGAGGCGCGGCCGGATTGATGACCGTGACATGCCTGTCGGAAGGGTGCCCAGGCAGACCTTGCTCTGCTGTACGAGCACCATCCGTCAGCGGTGCCGGTGCGCCCACCGATCTGCTCGGGCTAGACCGCCGGATCGGGGCGCAGGCGGGCGGCCGCCAGCTCCCGGAGGTCGGCGGTCTTGATCTTGGCGCTGCCAGTTAATTCGAAGTCGGTGTCGGCGAAGAACAGGACCTCGCGGGGGACCTTGTAGCTGGCCAGGTGTTCACGGAGGAACGTGCGGAGGGTTTCGGGGTCGGGGGTGTGGCCGGCGTGGGGGACCACGCAGGCGACGACGATCTCGCCGAGGGTTTCGTGTGGAATGCCCACCGTGCGGGCTACTTTCACCTCGGGGTGGGTGGTCAGGGCCTCGTCTATCTCCAGGGGAGAGACGTTCGCGCCGCCGGTCTTGATGATGTCGGTCAGGCGGCCCTCCCAGTGCAGGCGGCCGGACTCGTCCAGGTAGCCGCCGTCACCGGTGCGGAAGAAACCTTCGGCGTCGAGGGTCTCGTCCAGGGGAGTGCCGAGGTAGCCGAGCATCAGGGTCGGGCCCTTGATGCCTATCTCGCCGCTCTCGCCGCGGGGGAGGAGCTCGCCGGTCAGCGGGTTCACGATCTTCACGGTCACGCCGGGGAGGGGCTCGCCGCTGCTGCCAGCGATCACGTCCTCGGGGGTGTTCGCGGGGAAACACGTTGTGATCGTGAAGGTTTCGGTGCTGCCGTAGGCGTGGCCGGGTTCGGTGTAGGTCGTGGTGACCGTGGGATGGGTGGCCGCGGGCAGCGAGCGGTCCACGAAGCGCAGGGCGCTCAGGTCCGTGGTGGACCAGGTGGGGGCCGATTCGAGCTGAGCCCACTGGTGGGGCCAGGCCACGGGGAAGTTCACGCGCTCGGACTGCATCAGCTCGAGCGCCTCCTCCGCGTCGAAAGTCGGTTGCAGGACCAGGGACCCGCCCGCGGCCAGGGTCGCGCCCAGCGCCATGCCGAAGTTGCCGGACCAGAAGAACCCGTTGGCCGTCCAGCAGCGCACCGCGTCGTCCGGGCCGAAGCCGTACATGCGGCGGAAGCGCCACATCTGCACGGCCACACCGCGATGCGCGCTGCGGATGCCTTTCGGCTTGCTGGTGGTGCCCGAGGAGAAGAAGACCACCGCGGTGTCGCTCGGCGTCACCGCGGCGGCCGTCGCCTCGACCAGTTCGGCAGGTTCGGACCAGCCGCGCGCCAGGAACCCGGCCCAGCCCTCGATGACACCGCCCCGGACCGGCTCACCGATCATCGAAAGATGGCGCAGAAAGGGATATTTCGCCGAGCGCAGCCCGCCCGGCGTCGAGAAGCCGATCGCGGGTTCGAGGTCGGTCAGCACCGTGGCGAAATCCCGTTTGGCCACCGACCGCTCGAACAGCAGCACCGACACCCCGGACACCCGGAGCAGATGATCCAGCTCGGCCGGCGTGGAGAAGGTGCTCAGCGTGACCGCCACCCCGCCCGCCATCCCGATCCCGAAGACCGCGGCCAGCCACTCGGGCCGGTTGGTCATGAGCACCCCGACCCGGCTGTCCTTGCCGACCCCGCACGAGCGCAACGCTCGGGCGACCATGAGGGCGCGCTCGCGCAGGTCGGTGTAGGTCCAGCGCGTCACCTCTCCGGCGGACCGGAAGACCAAAGCCTCACGGTCGCCGTACTTCTCGGCCACCTCGTCGAGAAATCCGGGCAGCGTCAGCGCGCCCAGACCCGGTTCCTCGGACAGGGGCGGTCCCGTCGCGATGGCCGGCCGGGTGGTCACATCATGGGTCTGGGTGCTCATGGCGATCCGTTCGATCAGTACGGCAGTTCGACCTCGGCGGTGCAGTCCACCAGCACCCCGTTGTCCTGATTGGTGAGCCGGACCCGGACCTGCACCAGCGGCACGCCCCAGACCGAAGCCGGTTCCTTGCCGATGACCTCGGCGTCGAAGTAGGTCACATCGCCTTCGAAAGCGGGCAGCCGGAAATCGGCCTTGGTGTGCCGCACCATGCCGTCGTGCCCGGCCCAGTAGGAGAGGTAGTCGGTGCACCACGCGCCCATGGTCGCGCCGTAGCCGTAGGCGCGCGCCATGCCGACCTCGTCGGCCTTGTCACCGTCGATGTGCCCGCGCGAGGGCCCGACGTACAGGCCGTCGCGTTTACGCGGGTCGATCCGCGCGCCCTCCTCGTCGAACCCGAAGCCCTCGGTCCAGCCCGGATCCTGGTTGATCCACGGATCGGCCACCCCGGCGGGCGCGGTCCAGTGGAAGGTGCCCCAGATGTTGAACAGGAAGGCGCGGTACTCGGTGGTGAACGAGGCGATGCTGTGCGGCCCGATCACCCGGCGCGGCAGCGTATCGCCGACCTTCACCTCGTCGAAATGCGGTGAGACACCGGCGCGATTGGACATCAGCCAGTCGTGCCGCAGCTGCTCGACCTCGAGCAGTTCGGCGGTGGTCCACTTCTTCAGCTCGCCGTACTGGTTGTTGTAGAAGCCGCGCTTGCGCGCCTCCTCGGCCAGATACCGCACGGCCGTGGATCGTTCGCGCGCCACCAGCACCCCGTGCTGATTGGTGTGCACGGTGTCACCGCGCGAGAGCATGGTGGGACCGGCGAACTTCGACTCCACGATCTTGTAGTCGTGAAAACGCCGTTCCTGCAACAGCTTGTCGCCGGGCCGGATCGGGCAGCCGTAGAACCACCACTCCTCGCCGCCGAAGATCAGGTGACTGCCGGGGATCCGCCCGACGCAGGCGGGCTGGGCGCCGTGCCCGTAATCGAGTGCGACGGCGATCGATTGGGGCGCCACGATCCCGCCGAACCGCGTCTCGCGGGCGTACTCCTCGTCCCAGTGCAGGGGATTGGCGTAATCCATCGCCATCACCCAGCGCCGGATGTCGGAGGAGCTGCACGGATCCCACAGCTGCCCGCCGCCGACCGGCTTACCGACCCGATGGTCGACATCGGAAAGGTCCAGGGTCACCGCGGATTCCACGGTCTTCGCGCTCGCGGCCTTCTTCGCCGCACCGTTCTTCTTGGCCGCCGCGGCCTTCTTCGTCGCGGTCGCTTTCTCGCTCATCGCCGCTCCTGTTCAGCCGTTGACGTCGACGACCAGGCGACCGCGCACGGTCCCGTCGATCAGGGTGCCCGCGGCCTCGATGGCCGCGCCGAGGGTGATGTCCCGGGCGATGGCGTCGATCGCGCCGGCGTCCAGGTCGCGGGCCAGTCGCGCCCAGGCGTCGAGGCGGCGCTGCTTGGGCGCCATGACGCTGTCCACGCCGAGCAGCGCGACCCCGCGCAGAATGAGCGGCGCGACCGAGCCCGGCAGGTCCATGCCCTGGGCCAGACCGCACGCGGCGACCGCGCCGCCGTAGCGGGTCTGGGCCGCGGCGTTGACCAGCGCGTGGCTGCCGAGCGTGTCCACCACGCCCGCCCAGCGCTCCTTCTGCAGCGGCTTGCCGGGCGCGGTCAGCTCGGCCCGGTCGATGATCGTGCTCGCGCCCAGGCCCTTCAGATACGCGGCCTCGCCGGGCTTTCCGGTCGCGGCGGCCACGCCGTATCCCGCCTTGGTCAGCAGGGCGATGGCGACGCTGCCGACGCCGCCGGTCGCACCGGTCACCAGCACCTCGCCCTGATCGGGAGTGATGCCGTGCGCGAGGAGCGCGTCCACGCACAGGCTCGCGGTGTATCCGGCGGTGCCGATAGCCATCGCCTGGCGGGAGGTGAATTCGGCCGGGCGCGGCACCAGCCAGTCGCCGTTCAGCCTGGCCTGCTGGGCGAGTCCGCCCCAGTGGGTTTCGCCGACACCCCAGCCGTTGAGTACGACGGCGTCGCCGACGGACCAGTCCGCGTGCTCGCTCGCAGTGACCACACCCGCCAGGTCGATGCCCGGGACCATGGGGAACTTGCGCACGACCGGCGACTTTCCGGTAATGGCCAGGGCGTCTTTGTAATTGAGCGTGGAGTAGTCCACGGTCACGGTGACGTCACCCGCGGGGAGCGCGGTGTCGTCCAGTTCGGTCAGCGCGACCTTCGGGCCCGCGTCGCCCTTCTCGATGAGGATTGCCGAGAACATTCGGAGCGATTCCTTTCCGGCCCGGAGCGCGAGCCGACGCGTGCACAATCGGAGAATAGCATTCTCCAATATTGGAACGGATGTTTCCACGCACCTGTGACGCTGTCAACAGATTGTGGTCGGAATGGGTAGAAAGAGTTGAAAAAGCTTGGGGGACAGTCGTACTCAGTGCGCTGTCCAGCCGCCGTCCACGACGATCGTCTGCCCGGTCACATAGCGCGCGGCATCACCGGCGAGCCAGGCGATCGCGCCGACGAGATCCTGGGCGGTGCCTTCGGCGGGCAGCGGGATATTGCGCCGCAGGTACGCCGCCCCGCGCTCGCTGTCGTAGAGGCTGTCGGTGATCTCGCTGCGGAAGAACCCGGGCGCCACGGTGTTCACCCGGATCGAATGCCGCGCCCACTGCACCGCCAATTCGGCGGTCAGGCCCGACAGTCCGGCCTTGCTCGCGGCGTAGGACGCCTGCGGGATGCCGGGCACGCCGACCCGGCCGCTGATCGAGGACACGTGCACGATCGCCCCGCGCCCCACGGTTCGCATGTGCGGGAACACCGCCTGCGAGAGGCGCAGCGGCGCGACGAGATTCAAGTCCAGGGTGCGATGGATGTCCGCGAGGGACTCGTCCTCCGCGCGCTCGGTGGTGAAGAGGTTCCCCGCAGCGTTGATCAGGATCTCCGGCGGGCCGAGGGCGCCGAGCACGGCCGGGACCACCGCGTCCACCTCGGTCGAGACGGCGAGATCCGCCGCGACGGCCACCCCGTCCAGTTCGGCCGCCAGGTCGGCGAGCCGGTCCTTGCGCCGCGCGACCAGCGCCACGCGCGCACCCAGACCCGTGAGCGTGCGGGCCACTTCGGCGCCGAGCCCCGAGGACGCGCCGGTCACGATGGCGACCCGCCCGGCCAGGTCGAACAGGCGCAGGGCGGGCGGTATCGGAGTCGGATCGGTCATGGCTCAGCCCTCCGTGACAGCCGGGGTCTCGGTCACCAACTCGGTGAGTCGGGTGCGTTCGATCTTGCCCATGGCGTTGACCGGGAGCGCTGGTACCACTCGCCAGATCTCGGGCACCTTGTAGCCCGCCAGCTCGCGTCGGCACAGGGCGGCAAGTGACTCCATATCCACTGTCTCCGAAGCGCTTTCGATGACCGCAGCGACCCGGTGCCCGAGTCGTTCGTCCGGCACCGCGCAGACCGCCGCCTTGGTGACGTCCGGGTGGGTGGCCAGGACCCGCTCCACCTCCAGGGGATAGACGTTCGCGCCGCCGCGGATGATGACCATCTTCTTGCGGTCCAGCACCCGCAGCCAGCCCGCCTCGTCCACGGTCCCGATATCGCCGGTGGGGAACGAGCCGGGTTCGATCGGACGCACCCGCCCCGCCTCCCAATACCCCAGCAGTGGCCGCCAGTCCCGGGCCCACGCGCCGGATTCGGCCGCGTTCAAGCGCAATTCGCCCAGCTCGCCGGGTGGGAGCTGGCGGCCGGAGTCGTCGTAGGCGGCGACCTCGTACTGCGGCAGCACCCGCCCGCTCGTCCCCGGCCGCCACTCCGTTCCCGGCGGGTCGATGGCCACCACCGTCGGCGCCTCGGACAGCCCGTAGGTAGCCCGCACCGAAATGCCGTGCGCGGCGGCGAAATCCCTGCGCACCTGGTCGGGGGTATCGCTGCCGCCGCTCCACACCTCGTGCAGCGAGCTCAGATCCGCGCCGGGGCGGCGGGCCAGGTCGTAGAGCTGCGCGGGCGCGCCGTTCCACACCGTCACCCGATGCTCGCGAATCCAGTCCGCGACACCGTCGACATCGCGGCGGTTCATGATGATCGAACAGCCGTGGGCCTGCGCGGTCAGCAGCGTGGACAGCACCATCATGTTGAGGATGGTCAGCGGGAAGCTGTCGCCCTTGCGCAGTTCGGGCCCCCAGCTCCGGTTGGCGACCAGCACCGCACCGGGCAGCAGCAGATTGCGCTGACTGTGCACGACCGCCTTGGGCCGCCCGGAAGTGCCGCTGGTGAAACCGATTCCGGCCGGTGCGTCGATATCGTGCTCGATCTCCGGCGGCGCGTCCGCCGCGTCGAGCAGCCGAGCCCAGCGGTCGGGATCGACACGACCGGCGGTGCTCAGCAGGCAGCGGGGGCTCGCCAGCACCACCGACGGCTCGCACTGGTCGTGCAGCCCACGCTGCTCGGACTCGCTCAGCGCCTCGCCGATGCCCAGCCAGATCGCGCCGATCCGTTGCGCGCCATGGAAAGCCGCGACGATGTCGAGGTCGTTGGGCAGGCACGCGGCGACCCGATCGCCGGGCCGAACGCCCAGCGACCACAGGGCCCCGGCGGCCCGGCGGGCGTGTTCGTCGAGTTCGGCGTACGTCCACGCACCGGACGCGGCCACGATCGCTGGGGCCTCGGGGCGCGAGGCGAGGGCCGAATCCAGCACTCCGGCAATGGTGAAACTGTCCACGACCTCTTTGATAGCACTATCCTTGCAAAGATTCATCAGATAGGCTCGCGAACGCTGATCAGCGGGGTGATTTCATGAGCCGGAACCGGCCGAAAGGCATGCCGATGCGACACAGGGGTCCTTTGACCGGCGTGCGAATCGTGGATCTGACCGCCATGGTCATGGGCCCGTACTGCACCCAGATCCTCGCCGACATGGGCGCGGACGTCATCAAGATCGAGCCGCCGGGCGGCGACGACACCCGCCGGATTTCGATCGGGCCCGAACCGGGCCTCGGCGGGGTGTTCGTGAACGTCAACCGGGGCAAACGCAGTGCGGTACTGGACCTGCGGACCGAGGACGGGTGCGCCACCCTGCGCGGCCTGATCGCCGAGGCCGACGTGTTCATCCACTCCATGCGCGCCGGGGCGATCGCCCGGCTCGGATTCGACTACACCGCGGTCGCAGCGCTCAATCCCGCCATCGTCTACACGAACTGCTACGGCTACGGCCGGCGCGGTCCCGACGCCGATCGCACCGCCTACGACGACACCATCCAGGCCGAGTGCGGCCTGCCGTTCGTGCAGGAAAAGCTCACCGGCACAACGGGTTACGTCGGCAGCATCATCGCCGACAAGATCGCCGGGCTGACCGCGGTGTACGCCACGATGATGGCGCTGTTCCATCGCGAGCGCACCGGCGAGGGCCAGGAGGTCGAGGTGCCCATGTTCGAGACCATGGCCGCGTTCATGCTCGTCGAACACGCCAACGGCGCCATGTTCGACCCGCCGCTCGCCGCAGCCGGCTACCCCCGCGCCGTGACCCCCGAGCGAAAGCCGTACCGCACCAAGGACGGCCACCTCTCGGCGCTGGTCTACAACGACAAGCAGTGGAACGCGTTCGTGACGGCCGTGCGACCGGCGTGGGCGGGGCCGCAGTACGCCACCCTCGCGCAGCGAGCGGCTCGGATCGATACCGTCTACGCCCTGCTCAGCGACACTTTCCTGGAGCGGACCACGGCCGAGTGGCTGGAACTGCTGCGCGCCCTGGACATTCCCGCCGCGCCCGTGCGCACCCTCGACGAACTGTTCGACAACGAGCACCTGACCGCCTCGGGCTTCTTCGAAACCGTGGACACCCCTTACGGGAAGGTGCGTTTCCCCGGACCACCAACGTGGTTCTCCCGCACACCCGGCGGGGTCGCCGGGCCGGCGCCCCGACTCGGCGCCGACACCGACGAGATCGTGCACGAGTTCGGCCCCGCCACGCCCGGCGGCGAACTCATCGACCATCTGGAGACGTAATGACCCACAGCGGCCGCCACGCGCGATCGTGGCTGTTCGCCCCCGGCGACAGCGAACGCAAGATGACCAAAGCCGCGGCGGGCCCGGCCGACATCGTGCTCATCGACCTCGAGGACGCCGTCGCCGAGAGCGCCAAACCCGCTGCCCGCCAAGGCACCGCGGAGTTCATCGCCGGACATCCCGATGCCGACCGCGGTCGGCTGTGGGTGCGGGTCAACCCCCTGGACGGACCGCACACCCTCGCCGACCTCGCCGCGGTCATGCCCGCGCGACCCGGCGGCATCATGGTGCCCAAGACCCGCGGCGGCGCCGACGCCGTGATCGTTGACCACTACCTGTCCGCGTTCGAGGCGGCCCACGGCATCGCACCGGGCAGCACCGAGATCATCGTGCTGTGCACCGAGACCGCCGAGGGCATGTTCACCACCGGAACCTACGGCGGGCTCCCGCGGCTGAGCGCGATGACCTGGGGCGCGGAGGATCTCGCGGACGCGGTCGGGGCGGCCTCGAACACCCGGCCCAGCGGTGGCTACGACTTCACCTACGAGCTCGCGCGCAGCCTGTGCCTGCTCGGCGCGGCCGCCGCCGGGGTGAGCGCGGTCGACACCATCCACGGGGACTTCCGCGACCTGGACGGCCTGCGGGATCGGGTGGCGAAGGTGCGCCGCGACGGCTATCGCGGCATGCTCGCCATCCACCCGGACCAGGTCGAGATCATCAACGCCGGATTCACGCCCACCGCGGCGGAATTGGCGCAGGCCCGGGAGATCGTGGACCTGTTCGCCGCCAACCCGGGAGTCGGCGCGATCGGCCACAACGGGGCGATGCTGGACCGGCCGTACCTGGCCCGGGCGCAGGCGCTGCTGGCCGCGGGCGGACGCGCGTGACCGTCATCTGCCCGCCCGGCGACCTGGATCTGACGCGGATACTGCGCCGCGGCGACCGCATCGTGGCCGGGCAGGCCTGCGGCGAGCCGAGCACCCTGCTGGAGGCTCTGCTCGAACAGGGCGAAAAGGTCGGTGAGCTCTCGCTTTTCATCGCGACCAGCTTCTCGGGGCTGCTGACGGGGGAGTCCGGCGCCTTCACCCTGTCGAGCATGGGGGCGATAGGCGCGCTGCGCACCGCGGCGCGCGCTCACCGGCTGCGGGTGATCCCGTGCCACGTGAGCCGTATCGGGCCGATGATCGAGGACCGAACCCTCGGATGCGACGTGGCGTTCGTCCAGGTGAGCCCGGCCGACGGCGAGGGCAGGCACAGCCTCGGGCTCATCGCCGATCACGTGCGCGCGGCCGTCGGTGCGGCGCGCACCGTGGTGGCCGAGGTCAACGATCAGGTGCCGTACACCTTCGGCGAGACGCTGCACGTCTCCGAAATCGACTACCTGGTACCGGTTTCGCGGCCGCCCGTCCAGGTTCCGGCCGGCGTCCCCGGCCCGGTGGACACCGCGATCGCCGCGCACGCCGCGCCCTACATCGGTGACGGCGCGGTACTGCAGGTCGGCATCGGCGCGGTGCCGGACGCGCTACTGGGACTGCTCGGCGACCGCACCGACCTCGGGGTGCATTCCGGCATGATCGGCGACGGGCTGGTGGACCTGGTCGAGGCCGGGGTTATCACCAACGCGCGCAAGAACATCGACACCGGCGTCTCGATCACCGGGGCCCTCATCGGCACCGAACGCCTGTATCGATTCGCCGATCGCAACCGGGCCCTGCGCCTGCGCCCGGCCGCCTACACGCACGACCCCGCGGTGCTGGGCCGGCTCGACAACCTGGTGACGCTCAACTCCGCGCTCGAGGTCGATCTCACCGGCCAGGTGAACGCCGAACAGAGCGGCGAGTCGTACCTGGGCGGCACCGGGGGACAGGTCGACTTCGTGCGCGCGGGAGCACGTTCCCCCGGCGGGCACGCGCTCATCGCCCTGCCCGCGACCGCCAAGGGCGGCACGCTGAGCCGGATCACCGCCGCCCTGTCGGGCCCGGTCACCACCGCGCGCACCGACGTCGATGTCATCGTCACCGAATTCGGCGCGGCCGAACTGCGCGGGCGCACGCTGGCCGAACGCGCCCGCCGCCTGATCGAGATCGCGCATCCGGATTTTCGCGAGCAGCTGGCGCGCACCGCACACGATATCGAGCGAAGAGGGTACTGATGGACGAAACAACGAGTGACGCGGTGCTTTTCGAGGCCCGCGCGGACGGCATCGCCATCATCACCCTGAATCGGCCCGAGACCCGTAATTGCCTGTCGAAAGACGTGCGGGCGGGCCTGTTCGCGGCCTGGGATCGGTTCGAGCACGACCCGGCGCTGCGGATCGCCATTCTGACCGGTGCGGGGACGCAGGCGTTCTGCGCGGGCGGGGATCTCAAGGAAATGGTGGATACCGCCATGACCGTGCCGCCGCGTGAGATGTTTCCCGTGCCCTACGACACCGTCGAATTGTCGAAACCAACGATCGCCGCGGTCAACGGCGTCGCGTACGCGGGCGGCTGGATGCTCGCGCAATCCTGCGATCTGTGCGTGGCCGCCAGCACCGCGCGATTCGCGGTGACCGAGGTCAAGGTGGGCCGCAGTTCGCCGTGGGCGGCGCCGCTGATCCACATGATTCCGCAGCGGGTGATGATGGAGATCCTGTTGACGGGCAAACCCATCGACGCCGCGCGCGCGTACGAGATCGGCCTGATCAATCGGATCGCCGACCCCGAGGCGCTCCTGCCCGCGGCGATCGAACTGGCCACCGAGATTCTTGCCGGATCTCCCCACTCGGTACGGGCCGCCAGGGATACAGTGATGCTCGCGACCGAAATGGGACGGTCCGCCGCGCTGCAGGCCGCCCGGTTCGCGGCGGTGAGCTGCTATGAGAGCGCCGACGCGCAAGAAGGTCCGAAAGCTTTCGCGCAGAAGCGAATTCCGCGATGGCAGGGTCGATGAACCCGCTCCGGATCTTTCCGCCGGAACAACAGTTAGCTCCACTGTTGACCTATCGGGAAAGCGCGTGTTAACTATCTCACAGCACGTGGAACCGAGCGGTTGTTCGGTTTCCGACCATGTGTGGAACACGGTGCTAACAGCCCTGGCCCGAATTCCGCGAGGAGATCTTCCGTGTCCGAGTTCGATGTGACGTCCGGCGCCGATCTGCGATGGCGACGCGCGGCACCACGGAATTTCGCCGCGGTAGACCATCCGTCGGGTCAGGTTCTACTCGTCAACGGGATGGACATTCATGACTGCTCGATACCTCGACACCCTGGACACGCCTGAAGACCTCGACGCCGTCGCTGCGTCGTTCGCGCATGCCCGCCAGCACGAACTGAGGTACAAGGTGGCCGTGGGTGCGCGAAATCCCGCCGAGGTCGTGCGTTTCGCCGGCGGCTGGCTCTTCGATCGCGTGCACGCCGGATGGGATGTGACCGTGGTGGTCTCCGAACACGGCGACCCCCGCCCCCTGCAGATCCTGGGCGCGAACGTCCTGCACCTGGACGAATGCCTGGCCTGGGGCGCGTACGACCAGTGGCCGCACCTGCTGGTCCTGGACACCGCGCTGTTCGCCGCCGACCCGCGGGTGGCCTCGATCGTCATGGGTACCGTGGATTCCGGTCGCTCGGACGTCATGCTCTGGGGAGAGGTCGTGCCCGACGAGCTGAGCCGCCGTATGGGCTCGGTGAATCACCGATTGAGTTCGGCGGCAAAGGCTTTCAAGGCCCGCGCCTGTGCGGCCGCCGCCGTGCCGGCGGGCTCGGCCGAGCAGGAGGAGGTCTTCCGGATCGCCGCCTGGCCGGTGCTGGAGTTCCCGCGCGCCGACATCGGGCGCACGGGATAGCCCCGGCGGTCCTCAGCGGCCGCGCCGCACCTCGTTGAACGGCACGTCCCGGTCGGCGGCGAACTCGCGCGGCATGCCCAGGACCCGTTCGCCGATCACGTTGCGCGCCATCTCGGTACTGCCGCCGGCCAGACTCCACGCGGCGCGGAAGAGATAGTCGGTGGCGACGCGTTCGGTGTCGGCCGCGTCGCCGGGGCCGTGGGTGGCCACCGCCGCGCCCGCGATCCGCACCGCCAGATCGTTCTGCAGCCAGGCGTTCTCGGCGGTGAACAGCCGGGCCAGCGCTCCCGCCGCGGGCGGGAGCGCCCCGGTGCCGATCGCGTGCCCGACGTGGTCGATGAGCTGATCGCGCACCACGTTCATCGCCCGCGCCTCACCGATGTCCTCCCGGACCCGGAAGTCGTCGAGTTGCCCGGTGGCCCGCGCCAATTCGAGCAGCACGGAGGCTTCGCCGCCCAGATGCGGACGCGCGCCGCTGGTGTAGGGCGAGGTGCCGCCGAGCGCGGCCCGCTCGTGGAACAGCAACCGGGAGGCGGCATCCCAGCCGCCGTCCACCTGTCCCAGCACCGCGTCCGCGCCGAGCTCGACGTCGTCGAAGAACTCCTGGCAGAACTCGGTCGAGCCGGTCACCTGCTTGATGCGCTGCACGGTCACCCCGGCCGCGCGCACCGGCACCAGGAACATCGTCAGCCCGCGGTGTTTGGGCACGTCCCAATTGGTGCGGGCCAGGCACAGGCCGTAGTCGGCGGCGTACGCGCCCGAGCTCCAGATCTTGGAGCCGTTGAGCAGCCACCGTTCGCCGTCGAGATCGGCGCGCGTGGTCAGGCCCGCCAGATCCGAGCCGCCGTTCGGTTCGGACAGGAACTGCGCGAGAACGGTATCCCCGCGCAGCACCGCGGGCAGGTGCGTGCGCTTCTGTTCCTCGGTGCCCAGATCCAGCAGGGCCGCGGCGCAGATGGCCAGGCTCGGGACATTGAGCAGCAGCGGCATCGCGTAGGGCAGTGACTCCTCGGTGAAGGCGCGCTGGTGGGCGGCGGTCAGCCCCAGTCCGCCGTACGCGGCCGGGAATCCGATCCCCGCGAAACCGGCGTCGTGCAGCGCGCGCTGGAGCTGGCGGGCCTGCTCCCAGGCCGCCTCGCTGTAGTCCTCCTTGGCCTCGGGCGGGGGAGCCGGCGGCAGGTTCTCGCGCAGCCAGGCGCGGGCCCGTTCGCGGAAGGAATCGACGGATTCGGAGTCGGTGCTCATGACGGTGTTTCTCCCAACGATCTCGGTACGCCCCTCAGGCGGCGTCGCGCTCGAGCAGGTCGGTGATGTGGCGGCGGTGTTCCTCGGGGGTGCCGTACAGCGCGCGGCCCAGCACGACCCGGCGCAGGTACAGGTGCAGATCGTGTTCCCAGGTGACCCCGATGCCGCCGTGCAGCTGGACGCAGTCCTGGACGATCACCGGGGACTTCGCGCCCACATAGGATTTCGCGACGCTGACGAACTCGGCCGCGGTCTCGGGGTTCGCGTCGCGCGCGGCCGCAGCGGCCGTGGCCGTGGCGCGGCAGGCCTCGAGCCAGGTCTTGTTGTCCGCCATGCGATGTTTGAGCGCCTGGTAGGACGCGAGCGGGCGGCCGAAGGTGTACCGGTCGGCCAGCCAGGTCTGGGTCGCGGTCAGGGCGCGGTCGGTGGCGCCGACCGATTCGGCGGCGGTCAGGGTCGCCGCGGTCTGCCATTGCGCGCGCACCGCCGCGCTCGCCGCGGACCCGAGATGCGTCACGGCTTCCTCGTTCACCGTGACGTCGGCGAACGAGACCTGCGCGGTGCGCCGGGTGAGGTCGAGGGTCCACGCGGAAGTGACTGTCACGCCGGGCATTTCGGCGGGAACGAGAATCTGGATGAGCCCGTCCGGGCTGTCGGCGGTGACCAGGAACAGATCGGCCTGATCGCCGGCCTCCACCCGGTCCTTGACCCCGTTGAGCCGGTAGCCGCCGTCCACGTGTTCGGCGCACACCTCCGGGCGGGGGCTGCCGACGGTGTCCGCGGACAGGGTGTCGAAGCCGTGGCTCGGTTCGTAGACCGCCCAGGTCGCGATCGTGTCCCCGGCCAGGATCGAGGCGACGACCTCGCCGAATCGCGCCGGAGCGGTGGACAATCCGGCGAGTACGGCGTTCGTCGTGACGAAAGGTCCCGGCGCGCAAGCGCGTCCGAGTTCGGTGGCCACGAGAGCGAGCTCGGTGAGCGGGCGCCCGGATATCGAGCCGCCGCCCAGCTCCGGCGCCACCAGCATCGCGGTCCAGCCCAGTTCGGCCGCGCGCCGCCACCACTCGCGGTCGAAGCCGCTGCCGCTATCGCCGTGCGCGCGAACCTGCTCCACGGTCATGGTCTCGGCCAGGAATTCTCGCGCCGTGGAGTGGAAAAGCCGCTGGTCGGCGGTGAGGTCGGGAGTCATGGGCGGTCCCTTCTGTTGACGCGCGGCACCCATTATGGAAATCTCATACTCACAGATGAGAGTCATATTCTCAATCATGGAAGTGAACCGGCCGAATTCGGCTGTCGCGCAGCGTGCGGGCCGGATATCGAAGGGACCGTCGAGTGGTGGACAACCTCCAGGATCTGGACTTCTTCCTCGGGCAGGAATTGATCGCCGATCCGTACCCGTACTTCGACGCACTGCGCGCGCAGTGTCCGGTACTGCGGGAGAAGCATCAGAAGGTGATGATGGTGACCGGCTACGAGGAAGCGCTCGAGGTCTACAACGATGTCGGGCGGTTCTCCTCCTGCATCGCGGTGACCGGGCCCTTCCCCGGCTTCCCGGTGCCGCTGGCGGACGCCGAGGACGTCGACGCGCTGATCGCCGAGCATCGGGACTCACTGCCGATGAGCGATCAGCTGCCGACGCTCGACCCGCCGGTGCACACCGACCATCGGGCGCTGCTCATGCGGCTGATCACCCCGAAACGCTTGAAGGAGAACGAGGAAGCCATGTGGTCGATCGCCGACCGCATGCTCGACACCTACCTGGCCAACGGGCGCGGTGACTCCATCCGCGACTTCGCCGGCCCCTTCACGCTGTACGTGATCGCCGACCTGCTCGGGGTGCCGCCCGCCGACCAGGAGGAGTTCCTGCAGGCGCTGCAGCGCGGCCCGCACCGGGAGGGCTCGAGCGTCGGCAGCACCGACGGCGAGAACATGTCGCACAACCCGATCGAGTTTCTCTACGAACGGTTCTCGACCTATATCGAGGACCGCCGCCGGGAGCCGCGCGACGACGTGCTCACCAGCATGGCCGCGGCCACCTTCCCGGACGGGCGGGTGCCGGAGGTACTCGACGTCGTGCGGGTGGCGGCCAATCTGTTCTCGGCCGGCCAGGAAACCACCGTGCGCCTGCTGAGTTCGGCGTTCCGGACCATCGCCGAGAACCCGGAGATCCAGGCGTACCTGCGCGCGGATCGCAGCCGGATCCAGAACTTCATCGAGGAGTCGCTGCGGATGGAGAGCCCGGTCAAGGGCGACTTCCGCCTGGCCAAGACGACCTCCGAGGTCGGCGGCGTGCAGGTGGCGCAGGGCGATGTGCTGATGGTGGTCAACGGCGCGGCCAATCGCGACCCGCGCCGCTTCGACGACCCGACCACGTTCGATCCCGCGCGCTCGAACGCGCGCTCGCATCTGGCGTTCGGCCGGGGCGTGCACACCTGCCCGGGCGCCCCGCTCGCCCGGACCGAGGCGCGTGTCGCGATCGAGCGACTGCTGGACCGCACCACCGACATTCGGATCGACGAGTCCGTGCACGGCCCGGCCGACGCCCGCGACTTCCGGTACCTGCCGACCTTCATCCTGCGCGGGCTCACCCACCTGCACCTGGAATTCGACAGCAAGGAGAACGCCCGATGAAGGTCACCGTCGACGCCGACCGCTGCCGAGGCTTCGGCGTCTGCGTCTCGATCTGCCCCGAGGTCTTCACCCTCACCGAGTGGGGCTACGCCGAGGTCTCGAATCCCGATGTCCCCCCGGACCTCGAGGGCGAGGTGAGCGAGGCCATCGCCGCCTGCCCGGAACACGCGATCGAGACCCAGTAGCCCGGGATCGCCCGCGCGGCGGCACGGTCTCCACGTCGACCCCCTCTGCGACATGGAGAACACCGTCGGCCGCCGTGCGGGCGAGTTCCCGGGTTGACCCCGCAGACGCGGCTCGATGGACCCGAATTCGCTCTTGCCGGCACGCGGACCGGCTCCACGTGTGGCGCTTTCGGACGCGGCTGCTCGCCCCATGATCCGGCGTTGCCGAACCGATGCGCGCACCCGGCTGAAACGGTGTGCGCACGATGCGAAATCGAGCCCGTTGCAGCCGAATCCGAGCTGCTCGGATTCGTCTGCCACCGCCGAACCCGCACCTCCTGATCTCAGCTCGGCCGGCACGACCGGCTGCTGAAACCTGTGGCCCGGAGACCCCCACACGGGGTCTCCGGGCCACAGTGACGTTCAGACCATCGTTGCGCCCGAAGCATAAGGGGCGCAACGGCATCGATCAGCGCGAGCGGTCCATCATGCTCAGGGTGGCGTCGGCGGTGCCGAGCACGACGCCGGGGACGATGCCCGCCTGGGTGGCCAGATCGGCGACGAGGCCGACGTCCTTGCGCAGCAGGTCGCCCGCGTGCGCGGCCAGGCGGGTGAGGGTGCCGTCGCCGGCGACCAGGCGGCCCAGGGCGAAGCTGTTGGCCGTGCCGTGGGAGATGACCTCGCCGAGGCGTTCCGGGCTGATCCCGAGTTCCCGGCCCAGGGTCAGGGTGCTGACGGAGGTGGCCAGATTGGCGGTGAACAGCAGATTGTTCAGGAGCTTGGTCGTCTGGCCCGCGCCCACCCCGCCGAGGTGCACGATCGGGTCGGCGAAGGTGCCGAAGACCGGGCGGCAGCGGTCCACCGCGTCGGCGGGTCCGCCCGCCATGACCAGCAGGGTGCCCACCGCGGCGGCCGGGCCACCGCCGCTGACCGGCGCATCGATGAGCGTGACCCGCTGGGCGGCAGCGGTTTCGGCGAGCTCTCGGCACGTGTCCGGGTGCACGGTGGCGTGCACGGCGAGGATTCCGCCCGGGGCCAGGCCCGCCAGAATGCCCTGCTCGCCGAGCACCACCTGCCGCACGTCCGCGTCGCCCACCACGCACAGGCAGACCAGATCGCTCGCGGCGGCCAGGGCGGCGGGGGAGTCGGCCGTGGCGGCGGCGCTGTCCGCGAACGGTTCCAGGCTCGCGGATCTACGCGCCCACAGGGTGGTTCGGTAACCCGCCTCGATGATCCGGCGGGCCATGGGCCCGCCCTGGCTGCCGAGTCCGATGAATCCGACGCGCATCAGCGGTGTCCCTCCGTCTGCGGCGCCGCCTCGGCGAAGCCGTCGAATTGTGTTGCCGGAGCGGAGAACGCGGCGTCGGCGCGGGCCGCGACGCACTCCTCGGCGAAGGCCAGCAGGCTCAGGTGATAGGCGGCGGCGGTGTAGCCGACGCTCAGGTTGTGCCCGGTGTTGGGGCGGTGGCTCAGCACCACCCGCGGCGCGGAGCGGAACATCGCGCCCACGGCGGTCAATTCCTCGGCGTCACTGCGCCATACACGCTCGTGGTCGCCGAGGGTGAACCGCACCGGAATCGGCACGCGCGCGGCCAGCAGCGGGAACTCGTGCTCGGCCCAGTGGGCCACGGTGCTCGATTCCAGCCGGGCACCCGAGGCCGCGATGCTCGCGCCGTACCGCACGTCGGGCGGATACAGCCGTTCCGGGCGCCACAGCAGATCGCCCAGACCCGGTGGCCGCGTCCCGCCGTCGGAGTCCGGGCCCCACAGGGTTTCCTGCGCGAACGGCGGATGCAGGCGTCCGGTGCCGGCCAGTTCGACGCCGAGCAACCCGGCGCCGCGCTTGTCGGCGGCCATTCGCATGATCATTTCGCAGCCCGCCGAATGCCCGACGAGCAGGATTCCGGCGCCGCGGGCGCGCGTGCCCAGGTGCGCGTCGATGGCCCCGAACATCAGGTCCAGGCGCTGTTCCGGGGTCGCGAGGTCGGCGGCGAACGGGGTTGAGGCCCCGTAGCCGGGCCGATCCAGGGCGAGCACGGTGTAGCCGAGCCTGCGGCCCAGTCGCAGCAGCGAGAGTTCCGGGTGCCCGGGGCAGTCGTAGTAGATCGAGCTCGTGGAACCCCCGTGCAGGGCCACCAGCGTCGCGCGTGGCTCGGGCGTCGCGGCGAGCAGGCCCGAGACGGGAATCCCGCCGACCTCGGCCAGGACCGGGATCGGCGCGGAATCGTCGTCCAGGGCGGACAGTTCGGATTCGATGAGCGTCATGACGATCGGCCGATCGGGATCCGGCCGCGGGGTGCGAGGGTTGTCACGGGTGGCCCTTTCGGCTCAGGTGTTGCGGCCGCCGTTGACCCCGAGGATCTGGCCGGTGATGTACCCGGCCTCCTCCGAGATCAGGAACGAGCAGGCCGCGGCGATATCGGCGGGAGTTCCGATGCGCCGCACCGGCGTCCGCTCGATGTGGTCCTCGACGGTCCCGCCGAGCAGCCCCTTGTCCTCGGATTTGCGCAGCATCGGGGTGTCGATGAAGCCGGGCGGCACCGCGTTCACGGTGATGCCGGCCGGACCCAGTTCCAGCGCAAGGGATTTGGTCAGCCCGTTGATCGCGGATTTGGCCGCGACGTAGTGCGCCATGAACGGCTGCCCCGAATGCGCGCTCGAGGACGAGATATTGACGATGCGGCCCCAGCCCGCGCCGATCATGTCCGGCAGCACCGCCTGCACGCAGTGGAACGTGCCGTGCAGGTTGACGTCGATGACCCGCTGCCACTTCTCGAAGGTCAGCGCGGTGAAGCGCTGGAAGCCTTCGAGTCCGGCCGCGTTCACCAGGACGGTGACCGGCCCGAAGCGGGCGCGGATCGCGGTGAGCGCGGCGGCGATCTGATCGGGCGCGGTGATGTCCGCCCGGTATTCGAGATCGTCGTTCTCGGGATTGTTCAGGTCCAGGGTGGCGACGGTGAACCCGTCACTGCGCAGGCGCTGGGCGATGGCCAGCCCGATGCCGGAGGCGCCTCCGGTGACCACTGCGGTCTTCACGACCGGATCTCCTCTCCAGCAAGGATTCTTGCTACCGTTCGCGGAATTGAATGTATCATTCTCGCCTAGTGAGAATGATGTTTCCACAATAGGGTGAGGAGCCGGGATGTCAACGCGGGAACAAGCGGTGAAGGTCGCGCGGCGACTGCTCATCGACGGGCAACTGGTCGAGACGGGGCGCACGGTCGACTCGCTCAACCCCGCCACCGGCGAGGTGTACGGGCACGCGCCCGAAGCCGGAATCGCTGAAACCGACGCGGCCATCGCCGCCGCGCGGCGCGCCTTCGACACCACCGACTGGTCGACCAACGTCGAGTTGCGCATCCGGTGTCTCGACCAGCTGTATCAGGCCCTGCGCGACAACGTCGAGGACCTGCGCGAGGTGACCATCGCCGAGGTCGGGGCCACCCGATTGCTCACCCAGGGCAACCAGCTCGAACAGCCCATCGAGATCGTGCGCTACTACGCGAACCTGCTGCGCGAGTACTCCTTCACCGAGGAGTACGGCGCGGTGGAGATCCGGGGCGCGCAACACCATCGCTGGACCGAAAAGGAAGCGACGGGCGTGGTTTCGGCCATCGCGGCCTACAACTACCCGCACCAGCTCGCCCTCGCCAAGCTCGCGCCGGCGCTGGCGGCCGGGTGCACCGTGGTGCTCAAGGGCGCGCCCGACACCCCGCTCGCCACCCTCGCGCTGGGCGAGGTCATCGCGAAGCACACCGACATACCGGCGGGCGTGGTGAACGTGCTGACCTCCTCGGATATCGCGGTGGGCGAACGCATGACCACCCATCCCGATGTCGACGTGGTCAGCTTCACCGGCTCAACAGTTGTTGGCCGCAAGATCATGGCCGCGGCCGCGGGCTCGCTCAAGCGGGTGTTCCTCGAGCTCGGCGGCAAGTCGGCGATGATCCTGCTCGACGACGCCGATTTCACCCTGTCCGCGCTGTTCGCGGCGTTCAGCATCGTCACCCACGCGGGTCAGGGCTGCGCGCTCACCACGCGAATCCTGGTGCCGCAGAGCGAACACGACAGGCTCGCCGAACTCATCGCCGCCAACTTCGCCAACGTGTCCTACGGTGACCCCAACGACCCGAAGAACTACATGGGCCCGCTGATCAGCGAGCGCCAGCGCGAGAAGGTCGACGGTCTGGTCCAGCGCGCGGTCGCGGCCGGGGCGAAGCTGATCACCGGTGGCACCAAGGTCGATCCGGGCTTCTTCTACGCGCCGACCCTGCTCGCGAACGTCGATCCCGACAGCGAGATCGCGCAGGAGGAAGTGTTCGGCCCCGTGCTCGCGCTCATCCCGTACGGCGACATCGACGAGGCCGTCGCCATCGCCAACAACTCCATCTACGGTCTGTCCGGCGCGGTGTTCGGCGCGGACGCCGAGCGCGCCAAAGCGGTCGCCAAGCGCATCCGCACCGGCACCATGAGCATCAACGGCGGCAACTACTTCCAGCCCGACGTGCCCTTCGGCGGCTACAAGCAGTCCGGCATCGGCCGGGAGATGGGCCGGGCCGGGCTCGAAGAGTTCCTCGAGACCAAGACCGTCGCGGAGGTGCGCGCATGAGCGGGCCCCTGGCCGGCATCACCGTCCTCGAGGTCGCCATGTACGGGTTCGTGCCCTCGGCGGGCGCGGTACTCGCCGACTGGGGCGCGAACGTCATCAAGGTCGAGCACGCGATCACCGGCGACCCGCAGCGCGGATTGCGCCAGGTCGGCCGGTTCAAGGTCGAGGGCGACGCCAATCCCAATGTCGAGCACGCCAATCGGGGCAAGCGCAGCATCGGGGTGGACATGTCCACCCCGGAGGGGCGCGCGGTGATCCACGATCTGGCTCGCACCGCCGATGTGTTCCTGACCAGCTTCCTGCCGGGCGCGCGCGCCAAGTTCGGCATCGACGTCGACGACATCCGGGCCGTGAATCCGGCGATCGTGTACGCACGCGGCAGTGCGCTCGGACCGCGCGGGGTCGAGTCCGATCGCGGCGGCTACGACATGACCGCGTTCTGGTGCCGCGCGGGCATCGCGGCCAGCCTCACCCCCGAGGGCATCGAGGGCATGATCAATCCGCCGGGACCGGCGTTCGGGGACACCATCTCCGGCACCAACCTCGCCGGCGGCATCGCGGCCGCCCTGCTCAAACGCGAACGCACCGGCGAACCTTCGGTGGTGGACGTGTCGCTGCTGGGCAGCGGGCTGTGGTCCATGGGCCACGGCATCGCGCTCTCCGCGCACGTAGGTGAACCGCTGTCCGCGCCCGCGCCGGGCGTGCACGGCGCGCCGACCAATCCGCTGTCCGGGCTCTATGCCACCTCCGACGGGCGCTACCTGTCCTTCGTCATGCTGCAGCCGGGCAAGTTCTGGGCCGACGTGTGCCGGCACATCGAGCGGCCCGACCTCATCGAGGATCCGCGGTTCGCCGACGCCGCGCAGCTCAGCGCGAATACCGCGGCGGCCGTGGCGATTCTGCGCGAGGTGATCGGCGCCCGGCCGCTGGCCGAGTGGACCGAGCGCTTCGCCACTCTCTCCGGGCCGTGGGCCCCGGTGCAGGACACCCGCCAGCTCGGGCAGGACGCCCAGGTGCGGGCGAACGAGTACCTGCTCACCGCGGGTGAGTTGGAGCTGGTGTCCAGTCCCGTCCAATTCGATGTCGGTGCGCCGGAACTGCGCCCCGGGCCGGCGTTCGCCGCGCACACCGAGGAAGTGCTGCTCGAACTCGGACTGGACTGGGATCGCATCATCGAGTTGAAGACCGCGGGCGCGATCTCCTGACGGTGGCGGGCGGCATCGCGTGCAAGGCCGCCCGCACTGCCGAAACCGGGTCCGGGGACGCGTGATCGCGTCGCTCGTACCGAAATCGTTGTCCTGCTCGCATCAAGATCAGCGCACCAGCCGCAAACCCTTGCACCGCTCGCACAGAAAGGCGGCCCATGCCGTACATCGCGTCGATGGGGACGTACCTACCGTGCTGGGGTGCGCCGCGTGCCCGGGTGGCGGGGGACGACGAGGACGCCATCACCCTGGCAGTCGCCGCGGGACGGGCCGCGCTCGATCCCGGCGAGCCGGTGGAGCGGGTGGTGGTGGTCAGCCGGGATCTGCCGCTGACCGACACCAGCAACGCCGCGGTGCTGCTGGCCGGGCTCGGGCTGGATCCGGAGCTCGAGGTGATCGAGCGACTCGGCGGCGCACCGGCTGCCCTGGACGCGCTGACCTCGGCGCGACCGCGCACCCTCGTCATCGGTGTGGACATCGAACCCTCGGCGGGCGCGGCCGCGGCCCGGGTCTCCGATCACGGCCTGCACGTGCGGATCGCGGCCCGGGTGGCGCGCAGTCTGCCCGCGCGCACCCGCAATACCACCGGGGCCGTGCACGATTACGGCGATCCGCGGCTGCTGCACGAACGCGGTCCCGTCGCCTCGCTCTCGGCGGCCTGGCTCGACACCCCGACCGCGGTGGCGGGAATCGACCACGCCCAGGCCGAACGATTGTGCCTGGGCCGCCCGCCCGAACTGCCGACGCTCGGCGCCGCCGCCGGACTCTTCGCGCTCGCCGCGATGGCCGAATGGGATACCGCGGGACTGCTCGTCGGGGTGGAGCAGGCGAATCTGTCCGGGCTGATCGTCGCGCCCGGACCGGTGCGCGTGCGGCGCTGCGAGCCACCCGCGCGCGAACCACTCGAACGCGCCGAGACCCCCGCCGCCGATCTGCCGCTGTCGCTGGCCGCCTACGAGCGGGCCTTCGAGGCCAAGGTGCGCTGGGAAGCCGGACAGCACAGCGGCAGTACCGAATTGGACTTCCCGCCGCGCTATCGGCTCGGACCCGACGGCACCCTGCACACCGACTACACGCCGGTTCCGCTGCCGCGCACCGGCACCGTGTACACCGAGACCACCGTGCGGTTGCCGGTGCCCGGACAGCGCACACCGTACTCGCTGGTCGTGGTCGAGCTCGACGACGTCGGGGTGCGGGCGCTCGCGCCGGTCACCGGCGTCGACCCGGGCACCGTGGCCATCGGGGCGCGCGGGCGAATGGTGTTGCGGCGGGTGGCTTTACGCTCCGGGGTCCCGGACTACGGATACGCGTTCGAACCGGATCTGGAGGCATCGTGAGAAACGTCGCCGTCGTCGGCGCGGGCATGACGCCCTTCGCCGAGCACTTCGCCCTCGGGGTGAAAGACCTGCTGCCCATGGCGTTCGCGGCCTGCGCGGCCAGCGTCGACAAAGGTGTGCGCACCGCCGAGCTGCGCGCCGCCTGGTTCGGATCCACCGGTGCGACCGACGGGTTCCCGGCCGGCGTGCTCTCGGACGCCCTCGGCCTGCCGGAGCTGGCCGTCACCCATATCGACAACTCGTGCGCCACCGGCAACGACGCGGTCCGCAACGCGGTCTTCGCGATCGGTTCCGGCGCGGTGGATCTCGCGCTGGTCATCGGGGCGGACAAACTCCGCGAGACCGCGCAGAAGGATCTGCTGCGCGAATGGGAGGCGATGGCCGGGGACAAGGTCTGGGACTACCCGCTGGGGCTGTTCGCGCCCGCCGGCTTCGCCCTGCACGTCAACCGCTACCTGCACGAAAGCCCGGCCACGCGTGAGCATCTGGCCATGGTGGCGGTCAAGAACCACCGGCACGGCGCGCGGAACCCGAAGGCGCGCCTGCGGTTCGAGATCACCATGGACCAGGCCCTGAACGCGCCGATCGTGGCCGACCCCTTCGGCGTCTACGACTGCGTCCCCCAGAGCGACGGCGCGGCGGCCCTGCTGCTGGCCGCCGAGGACGTGGTCGACCGCTACACCAACCGCCCCGTCTGGATTCGCGGCGTCGGCCTCGGCCTGGATTCGGTGATGCACCAGCACAAACGCGATATGACGACCTTCCCCGCGACCGTGCGCGCCGCCCAGCACGCCTACACGATGGCCGGCCTGACCCCCGCCGACATCGACGTGGCCGAGGTGCACGACTTCTTCACCGGCATCGAGCTGATCAGCTACGAGGACCTCGGCTTCGCTCCGAAGCTGGAGGGCTACCGCCTGGTCGAGTCCGGCGCCACGACCCTGGGCGGGAGCCTGCCGGTCAACCCCAGCGGGGGCCTCAAATCCAAGGGCCACCCACCCGGCGCGACCGGCATAGCCCAGTGCGTGGAACTGTTCGAGCAGCTCCGCGGCACCGCGGTGAACCAGGTCCCGAACCCCCGCTACGCCCTGGCCCACAACATAGGCGGACCGACCGCGGTCGCCGCGGTCACGATTCTCGAAGGGCCCCGGTAGTGTTCGCCGCGGCCGTCGCGACAGGCCGGATGGCCCGCTCGGCAAGCCGAGCGGGCGGCGGCACTCAGATGCCCGGACCGTACCCGGTGCAGGTCGGGCGGAAGCTGGGGTCGTTGGGGCCCAGCAGGTTCACGATGTTCTGCATGGTGGGGCCGTCGTCGTACATGCCGATGTGGCCTACCGGGTCGGTGGGGCACTGGTCCTGCAGCAGGATGTTGGTGACGTTGTCGCCTTGGAGGAAGGCGTTGGTGTACGGGGTGATGACCGCGTCGTTCCTGGTTTGCACGACCGCGTAGCGCACGCCCGGCACGGTGTCGCCGTCGCCGTACACCTCCGCCACGAGCGGTGCGGCGGTGGACTGCTGGGCGAAGGCGGGGGTCTGCAGGACCCCGAACAGGTTGGCCACGGGGTCCACCAGGCCGAGTGCGGAGGCGAGGGTCGCGAGCCCGAAGGTGGTGGTGCCGTGGTTACTCGGCGCGATCGCGATGAGGGAGGCGACCTTGGCGGCGCCGCCGAGGCGTTCGAGGTAGTAGTGCGGCAGGATTCCGCCACCCTGGGAATGGCCGACCACGTCGACCTTGTCGGCGCCGGTGGCGGCCAGCACCCGGTCCACGAACGCGGCCATCGTGCGTGCCGACGCGGGAATGTCGCCCAGGCCCTTGAAGATTCCGAGGGACATCGCGGTTTCGCCGTAGTCGAAGGCGAACACGCAGTAGCCCTGCCGAGCCAGCAGTGGCGAGAGCGTGACCCAATTGCCGGCGGCCGAACTTCCGGTGCCGTGCACCAGGACGACCGGTCGGGGATGTTCTCGGGACGGCGTGCAGGACCAGTCGTTCGCGTTCGGGGGAGCGAGATCCGCGCGGGCGGGAGAGCAGAAGGTGAGGCAGGCGAGGGCGATGGACGCGGCCAGCGCGCCGGTTCGGCGTTTCATGTTTTCTCACGGGTGATCGCGGCCGATTCCGGGCGAACGGAACCGGTCTGAGTGACGACCGCACCGCGGGCCCTCGGTATGGTCTGGGTCACTCTATGAAACACATCCGGAATGTGTTTCACAAGAGGTGCCGATCGGATCCGGTTGCGCCCGAACGTCGCTCGGCGCTAGCGCGGAATCTGCACGGTCCCCTCGACGAGCTGCTGCAACAGCAGGGTTACCTTCGGGAAGTGCTCGGTGTGGCCCGCCATGATGTCCGAGTAGAACAGCGCGTCCGCCAGCCGGACGACCGCGAATGCCAGGGTCTCGAGATCGACCAGGGGACTGAGTCCCGCATCGGTGACATCCCGGGTGAGCAGGTCCAGATGTGCGGCGATCAATCCCGGCTGTACGGCGCCTTCCGGATCCGTAAGCACGCGCATGGCGGTGAGGTGATCGTTCTCGAGCAACCACGCGAAACCCTTGTCGCGCATGATCGCCAGGCCGTACTGCTCGAGGATCCACAGATACCGCAACCGCCCGGCGTCGTTGCGCACGACGCTCCCGAATTCCCGCTCCCATCGGCTGCGCGCCCGGCCCAGCGCCCCCTGCGCCAGCCACCACAGCGCCGCCCCCATCAACGCCTCGCGATTACCCACCCGCCGGAACAGGGTCGAACGCGAGATCCCGAACCTGGCCGCGATCTCACGCGTGTCGAGCCGCTCACGATCCTGGATGAGACCGGCGGCGTACTGAACGATCTCTTCGGCTGAAGCCTGCACCACCGCACCCTACGGCGTGGGTGTGCTCCGGAGGTCGGGCGAACCGTCCGGTAGTCTGTGGTAGTCTCGGGTGTGGCGATCACCTGGTACTGGGGTTTGGCGCATCTGCTCACCCAGGCGGGGATCGACATCGACGACGTGTACGACCTGCTCAGTGCGTGGCTTGCGGGCGAGCGGCCGATCTGGTTCGTACCGGCCGTCGACGAAGCCACCGGGTTGCGGCCGTCCGTACTGATGGGGCGCACGGACAACGGCGATCCGCTGGTGATCCTGGCCCGTGTGGACGGCAAAGACATCTACATCATCAACGCGTTCGACCCGACTCCCGAGCTGATCGCACAATTCGAGGAATGGGAGGGCCGCCATGGCTGACTTCGAGAACATGACGCCCGCTGACATCGCGGCGCTGACCCAGCGGCTCGTCCTCGACACGAGCCGGGCCGAGCAGTTGCCCGTGGTCCACGGGGTCGAGGCCCGTGAAACGTTGATCCCCCGGTCGGTGAAGCTGCCCGCCGGCGTCGACCGAGCCTGCAAAGCGCGGGCCACCGAACTGGGGCTCAGCCAGTCCGCCTACATCCGCTCGTTGATCGAGAAGGACCTGTCCGGCGGCCAGGCGCGGCCGCTGACGACCGCGGATCTGCCGCTGATCCTCGAGTTCATCCGGAACGCGGCCTAGATCGGACAGAGTGATCGGTGGGCGCGGCCACTCGGCCACGCCCACCGATCACGCTGTCTCACTACGGGTTTCTACAGCGGCTGCCAGACAGTCATGCGCAGGCGCTGGGGGTCGACCGAGGGATTGAGGCGGAGGCGGCCGTCGGCGGAGCGGGCGCCTATCTCCTTCAGCACGGCCAGGGGGTCGCCGTCGACGTCGTAGACCGCGAGGTACTCCAGATCCTCGGGGTCGGTGGGGTTCAGGCGGCGGTGGCGGGTGCAGGAACGGACGCCGGGGATCTCGAGCATGTCGGCGATGTGGATGTTCTCGTACCACTCGTTGTATTCGGCATCCATCCCGTCGCGCGGGGTGGAGAAGACCAGGATCGGCATGTGGGGGACCTTCAGTGTGCGCGCCGGGCGAACGCCTCGGCGTATTCCTTACGGGACTTGGTGGAGGTGTCGACGTCGGCGGCCTTGGCGCGCAGCGCGCCGACGGTCGCCTGCTCCTTCGGGATGTGGGCGAAGGGGTCGAACCCGGTGAAGCGCAACGCGTTCTGCCAGGTGATCTTGTCGATGTCGGTGTCGTCCGCGCCGGCCGCCTGCAGTTCCTCGAGCACGAACTCCGGTGCGTTGGGCCAGATCGAATCCGAATGCGGGTAGTCGCACTCCCAGGCGATGTTCTCGATGCCGATCTCGTGCCGGAACTTCAGCGAGGTCCGGTCGGTGACGTAGCAGGCCAGCACGTGCTCGCGGAACACCTCGCTGGGCAGCTTGCCGCCGAAGTCACGGCGCAGCCAGCGCTGGTTGGTGTAGTGCCGATCCGAGCGATCCAGGAAGAAGGGAATCCACCCGACCCCGCCCTCGGACAGCGCCACCTTCAGCTTCGGGAACGTGCGAAAAGCCGGTCCCCACAGCAGATCCTGGGCCGCGACCAGCGAAATGCTCGGCGCCAGCACCATGAGATTGTCGATGGGCGCGTCCGGGGCCAGGCGCAGCACGCCGAAACCCTGTCCGATGTGCAGGTTCATGACCATGTCGTGATCGGACAGGGCCGCGAAAACCGGTGCCCAGTAGTCGATGTCGTGATAGCTCGGCAGCCCGTCGATGTGCGGCAGCTCGGGCATCGTCACCGAGAAACAGCCCTTGGCCGCGACCCGCTCGATCTCGGCCACCGCGAGCGCGGGATCCCAGGTCGGCAGGATCGCGATCGGAATGAACCGGCCGGGGTAGGCTCCCGCCCAGTCCTCGATGTGCCAGTCGTTGTACGCCGAGATCATCGCCACGGTGATCTCGTCCTGCCCGCCGCGACTCAGGTGACCCGCGCTGAAGCCGGCGAAGGTGGGGAAGCACATCGAGGCGAGGACGCCGTTGACGTCCATGTCGCGCACCCGGTCGTGCACGTCCCACACCGCGGGCCGCATCTCGGCATACCCCGCCGGATCGCGGCCCCACTCCTCGGGCGGCCAGGAGACCACGGCGTTGAGCCCCGCCACCCCGGTCGGGCGATCCCGGTAGATCCACCGGTCGACACCGTGCTCGTCGACGACGACCTTGGGTGCGAGATCGGCCCACTTCTTGGGTACGTGGCCGTCGAACATGTCGAGCGGTTCGACCACGTGGTCGTCGATGCTCACCAGGATCATGTCGTCGATGTTCACGGGTTTCCTCGCTGTTCCTGAGGGGCCGGACCCGGTCCGGCGCACTGGAGAGTATTGATCTCCAATCAAGAGAATCACACTCTCGTCTGGGTTGAAGATACACCGGGCGCGAAGCCGGGTCGACCGAACCCGCGCCCGGAGCAGTCAGTCGCCGGCGGGCAGCCGGTCCTTCATCACCTTCCCGGTGGCGTTCAGGGGCAACTCGGCCAGGAACCGCACCGAACGCGGAACCTTGTAGCCCGCCATGCGATCTCGGCTCCAGGCGATCAATTCCGCTTCCGACACAGGTTCTTTCGCGACCACGAATGCCATGCCGATCTGCCCCATCCGGTCGTCGGGCACCCCGACGACCGCCGCCTGGGCCACGGCGGGATGTTCGAGCAGGAAGCCCTCGATCTCGGCCGGATAGGCGTTGAAGCCGCCGACGATGAACATGTCCTTCTTGCGGCCGATGATGCGCAACCGGCCGCCGTCGTCCAGCTCGCCGAGATCGCCGGTGTGCAGCCAGCCGTCGGGGTCGACGGCCTCGGCGGTCGCGCGCGGATCATCGAGGTATCCGCGCATGACGCTGTACCCGCGCACCAGCACCTCGCCGTCCGCGGCGATCCGCACCTCGACCCCGTCGCATGGCCGCCCCACGGTGGTGGCGATCTGTTCGAAGGTGTCCCCGGGCCGGGACGCGGTCGCGGTGCCGGCCTCGGTCAGCCCGTATCCGGTCATGATGGTCTCGAACGGCAGTTCCTCGCGGATCCGCCGGATCAACTCCACCGGAATGTCCGCCGCACCGGTCACCGCGGCCCGCAACGAGGACAGATCGTGCGCGCCCCGGGCCTGCAGCAGCGAGTGATACAGGGTCGGCGGCCCGGGCAGCATGGTCACCCGCTCGCGCGCGACCAGCTCCAGCACCCGATCGACCTCGAACACCGGCACCGGCAGCATGGTCGCGCCGCGAATCAGCGAGGCGACGACACCGGCTTTGTAGCCGAAGGTGTGGAAGAAGGGATTCACCATCAGGTAGCGGTCGCCGGTCCGCAGATCCGCGAGCGCGCACCACTCCTCGTACAGCCGCAGCGTCTGACGATGATTCATCATGACGCCCTTGGGTTTTCCGGTGGTGCCGGAGGTGAACACGATGTCGGCGATCGCGTCGCCGTCCACCTCGCGCTCGAACGGCGTTCCGCCGGAGAGAAATCCGGACTTCAGGTCGATCACCGGCACCCCGGCGGGCGCGGAGTACTCCGCGCCCAGGAAACCCTGCTGCGCCAGCACCATCCGCGCGCCGCTGCGCGCGATCACATCGTGGGCCTCGGCGGCCTTGAACCGGGTGTTGACCGGAACCAGCACCCCGCCCGCGGTCACCAGCCCGCACGCGGCGATGATCCATTCGGCCGAGTTGGGAGCCCAGAGCGCGACCCGGTCGCCCGCCTCGACCCCGGCGCTCGCGAACGCCCCCGCGGCGCGGCGGACCCGGTCCGCGAGTTCGGTGAAGCTCAGCCGCAGCTCGCCGTCGACGATGGCCTCCGCGTCACCGAAACGTGTTGCCGCGGAGGCGACCAGCTGCGGCAGGGTCTCCCACTCGCTCATACCGACAGCAGCCGTGCGAGGTTGCCGCCCATGATCAGCTTCTGGTGCTCGAGCGGCATGTCCTTGATCTCGTTGACGTAGCGGGCGGGCTCGGCCAGGCCCTCCGGATGCGGGTAGTCCGAACCGAACAGCACCCGCTCCACGCCGATGAGGTCGGCCAGCGCGGCCAGATCCTCCTCCCAGAAGGGGCTCACGTGCACGCTGTTCTTGATCGCCGCCACCGGATCCTTGAATCCGAAGCCCTCCGGGGCCTTCTTGTAGACGTCGGCCAAGCCTTCGAGCAGCGGCGGGAGCCAGCTCGCGCCGTTCTCGATGACGGCGATCTTGAGCTCCGGGAACCGCAGCAGCGCACCGTGACACACCCAGGAGGCGACCGCGTCCTGAATGGGCCGCCACTCGTTGAGCATGCGGTAGGTGTTGGTCTGGAACGGCAGCATCTCGTCGCTGTTGCCCTCCCAGTCCGAGGAGTACTTGGCGTATCCGCTGTCCGAGGAGTGCATGGTGACCAGCACGTCCAGCTCCACGACCCGCTTCCAGAACGGATCGAACTCCGGCAGCGCGAACGAGCGCGAACCGCCCAAACCCGGAACCGGCGCGGGCCGCACCAGGATGGCCTTGGCGCCGCGCTCGACGCACCACTCGAGTTCCTCGATGGCCCGGTCCACGATCGGCAGGCTGACCACCGGCACGGTGTAGATCCGGTCCTTGTAGTTGAACGACCAGGTCTCGTGCAGCCACTGGTTGAGCGCGTGGATCACCGCGTGGATGAGCTCGGGGTTGTCGCTCATGCGCTCTTCGATGAGGCTCGCGAGCGTCGGGAACATCAGGGTGCGATGGATGTTCAGCTCGTCCATGAGCTCGAGCCGGGGCGCGGGCTCGCGGAACGCCGGGGTGGATTTGATCGCCGCGCCGAAGATCTCGCGCCGGCTCTTGCCCTCGGGATTGCCGTTCTTGAAGTACTCCTCCATCGCGCCGGGCCGCGCCACGACCTCGAAGGTGGGATTCGGGATGTACTCGCTGATCTGACCGCGCACCGCGATCTTGGTGCGGCCGTTGACCTCGACGTACTGAATGGCGTTGGCGTACTTCTCCGGGAGGTACTTGGTCAGTGCCTCCTTGGTCTCGTACAGGTGGTTGTCGGCGTCGAAGAGTTGGTACGGCAGCTCCTGCTTACCCATGAGATCCTCCTTGTCGAATTGTGAGAATGATATTCTCGCAACCGTGCGCGGACAACCCTGCCGAGCTGGGAGTCGGAATCGGGTGGGGCGGCGCGGGAGTCGCGCCGATCTGCCGGACAGGGGGATCGGCAACCCGCTGCTGCGAATGTCGTTTTTGTGTATGGTGAGATCGATCTCACAGAAAAAGAGAATCTCGTTTCCGTAGCGCGGGTGGGTACCTCGGCGCGTGGCGCGATTCCGTCAGGGAGGGAGCCCCGATGGCCGGGCAGTCCGCCGTTTCCAGCGATTTCGACTCCGAGGTGCCGGGCGCGCTTCCGCTCTCCGGCTGGCGGGCCAAGGCTCGTCGCCGTCCCATGCGATATCGGGTGGTCGTGGTCGCCCCCCGAGCGGCCGACGTGGTGCGCTACGCCGGTGGCTGGCTCTTCGATCACGCCTCGGCGGGCTGGGAGGTGAGCGTGCTGCTGTCGGACCTGGAAGATGTTCGCGCCCTGGAGATTCTGGGCGCGACCAGCATGGATCTGCTGCCCGCGCGGCCACCGGCCGAGCCGGAGATCTGGCCGGACGTCATCGCCGTGACGGTCGAGGCGTATCTGGCGGACGAGCGGGTGCGCGCCGGCGTGCTGTCCTGTCTCGAGCGCGGCAGGTCTCGCGTGTTGCTCTGGGGTGCGGAGGTGCCCGAGGAGCTGGCGGGCCGGATGCGCCCGAGCGAGCACCGGGTGAGCACGGCCGCCCGGGCGTTCAAATCCTGTGCGCTGCGGGCCGCCGGATGTCCGGGGGAGTCCCCGGCGGCGGCCGAAGCAATGCTGGTCGGTCACTGACCTCGCGTCTCCGGATCCGGGTGATGGCCCATGCCTATCGGAGAACGCTATTCTCGTGAGAGAAGATCACAATTATCATTAAGAGTGAATTCTCTAACCACGGCAGGAGCTGTCCAGGATGACTGACTTCGACACGGTCGACTACTTCACGGACCAGGCGCTGGTGCCGAATCCGCACCCGTACTACGACCACCTGCGCTCGAAGTGCCCGGTGACCGGGCTGCCGCACCACGGGGTCGTGGCGGTGACCGGATACGAGGAGACGGCCGAGGCCATGCGCAACGGGGACGCGCTGTCCTCGGTGATCGCGGTCGGCGGCCCGTTCCCGCCGCTGCCGTTCGACGTCGAAGGCGACGACCTGGGCGCGCTGATCGCCGAGCACCGGCACAAGATGCCCATGTACGAGCACATGGTCACCATGGATCCGCCGGACCACACCGCGGCTCGCTCCCTGCTCAACCGCCTGCTCACCCCGGCGCGGTTGAAGGAGAACGAGGAGTTCATGTGGCGGCTGGCCGACGCCCAGCTCGACGAGTTCGTCGCCGACGGCGCGTGCGACTTCCTGGCCGCGTACGCGAAACCCTTCTCGCTCCTGGTCGTTGCCGACGTGCTCGGCGTTCCCGAGGAGGACCACCAGCAGTTCCGGGTGGTGCTGGGCGCGGAGCGGCCCGGCGCGCGCGTCGGCGCGCTCGACGACGACATCGTCTCGAGCAACCCGCTCGAGTTCCTGGACGAGAAGTTCAGCGCGTACATCTCCGACCGCCGCGCGAACCCGCGTGACGACGTGCTGACCCAGCTCGCGCTGGCCAAGTACCCGGACGGGTCGACCCCCGAGGTCATCGACGTGGTGCGCTCGGCGACCTTCCTCTTCGCCGCCGGGCAGGAGACCACCGCCAAGCTGCTGACCTCCGCGCTCAAATTCCTCTGCGACACACCGGGTCTGCAGGAGGAGCTACGGGCCGACCGCAGCAAGATCCCGGTGTTCATCGAGGAGACCCTGCGCATGGAGGCTCCCGTGAAAAGCCTGTTCCGACTGGCCAAGCAGGCCACCCAGCTCGGTGAGACCGAGGTGCCGATCGGGACCACCATCATGCTGTGCCCGGGTGCGGCCAACCGCGATCCGCGCCGCTTCGAGGACCCGCACGATTTCCGCCTCGATCGCCCGAACTCCCGCGAGCACATGGCTTTCGGGCGCGGCGTACACACCTGCCCGGGCGGGCCGCTCGCGCGCGTCGAGGGCCGGGTGTCGATGGAGCGCATTCTCGATCGGATGCTCGACATCCGTATCGACGAGAACGAGCACGGCCCGATCGACGCGCGGCGCTACGACTACGAGCCCACCTACATCTTGCGCGGCCTGCAGAAGCTGCAGCTCGAATTCACCCCCAAGTCCTGAGTTCTTACTCGGGCATGCCGATTCGGCGAACCAACGAAGTGAGGTAGTGATGACCGGACGGGTCGAAGGAAAGGTCGCATTCATCACGGGTGCGGCCCGCGGTCAGGGCCGCGCGCACGCGGTGCGCCTGGCGCAGGAGGGCGCCGACATCATCGCGATCGACGTCTGCAAGCAGCTGGACAACGTGCCGTTCGCGATGTCCACCCCCGAGGATCTGGCCACGACCGCGGAACTGGTCAAGGGCCTGGGCCGCCGCGTGGTCACCGCCGAGGTGGACGTGCGCGACTACGACGCGATGAAGGCCGCGGTGGACGGCGGCGTCGAACAGCTCGGCCGCCTGGACATCGTCGTGGCCAACGCCGGCATCGGCAACGAGGGCGGTCTGCTGACCGACCTGAAGGAAGAGCTGTGGGACGACATGATCGGGGTCAACCTCGGCGGCGTCTGGAAGACGGTGAAAGCCGCTGTCCCGCACATCGTCTCGGGTGAGCGCGGCGGTTCGATCATTCTCACCAGCTCGGTCGGCGGCCTGAAGGCGTACCCGAACGTGGGCCACTATGTCGCCGCCAAGCACGGCGTGGTCGGCCTCATGCGCACGTTCGCCGTCGAGCTCGGCCACCACTCGATCCGCGTGAACTCGGTGCACCCCACCCACGTGAACACCCCCATGGTGATGAACGAGGGCACCTACAAACTGTTCCGCCCCGACCTCGAGTCCCCCGGCCCCGCCGACCTGGAGCCGATCTGCCGCATGTTCCACACCCTCCCCGTGCCGTGGATGGAGCCCGAGGACATCAGCAACGCCGTCCTGTTCCTGGCCTCCGACGAGGCCCGCTACATCACCGGCGTCCCCCTCCCGATCGACGCGGGCAGCATGCTGAAGTAGCTAGGCGCGCAACCCCTCTCGGCGTCAGCGGATGATCCGCTGACGCCGCGGTCGTTTGCTGGGAAGGCCCCGTTCACTGGATCGAGATGCGCACCCCCACCGGGCTTCCGGCCTCGTCGAGCTCGAGGTGGGCGGGGAAGAAGCCGTCGCCGATCGAGGTCATCGCGAACATGATCCGGGCGCCGGCCACCTCGATCGTCGCCGCCTCGTGGGCGTCACCGCGCACGCCGGCCATCACCTGCCAGTGGTGAGAGTGGGGGCGGAAGTCGAAGGCGAAGCGGCGCTGGGGTTCCCGGGCGCGGCGCTCCTCCAGGGCGACAGCTTTCTCGTAGGCCTCGCGGACCGGCAGATCGAGCCAGCCGTGGACCTCGTCGCCGGGGATGGCGACCCGGGTGGCGCCGAACTCCGTGGCGATCTCGTCCTCGTGCAAACCCCAGAAGACCACGTCCGCCAGGCCGTCGAGTGGGCGCCCGTGCTCCCAGGCGTTCAGCGCCTGCGCATCGGCGAAGGCGAAGCGCGCGTAGTCGACTGCCACGCTGTCGAGATAGCGCGTCGAGGCGATCGGGCGGTCGGCGAGAACGATGCGGATGTACTCCCAGCCCGTTTCGGCGGCGTACCGGGCGACCACCGGCAGCGGCCGGTCGGTGGGTACGCCGCCCACCGTGATGACCGGGACGCCGCTGATGATGAAGCCGGGGGCGCCCGCCTCGACCGCCCGGCGGACCCGCTCGCGATGCGGTACCCGGTTCTCGAACTCGGTGAGCGTGGCGTCCAAACCCGCACCGCGGATCGCTTCCTCGAAGCTCGCGCGGAACTCGCCGGTCGCGTGGGTCGGGATGTCGTACAGCGTGGTCCCCGCCTGGCGGTCGAAAGCGCGTGCGGCGGCGGCAGCGTCGGGACCGGTGATCCGGAAGTCCACCGCCTCGGGAAACCTGTCCGGTTGAACCTCGTCGGGCGACCGTTCGCCCGACCACAGCTCCAGATACCCGCCGTCGACCACGATCAACTCACCCGACGGACAGGTGATTTCCCCGAGTGCAACAAGATCAGTCACGATCGCGCAGCCTAGGTCCGCGGACCGACATTGTCTTCCCGTGAGCGCGAGCGGCGGACTACCGAGTCAGCTCGAGCGCGCCCGGCACGGCGGCGAAGGCGTCGCGCAGACCGTCGAGTAGTCCGGTGCGCCCGCCGGCCCCATCGGCGGCGACCCAGGCGCGGCCCGCGGTGCTCCAGGCGGTGGTGGTCATCTCCGCGAGAATGCGCGGGCGCAGGTCGCCGTCGGGGAGGGCGAGCTCATCCGACAGGTGCTGGGCCACTTGGGTTTCCACGCGTGACCGCGAGTACTCGATGTGGCCGAGCAGACTCGGTGCGGTGAGCACCAGGCGGCGGGTGGCGATGTAGCGCTCGTCCCAGTCGTCGGGGAGCGCGGCGGCCGCGCCGGCGAGGGTGTCGCGCAGCGCGTCGAGGATCGGCCCGGTCAGCGTGTGCTCGGCCAGGGCGTCGAGATAGCCCGTCCACAACTCGGTTTCGGCCTCGATCGCCACGGCCTCCTTGGTGGGGAAGGCCCGGAAGAACGTGCTGCGTGAGACCTCCGCCGCGTCGACCAGTTCCTCCACGGTGGTGGCGGCGAAGCCCTTTTCCGTGAACAGCCGCAGGGCCACGTCCGCGAGTGCGCGGCGGGTGCGTATCCGTTTGCGTTCACGCAGCGGCAGTGCGCGGTCGTCTCGAGGCATGCCGAGATCCTACCCCCAACCGAGCCTCAGGCACGAAAGAAACTCAGTTGCAATTGACACTTGCGCATTTCTGGAACTGAGTGTCAGAATCTAACTCGTCACCGAGCAACACGAACGAGGAGATCGCAATGACCGCCACCACCCAGCTCACCCTGAACCCCGCGATCGTCGGCCAGGCCGAGAAGCACCACGCCACGATCCTGAACCGCGCGCTGGCCGGCACCACCCTCGACGAGCATCAGTGGATCGTCCTCAACCAGGCCCTGGCCGCCGGCGAACCGGTCGAGCCGACCGCGTACATCGCCCGGATCGCCCGGATGACCCAGTGGAATCCCACCGACGTCGAGACCGCCCTCGACGCGCTGATCGGCAGCGGCCTGCTCGCGACCACCCCGGGAGGCTCGGTCGAACCCACCGCCGCCGGCACCGCCCTCGCGGGCAGGATCCGCGCCGAATCCGGCGCGATCGTGTCGGCCGCGTACGGCTCCGTCTCTCCCGAAGACCTGGCGATCGCGGCCCGCGTGCTGGCCACCGTCACCGCCCGCATGGCCGAGGAACTGGCCCGCGCCTGACCGCCGGACCACCACAGAAGGAGGACTCCAGCATGTCCAGCAGAACTGTCACGGCGGGCATCGCGGCCACGGCCATCGGTGCGGCGTTGCTACTCACCGGGTGCACCGGAACGACCGTCGCCGCAGACCCTTCCGGCAGCACCGTCGTGGCCGCGAGTACGCCCGCGGCGGATCCCGCCGCCGTCACCCTCAGCCCCTCGATCGTCGGCCAGGCCGAGAAGCATCACGGAGCCGTCCTGGCCCGCGCGCTGGCCGGAACCACCCTCGACGAGCATCAGTGGATCGTCCTCAACCAGGCCCTGGCGGCCGGTGGGCCGGTCGAGCGCACCGCCCACATCGCCCGAATCGCCGGTATGACGCAGTGGAATACGGCCGACATCGACACCGCCGTGAACGCGCTGCTCGACGGGGGATTGCTGAGTGCCGACCCCGGCGGGCAGTTGGAAACCACGGCGGCGGGCCGGGCCGTCGCGGACCGGGTGCGCGCCGACTCCGGCGCGATCGTGCAGGCCGCCTACGGCACGGTCACCCCGGAGGAACTGGCCACGACCGCCCGCGTCCTGACGGCCATCACCGCCCGCATGGCCGAGGAACTGGCCCGCTGAGCCGGGTGCGCCCGGTCGCCGATCAGCCTGCGGCGCCGGGCATGTCACGCCGGGCTACCATGCCCGAGCCGCGGGAACGACCGGGACGGCCGCACGAGACGAGGATGAGCAATGCTGGAACGGTTGGAGCTGGAGGCATTCCTCACCCTTGCCGAAGAACTGCACTTCGGCCGGACCGCGCAACGCCTGCGGGTGACGACCAGCCGGATCAGCCAGCTCATCCGCAAGGTCGAACGGCAGGTCGGCGCGCCGCTCTTCGAACGCAACAGCCGAACGGTGGCCCTGACGGTCGTCGGCGAACAACTGCGCGACGAGTTGCGCCCCGCCTACGACCGGATCACCGCCGGACTCGCCGCGGTGAGCCTGGGCAACGCGGTGAAACCCGCTATCACCGCTGGATTCTCGGCACCCTGGTGCGGAAACGTGATGGTGCGGGCGGCGGATCGGCTCCGCGCCCGCTATCCGGGGAGCGTCGTGCGCGTGGAGGAGATCCATATCGGCGATCCGCTGGGCCGGATGCGTTCGGGCGCAGTCGATCTGCAGCTCACCGAGTTGCCGATCGCCGAAGCCGACATCACGACCGGGCCGGTCCTGTTCTCCGAGCCACGAGCGTTGATGGTGCCCGAGCGGCATCCGTTCGCCCGCCGGGACTCGGTGTCCCTGGAGGATCTGGCCGACGCCACCCTGATCACCGTCGCCGGCGACCTCATACCGCGCTACTGGATGGACCACTACTTCCCGCGCCGGACGCCGTCGGGACGCGCCGTGCCGCACGGATCGGCGACGGCCTGCTGGTCCGAGATGCTCGTGCATGTGAGCCAGGGGATGGGCGTCGGTCCCGTGGCGGCGCGCGCGGACCAGTTCTTTTCCTATCCGGGCCTGGTCTTCGTGCCGTTCCGCGACGCACCGCCGATCGACTACGGCCTGATGTGGCCGACCGGCGGCACGAATCCGCTACTGGCCCCGTTCGTCTCGATGATCGAGGAGGCGGCCCGTCAGCCGCTACCGGGCTCCCGGCCGCCAGAACACCGCGAGCAGACCGCCCGTCGCGACGACAGCGGCCCCGAGCGCGAGCCCGCCGCCCGCCCAGCCGGTGATCTCGCTGCCCACTGCGTGGTCGAGTGAGATTCGGCCCGGGCCGAGCAGGGCCAGCGCCAGCGCCGTAACCCCCAGGGCCAGAACGTATTCGTAGCCCTCCTTGAAGACGAAGAAGCCGTTGGCGCGATGCGCCAGCAGCCCGGCGACGAGCATGATCGAGATGGTGGCGGCGCAGGCCAGGGGCGTCAGCAGCCCCGCGATCAGCAGCACGCCCGCGCCGATCTCGGTGAGAACGCTGAGCCAGGCCTGCAGCACGCCCTTGCGCAGGCCGAGGCCGGTGAACCAGCGCGCGGTGCCGGCGATCTTGCCGCCGCCGATCCAGTGGTTGACGCCATGGGCGATCATGATCGCGCCCAGGACCAGGCGGATCAGCAGGGTGGCGGCGTCGATGGGGTGCATGGATCTTTCCTCCCGGGCCGAAAGGCCGCGAATCACTGTGGGGGACAGGGGTGGCCGGAGCGGCTCAACCGGATATGGCGGTCGCCCCGTCCGGAACCGGGTCGTGCGGCGCCGGGCCGGGGCGGGGGAAATGGCGGGCGGTCTGCTCGGCGAGGGCGGTGGCCCAGCGTTCGAGCAGGCGTTCACCGTCCTCGGCGGTGGCTCGGGTGGGATCGCCGAGGACGCCGTTGGCGCTGACCGCCGCGACGCCGTGCCGGCGCAGTTGATCGATGATCTCACCCAGCGGGCGGGTGTCGCCCGGTTCGAGTCGTTCCAGGGCAACCGATTCCGGGCGCAGGCGCAGCATCACCGAGGTCTCCGCGTGTCCGGCGTGACTGTCCCCGGGGTCGCCCGCCGGGGACCAGGTCAGCACGTCGCGACCCTCATAGCGGGCGATGCGGGCCGCCGCGTGCAGCGAATCGAGGTTGCCGCCGTGGCCGTTGACCAGGATGACGCCCGCGAATTCGTCCGCCGAGCGCACCAATTCGACCAGCAGCACCCGCAGCGCGTGCCTGCCGATGGACAGCGTGCCAGGGAAACCGGAATGCTCGCCACTGGACCCGAACGGGATGGCCGGTGCGACAACGACATCCGGAACGCGCGCGGCCAGCCGATGGCACAGCTCGACCGCGATGGCGGTGTCGGTGTCCAGCGGCAGGTGCGGGCCGTGCTGTTCGGTCGCGCCCACCGGGACGGCCAGCAGCAGGCGCGGGCGCGCGCCGACCTCGGGGGAGCGGTGCGCGACGAGTTCGGCGGGCCACGGGCCGGTCATCGGCGGACTCGATCGCTCGAGCGAACCAGGCGCGGGAGCAGCGGCCGCGTGGTCGGCGTGCGCGCGCATCCGGCCCAGACGCCGAGCCCGTACGCGAAGTCGTCGGCCAATCGCAGTGCGGGATCGGTGTTCTCGGCGACCGCTTCGAGGGCGGCGACCGCGCAGGCCAGCCGCAGCACGGTGCGCCCGCGCGGGCTCCACAGCAGCAGCGGCCACCAGATGCGGCGTATCGCGGCGGCCCACTGCCGCACGAGCGTGAGCTGCCCGGTCGCCACCAGTTCCGCCGCGACCGGAACAGGAACACCGCCCCGGAGCAGCACCCGCAGGGTCGTGGCGGCGGTGAACAGACTCGGCGCCAGGACCACGGCCGGGAAGCCGCACACCGCGATGGCCACCTGCGCCAGCGTGATCGGGGTCAGCACGGCGGGTGCGAGCAACTCCGGATGCCGGGTCGACAGCGGCCCGGCGGAAGTGCCGTAGTCGAAACGCTGGCGCAAGAACTCGCTCAGGCTCGCGCGCGGTTCGTGGTGCACCGTCGACTGCGGTTGGTAGCGCACCGTATGGCCCGCGGCCAGCAGCCGCCACACCAGATCGACGTCCTCGCCGAAGCGCAGGCGCTCATCGAACCCGCCGACCGCACGCAACGCGTCCACGCGCACGACCAGCGCCGCCGAAGGCACATAGCGCACATGCCCGTCGGGGCGGACGGTCGCCGGCCGCCCACCCATGTCCAGGGCGGATCGGCGCTCTTCGTAGCGCCCGATCGGGCCGGTGGGCAGGCTGCGCACGCGCGGTGCGACCGCCGCCACCGCGGGATCCTCGAACAGCGGAACGATGGTGTCGAGCCAATCGGGAGCCGGGATCGTATCGGAATCCAGGAACGCCACCAGTGCGGTGTCCACACCGCGCAGGCCGGTATTGCGCGCCGCCGCCGGGCCGCGGGGGATGCGATGGCGCACGGTGGCATCCGGCAGCGGCGGGAGCGACCCGTCGTCGACGATCACGCATCGTGAGTCGCCGACGGTGGTCGAGGTCAAACGCGCCAGCCCGGCGGCGTTGTCCCGCACCGGGATGACGATCGTCACCGCGTGCCGCGCGCGCCGATCCGGTTCCGGCGCCGGGTGCACGATTCCGGCGTCCAGCAGCCGCCGGGCCAGGGCACGGTGCGCCGGATCCCCGCCGACGCCGGACCCCGCGAGCCAATCATCCAGCACGCGTGCGCCGTTCGCGCCGAGGCGCAGCAGTCGCGTCGGCGAACCGCCGAGCAGTCCGCGCCCGTCGGCGAACCGCCGCCCGCGTGGATCCAGGAGCACTCTCACGGCAGGAACCCTCCGTCGGCGTGTACGACAGTGCCGGTGACACAGGCGGATTCGGGCGCGCACAGCCACGCCACCACCCCGGCGACCTCCTCGGGCTCGAGGATCCGGTCCAGCATCTGGTGCGCGGCGAACGCCTCGACCGAGTCCAGGTCGTAGAGCCGAGCCGATTCGGTGAGCAACGCGGTGCGCGTGCACCCGGGCGACACCGCGACCGCGGAGACGCCGGTGCCGCGCAGGTCGTGCGCGAGTCCGGCGATGAGCCCGACCACCGCGTGCTTGGCGGCGTTGTAGCCCGCCAGCCGCCACATTCCGTGGTGCCCGGCCGCCGAGGCCAGGGCGATGAAACGGCCTGCGCCCGTGGCAGTTCGGCGCAGCATGGCCGGAACGGCGGCCCGCGCCAGGTTAGCCACCCCGTGGACGCAGATGTCGAACATCGCGGTGTGGTCGCCGGCGTCCGTTTCCCACAGGGCCCGCCCGCCCCCGGTGATCACGCCCGCGGCGGCGACGGCGGCATCGACCCGCCCGAAGCGTTCCTCGGCCAGGCCGACCGCCGCCGCGAGCGCGTCGCGGTCGCGCACGTCGGCTACGACCGGCAACACCGATTCGTCGTATTCCGCGGCGAGCGAGTGCAATTGATCGATCGTGGCCAGCGGGTACGGCACGGCCGGGTCGTCGGCGCAGCGATCGATCGCGACGACGCCCCAGCCCCGCCCGGCCAGGGCGCGCACGGTCGCCGCCCCGATGCCGCGTGCGGCGCCGGTCACCACGGCGACGGGGGCGGTGTCCATCACAGGCCCCGGGTGAACCCGTCCGGCATGATCACATCGTCCCGGCCGAGGTCCGCGATGCTTGCGTGCCCGAGCCCGTAGAGCGTGGAATCGATGCCCTGGCGCAGGACTTCGAGTACGTTGTGGACCCCGCGTTCGCCCCCGGCGGCCATGCCCCACAGGTAGGGCCGCCCGATCATGACCGCCCGCGCGCCCAGCGCGAGCGCCTTGACCACGTCGCTGCCGCGCCGCACCCCGCCGTCGAGCAGGATTTCCACCTGGCCGCCCACGGTATCGACGATGCTCGGCAGCAGCCGGATGGACGCCGGGGTCGAATCGAGGTTGTTGCCACCGTGATTGGACACCGAGATGGCGGTGGCGCCGACATCCACGGCGCGCTTGGCGTCGTCGGGTCGTGAAATGCCCTTGATGAGGAAGGGCCCGTCCCACTGCTCGCGCAGCCAGGCCAGGTCGTCCCAGGTGGGCGGCGGGGTGCCCATCCATTCGCCGTACGCGCCGAAGAAGGTCGGGCCGGCTTCCCCGCGGGCCACCAGGTTCGGGGTGCTCAGGTCCGGGAGCGAGCCCGAGCGCGCGAAGCGCCATAGCCAGCCGGGCCGGGCCAGAACCTGGGGCGCGAACTTCACTGCTGTCTTGAAGTCCACCCGTTCGGGCAGGGCGGGGCTGCCCCAGTCGCGGGCGGTGGCGAAAATCCAGTCCAGGGTGACGATCACGCCCTTGGCCCCGGCCTCGCGGGCCCGGTCGAGCCGGGCGACCATGGCTTCGCGGCTCCCCAGCCAGTACACCTGGAAGAAGGTCTTGTCGTTGGCGGCCACGACCTCCTCGATCGGTTTGGACCCGAACGAGGACAGCCCGAGAGCGGTGCCCGACTGTGCCGCGCCGCGGGCGACGCCGATCTCACCGGCCGGATCGACCGCCTGCACCCCGGTGGGCGAGCAGATCACCGGCAGCGAAATCTCCTGTCCCAGTACGGTGGTGGACAGATCGCGGGTCGCGGGCAGGTCGGCGATGTGCGGGCGCATGCCGAGTTCGGCGAACGCGGCGGCGTTGTCGTCGAGGGTGACCCCCGCCTCGGACCCGGCCAGCAGGGCCAGATACACGGCCTTCGGAACGCGCTTCTTGGCGCGGCGCTGGGCCTCGGCGACGGATTCGAACCAGTCGCTGGTGCTTGCCATCGTGTGGATATCCTTGTCTGGTAACGCGATTCAGCGCAGTCCGGCGAGCGGGCTGGTGTCGCAGGCGCGATCGGGCACGGTGGCCCGGGCGAGGGTGGGGATGCCGAGCGTCACGGCCGGGCGCCGCTTCCGCGAGTGGTCCTTGTCCGGGGTCGGCCGCTGCCCGGGCGTCGCGAGCCCGGATTCGGCGTTCCCGCGCACGCATTCGGGATCGGGACCGTCCAGCGGCAGGCCGGTGAAGAACTTGGCCGCCATGCAGCCGCCGCGGCAGGCGTCGAAGGCCGAGCATTGCGTGCACCCGCCGGCGGCCTGGGGTTCCCGCAGGCGGGTGAACAGGTCCGAACCCCGCCAGACGGTGTCGAAGCCGCCGGGATCGCGCACGTTCCCGGCCAGGAATTCATCGTGGATGGCGAACGGGCAGGCGTAGACATCGCCGACCGGATCGATCAGGCACACCACGCGGCCCGCGCCGCACAGGTTCAATCCCGGCAGCGCGGTATCGCCGAGGGCGTTGAGGTGGAAGAAGGAATCGCCGGTGAGTACCTGCTCGCCGTTGGCGACGAGCCAGTCGTAGATGGTCAGCTGCTGCTCGGCGGTCGGGTGCAGTTCCGGCCACACGTCCGCGCCGCGGCCGGACGGGCGCAGGCGAGTGATGCGCAGCTGCGCGCCGAAATGGTCGGCGATGGCTTTGAATTCGTCCAGCTGGCCGACATTGTGCCGGGTCATGACCACCGAGAGCTTGAAGCCGGTCTTGCCCGCGTCGGCCAGGTTCTGCATGGCGTTCCAGGCCGTGGCGAAGGACCCCGCGCCGCGCACCGCGTCGTTGACCTCGGCGGTCGCGCCGTCCAGGGATATCTGGACGTCGACGTAGTCGCTGGCGGCCAGCACGCGGGCGCGGTCGGCGGTCAGGCGAATGCCGTTGGTGGAGAACTTCACCCCGACGCCGTGGTCGACGGCGTAGTCGATCAGTTCCCAGAAGTCCGGGCGCACGGTGGGCTCGCCGCCGCCGATGTTGACGTAGAACACCTGCATGCGCTGCAGCTCGTCGATGACGGCCTTGCACTCGGCGGTGCTCAGTTCGCGCGGGTCCCGGCGGCCCGAGGACGAGAGGCAGTGGGTGCACGCCAGATTGCAGGCGTAGGTCAGCTCCCAGGTCAGGCAGATGGGGGAGTTGAGTCCGTGTTCGAAGTGGTCGACCAGTTTCATGGTTGCTCCCGGTTCGGGGCTCAGCCGCCGTGGCGCGGTGCGATGGTGCCGGAGGCGGCCAGTCCGGCCAGCGCGTCCAGATAGCGCGGGTGATCAGCCGCCGGAACCCCGGCGGCGACCAGGGTGGCGTGCACGTCGGGCTGGTGCTCGAGCAGGCCGACGACCTGCACCAGCAGTGGGGTTTTCAGGAAGGACAGCCTGCGGGTGGCGTAGTCGTAGACCAGCGCGCCGAAGGGCTCGGGTCGCAGCGAGACCGACTCGGCCAGGCGATGCGGCCGGGCCGGGTCGAAGCCCGCGAGGTCAGTAGACACCGCACATGCCGTCGATCGAGACCTCTTCCACGAGCAGGTCTTCTTCGACGAGCACGTCGTCGTCGGCAACGGGGGAACCGGCAGTGGTGGCAATCATGACTCTCCTAAGAAGAGAATGGCATTTCCAGTCACGGACAGCATAATGGCACCGGGTGCCGAAAAGGAAGACCGATGACCGTGAAATCAGCCGCCACGCAGCCGAGTTCGACCGGCCCCGGCCGGCGGCGCTCCACCACCGCCCTCGCGCTCGAGCGCGCGGCCTTCGAACTTTTCGACCAGCACGGCTTCGACGCCACCACGGTCGAGGACATCGCGCACGCCGCCGGCATCGGCCGGCGAACCTTCTTCCGCTACTTCGACTCCAAGAACGACGTGGTCTGGGGCGATTTCGACGCCCACCTGCGCACGATGCGCGAACGCTTCGCCGCCGTCGCCCCCGACGAGCCCCCGATGGACGCGCTGCGCACAGTCGTCGTGGAGTTCAACCGCTTCGATCCCGCCGAAATCCCCTGGCATCGAGATCGGATGCGCCTGATCCTGGGCGTGCCCGCCCTGCAGGCCCACGCGGCGCTGCGCTATCGCGCGTGGCGGGCGGTGGTCGCCGACTTCGCCGCCGAACGCCTCGGCGGTCCGGCGTCGGATCTGGTACCCCGAGCACTTGCCCATGCCGCCCTCGGCGTCGCGATCGCCGCCTACGAGCACTGGCTCGCCGACGAGAATCGGGAGCTGACAGCCATTCTCGATGAGGCGTTCCGCAATCTTGCCGCGGGCTTCCGTGTCGAGGTGCGCGGGTGACGGACCCGGGCCCCGCGCTGTTTCGGGAGTCGGAAGGCTATCGACCGCTGTCGAGTCGGCGCTGACCCTCCCGGTGGGCTTCCCAACGATCGCGCCACCGTTGTCCGGCAACGGCATTCAGCTGGTCGAAGACCTCACCGAGCCGGTCGGCGGCCACGGCGAGCGCGCACAGGCGCTCGGCGAGGCCGGGCGCCGGGTTGTCGTCGGCGTGGAGCGCCCGGGTCAGCAAGACGGTGAGCGCGGTCCGATCCGATGCGGACGGGTCGGCGGCGAGCAAGGTGTCGAGGGCGTCCGGGGTGATATCGAGCGTGGCGATCTCGAGCAGCGGGGCGAGTTCGACGGCGTCGGTCTCGGGGAGCAGGGCCACGAAGCGCCGCCGCAGGTCGGGCTCGGCGCGGGCGAGGGTGTCGAGCACCGCCCACCGGTCGAAGCCGGTTCGCTGCGGGCTCGTCGCGCCGGGGGCCGCCTGAAAACTCGGCTCGGTGTCGAGCATGATCGCCGCGAGCGCCAAATTGACGGCGCTGCGGTCGGATTCGGGGAAGGCACTCAGCTCGAAGTCGATCAGTTCCCACCACCGCCGGGCGAGAATCAGCGCTACCGGCACACCGGTCGGCGGCAACAGCGCGGACGCCCGCTCGAGGATCCGGTCGCCCGCGGCGGGTGCGGCGCCGAGCAGTTCGTCGCGCATCAACCGGCCGATGTAGCGCGTGAACTTCCCGTATCGGTGTCCCCTGGGATATCCGAAGTCGTGCGGTGCGTCCAGTCGTCCGCGCGCCTCGATCAACGTGGCGAGATCCAGCCCGTCGCAGATCTTTTCGGCCTCGGCCTGGCGTACCCGGTGTCGTAGCCATTCGATGGTCAGGTCCAGGAAGTCGCCGGGCGCGGGATCCGGCGGGCCCGCGGGCGCCGACGGGAACCAGGCGGTCTCGGTGAGCGGCAGCCATTCTCCCGCGTCGAAGAACTCCCCGCGGATGTCCCGGTAGCAGTACTCGCCCTCGGCCGGTTCCATCAGACCACCGTCGTAGCCGGAGCTGTCGAACCACACCGACCCCGCCCACGGCCCGTTGATCACCAGCCGGGCGATGATGTGGCTGCGCGTGGCGCCCAGATCGACGGTGCCGTCAGTCGCTTCGGCGCCCGCGGGCAGATCGAAGAACGCGTCCCGCGGGTCCTCGAACTGCCCGTAGAACTCCCCGGGCCCGCAGTCGAAGAAGTCCTCGCCCTCCTCGTCCTCCCACTCGCTGATCTGCTCGGGCCACCCCGCCCACGGCCGGTCCAGCACGAACGGCTCCCCGGACCGCTCCCCGGCCTGCTCTGCGAAAGGCGTAGGCCCGTAACCCATCAGCCCCTGCGCGGGTTCCCCGAACTCGAGCAGATACCGGCGATAGCCCTCGGGCAGTCGCCCGCCCAGCCGCTGTTCGAACTCGGCGACGACGTCCTCCTCGACCGGCGGCCAGCAGCTCCGCCACGCTCGGGAGTCGCTGGGCCGCAACGCGGCCCACCGATCCAGGAGTTCCCGGATCAGCCCGATCCGCTCGTCGATCCGCCCGCTCTCCAGCGGCCGCCGCCCAATGTCGGGCTCGACAGTCCTTCCTTCACCCACGGCGCGAATCTACTACCGCCGCAGGCGCACTCGCCCACCCGGCCATACTGGCGCTACTCGACGCGAGGTCGGGCAATCCGGGTGAGGCCTTCGACTGTGGACACTGAACCGAGCCGTGGCACGTCGTCGCCCAGCTGAATACGGGGTGGGCGACCGGACGCGGCGGTGACCGGTCGGTCGGCGCGAATTCGAGGCGACGCCGGTACCGGCGGCCGGCGGCCCGTGCCTCCGGATGTGCGCCGGATGGCCGCGGCCGATCGTGTCGTCGGGACGGGCCGGCCGGGTGGGGAACGGAGACGGCGATAGCTGCAGCCCGAACGTTCGATCAGTCGGTGTCGAGCCGCCACGGGACGCAGGCCGGGATGTCGGCGGGCACCCTGCCGGGGAAGGACGGCGGGCGCCGCTGCAGGAACGACAACACGCCTTCGACGGCATCGGCATGGGTGGCGAGGCCGGCGATGAGCGGCGAGTCCACCGCATGCGCCGGGTAGGGGGAGTCGAGACCGCCCAGGCGCAACAACATCTGGCGGGTCACCGCGACCGACACCGGCGCGGTGACCTCGATCAGCTCGCGCGCATACTCGCGGGCGGCAGTCAGCACCTCGTCGGCTGGAACGAGCCGATTCACCAAGCCCGCCGTCAAGGCTTCCTTCGCGGGGAAGACCCGACCGGTCAGCATCCAGTCCATGGCCTGGGGCAGGCCGACGACGCGGGGCAGATGCCACGCCGACGCCCCCTCCGGGAAAAAGCCGCGCTGGGTGAAGACGAAGCCGAATCGGCTGTCCGTGGCCGCGATTCGATAGTCGGCAGGCAGGATGATGGTGGACCCGCCGCCGATGGCTGCGCCGCGAACGGCGGCGATGATCGGTTTGCCGCTCTCGAACATGGGCTTGGTGCACTGGCCCGCCGGCTCCAGCCAGTCCGCACCGGATTCCTGTGGAATCGTCCCGCCTTTCAGGTCCATGCCGACGCAGAAATCAGAGCCCTCCCCGGTCAGGATGATCGCCCGCACCTCCGGATCGCGGTCGGCTTCGGCGAACGCGGCGCCGGCCTCGGCCGTCATGGTGAGGGTGAGGCCGTTGCGGGCATGTGGGCGATTGAAGCTGATCGTCGCGATGTGCTCGTCGACCGTGTACAGAATCTCTTGGTAAGTCATAAATTTCACCTCGGGTGACCGGCAGGAGGGCGTCGGCCCTTCGAACGACTGGGAGCGGATGGTCAGCGTGCGGGGGCCGGAACGGCGGTGAGACGCGCCAGTCGTTCACGTGCCACGTCGTATTCGCGAGCCAGACGTTCGACGAGCCCGGCCACCGGCACCACCTCCGAGACCGGGGCGAGGCCCTGGCCCGCGCCCCAGATATCGCGCCACACCTTGGCGGCGCTGTCCCCGCCGGACCCGAAATCCATCGCGGAGGGGTCCGAGGCTGGCAGTCGATCGGGATCGAGCCCGGCCGCGACGATGCTGCCGCGCAGGTAGTTTCCGTGCACGCCGGTGAACAGATTGGTGTAGACGATATCGGCGGCCGAGGCCCGCACGATCTCGGATTTGTAGTCGGCGCCTGCGTCGGCTTCGGTGGTCGCGATGAAAGCCGAACCGATGTAGGCCAGATCCGCGCCCGCCGCCTGCGCGGCCAGGATGGACCGCCCGTGCGCGATCGCGCCGGACAGCAGCAGCGGGCCGTCGTACCACGCGCGGATCTCGGTGAGCAGCGCGAACGGCGACTGCGTGCCGGCGTGTCCGCCCGCTCCCGCGGCGACCGCGATCAGGCCATCACAACCGGAGTCGATCGCCTTGCGCGCGTACCGATTGTTGATGACGTCGTGCAGCACGATGCCGCCGTAGGAATGTACGGCGTCGATCACCTCGGGTCGCAGTCCGAGGGAGGTGATGACGATCGGCACGCGGAATTCGATCAGCGCGGCGAGATCGGCGTCGAGCCGGTCGTTGGAGCGATGCACGATGAGGTTCGCGGCGACCGCGGCCTTGCGCGCGTGCGGGTTCTCGGCATCGTGGGCTGTGAGTTCCTCGTCGATCTCGGCCAGCCACTCGCGCAGGATGCCCACCGAACGGGCGTTCAGAGTGGGGAACGACCCGATCACTCCCGCTTTGGCTTGAGCGATGACCAGTTTCGGTTTCGAGACCAGGAACATCGGGGACGCCACCACCGGCAGCGTCGTATTGCGCGTGAGCGCGTCCGGCAAAGACATCTGATTCCTCTGGTTGAGCTGTGTGAAGTACTGCGGCCTTGATCGCTTCGATTCTCGTCCGGGCTCGGCTTCGCGATCGGGTCCTACGTCGAGGGCCGGCCGCCATCGACCCCGGGCCGCACCGTGGCCCCGCGCACCTTCTCCCCCGAGCGCAGGAAACGTCCGGGCCCCCACCGGGTTCCCAGATCGGCCGCGAATTTCCCCTCGCGGTAGACGACGCAGCCGTTGACGATGGTCGCCGACACCGCCCTGTCGCTCTGGTTGACCATGCGGCGCAACCCGCCGTATTCGGGCACCTCGCGCTCGGTGAGGACGTGTACGTCCTCGTCGAGACCGTCGGGGTCGATGATGGCGATGTCGGCACGGTCACCCACGCGCAGATATCCCGCGTCGAGCCCGTACCAGTCGGCGAGTTCGCCGGTGAGCCGGTGCACGGCGGCTTCGACGGTGAGGAACGGCTTGCGCTGGCCCTGTGCGGCTTTCACGCGCTCGAGCAGTCGGACGTGGTAGTTGTAGAAGGCCATGTTGCGCAGGTGCGCACCCGCGTCGCCGAAGCCCATGTGCACGGACCTGTTGGCCGCCAGCTTGTCCAGGTATTTCGGCCGATGGTTGGCGATGGTGGTGCGCCAGCGGATCGTTCGCCCGTAGTCGACCACCAGATCCAGGAATGCGTCCACCGGGTGAACGCCGCGTTCCTCGCCGATGCGGCCGAAACTCTTGCCGATCAGGTTCTCGTCCGGGCAGTCGACGACGACGGCGTCGAAGAGGTTGCGGTGCCACACCTTCGGCGAGAACTTGTTCTCGTAGTCGCGCCGGAACCAGCGTCGGTACTCCTGCGAGCGCAGCAGTTCGTTGCGCTCGAGCTGGTCGCTGATCTCCAGAGCCGCGGCGCCGGAACCGAACTCCTCGAAAACCACCAGGTCGATGCCGTCGGCGTAGACGGTGAACGGCACCGGCAGATGCTGCCAGTGGAAGTCTCCGCGCAACAGCCGGTTGATGATCGGAGCCCCGTAGAGCATGAAATAGATCAGCGGCGGGTAGGCCTTGGAATCAGCGGCGGCCAGCAGGGACACCTTCAGCCGTTTGCGCCGGAAGCGACCACTGGCGGCCAGGAAGAACCGGTGAATGTTCGGTTTGAGTGAGATGAGCGGCGTGCTCATCAGAATCCGGCCCCGGTCCCGCAGCACCTTGTTCAGGGCGCGGAACTCCCGGCCTTTGACGAAAGTGGTGGGCAGCGAACGGGATCGATAGAGGTCACCGTCCATCTTGTCGATCAGGTTGGTGGTCGCCGACATGCCGAGGAACCCCGCGTCGAGCGCCTCGGTGAGAATCTCGCGCATGCGCTCGAGTTCGGCATCGCTCGGTCTCGCCTTCTCGTCCACCGCGCGATCCATACCCATGACGGCGATCCGCAGGTCCGACTGGCCGAGGAACGCGCCGATGTTCGGACCGAGGTTGAGTTCGTCGACTATCTTCGCGTACTCGCCGGGCGTGGACCAGGTTCGGTGCTGGTCGAGCGTGCCGATCACGAGGTCTCGGGGCACCGCCTCGACGCGGCTGAAGATGTCGGCGCACTCGGTGTTCGAGGCCATGATCGTGGTCAGCGAACAGTTTCCGATGACGGCGGTGGTGACACCGTGGCGCACGGATTCGGTAAGCGCGGGGGCGGCGAGGATCTCGATGTCGTAGTGGGTGTGGATGTCCACGAAGCCGGGCACAACCCACTTGCCGGACGCGTCGATCACCTCGGCCGCTGAGGCGGGGTCGAGCGGGACGGAGCTGATCGCCACCACCTCACCCGCGGCGATCGCGATGTCCGCGGTGCGCGGCGCGCTTCCCGCTCCGTCGAACCAGATTCCGTTCCGCACGATCAGGTCGTAGTCGGCCACCAGAAAATCCTCTCTTGCCGTGCATGGGTGAATGCTCTTTGTTCGTCCACGGTGGGCGGTCCGATCCCGTCGGAGCAGCACCTTGAAGAGAGCATTGATCACTACTGTGGGGTTGACGTAACGGCCCGTAACGCATAAAACAATGCACTAGTGAATGAGATTAGGCAAGGCTGGATCGCGACCCGCGATCCGGTCAGCGGCCATCAGGGAGGAGACTTCGCGTGACTGCACCACAGGTGCTGCGGTTCGCGTTCGGGGACGTGAGCATCGCGGCGCTGGCCTGGGGCGACCCCGGCGATCCCGCCGCTTTGCTGATCCACGGGTTCCCCGACAGCGCGTGGACCTGGGAGACCGTCGGACCCGCCCTGGCCGCCCACGGCCGCTATGTCGTCGCCCCGTTCACGCGCGGCTACGCACCTACATCACCGGCGGGCGACGACGACTACTCGATCGGCGCGCTGGTGGCCGACGTGGTGCGCGTGCACGACGCGATCGGGGCGGACTCGCGCGCGGTGCTCATCGGCCACGATTGGGGCGGAGCCATAGTGAGCGCGGCCTCGAGCAATCACCCCGAGCTCTTCCACCGCGCCGTGCTGATCGCCATCCCGCCGTTGCACACCATCAAAACCCTGTTCTCCCCGCGGAATCTGCGTACCCTGCTGCGTCAGGCTCCGCGCAGCTGGTACATGCCGGTCGTGTCCACACCCGGCTCGGAACACCTCGGCCGCCCGCTCATCGCACTGCTCTGGCGGCTCTGGGCCCCGGGCGCGAACGTGCGCGAATACCGCCGTCGCGGCCTGGCGGCCCTGGACACGACGGTCCGCCGGCGCGCGGCCTTCGCCTACTACCGAGCGGTCTGGAATCCGTGGTACCGCAGGGGCTCGGCCCATACGCGGGCCCAGGCGCGGGCTTTCGGCCCGCCGCGCAACCCCACCCTGCTCCTGCAGGGCGCGACCGACACCTGCGGTTTGCCCGCCACCGGCGCGGGCGCGCTCGAGCAGTTGCCGCCCGGCAGTCGCCGGGTCGTCGTTCCCGGCGCGGGCCATTTCGCGCACCTCGAACAGCCCGCCGTCATTATCCGGCACATACTCGACTACCTGGCCGATGGAGGCCGATCATGAAGTCCCGCACGAAGAACCGCTTCCCGATGGACGCCGTCGATATCGGGCCGTTGCAGCTCCGGGCTCGCGATGTCGCCTTCGACCTGTCCGCGACCCCGCTGCACTGGATCCCCGGCCATCCGGTGGCCGGGCACACGATCAACGCCTATCACCTGCTGTTCCCGGAGGTGGAGCGATTCTTCATCGCCGCGTTCAAACAAGCGCTGCCCGAGATCGTGGACCCGCGACTGCGCGAGGACATACTCGGTTTCATCGGGCAGGAAACCATGCACGCCAACGCCCACGAGGACTCGCTCGGCGACTACTTCCAGCGCAACGGCATAGACCCCGAACCCCTGCTGGAACAGGCCAGATACGTGCTGGGCCGGGTGCTCGGACCGCGCGAGTTCCGGACCCGGGAGCAGGTCCGCCGGCATCTGATCCACCGCCTCGCGATCACCGCGGCCCTGGAGAACTTCACCGCGTTCCTCGGACATTTCGTCCTGAACTGCCGCTGGGACGAGGCCGGCTCGGATCCGGGTATGACCGCCCTGTTCCGCTGGCACGGCGCCGAGGAGATGGAGCACCGCAACGTCGCCCACGACGTCGCGATGTACTTCGACCCCGGTTACTGGCGCCGGGTGCGCACCATGGTCGTGCTTCTCCCACTGGTGATCTGGATTTCCAGCCGGTTCGTCTGGTACCTGGTCGAGCACGATCCCGCCGTGCCGAGATCACGCCTGCGGGTGCTGTTCCAGGTACTGCGCGATGGCCGGGCCGGCATGCTGCCCACCATCGGTATGGTGCTCGGCTCGGTCGTGGACTACCTGAAACCGTCCTTCCGGCCCGACGACACCGGTTCGATGGCGCAGGCGCTGTCCTATCTCGCGACCATCGAATCCCGTGCGGCATGAGGAGATCCGTGTACACCCGGCTCCGGAATCTCGAGGTCCCCGCGCATGCCTACGGGAGGTACCGGCGCGATCCGCTCATGGTGCTGATCACCGCCGGCTACGGCCTGTTCCATTGGTCCGAGCGGTTCGCCGCGCTGCCCGAGCCGGGCACCGGGGTGGACACCGACTTCTTCGATGCCGTCGTCACGGACCGCGGCGTGGTCGCTCAGGACGAGAACGTCGTCGCCCTCACCTTCCGCGCGCCCGATGGCGGGAGGTTGCCTGCCTGGTCGGCGGGCGCGCATATCGACCTGCGGCTCGATTCCGGTGTCGTACGCCAGTATTCGCTGTGTGGCGACCCCGGCGATCGGCGCGCCTATCGGATCGCGGTCCGGCTGATCCCCGGCGGGCGCGGCGGCTCGTCAGCGGTGCATCGCACCCTGCACGCTGGAGTGCAGCTGCGAATCAGCAAGCCCCGGAATGCCTTTCCGCTCGCGGTCGGCGGCTACAACCAGCGGCGGACGGCGGTGCGCTTCATCGCGGGCGGTATCGGCATCACCCCGATCCTGCCCATGCTCGGGGTGCTCGACCGCTTGGGTATCGACTGGTCCATGGTCTACTGCGGCCGCAATCGCGAATCGCTGGCATTTCTCGACGAACTCGAACGCTTCGGGGACAGGGTGCGCATCCACCTCGACGACCGCGACGGCGTCGCCACCCCCGAGGCCCTGCTGGGCGACCTCACCTGCTCGCCCGCTGTCTACACCTGCGGTCCGCCACCCATGATCGAGGCGCTGCGCGCGGCGCTGGCCGATCGTCCCGACGTCGAGTTCCACTACGAACGCTTCTCCGCCGCGCCGGTGGTGAACGGACGCGAGTTCCGAATGCGGCTGGCCACCACCGGAGAGGAAGTGGTCGTCGCGGCCGACCGGAGCGCGCTCTCGGCACTGCTCGACGTGCGTCCGGACGCGACGTTCTCCTGTCAGCAGGGATTCTGCCGATCCTGCGCGGTGCGCGTGCTGGACGGAAGTCCCGAGCACCGATCCACCGCATTGAGTCCCGCCGAAGTGGAGCAGGGATACTTCCTCCCATGCGTGTCACGATCGGACGAATGCCTGACCATCGATCTCTAGGTCGTCGATGACCCCCGCGCGCGGTCCGGCGGCCGGTCGAAAGCCGCAGAACGAGAACGGCATCGCGACGTACCGGCGCATTGTCGAGGCCGCGTTCGAGGTGCTGGCCACCCGCGGCTGGCCGCACGCCAGCGTGGCCGAGGTCGCGCAGGCCGCGGGGGTCACCCGCGGCGCGGTGCAGCACCATTTCAAGGATCGGGACGGACTGTTCACCGCGGCCGTCGAGCATGTCATGGATGAGCGGATCCGCCAGGTCGAGGCATTGCAGGACGCCGAGTATCCCGACGGCGAGCGCACCCGCGACATCGTGCGGACCATCGTCGACATGCATCAGGGACCGACCTTCGCCGCCGGGCTGCAACTGTGCATGGCCGCGTCGGGGGACCCCGCCCTGAGCCCCCGCGTAGCCGCGATGGAGCTCGAGGTGGGTGTGCGCGGCTTCTGGACGATCATCCACCTGCTCCGCCTCGACGGCAGCGACCCCAAGGTCCGCACGACCGTGCAGGCGTTCCTGGACTCGGCCCGCGGCCTCGGCCTGGCCGCGATGCTCAACGACGATTCCCGGCGCCGCGCCGCGGTCGCCGACCGCTGGGCCGAGATGCTCGACGAGCTGCGTCCCGTGCCGGAGTGAGCGCGGTCGCCGACGTCACGGGCGCCAACGGCCGTCGATCATCACCCCGCGTACCGTCGTGCTGTCGAGTTGTTCCAGGGCGGCGGACAGCGGGACATCCACTAGGCACAGGTCGGCGCGGGCGCCGGGGGTGACCGTGCGCGGGGGCCCGCCCGGATGGGAAGGGGCGCCGAGGTAGGCGGCCAGGGCGGTCTTCGGCGACACCCGTTCGGATGTCGACAGCACCTTCCCGGTGCGGGTTGTGCGGTCTACCGCGGCGCGCATGTTCGCCCAGGGGTCCAGGGGGCCGTGGGGTGCGTCGCTCGACAGGGCCACCGGGACGCCTGCGCGGAGGAGGCGGGCGTGCGGGTAGAGGTGCTCCAGATCGTCGGGGGCCACCTCGCGCCGGTAGTGGTCGCCGCGATCGTGGAGGAAGCCGGGCTGGGTCACCACCGCAACCCCGAGGGACGCCATCCGGGCGGCTACGCCCTCGGGCACCACCGCCGCGTGCTCGATGCGATCTCCCGGCACGGTGCCGACATCGTCGAATACGGCCAGGGTCAACAGGAGTGAGATTCGGGTGACGCAGTGCACGGCGACGGGACGACCGGTCCGGTGTGTGGCGGCGACCGTGGCGGCGAGCGAGTCGTAGTCGGGCAGGTCGTGGTCGCGCAGCAGCAGTTTGCGCGGTCCGACCGTGAATCCCGGTCCGGGTGCCCGGTCCGTGCCGAGCAGCGTAACCCGTTGCGGCAGTGCGCCGTCGGCGCGGGCGGCGGTGAGAATCGCGAGGGCGTCCGAGTCCAGGTCGGGCGTCGCGTCGGTGACCCCGGTGATCCCCGCGCGGGTGAGCGCCCGCCCGACCGCGTGCAGCGCGGGTGGATCATCGGGGAGCGCGGCGCGCAGGCGTCCGTCGTAGCGCCAGAGCCTGCCGGTGGGCTCCCCGTTTCCGTCGCGCTCGACGTCCGGAGAGTCGTCGAGCGCACCCGCTACCCGCTGCAGCGCAAGCGAGTTCAGCATCCACAGTGCCCCGCTGCGATGCTGGATCCGGACCGGCCGATCATCACACAGCCGGTCGACGACATGACGGTCAAGGGTTCCGGCGACCGACTCGTGGTACCCGACGCCGCGCACCCACCCCGCTCCGCCGTCCTCGCGCAGGGCCGCGCGCAGGCCCCGCAGCCCGCGCACCGCGCGGGGCCCGCAGTCCACCGACCGCAGCGCGGCGGCCATCGCCAGCAGATGCACATGGTGGTCGTGCAACCCCGGCAGCAGCGCACCGCCCGACCCGTCGATCACCTCGTCGCACTGTTGCCGCGGCACTCGCCCAACCGTCACGACGCGATCCCCGCGCACGAGGACGTCCGTGTGTGCGCCCGCGACCTCGACATCACGAAACAGGATGGACCCCAGCGTGTTCGCCGCCTTCATCGTCCAGCCACCTCGAGCCCGAACGCGGCGTTGTCCGCGCCGAGCGATCCGGCCGGGCCCGGGGCACTCCGGGCGCGGGGTGGTTCGACCGGATAACGGCCCACGGCCGATTCCACCCACCATCGCTCACCACGCAGGTACACGGAGTGCTCTTCGACGGTGCCCGTTGCTGTTTCGGCCGCGACATGGAGCATCGATACGTCGATCAGGCGGGCGTTTTCTGCCAACAGTGCCGAGGCCGCCGCTTCGGCCGCACACACACCGGTCAGCGGGTCCGCCAGCGCGTCCCCGCACGGCAGCACCGCATCGTTGTCGGTGATGACCAGCCCGGCGGCGGCGGCCACGTCGTCGCCGAAACCGATGGCATCGCTGTCGCGCCCGTGGGCGGTGATCGAGAGCCAGGACGTGCCCTGTGCGGCGCAGGCGGCGGCGTCGATGCCGAGCTGGCGCAGCGCCCGGGGGCGGGAACCCTCGAGGACCAGGTCCGCCTCGGCGATGAGATGGCGTAGCCGGTCGATATCGTGGGGATCGCGAAAGTTCAAGGCGACCATGGCATGTCCGTGATGCAGGAGGTCGAAGAACCCGGGTGCGCCTCGGCGTGCGCCATCCGGGCGGGCGTGGCTCTCGACCTTGATCACCTGTGCGCCGCCTAGCCCGAGCAGATGGGCGCACAGCGGCCCGGCCCACAATGCCGTCAGGTCCACCACGACCGGGCGGGTCCGGCGGTGGGTGCGGGGGCCGAACTCGGTGACGAGTACACCGGCGCGGGAACGGCGTTCGGGCGCGGGCACCGCCGCCCCGGCCAGCCCCAGCATGCGTACCCGTGCCGCGGCGGTTTCGGTGGAGTGCTCGACCGCCCATCGGGTGACCGCCTGCCACGGATCGCCTTTGGGCACAGCAGCTTCGGTCAAGGCGGGAAGAAGTTCGAGATCCTCGGCGCGCGGCAGCGACAAACCAAGGTGTCCGTCCGCCGTCCGCAGTACACGGAAGGCTCCACCGCACGATTCGGGCCCGCGCCGAGTCAGACCCGCGAGCGCCGCCCGTTCGCCGAGCATGCCGACACCGGGCAGCTCCGGACGCGATCCGGTTCGCTCCCACACCAATTCGGCGGTCCGCGCCAGCCCCCGCGCCACCCGTGCCGCTGGTTCACCGGGAGCGGCGAGCGGCGGGCCCTCGGCGCGTCCGGAGAGAGCCATGGCCCCGGACACCGCCCACGCCCGCAGCGGCGACAGTTCCACCGTGCCCGGCGCTTCACCGCTGTTTTCCGGCCCGGAGTACTCGTGACGCCTCGGAGCCCGCACAACGCGGTCAATCATCGACGTCCGCCGATCGCCGAGGCCAGTCGTGGCCGCCGCCACGAGCACTGCCGGGCACCACGAGGCTCGGCCTGCGTACACGGCCGGCGCTCGACATCGACACGAACTTGCAGCCGAACCGGTAGTGCGGGGTGAGCTCGGCCCGGACCTGGAGATCCGGAACCCAGATCGGCAGTGCCAGTTCGAGGATCGATTCCAGCAAGGTCACCGACGCCGGGATCCCAACCTCGATGCCGGGGCGCCCGTCCGCAAACACGCCCGTGCCCGGTTGGTTCACCCGCCACTCGCCATCCGCCCCGATGCCCTCAACTGTCACGGCCGACTCACCACCGCATCTATCAACCCCCAGTCCAGTGCGGTCGGCGCATCGACCGCGCGGCCGGTGAGGGCCAGGAACGCGGTGCGCCACCGGCCGATTCGCCGGGTGATCCCGACCGTCCCGCCCGCCCCCGGCACCAGGCCCATCGACAGTTCGGGCAGGCGGAAGTAGGCGTCGTCCGTCGCTTCGAGGCGTGCGGCGAACGACGGCACCTCGATTCCGGCGCCGATACACGCGCCGTGGACGAGGGCGTGCATGCGGGGCCCGAGCCGGTGCACGGCGTGCGCCGCGCTGCGTCCCAGCCGGATCAGGTGCGCGGCGCTCACATCGGCTGCCGAGCCGAACTCGTCGAGATCGCCGCCGCTGCAGAAGGATCGGCCGTTCCCGCGCAACAACACCCGTTCGATCGAGGGGTCGTACTCGGCCACCGCCAGGGCTTCGATCAGCCCGTCGCGGACCGTGTGCCCGAACGCGTTGTGACGCCCGGGCATGTTCAGGCTCACCGTCAGCGTGCCCGCGACGCGGTCGAGCAGCACCGGGTCCGATGCGCCCGGAATCGGGCGGCGCGGCCGGGAAGCACGCCAGGCCGCGAACTCCGGTCCGGCGAGCAGCATCGAGTAGGCCAGCGACTCGGCGGTCAGCCCGTCGGCCACATCGGCCCGGGCGGTCAGTTCCAGGAGCCCGGCCAGGGTGAGGGCGGCGCGGGGCGCGGTGTCGACCGTGGCTGCGATGGCCGCGAGGTCGGCCGCGGATCCGGCGGCCCAGCACCGCCCGGGACCACCCGGTGCGAGGGTGCAGGTGAACTCCGACAGCAGGGTTCGCGCGGATTCGGGCAGCACCGAGTGCGACAGTCCGACCACGACCACGCTCGGCCGCCCGCGCAGGGCGTCGATCGCGGCCTCGGCATGCTGCCATTCGTCCCGGTCGAGGTCGGCCACCACCACGGGAGTGCGCGCCGCGCCGTCCGGGCTGAGGTCGAGTGCGGCCGCGCCCCCGGCGATTTCGGCCAGCCCGACGACGTTCACGGGAGTTCTCCCGGGCGCGAGAAGGCCGCGCCGAACAACGCCCGCGCCTCGTCCGCGACCCGGGCGCTCTGGGCTCGATGACCGCACTTGCCGAGGGCGAGCGCGAGCATGGCGACGGCGAGCATGACGTGCTCGGCGGTCAGATGCGGGCCGAGTTGACCGGTGGCGCGGGCACGTTCGTAGATGCGGGTGATGATCCGGCGGACCCGATCGTCGAGCCACGCCACGCGGGGATCGGTGCGGTGGGTCATCAGCAGTTCGGTGAGCGCGGCCGCGGATGTGGCGGCGGCGGTCACCACGTCGAGCAGATCGTCGAGGGTGCTGTCCCGGCGGGTGTCGAGCAGTTCGAAGGCGGTGATGTCGGATTCGAAGACCGCGACGGCCAGTTCGATGCGATCGGGGAAGTGGCGGTACATGGTGCCGTGCCCCACGCCCGCGCGTTTGGCGATCTCGTTGAGCGAGGCGCCGAACCCGATCTCGGCGAACGCCTCTCGTGCGGCCCTGAGCAGTGCCTGCCGATTGGCAGGCGCGACGGCCGGTCCGCGATTGCTCCGGTATCGACTCGGCACGGGGCTCAGCGTAGTACCGTGACGGCCAATCCGGACGATACTGTCCGGATTGGTTCGACGGCCACCGGCGACGCTGCCGATGCTCGGGGGGTGGTCGGTGACGAAGGTGCACAACCACCCCCCGAGGGTCCCGGTGGGGCGGCAAACCGGGACGCCGCCGCCGCGCCGGCGTCCGGGGCGCTCTGCAGGAAGAGCGAGTCCGGAACTGGTTGCGGGGCCGGCACGGGCGGCGAGTTCCGAAGAACTCGGCGCAACCGGACAATGTTGTCCGGTTGCATGCGAGTCTGCTGCACGAAGTGCCGTGGCGTCAAGACCGAATCCGTCATCGGCGCGCGCGTATTCCGAATCCCGCACGTGAAAGCGGTTTTCGGGGCGAGCGGCTCACCGTTCACGACGGGCCGCCCGTGCGGCCGCGACGGCCGTCTTGACCTTGAAGACGGCGGTCAGCACGCGCAGGGTGACGGGCATGAGTACTCGTTGCAGACGCGTGGGCTGAGTGGTCACGGCCAACTCCGATCTCGGCCGGCGGGGTGACGCGCGGGCCGGGTGAAAACAGGTCAACTGTCAGTCTTACAGTTTCCTGCACAATACCCGCGCAGGCCGACCTTGCACAGCACGAGAATCGCCGAGTGATCCCACATGGGACCACCCGGCGAAATCGAGCTATTCGATTCGGCGGCAACCTATTTCGCGCTGGCGGCCTCCTTCGTGGCGCGTGCGCGCGGAGCGGCCGGCTTGGTACGCCGCGCCGCCGGAGCAGCCTTCTCGGATGCGCCCGCGGTGAGCCGGCGCTCGGCGTGCTCGAGTATGCAGTCGAGTCCGAAGTCGAAGTTGTGATCGTCGGGCACGCCGCTGTGATGCCCGCGCGCCGCCGCCTCCGCCAGCAGGGGAGTGGTGCCGGGTGTGATGGTCAGCTGCTCGTAGTACGCGCGCGGCGCCGCGTCCGATTCGCGGCTGCGATCCCGAAGCCGCTGCAGCACAACCGATCCGTGCACGTGCAGTTGGATCGCCGAGTAGGTGTCCACGGCGCCGTCCGGGGTGAATCCGGCCGCCACCAGTTCCGCGATCACCCCTTCGGTGGCCTGTGCGCCCAGCAACGCGGCCTCCGGGCTGAGCGAGGACCGGATCAGCACCAGGTCGCACAGAATCGGATTGGCGCGGAACACATCCCGCATGGTGCGCGCGTGCTCGCCGAGCGCTTCCCGCCAGCCCCCGGTTCGAATCCGGGACGCGGCGAACAATTCCTCCGCGTGCCTGCGCAGCGCGCTGTCGGTCATGGCGTTGAGCAGGTCGTCCTTCTTGCGGAAGTACCAGTAGATGCTCGTGACCCCGACGTCGAGATGCTTGCCGAGCATCGGCATGCTGAGATTGTCGATCCCGATCTGTCCCGCGAGATCGAAGGCGCCGTCGAGAATATCGTCGGGGTTGAGCGAACCTCGCTCGCGCCGAGGCCGTTTCTCCACGGTTGCACGCTTCGCCATTGTTGCGACCACCTCCATGAGGTCCTTCGTCACATCGGCACGGCGAGCCCCGCAACAGGCCGTCCGATGCCGATCGTATGTACCACGGTAAATAGTACCGCTGTACCTTCGGTTGATCGGCGCGCAGCGTCCCGACAGCCGCCGGATCGCCGAATTGCCTTCTCGGACCGTCGATCGCGGCTACAGCAGGCTCGCCAGCGTCCCGAAACCGTCGTGCGCCTCGACCGCGGCCACGGCCCGTTCCACGCCGACCCTGGAGACAGCCGCCGGCTGCATGCGTTCCCCGGCCTCGGCGGTGCACACGGCGGCGAGGAACAGTTCGGTGGTGGCGGCGCGATAGCAGGTCCACAGCCGTTTTTCGTCCACTCGGATGCCGCCCCGTGCCAACCCCCGCGCATACCGCTCGATCAGCTCGCGCTCGATCTCGCGCAGCAGCCCGGGTTCCACCGAGGCGCAGGCGAAATAGGTGAGATCGCGAATCCCGGGCCCCGCCCCGGCGATCTGCCAATCCAGGAAGCCCGGCTCGGCACCGACGAAGTACAGATTGCCCAGGTGCGGATCGCCGTGGGTCAGGGTGCGCGGCTGGGCCGCCCAGAACGCGTCGATCTCCCCGGCGCGTTCGAAGAACATCCGGGCCTGCCGCTTCATCGGCCCGGGGATCAGATCGGCGGAGTGGCCCTTGATATCACGCAGAAAGAGCCGTCGGATGACGGTGCCCAGGCGGATCTCGGCGGAGGTGCGCCGGGTCAGCGGCGCGAGATCAGTGCTGAATCGCGCGGATTCCCAATAGCTCGCGTGCAACTCGGCCATCGCGTCGGCAACAGCGAACGCCTCCGCCGCGTCGACCGATTCACGCACCGTGCGAAAACGAGCGGATCCGGCGAGGTCCTCCAGGACCAGCACACCGCGGCGCCCGTCGACCCCGGCGAAGTGGCAGCGCGGCACCCGCACCGGCGGCGTCGCGCCCAGCGCGCGATAGGCGAGGACCTCCCGCACGCCGAGCCCGAACAGATTCAGCAGGACGTGCTGGGCGTAGTCCCGGGGTGGCAGTTTGACGAACAGGCTCGACGGCACCTCGTCACCGTCGAGCTCGATGCGGACCCGGGCGGCCGTGCCCGAATCCGCGTCCACCACCTGGAAACCGCGCAACCCGCCCGCCCGCACCCCGAGGATCGCGCTCAACCATCGCGTGGTCAGCTCCTCGGCCCGCCGCGGCAGATCACCCGCACCGCCGGTCCGCTCGAATCCCGTGCGGACCGCTTCGCGTCCGATGCCCGCGAGCCCCAGGGCGGTGTTCAGCATCGAACGCCCGCCCCGGGAAACCGTGTCCGGCCGGAACTCACGCGACCAGGCTATCGGGTTCGAGCGGAGCGAAGAACGCGCTCATCCCGCTGCCGCTCAACGCGTCCCCGAGCGCGACGAAATCGTAGGTCTCGGGCTGCTTCACGGTTCCGCGTCCCAGCGATGCCAGCACCTCGTGGTGGCCCTCGGGCAGCAGCGCCGCCCGCAGGCGTGCCATGTCGTAGTCGACGGCGTCGCGGTACCGCTCCACGTACGCGCACATCAGGTGCAGGCACAGCTGCTGCGCGGGGGTGGCCGGGTACGGTTCGAGCCCCCGCGCCAGCGTGTTTCGCGTCGCGTCGAAGGTCTGGGCGACGTAGTACATGAACACCGGCCGCGGGCTGTGCAGGATTTTCGCGCGGACCCCGCCGGCGAGGGCGTCCGCCGCGCTGATCAGCGCCTCGCGGATGCGCGGGCGGATGACGGTGAAGGTGTCGTCGCTCATGATCTCTCCCGGTTACGACCATGTGATGCGCACCGTGTATCCGGGAACCGGACACACCCGCGATCATCTATGGTATTAGAAACTGTAAGACAGACAGTTGGCCCGTTCAAGGGTCTGTCGTCCGCATCGAATTCCGGAACCCCCTGTGCCGAGCGGGGTTCGGTCGCCGAACAACAGGAGTTGCGCCCATGTCCGAGGTCATCGGTTTCGTCGGAGCGGGCCAGATGGGCGAACCGATGGTTGCCCGGCTGCTGCGTTCCGGACACGAGGTGGTGGCGTTCGCGCGCCGCACGTCCGTGCGAGAACGCCTGCGCGCCATGGGCGCCGACGTGGTCGACTCGGTGGCCGAGGTCGCGGTGCGCGGGAACATCATCGTCGTCTGCGTGTACTCCGACGAACAGGTCCGCGAAGTGCTCGGCGGTCCGGACGGAGTGCTCGCGCACGCCGCGCCCGAGGCCATGGTCGTCTCGCATACCACCGGATCCCCGTCCACCGTGCGCGAATTCGCCGCCGCACACCCCGACGGGCCGACCCTGCTGGACGGACCGGTCAGCGGTTCGCCCCTGGACATCGCCGAGGGCACGCTGACCGTGCTGCTCGGCGGACCCGCCCCGGCGGTCGCCGCGGCCACCCCCGTGCTGGGCGCCTACGCCAGCACTATCGTGCCCACCGGCGGTCTGGGCAGCGCGCTGACGGTGAAACTGCTGAACAACGCCCTGTTCGCCGCCAACGCGCAGTTGGCCACCACCACCCTGCGGGTGGGCCGCGAACTCGGTATCGAGGAGGACGATCTGCTGCGCGCGCTGCTCGTGTGCAGCGGGCGCAGTCACGCGGCGGGCACCATCCATACCGCCGGGGGCACCACGGGTTTCGAGCACGTGGTGGTGCGGTACCTGCGCAAGGATGTCGCGGCCTGCTTCACCGCGGCCGCCGAACTCGGTATCGACCTCGGGCCGCTCGCCACCGCCATCGACGGCGGGCCGTTCCAGATGCGCTGAGCGCCCGCCCCGTACGCGCTCGCGGACGGCGGTCATGACGGTCGCTTGACCGCCGGAACCGCGACGCCGACCTCCACCCGCACCTGGTTCTGATAGAAGGCCAGGTGCCCGCGCAGAATCGCGACCTCGGTGTGCGGCTGCGGATACTCCCACGCGATGGGCTCGGTCCCGCCGATCTCGCGCCAGTACCGTGCCTCACCCTTGAACGGGCACCGCGAGGTGCCCACCGCGGTCTCGAGCAGATCGAAGCGCACATCGGCGGCGGGCAGATAGAACACGATGCCGTGATCCTGTTCGGCCACCAGGAGCGCGCTGCTCGACTCGGCCAGCACGATGCCGTCCCGGGTGGCCCGCACGAGATTGCGCACGCGGCTCACATCGACCCGGTAGTCCGGCCATTCGAGGTACCCCGACTCCATCTTCTCTCCCCTTCCGCCGGGCCGGCCGTCCGGCCCGATGCCGTTCACAAACGAGTTCCCGAATCCGGTACGCCCGACGTCGGAAACGCCCGCACCATGGCGTGCACGCCGTAGGAGGCGACCAGCTCGCCCTGCTCGGTGTAGATCCGCCCGTCACCCTGGGCATGCCCGCGCCCGGCGTACACCACGCGGGTCGCGTACAGCAGCCATCGGCTCACATCGACGTCGTCGTGAAAGGTGATCGTGGCCATGGTGATTCCGGTGGATATCGAATGGTGCGCCGTGGCTTCGCTGAACCCGGCGTGCGGGCGCAGCGCCGCGGCCACGGTCCAGTGCGTGGTCGACTGCGCGAGCAGGGCGGCGTGCAGCTCCGGCCGGTCCGGGGCGTCCCGGAAGCGCGTCCACACGAACAACTCCGGCGGACCGGTCTGCTCGCGGTACGGGTCGTAGGCGTCGTCCACCACCCGCATGTCCCGCCCGCGCACGACGCCGCCGGGAATGTCGAGCGGGCGCAACAGCTCCGGCGCGGTGACCCGCGGCATCGGTTCGGCCGAGCGGATCAGATCGGGCGCGCCCGCGTCCAGCAGCACCACGCCGGTGGCGCACTGTTTGTGGCCCTGGATCACTCGCGCCTGCGCGGTCGACAGCACGCGCCCGGCGTGCGGCACCTCGAGGGCCACGCTCAGCGGTTCATCATGTCTGGCGATCCGGGAGAACACCATCGACACCGAGGTGACCCGTTGCGCCGGAACGGCCTTCGCCGCGGCGACCACGGTCGCGCCCAGCAGCTGTCCGGCCTCGACGACATTGCGTTCGGTCGGCCCGTGTGCCGGGGCGAGATACCGGCCGCCGGGTTCGGGACGCACGTCCATCAGCCGCAGCAGTTCGCCCTGGTCCCACTCCCGAACGGGGGAGTTCGCACCGGCCCGGGGTGCGGAGTCTGTCCGGCCGGCCATGGTGCTCCTAGCTCCGAAGTTCGGCGAATGAATATCGGATTCTCATTCTTGAGAATAACATATCCATTCGGGTGTGCCCGCGGGTCGAGCCGCCCCTGACATCGATGCGCCCGGCGCATCGTTCGGTGCCGGATATGGGAGATCATCGAAATGCGCAAGGTGCCAACGGATCTGGTGGAGCGGTATCTGGCCGAGGGGTGGTGGACCGACGAATCGCTGGGTGACCTGCTGGCGCGGGGCCTGGCCGCGGCCCCCGGGGAACGCTTCGAAGTACATTCGGAGACGCGGCCGTGGTCCGGCCGGATCAGCGACGTCGAGACCGTCGCCCGGCGCCTGGCCGCCGGGCTCTCCGCGCGCGGTGTGAAGGCGGGGGACCGGGTCGCCTTCCAACTCCCCAACTGGATGGAGGCCGCGGCGACCTTCTGGGCCTCGGCGCTGCTGGGCGCGGTGGTGGTGCCGATCGTGCACTTCTACGGCCGCAAGGAGGTCGGGTACATCCTCGACACCACCCGCCCCAAGGCGTTCATCACCCTCGAACGGTTCGGCGCCCTCGAGTTCGACCCCGCCGTCTACGCGGACGTGCCCGTGGTGGGCGTGGTCGGCCGCGACTTCGACGATCTGCTCGCCGACGAGCCCATGATCGGCGTGGCGGCGGTCGATCCCGACGCGCCCGCGCTCATCGCCTTCACCTCCGGCACCACCCGGGATCCCAAGGGTGTCATCCACTCCCATCGCACCCTCGGTTTCGAGACCCGTCAGCTCGGCGGTCACTATCCCGACGACTTCGGCCCGCAGTTGACCGCCGCGCCCGTCGGGCACTTCATCGGCATGGTCAACGCGCTGCTCATCTCGGTGCTCAACGCCGCCCCGATTCATTTGCTCGACGTGTGGAATCCCGAACGCGCCCTGGCGTTGATGACCGAATTCGGCGTGAACGTCGCCGGCGGCGTGCCGTACTACATGACGAGCCTGATCGATCATCCCGACTTCACCCCCGGCCACCTGCGCTACATGCGCTACGCGGGAATGGGCGGCGCCCCGGTGCCGGCCGCGGTGACCACCCGCCTGACCGACCTCGGCATCATCGTGTACCGCTCCTACGGCAGCACCGAGCACCCCTCGGTGACCGCGTCCAAACACACCGCGGCACTCGGCAAACGCCTGTACACCGACGGAGATCCCATGCCGGGGGTGGAGATTCGCCTCACCGAGGACGGGGAGATCGTGAGCCGGGGCCCGGACCTGTGCCTGGGCTACACCGACCCCGAGCTCACCGACCGCGCCTTCGACGCCGGCGGCTGGTACCACACCGGCGACATCGGGGTCCTGGACGCGGACGGCTACCTGAGCATCACCGACCGCACCACCGACCTGATCATCCGGGGTGGAGAGAACATCAGCGCGGTGGAGGTCGAAGAGGTGCTCCTGAGCATGCCCGCAGTGGCCGAGGCCGCCGTGGTCGCCGCGCCCGACGCCCGGCTCGGCGAGCACGCCGCCGCGGTGCTGCGCCTGCGCCCGGGCCGGGACGCCCCGACCCTCGACGAGGTCCGCGCGCACTTCGCCGCGCAGGGCCTGGCGAAACAGAAATGGCCCGAGGAACTTCGGGTGGTCGACGACTTCCCGCGCACGCCCAGCGGCAAGGTGCAGAAGTTCCGCCTCCGGCAAGACATTGCCTCCGACCAAGCGTGAGAATACGATTCTCTGTGAAGCGAAGGAGATTCTCATGACCAAGGTCGATCTGCCGTATCAGTTGTTCGACGCCGACAACCACCTGTACGAGACCGAAGAGTCCCTGACCCGGTACCTCACCAAGGAGTACGAGGGGGCCATCAAGTACGTGGAGATCAACGGCCGCAAGAAGATCGCCGTCCTGGGCCAGATCAGCGAATACATCCCCAACCCCACGTTCGACTACGTCGCCGCACCCGGGGCCATGGAGGACTACTTCAAGAACGGCAATCCCGAGGGCAAGAGCAAGCGCGAGATCTTCGGCAGGGCCATCCCGGCGCAGGACGCGTTCCGCAATCCCGAAGCGCGCCTGAAGGTCATGGACGACCTCCAACTGCATCGCGCGCTGATGTTCCCCACCCTGGCCAGCCTCATCGAAGAGCGCATGCGCGACTACCCGGATCTCATTCACGCCGTGGTGCATTCGCTCAACCGCTGGATGCTCGACGACTGGGGCCAGAACGGCAACTTCGTGCACTCGGACCGCATCTTCAACGTGCCGGTCATCAGCCTGCCGATCGTGGAGAAGGCGATCGAGGAGCTGGAATGGTGTGTCGAGCGCGGCGCCAAGGCGATTCTGGTGCGTCCCGCGCCGGTGCCGGGCCTGCGCGGCATGCGCTCGTTCGCGCTGCCGGAATTCGATCCCTTCTGGAAGAAGGTCGTCGAGCACGACGTGCTGGTCACCATGCACTCCTCGGATTCGGGGTACTCGCGCTACGGCGCGGAGTGGGACGGGACCAGCCTCGAGATGCTGCCCTTCCAGACCAACACGTTCCAGATGACCATGGCCTGGCGGCCGGTCACCGACGCGGTCGCGTCCTGGGTGTGTCACGGCGCGCTGTTCCGTTTCCCCGAACTCAAGATCGCCGTCATCGAGAACGGCTGCTCGTGGCTGGCGCCGCTGCTCGAGACGCTGCACGACACGCACAAGAAGGCGCCCGAGGGCTTCGGATTCAACGATCCGGTCGAGGCGCTCAAGCGCAGCCTGTACGTCAGCCCGTTCTGGGAAGAGGATCTGCAGGCGACCGCGGACATGATCGGCGCGGATCACGTGCTGTTCGGTTCGGACTGGCCGCATCCGGAGGGCCTGGCCGAACCGGCACGCTACATCCACGAGATCAAGGACATGACGCTCGCCGATCAGCAGCTGATCATGGGCGGCAACCTGGCGCGACTGCTCAACGTGTGAGCCCGCGGGCCGGGCGGTCCGCACCGCCCGGCCCGGATCCGGCGTCAGCGCGGAAAGCCGGCGATGACCGAATCACCGAACGCGGCCAGGGTTTTCGGGTCCGCGAAGTCGGCGAACCAGACGTAGAAGCGTCGCACGCCACGATCGGCGAGGGCGGTGAAATGCGCGCGCAGGACTTCGGCGTCACCGCACACCAGACCGCCGCCGAGATAGCCGAACCGGCGTTCGGCGGTCTCACGCACCGAACTCTCCTGGGCGCCCGGGGCGACGAAGGCCACCATCTGCTGAATCGACACCCGGGCCGGACCCACCCGGCCCGCCAGCTCGGTCAGCCGATCCAGGTGTGTCGCGGGCAGATTCCACCAGGTCGCGTGTTCGCGCGCCAGCTCGAGCAGGCGCGGCCCGGTTCCCCCGAGTACGAGGGGTATCGGCGTCGCCGGGCGCGGCGGCAACTCCGGCTCCCGTGCCGGGTCCCAGTACCCGGCCAGCAGGTCGATCGTCTGCGTCAGTCGCGTATGACGCTGCGCGGCAATCGCTTCGGTGATGCCGAACCGGACCAGCTCGGCGGGCACCGATCCGGAGCCGAGGCCGAGTTCGAATCGCCCGCCGGTCGCCTCCTGCAGGGTGACGGCCTGTTTGGCCAGCACCGCGGGATGCCGGAACGCGTCGCACAGCACCAGGTGGCCGATGCGCAGCCGGGTGGTGCGCGCGGCCACCCAGGTCGCGACCGTCATCGCCTCCCACATCGGCTGGGCGGGCGCGCCCGGGGCGACGAGGTGGTCGATGAAGGCCATCCCGTCGAATCCGGCGTCCTCGGCGGCCCGGGCCCGATCGACGATATCCGTTATGCCTATGCGGATCTGGGGCAGGAACAGGAACCACTCGGTCATCGGCACATCCTCGGTGATCGGGAGTCTGGCCGGCGCGGGCCGCCGTCCAGAAACGATATTTCCCATTCGAGAGAATGGCATATTCAGCGAACGAAAGGCCGGACCGATGTTCATGCACGTGACCTCCACCCCCTATCCGGACCGGGTGGACGAGTTCGACCACTGGTACTCGAGCGTGCACGTACCCGACATGCTCGCGGTCCCGGTGGTGAAGTCCTGCAGGCGCTTTCGCCTCGTGAGCGCCGAGGGTCCGGTTCGGTTCCTGGCCGTCTACGAGTTCGACAGACACGACCCGGCCGCACTGCTGGCCGAGCTGGTGGCCAGATCCGCCGACGGCAGGATGCGCCCCGGCAGCGCCTCGGACCCGACCGCCGCCCTCGTCGAATTCTGGGAATCCTGCGCCGAGGTCGCCTTCTCAGCGCCCGTGCTCGAGCCAGTCCCCGACCCGGTCGAGTAGACAGCTCAGCCCGACCTCGAAGGCACGGTCCTGCCAGGCCGATGAATCATGGTGAAAGCGTTGCAGCACAACCGATCCCCGGACGTGAAGATCGATCGCCGCGTAGGCGCGCAGAGCGTCGCCCGCGGGCAGGGCCGCGTCCAGCCGGCCGCGCGCACCGCGCCGCATGGCGTCCACGCTCAGAAACGCGACCCTGGGTGCGAAGGTCGAGCGCACCAGCAGCAGATCGCACATGATCGGATTCGCCAGCAACGTCCGCCGCATGGCGCGCGCGAACTCGCCGAGGGCGAGCCGCCAATCATCGGTGCGGGGCGCGGATCGGTCGAGCGCGGCGGCGAACTGGCCCAGCGCCCGTTCGGTCATGGCGTCGAGCAGATCGTCCTTGCGATGGAAGTGCCAGTAGATGGTTGTCACCCCGACATCGAGATGCCGCCCCAGCAACGGCATGCTCAGCCCCGCCAGCGAAACCTGTTCGGCGAGTTCGAAAGCCCCGTCCACGAGCCGTTCGGGATCGATCGAGCCGCGTTCGCGCCGCTGTCGCGCCACCCCGCCGGACTCCGCGCGCTGATTCACCATTGCCTGTCCTCCGGATCGGTCGCGTCACCGGACGGCGGGGCCGATCGCACCGCGCGCTCGCAGTCCGGCCACGGCGTCGGCGTCGAAACCCAGGCCCGCCAGCACCGTATCGGTGTGCTCGCCCAGTGCCGGGATGGCGCCCATCGGCGGCTGCCAGCCGTCGATGATCGGGGGCGGCAGCAACGCGGTGACCGGACCGGCCGGGCTGTCGACCGACCGCCAGCGCTCGCGCGCGCTCAGGTGCGGGTGCGCGATCACCTCGCTGGGCCGGTTGTAGCGCGAGTTGCCGATACCCGCCGCGTCCGCGGCCGCCTGCACCCGGGAAATGTCGTGTTGCTCGGTCCAGTCCGCGATCGCGGCGTCGAGTTCGGCCCTATGTCGGACCCGGCCGGCGTTGCTCGCGTAGACGGGGTTCGCGGCCAGGTCCGGCCGGCCGATCAGGTCGCGGGCCAGGCGCTGCCATTCGCGATCGTTCGTGGTGCCCAGCACGACCGTGCACCCGTCGGCGGTGGGGTAGGCCCCGTACGGCGCGACAGCGGGGGAGCTCATCCCCAGCGGCTGCTGATCGGTTCCGGTGTAGCGGGTGTAGTTCAGCGCGTACCCCATCAGCTCGGCGGCGGTGTCGAACAGGCTGACCGCCGCCGAGCCGGAGGTGGCGACGGCGCCGGGCGTGCGCCTGCCACACAGCATCGCCATGATCGTCAGCGCCGCGTACAGGCCCGAGCACACGTCCGCGATCGGCGGTCCGGGTTTGGCGGGCGCGTCCGGCTGGCCGGTGACCGCGCATACGCCCGCCTCGGCCTGGATCAGCAGATCGTAGGCGCGTTTGTGGGACAGCGGACCCCCGGTGCCGTAGCCGTCGATCGCCATGGTGATCAACTCGGGGAACCGCGAATTCAGTTGCGCGGGAGCCAGGCCCAAGCCCTCGATCGCGCCCGGCGCGAGATTGGACACGAACACGTCGGCGTCGGCGAGCAGACGGTGCACGATCGCCAGGCCCTCGGGGTCCTTGAGGTCGACGGTGACCGACTCCTTGCCGCGATTGGCCCACACGAAATGCGCGGCGAGGCCGTTCACCACATCGTCGTAGCCGCGCGCGAAGTCGCCGCCGCGCGGGTTCTCGATCTTGATGACCCGGGCGCCGAAATCGGCGAGCGTGCGGGTGCACATCGGCGCCGACACCGCCTGCTCGAGCGTCACCACCGTGACCCCGGACAGCGGGCCGGTGCTCGGCGCGGGCGAATCGTACGCCACCATGGCGATCCCTTCGATTCCAGGAACAACCCTGGTCAGAGCTATACGGAATGCTTGACAGTAAGGCCAACTATAAATCAGTCTGGTGGCCGCACACAACGATCAGCGCGACGAACCAGGCACGCGCGCAAAGGAGTACACGTGAGCACCGCGCACCGCCCCGTGCCGTCACTGACGCCCGAGAACGAATTCTTCTGGACCTCGGGAGCGGACGGGCGGCTCCGGATCCAGGAGTGCCGGTCCTGCACGGCGCTCATCCATCCGCCGCAGCCGGTGTGCCGCTACTGCCACGGCCTGGACATGGGCGTGCGCGAGGTTTCGGGCCGGGCCACGCTCATCGGGTTCACGGAGAACCACCGCTTTTCGCTGCCCGGACTGCCCGCGCCCTACGTGGTCGCGCAGGTGGCGCTCGTGGAGGACGCGCGAGTTCGCCTGACCACCAACGTCATCGAGTGCGCGGCGGCTGATCTGGCCCTGGGCATGGCGATGGAGGTGGTCTTCGAACAGGTCGAGCAGGTGTGGCTGCCGCTGTTCCGGCCCGGCGCCGGCGAACCCGGCCCGCTCCCGGTCGACGAGATCGAACCCACCGCGATGCGGGATCACGTGCGGCCCATGGCAACCCGCGAGAAGTTCGAGGACAGGGTCGCGCTGACCGGGATCGGCATGTCACCGATCGGACGCCGCCTCATGGTGAGTCCGCTCGCGCTCACCGTGCAGGCGGCCGAGGCCGCGGTCGCCGACGCCGGACTCCGGCTCGAGGACATCGACGGCCTGTCCACCTACCCGGGTCCGGGCCTGCCCGGGCCCTTCGGCGAGGGCGGCGTCACCGCGCTGGAGACCGCCCTGGGCATCCGGCCCACCTGGTACAACGGCGGGCTGGACACCTTCGGGCCCGGCGGTTCGGTGATCGCGGCCATGCTCGCGGTGGCCTCCGGCCTCGCCCGGCACGTGCTGTGCTTCCGCACCGTCTGGGAGTCGACCTACGCGGAACTGATTCGCACCGGCCGGATGCCGGCGCCCGCCCCGCGCGCCGAGGGCTGGATCGCCCCGTTCGGAGCCACGTCGGCCGCGCACACCCTCGCCCAGAACGCCCAGCGGCACTTCCACCGCTACGGCACCGACCGCGAAACCCTGGGCTGGATCGCGCTCAACCAGCGCGCCAACGCCGCCCTGGACCCGACCGCGATCTACCGCGACCCGCTCACCATGGACGACTACCTGTCCGCCCGGCCGATCACCACGCCGTTCGGACTCTACGACTGCGACGTTCCCTGCGACGGCGCCGTCGCGGTCATCGTGTCGGCTCGCGAGACCGCGGCCGACCTGGCGCAGCCCCCGGTTCTGGTCGAGGCGGTCGGCACCCAGATCATCGAACGCCTCGCCTGGGATCAGAGCACGCTCACCCACGAGCCGCAGGTGCTGGGTCAGGCCGCGCACCTGTGGTCGCGTACCGACCTGCGCCCCGCGGATGTCGACGTGGCCGAGCTCTACGACGGGTTCACCTTCAACTGCCTGTCCTGGATCGAGGCCCTCGGCTTCTGCGGTATCGGCGAGGCGAAAGACTTTCTCGCGCAGGGTAAGAACATCGCTCGCGACGGGGTCCTGCCGCTGAACACCCACGGCGGTCAGCTCTCGCACGGCAGAACGCACGGCATGGGCCTGATCCACGAGGCCGTGGTCCAGCTGCGCGGCCAGGGCGGGCCGCGCCAGATTCCGGACGCCCGCGTCGCGGTCACCAGCAGTGGCGGCCTGACGCCGAGCGGGGTGTTGCTGCTGCGCGCCGATCGCTGATCAGCTCGCGAGCGCGCCCGCCATCGCCCCCAATTGCCCCAGGGTGCAATCCAATTGCGTGTGGCTGTGCTTCTCGACCAGCGGGGCGTCCTCACCCGTGAGGGTCGTCCCGGTCAGCACCACGCTCGCGGTGACCTCGGTGCCGTGCTCGGTCCCGGTCAGCCAGTAGGTCAGGTCGCAGTGCACGCCGGACCGCGCCGTGCCGTACAGCCGGACCTTGCGCGCCTCGTCCAGCCGCGCGACGACCCACTCGATCTCCTCGACCATCCCGTACAGCAGGATCTCGGCGGTGAAACGCGAGCCCTCGTCCAGCCGCTCGGGCGGGGTGGTGAGGAACTCCCGATGCGTCGCGACCCAGTGTTCCCACGTCGCCGGCGTGGTGATGGTGGCGAACAACGCCTCGGGCGTACCCGGGACTTCCCGCGATATGACGATGGTGCGCACAGCTGCTCCTCGGAGTAGTTCGATGCAGCGGTCGACCAGTCGCCGATGACTGTGTCCCGCAACGTATTCGGATCATCGACTGACTCCCCCGAGCCGATGCGGGTGATCTTGACACACCGGAAACGGGAGTTCAAGGCCGGGTTTTGCGTGCGCGAACAAATGAAATCTCATCGGCAAGAATGGCATTCGCAATAATGCGAAAGCCCCACGAAGAAGGGTGTTGCGGTCCCGATTCGGGGGCTCTCGGCCCCGTTTCGGAGGCCGTGAAATTCGTTCGGAGAGACGTGATTTCAGCCCCTGAAAAGCGCCGTCCGGAGGTTGCCGGCCGCCCCCGGCGCGACACCGGCGGCACCACGGGAGATTGCCGTCAAGAGCGGTTGCCGGAGGCGCCGTGCCGACGAACCGGTGCACCCGTCACCAGGGCACGGTTCCTGCGTCATCGAAGAATCCACCGCTCGGTCCGTCGCCGGGCAGGGTCGCGAGCCGAATCGCGATGGCAGCGCCCTGTTCCGGTGTCCGCACGCCGGTGAAACCGTTGAGATCGGTGGCGGTGAAGCCCGGGCAGGCGCAGTTGATCAGGATCCCGGTGTCGCCCAGTTCCCGGGCGTACTGGATCGTGAGGGCGTTGAGGAAGGTCTTCGAGGCCAGGTAGGCGACGGGAACCGGGCCCATGTCACCGCCCGGCGCGGTCTGCAGCGCGAGCGACCCGACACTGCTGGACACGTTGACGATTCGCGGCGCGGACGAGGCGCGCAGCATCGGCAGCATCGCGTTGGTGACCCGGACTACCCCGATCACGTTGGTCTCCAGGACGATTCGCACGGTCGCGGGATCGAGTGCGGCCGCGGTCTGCGGCAGCGCGCCGGTGATCGCGGCGTTGTTGACCAGAACGTCGAGTCCGCCGGCGCGCTCGGCGATCACCTCCGCCGCCGCGGCCACGCTGTCGTCGTCGGTCACGTCGAGCGGTACCCCGAACGCGTCGGCTCCGGCCGCGCGCAGTTTCTCCACCGCGACCTCCCGGCGGTGCGAATCGCGCGCGCCCACACCGATGCGCCAGCCGAGGGCTCCCAGCCCGGCGGCGATCTCGTATCCAATGCCCTTGTTCGCGCCGGTCACCAGCGCGGTCATCTGCTCACTCACGTCCCCGATCCTGCTGCGGTCCCGGCTCGTGCGTCCAAGACCGATCGGGTGACCGGCGATACCCCACGGGTATCGATCGTGTTCACGGCCGCGATAGCATCACCCGGTGGAGACGCGGGAGCTGCGCTATTTCGTCGCCGTCGCCGAAGAATTGCACTTCGGGCGGGCGGCCCGGCGGCTCGCGATCGCCCAGCCGCCCCTGTCCCGCGCCATCCAGCAGCTCGAACGACGACTCGGAGTCCCGCTGCTGCACCGCACGTCTCGCGCCATCGCCCTGACCGAGGCCGGTTCGGTACTCCTGCGCGAGGCCCGCACCGCCCTCGACGCGGTCGAAGCCGCCGAACGGCGAACCCGCCGCGCCGCCGCCGACCGCCCCGGGCTGGTGCTGGCCGTGAAGGCCGGCGCGTCCAGCGATCTGCTGTCGAACCTGTTGCACGCCTACGCATCCGAGCCCGACGCCGCTCCCGTCGAGGTGATGCTGTGCGGTCCCGGCCAGCCGGAGGGCCTGCTGCGCACCGGCCGAGCCGATGTCGCCCTGCTGCACCGCCCCTACGACACGACGGCCGGGTTCGACACCGAGGATCTGCACACCGAGTCCCAGGTGGTCGTCCTGCCCGCCCGCCACCCCCTCGCCGACCGAGAACACCTGCCACTGGCCGAGGTTCGCGCCCTGACGGACCCGCCCCTACCGCGCTGGCCCCGATCCGACGGCACCTATGCGGAGGGCCCCGGCCCCCAGGTGCGCGACCACACCCAACTCCTCCAACTGATAGCCCTCGGCCGCGCCTGCGCGGTGGTCCCCGAGTCCCTGCGCACCCAGCTCCGTGACGACCACGCCGCCGTCCCGGTCCCGGACGCCCCAACCGTCACGACGGTGATCGCGTGGCCGCCACACAGCAGGTCGAAGGCCGTCGCCGGCCTGGTCCGCATCGCGACCCGCCTCTGAACGCCGCGCTGCCCGCTCCCCACAGATCCGAGGTTCGGGTCAGCGGTCGTAGGACGTCGAGGCAACGGTATCGACGAGCGTCGCCGGCATAGCCGTCACAAGGCGACTGAGTCATCCCAGTCGACTCTCCAGTGCGGTGATGATCAGCGACAGCTCGAACTCGAACTGAGCGGCGGGTTGCGCAGCGTTGTTGCGTGCCGCCCGCGACAGCAGCGGAAGTCCCTCGGGCGAGGCGGTATTCAGCGCACGCAGGATGTCGCCGGCCTGCTGTGCGGCGGATTCTCCCGTCGCGCCCAGAGTTTCGTGCGCGGCGGACCGGGCCAGCCGGGACATCAGCGTGATCACGCGGCCGGCGTCATCGATATCGAGACCGGCCTCGACGAGCCCGTGCAGGGTCTGTTCGATGCTGCCGAGTGCGGTGGTGTCGGTCATCCCCTCGAACCGGGCGTGGGAGATCAGGACGCCCACGCTGATGAACGCCTCGCGCATCGCTTCGGCACACGAGCGAACCATGGTGCGCCAGTCCGGATCCCGGGGCGGATCCACGCGGCGGAACGCGGACTGGAACGCGTCGAGCGCGACCAGTTCCAACAGTCCGTCGCGGTCACTGACGTAGTAGTTGAGCGCCTTGCGGTCCACACCCAGCGCGGTGGCGACGGCCTGCATCGTGATGGCCTCGGGGGCCAATTGCCGTGCCGCCGCCAGAATTCGCTCACGGTCGATCTTTTTCGGGCGTCCCCGGCCGCGGGATTCGGTCACAGGCGGTCATTGTGCCCGTACGACCCCGCGCGGCACGGGCAGGGGCAGATCGACATAGGTGGCGATGCCCGGCGCGGCGCGCACGACCGCGGGGATGGCGTGGATGGGCGGCATGGCCGTCATGATGTGCCCGAGAACCATGAAGTCGGCGATGGTTTCGGCCTCGAAGTCCGCGGGCGGTGCGAATCCGACGGTCATGTTCACCGTGGGGCGGCCGTCGACGGTGATCTTCCAGCCGTCGCCGTCGAGCTTCCAGTCCGGGTCCAGGGTCTGTCCCTTGCGCCAGCGCACCGTGAGCTCGATGACGGTGGTGCCACCGACGCGCCCCTGCCAGCTGACGAACACCCCGGCGACGCAGCCCTTCTCGATGGTCCACGAGCCGAGGTCGAGATCGGCTGTGGTCTGCGCGTATTCGGCGACGCAGCGCACCTCGTCGAGCTCGGTGCCGAGTGCGGCGGCGACCAGCCGGACGGCCTCACCGAAGATCGCCGTCCCGTGCTCGGCGGCGCCGGCGAGGCTGGGATCGTCCATGCGACGGCCGAATCCGACGGGCCGCTCGGTGGCGGGGGAGTCGTAGAAGGTGGTGTCCGCCGACTCGGCGATGGTGATCTTGTCGATCCGGTCGCAGGCGGTGCCCGCGACGATAGCCAGCAGTTGGGCGAATCCGGGGCTGACCCCGGATCCGAACATCGTCGACCCGCCCTGTTCGCACGCGCGCTCGATGCGCTCGCGGTCGGCCGCGAGGTTGTGCCCGGTGATGAACGAGGCCGTCGAGACCACGTTCACGCCCGCCGACAGGATCGAGACGAGTTCCTCGGTGTCGGACCACATCGGGTTGTAGACAACGCAATCGGGCTTCAGCGCGAGCAGTGCCTCGACGTCATCGGTGACCACGACCCCGGCGGCCGGTCCGCCGACGAGCTCGCCCACGTCCCGGCCCACCTTGTCGGGGGACCACGCGAAGCAGCCGACGAGTTCGAGGTCGGGATGTGCGAGCAGCGCCCGCGCGGAACTGGTGCCGACGTTTCCGGTCGTCCACTGGACGACGCGACAGGGGGTCGATGACATGGGGAACCTCATTCGCTCGGTGGGCCTGGACGGCCCGGCCGAACTCCTGCCTACACCCGAATCAGACTCGCCCGCAGGGTTTTCAGTGATTATTTCCCTCAGGGGAAAAATGATTCGGCCCGACCGGACTACTCGCCCGCCCGGAGCGCAACCGCGGCGAGCCAACCCCGGGTGGGCAGTTCACTGATGTACGTGCGCGCGCTGCCCGTCACGGTCGAAGACCATGATCAATTCGGCCGGACCCCACGGGGCCGTGATCGCGTGCGGGACCATCGTCGCGAACTCCGCCGCCTCGCCCGCCTCGACGTCGATCTGCCGCTCGCCCAGCCACAGTCGCACCCGTCCCTCGATCACGAGGAACCAGTCGTGTCCCGGGTGCACCCGTTGGTCGGGCCGCTCGTCGGACTGCTCGAGACGCATCTTCAACGCGACCGTGCGCCCGTTCGGCCGACTCAGCGGCCACGTGGTCCGCGTGCCGCTGCTGTGCGCCACCGGACGGATGACGACGTCCTCGTCGGTAGGCACCTCGAAGAGCACATCGAGGCTCACCTGCAGGGCGTTGGCCAGCGGCACGAGCACGTCGATGCTCAGCGTGCGCTTGCCGGTCTCGACACGGCTGATGGTCGACGCGCTGAGGTTGGTGCGCTCGGCCAACTCGTCGAGGGAGTACCCCAGGGTGGTGCGAATGCTGCGCAGGCGCGATCGTGCCAGGGCCTCGATGTCGGCGACTTCGCTCATGCGCCCATCCTGGCACGTCTTGCGAATTGCGCAAGATCCTTTGCTGATAAGTACAGACGCCGTACCGTCGGATTCATGAGCGAACATCCCGAGCAGAGCGGACACACGGCCCACTCCGAGCACGGCGGGCACCCAACCATGGTGCGGCACTGCGATGTCGCCGTCATCGGCGGCTCGGCCGCCGGTCTCGCCGCCGCCCTGCAGCTCGCCCGCCAGCGGCGCAGCGTCGTCGTGGTCGACGACGGCACCCCGCGCAATGCCCCGGCCGCGCACATGCACGGTTTCCTGGGACACGACGGCATCGCCCCCGGCGAGCTGATGGCAACCGGGCGTGCGGAGGTGCGCGGCTACGGCGGCGAGGTGCTCGACGGCCGGGTCGTGGGCGTGCACCGTCGCGACGACGGCACATTCCGCCTCGACCTCACCGGCGGGCACGCGCTGGTGGCCCGGCGTGTCCTGGCCGCGACCGGCCTCTCCGACGAGCTCCCGGCGATCGACGGCCTCGCGGAACAGTGGGGACGGGGCGTGATCCACTGCCCGTTCTGCCACGGCTTCGAAGTGCGTGACCAACGCCTGGTGCAGATCGTGACCCATCCGATGGGCCTGCACCCGAGCACCCTCTTCCGGCATCTGACGGACCGGCTGACCATCGTGCTGCACGATCCGGCCGGGATCGACGAGGGAGTCCTCGACGGTCTCGCCGCCTCGGGCGTGAACATCGTGCGCGGCGCTGTCCGGCGGGTCGTCACCGCGCAGGACGGCGAGGTATCCGGGGTCGAGCTCGACGACGGCCGTGTGCTCGAGGCCGACGCCGTGGTGGTCGGATCACGGTTCCGCGCTCGCGCCGACGTGCTGGCCGGGGTCGGGCTCACCACCGCCCCGCACCCGAGCGGCGTCGGCGACGTCGTCGCGGTCGACCCGCGCGGCGAGACCTCGGTGCCCGGGCTGTACGCGGCCGGAAACCTCACCGATCCGAGCCTGCAGGTGCTGCCCTCGGCTGCGCAGGGCAGCCAGGTCGGCGCCATGATCGCCTTCAGTTTGGCCGAGGAGGACCTGCGGGCCGCTCGGCGCTCGGGCGAGGAGGCCGACTGGGACCACCGCTACACGGGTCCCGACCGAGCGTGGAGCGGCAACCCCAACGGAACACTGGTCCGCGAGGTCACCGAACTGACCCCCGGACGGGCGCTCGACGTCGGCACCGGCGAGGGCGCCGATGCCCTCTGGCTGGCCGAGCACGGCTGGAAGGTGACCGCCACGGATATCTCCGGCAACGCGCTCGCCCGGCTGCGGGCCGAGGCCGAGCGTCGTGGGCTCGACGTCGACCTGGTGCGCGGCGACGCCAACGATCCCGCGCCCTTCGGCACCGAGACATTCGATCTGGTCTCCCTGCAGTACGGCTCGTTCAAGCGCACGCCCGACCAGCGCGGTCTGCGCAGCCTGCTCGACGCCGTCGCCCCCGGTGGCACGCTCTTGGCCGTGCACCACGACCTCGGTCCCCTGCGTGAGCCGGTGGACGTGGCGACTCAGACCCGGATGTACGACCCGAAGGCGTTCGTCGGCATCGACGAGATCGCCGCCGCACTCACCGCCGATTCCGACACCTGGCACATCGAGATCAACGAGACCCGGCCGCGGCCACCCGGCGCGGTCAGCACACATCATGTCGACGACGTCGTGCTGCGCGCGACTCGACGAGCCGTCTGATCGCCCCGATACGACACCGCCCTGCCGGTGCGGCACGCGGCGAAGATCCCGATCCGGTACGCGTGCACTGAACGCGGCCGATCGGATCTCGCCCCGAACCAATCTCGCTCACGCGGAATGGGACCGCAGCGGCACCGCGGCAAGCCCACCCCAGCACAGGGTGACGACCCCGGCGACGGCGTCGGCTTTGGGCATCCCGCGACCGGTGTCGAGCCAGTAGCGGGCCGCGACCTGGCTCGCGCCGACCAGTCCCGCCGCCATCAGGTGCGCCCGGGCGGGGGAGAGGTCGGAATCCTGGGCGATCGCGGCGGTGACGGCGCCGATGCACGCGTCGGTGGCCCGTCCGATCCGCCACTGCACGGACGGTTCGTTCACCAGATCGGGGTCCAGGACCAGGCGGAACCCGGCGGGCTGCTGGTCGGCGAAGTCGAAATACGCCTGCACGGCGGCCTGTACGCGGTATCGGTTGGTCGTGTTCGAGCGCAGGGCCCGCTCGACCGACTGCGTCAGGTCGTCGATGTGCTCCTGCAGCACCGCCAGGTAGAGGTCGAGCTTCCCCGAAAACTGCCGGTACACAATCGGTTTGCTCCACCCGGCCAGCGCCGCGATCTCGGCCATGGTGGCGGCGTGATAGCCGGCCGAGTCGAAGAGGCTGCTCGCGGCGCTGATCACCTGCTGCCTGCGCTGCGCCCTACGCATTCGCGCCGCGGTGCCCCGAGAGGGCGAGGAGTCCGCGTCGTAATCCAGCAGTTCCGCTGTCATGGTCGACCTCCGTAGCGATGCCGGATTTGCGGGGGAGCGTTTCCCCGAGGCGTAAGGAGGAGCGACGTTGATCTCGATCGCCGTAACGTGCTTCTCATTGTAGAAACCGTTGCCCTTTCGGCAACGTGATCGAAATCGCTTGAACTACAACCGCGTGTGAGGTTTGGTAGCGCGAAGTGGCTGCATCACAGCGGGTTTGCCGACGACAGTCTCATCGTGCGCACGGCAGTCGTTGCGAGCGTGGTGTAGTCCATCACGAAGGACCCTCCGAGGGCGTCGATGGCCTCGCCGACCGCGTCCAGTATCTCGGCCAATTGGTCGGGACGGAGCCGGGTCAGGCTGCCCGTGGTGGGAAGCAGTTCGAGCCATTGCTCGCGCGAATAGGACTGCTGCCAGTCGAATCGCCACTGTTCGGGATCTTCGAATTGTCCGGTCTCGTGGATCTGTTCGGCGATTTGCGCGTATCCGGCTTGGTAGAGCTCGACGGGCCGCCGAGCCGGTTGGCCGCTGAACGGGGAGTCCGGGGCCACCCGGCGATAGGCCGCCGCGAGCGGTTCCGCCACCTCGGCGGGCGGCTCGTACACGTGGCCGAAGATCGCCAGCCGGCCACCCGGCCGCAGCACGTCGGCCGCCTTCGCGGGGCCGGCAACCGGGTCCACCCAGTGCCACGACTGGGCGGCGATGACCGTATCGAATACCCGGTCACCCGGGTGCCACGCCTCGAAGGTCGCCACGTCGACCTCCATGCCGCGAGCCCGTGCGAAGTCGGCCATCCGCGCATCGGGTTCGACGCCGAGCACCGTGCACCCCGCGGCTTGGAACTGGCGCCCCGCGATGCCGGTGCCACAGCCGACATCGAGCACGTCGAGCCCGGGGCTGCCGTTGACGATCCGTGCGATCAGGTCGCCGGGATAGGCGGGCCGCGCCCGGTCGTAGCGGTGCGCATCCGCACCGAACGATTCGGCCATGGGCCGGGCTCGATGGAGCTGTGCCGGAAAGGATTCGGGTTGCTCGCGCGGTAAAGTGGGCATGTGCCCACGGTAGTGGGCACATGCCCACTAGGCAATCGGTACGGGCCGGTTGACGCGTCGAGAGGATCCGTGAGTGCCGACCGGAGTACATCTGCGCGATGCGCGGCAGCAACTGTTCGATGCCGCCGAACGCGTATTGCTGCGAGATGGCCCCGGTGGTTTGTCCAGCCGGGCCGTCACCGACGAGGCGGGTTGCGCCAAAGGCGTTCTGCACCGGCACTTCACCGACTTCGATGCCTTCCTCACCGACCTGGTCCTCGATCGCGCCGCGCACCTCGAAGCTCAGGCGAGTGTGCTGCGCGCCGCCGTCGGCACCGGCACGATTGTCGCGAATCTGACCGGCGCCCTGACCATTCTGTTCGGACCGGTCCCGATATCGATCATTCCGCTCATCACCTTCCGCGACGAGCTCCGCACACGACTCCGTCAGGCCAGGCCCGGCGGCGGCATGGCGATCCTCGGCGAGGCGACGACCGTGATCTCCACCTACCTGACCGACGAGCGGGAACTGGGACGCATCGCGTCCGACGCCGATATCGACTCGCTCACCCTCTCCCTGGTCGGCGGCGGGCACTTGTTGTTCACGGACCGCGACCCCGGTCCGCCGAGTCCATCGGCAGTCGAGAAGTACGTGGCATCGGTTGTCTCCGATGCCGTACAACGCCGTCCGGCCTGAGCGTGGCCGTCTGGAACCGGGGTCGATAGGGTTGCAGCCCAGAGGGTTTCAACTGATCGGGTGTCACGATCAGCATTCGACAGGGTTTCCAGCACGTATTCCCCATGGGGAAGCCTCCGGCCTGCCCGGACTATGTACCGGCCCGGGGCAACGTCCGCCTTGTCGCCGCGAGTTGGTGCTTTATCCAGCGAGCCGGACCGGCATGAGTACGTAGGTGAGCCCGTGACCTGTCTCGGAGTCGGGGCGGGCCGCGCGGAAGTGTGCCGCCCGTGTCGGGCCGTTCAAGGCGATCTCCACCGTGCCCGCGCGCAGGGCGGTGAGCCCGTCGAGCAGGTAGCGCGGGTTGAACGCGACAGCCAGTGGCTCACCGTCGAATTCGCAGCCCAGGGTCTCCTCGGCCTCGCCCGCGTTGTCGCCGCCCGCCGCCAGCTTGGCCGCCGCCGCGGTGAGTGACAGCTGCACCTGTGCGCCGTGCGGCGAGAGCAGCGAGACGCGCTTGATCGCTTCGACCAGGGCTGCGGCGTCGAGCCGGGCGGTCGCGGTCCGCTTGTCCTCGAGGTAGCTCCGGTACGGGGCGTAGGGCAGGTCCAGGGTCCGCACCGTGTGACTGCGGCCCCCGGTTGCCAGGCCGAGAATGCTCCGTCCCGCGCCACCGGCGATGTCGATGCGCGATCCGGACAGGCTCCGGGCGGTGTCGACCAGGGCTCGGGCGGGCACGAGCAGACCGGCGTCCGCGTCGCCGTCGACGGGACCTGCGGGCTGCCAGTCGAGTTCGCGGATCGCGATCCGGAACCGGTCGGTGCTGATCAATCGAAGGACATCGGCGTGGAACTCGATCTTGATTCCGGTCAGCATCGGGAGCGTGTCGTCTTTCCCGGCGGCCACGCCCACCTGTGCGACCGCCTCCGAGAACTCCGCGTGGTCGGCGGTACCGATGACGGGCGGCGCGGCCGGCAGTTCCGGATAGTCCTCGACCGGCAACAGCGGCAGCGCGAATCGCGACTGGCCACAGACGATTTCGAGCCGCTCGTCGTTGGCGGACAGCTCGACCGGCCGCGCGGGCAGCGCCTTCGCGATCTCGGCGAGCAGTCTCCCCGAGACCAGCACGTCCCCCGGCTCCCGCACCTCCGCGCTCCCGATCCGCGCCTGAGAGGCAACTTCGTAGTCGAATCCGGCGACCGACACCGAATCCTCGTTCGCGCGGATCCGCATCCCCGCCAACACCGGGACCGCCGGTCGCCGCGGGATCGCGGGCGATACGACCGCGACGGCCTCGACCAGCCGGTCACGTTCGAGACGTAGTTTCATCGATCTTCTTCCTCGTCCGGGTTGCGATGTTCGAGCCTGCGGTGCAGCGCACTGGCGCGCGCGTGCGCGGCCTGCTTGGACCGGTGCCCGAACGCCTCGGCGATCCAGGTCCAGCTCCGCCCGTGGTCGCCGGCGGCCCGCATGAGTTCGAGCTCGAGCCGGTCCAGCTCGGTCCGCGCGGCCATCAACTGCACGACCGAGGCGTAGACGACAGCATCCTCCAGTTCTCCGGAATGGCCACTGACCAGGCGTTCCAGCACGGCCCGCACCATGGCGGCCGGATCGTCACGTGGCGGTTCGACCGGCGGTATCGGCGGCGACCGCAACCACTCTCGAAGGAGTTCGGCTTCGGGTTGCTCGGGATCGGGCATGAGGCGAGCGTAGCGCATCGTCAAAAGATTTTTGACGCAGCGGGCGGAAGGAGGCGGTTGCTCGCGGTCCGAGATGGGTGAATCGGCGGCCGCCATATCGTTTCGTTCTTTGCGTCATTTCAACACGAAACCAACGAAACGAAATAGCGAAATCGGCAAAATGATCGAGCCCGTTCTGACCGCCGATAACCAAACGTTATCGGCGGTCAGGACGCTGCCAAGTCCGGTCTCGGCGGTCCGACGAAATCCGCTCGGGCCGGAAGGTAGTCAGCAGGAGCGCGCCGCCGGGAACTGGGAACGCCAGAACCCCCAGATCAGGGCAGTGCCGTTCGCGGCGAGGTAGGTGATCACTTCTCCAGTTCCTTGCGGACGGAGTCCGTTGGGTTCCAAGGAATTTCACGGACGCTCGTGGGCTCGGCGTCGATGACGACCAGGCCCGGGGATTCGACGGTCGGGATGTCGGCTTCCCGATCTCGCAGCTGTTCCAGGTATTCGTCCGGCGGGACAGGCCACCCATCGGCACCGACCACGGACCACTCGCCGCCCGTGCTCTGGAGGTACCGGCCCTCCAAGCCGGGTTCCTTTGCGGGCCTCGGTGTTCGGGGATTCATGAGACGTACCGCCGGAACTTGGTGGACCAGGCGGCGCGCCCTCTCGGTGTGATCGACCAGCGTGATGTGCGCGGCGCCGCCATGACCAGGCCGCGCGACTCCAGTTGTCCGATCGCCCGGCGGGTGGACCATCCGGTGATCTGTGCTTGCTCGCTGATCTCTATGGCCGTGAGCATTCCGCCGGGTGCGAGCACTCCAAGCACGGCAGCCTCCGCCGTGGACCCGGTTGCCATCGGTACCCCCTTGGGTCGGGTGTTCATCAATGGCGGACGTCCATGACATCCGGTCGAAGATGGATATCCGCATTCCGACTGTGGCAGGCAAGCTCTCGCGGTCTGTCCCGCAGCGGGACACGGGCACGTAACCTGTGGTTTGTCGGGGCGCATCGGAGGGAGCGGCGCAGATGGACGACGCAGACCAGTACATAGGCCGGCAGGTCAAGGCCATCCGCAAGCGGCGCGGCATCACGCAACAGGTGCTGGCCGACCGGACCGGGTTCCTGTCCCGTGGTGCCATCGCGAAGTACGAGAACGGCGAGCGCCCGGTGGATTCGCGCCGCGTCATGGTGGCCTTGGCCCAGGCGCTGGGAGTGACCCTGGCCGACCTCACCGGACACGAGCAAGAGCGCATGGACCCATCCGCCGCCGGATTCCACACGGCTGTCCCGGATATCGAGGTGGCCATCTGGACCCGGGGCAACATGACCCACGCCGCCCCGCCCCGAACCGTGGACCAGTTGACCACCGACGCGCGCCGAGCAGCCGGGCTCCGGATCGCGTGTGACTACGCCGCGCTCGGGCCGATGCTCGCGCCGATGCTCACCGACTGCTATCGCCATATCGCGGAGGCGGAATCCGCGGAACGGGATCGGTCCTGGGACGTGCTGAGCATGGTCGCCCACACGACGGCGGCGGCGCTGAAAGCCCGAGGATATGGTGCCCTGTCCTGGTCGGCGGCGGCCGAGGCGGAGCGGGCGGCGAACAACATCGGCGGGACGGCGGCGCTCGCCGCGACCGCCTTCACCCGTAGTCAGGTGCTGCTGTCCCGGCCGGGCTCCCTGCCCGCTGCCCTGGACTATGCCGAAGGGACGGCGGCGTCCATCGCGGCCGACGTGCGAACAGTGGGAGAGGTTGAGGGACTGGGGATGCTCCACCTCCAGGCGTCCCTGGTAACCGCCGCGCTGGGCGGCGATCCCGAACCCCACCTGACCGAGGCGGCAGAAACAGCGGGCCGTCTGGCCGATGCCCCCGCCGGCACGTCGATCCTGCGCAACCCCACGTTCGGCGCGGCCAACGTCCAACTGTGGCGGATGTCGGCGGCCATGGAACGGCGGGAACCGGGCCAGGTGCTCGCGCTCGCGCCGACGCTCACCCCCGACGCTCTACCGGCCGAAGGGCGCAAGGCCCAGTACTTCGTGGAGATCGGCCGCGCGCACGCCATGAAGCGCGACTACCGGGATTCGCTGTACGCCCTGCTGCGGGCCGAACACGCTGCGCCGCAGCACGTCCGCAACATGGCCCACGTCCGCGAACTCGTGGGTCACATGATGCGCACGGCCAAACGGGACCTCACGACCGGCGACCTGGGCAAGCTCGCACAGCGCGTCGGAGTCGTGCCTGCCTGACAGCACGCACCCGAACCACCGTCCACCACAGTCACTTCGCGAATATTCACGCTCTGGACGGAGCCCTTATCGAGCAGCCTTCTCAACTGCGAAAGACCGCCCGACTGGCCAGCCAGCGACCGCCTTCGTCCTCCATGGTGAGGACCATGATCACCGGTGTCCGGCTGGCCTCCCGGCCGTCCGCATTGCCTACGCGCCCTAGGCCGTGTTTTGAAAGTCGTTCGGAGGGGCACCGCGTAGCGGTGCCCCTCCGAACGTGAGCTGGAAGGCGCTGTCCGCGTTGGCAAATGGGCGAGGTCTCCGGTAGATGGTTCAGCGACCAAGCAGAACTTCACACCGGAGACCTCGTGGCCAGCGTAGCGGTGTCGAGGCGGGCGGATCTGACCGATGCCCAGTGGGCGCGGTTGGAGCCGTTGCTGCCTCGGGGCAAGAAGGCGGGCCGCCCGCCGAAATGGAGCAGACGCCAACTCATCGACGGGATCAGATGGCGCACCCGGGCCGGGACGCCGTGGCGAGATGTGCCGGTCGAGTACGGGCCGTGGCAGACGATCTACGGCATGTTCCGGCGCTGGCAGCGGGCCGGGAACTGGGTTTTCATCCTGAAGTTGCTGCAAGCGTTGGCCGATGCCAGCGGCACGATCTGCTGGCAGGTGAGTGTGGATTCCACGATCGCCCGGACTCGGACCTGGGCAGACCCAGCCCTTGGGGGCGTGCCCAGGGTGGCAGCGGCAGACTCGACCGTGTGGCCGGCGGGGCGAACCCCAAGGAATCGGGGGCATGGAATCGCCAGTAAAACGACGTTACTTCACAAATAATGCTCGGCTATGACCACTAGTTTGACCGGCCGATTCGCGGCTGGAACGGCACTGCTGGCGGCCGCCGTCGCGCTGTCGACCGGAACCGCCGCGGCCGCACCGGGGCCCGTTGGTATTTGGGTGGGCGGTGGGCCCGACCTGCTGGCCTGCGAGGCCACCGGCCAGACCTGTCAGCTGACCGCCTATGTCCGGGATATGGCCGCCCCGGTGACGATTTCGGTCAACGGGCAGGCGCTCATTTCCGAGATGCCGGTGCCGAGCCCGGGCACCAGTTCGGCGGGCAAGCTCGTCGTGGTGTGGACGCCCAAGAAGGCGGGGAACTACGTCATCGACGCCAAACAGGGCGCAGCGAGCGAAACCGTCACCGTCCGCATCATCGACAATGCCTCGCCGGAGGCGCTCTGGCTGCGAGCCAAGAACTTCACCGGCAAAGCCCTCTGTGACGCGGGCTCCAGCGCCGTCGGCTCCGGCGTCATCTGCATGCCGGACTTCTGACAGGGATGAGAAAGACTATGCGACGCACCGCCTTCGGAACGGCCCTGCTGGCCGCCGCCATCCCACTGACCAGCGGCGCCGCCGACGCGGCGAGCTTCACCCTCAGCGTCGTGAGTTCGGGCAACTCACGCTACGGCTGCGCGTTCACCGGCGAATCCTGCAAGATCTCCGCCGGATCGCTGATCGACTACGCCACCCCGATCACCCTCACCGCCAATGGCGAAGCGCTCGGCACGGTCCTGCCCACCGGCGGCTGCTGCGACTCCTACAACCTGGTGTGGACCCCGACCCGGTCCGGCAAGTACGTCATCAAAGCCCAGCAGGGCGAGCACACGGCCTCCACCACGGTCGAGATCGTCGACACCCAATCCCTCCAGGGCATCATCAAGCGCTACATCGGCAGCTGATCCCGGTCCGCCGCGGGCCCCGACGGCGCCGAGCTCGCGGCGGCCCCGCGATGTATTCGGCCGTGAGACAACAGATCAGGCCCGGCAAGTACCTGCCGGGCCTGATCCGCGTCCTCGACCATGCGGGTCAGCCGAGCGCCGGCGACATTCCGAGCTGAGTCGCCAAGGCCGCGGCCGCGACCGGAAACCGATCCAGGAGATCGGGTATCGCCCGGTCCACCTCGGGCGCGGGCGCTTGCCAGCCGCCGTCTGCCAGCGGCACGATCTGCTGGCAGGTGAGTGTGGATTCCACGATCGCGCGGGCTCATCAGCACGCCGCCGGGGCCCGCCGCGAGGGTGCCCGGCAGGTCGAACCGCCCGGCGGGGTCTACCTCGAGCCCGACGATCACGGGTTCGGCCGTTCGCGTGGCGGGTGGGGCACCAAGCTGCATGTGGCCTACGAGCAGGGACTACGGCCGTTGGCGGTGGTGCTGACCAGTGGCCAGGCCGCCGACAGTCCGCGCATGAGCGCGGTACTGGAGGCGATCTGGGTGCCGCGCCTCGGGCCGGGCAGGGCGCGGGTTCGTCCAGATCGGGTCTTGGCCGACAAGGCGTACTCCTCTCGCGCCAACCGCGCCTATCTGGCCCGACGTGGCATCCGGGCGACCATCCCGATCCCGGTCGATCAACTCGCCAAACGCCGCAACCGCGGCTCGGGTGGCGGGCGGCCACCAGCGTTCGACCCCGAGATCTACCGCGACCGCAACGCCGTCGAGCGCGGCATCAACCAGCTCAAGCAACACCGCGCTGTGGCAACACGATTCGACAAACTCGCCGTCCGCTACCTGGCCACGATCCACATCGCCGCCATCAACCAATGGCTACGGTAAACCGACTTTCAAAACACCGCCTAGTCTTGGTCCGTGTCCAACAGCACGGGCGGATTCAGCTGAGTAATACGGCGATATGCAAGGGTGAGTGCATGTTCGAACTTCTCGGGGGCTTGTGCTTCTTCGGTTTGCTGGCGGCGGGGATCGTGCTCGCCATCAAATCCTCAACCTCATCCAAACGCCCGCCCTATCCACCCGGCACCGGCTACCCGGGCTACCCGCCGGGCCCACCCGCGCAGCCGGGACCCTATGCGCCGCAACAGCAATGGACTCCGCACCCCGGCCAGTACACTCCGCAAGGTTATCCACAGCCGGGCCCGGCGAACCAGGCCCCGTACGGCTATCAGCAGCAGCCCTCGTACCCGCAGCAGCAGCCGCCGCCATCCGGCTATCCGCCGATGCCCTGACCTGAACTCCGGCCGATGGGCGATCGGACACCGATCGACTCGATTCGGCGCGATCCCGGCGGCGTCGATGGTTGACCGCGCATCGATACCGTAGATTGGCCGAATCGCGGCGAGCCGTGGGTTGGTCGTTGCGCAGGGGGGTAGTGATGGTGAGCGGTCGCGTCCGCATGATGCACGGCGTTTCGGCGCTGCTGGTCTCGACGCTGGGGATTGCGGGTTGTTCGACCGCACCGCAGTACGGGGTGGGTTTCACCGAAGTGCCCGAGACGTGTGCTGCGGCGGTCAGGCCGGCAGAGCAGGCCATCGCCGCCTTCGTGGGCGCGTTGCCCAGCCAGCCCGGTGAAACCGACGACGACCCGCGAAGTCTCAGCCCGAGAAGCCAGCACCTGCAGTGTGACCGGCAGTTCGGGGAGTCGGTTCTCCGCCAACCATTCCCGAACCAGCGGGCGCCGATGTGGCGGAACTACTCGATCTCCTACTTCGTATCGCTGGCGCCCACCATCGCGGGCGAACCGACCCGCAGTCTAATGGAGCGCAGATCCTCCGAGCGGCGATCCCCGCGGCCGACACCCGCCGTAGGGATCGGGCAGGATGCGGTCACCTGGCTCGAGCCGGTCACTTCGATGGAAATGACACGGGCCACGGTCGAATTCGTTATCGGCAACCTGACCGTGAAGGTGCAGACTTCGGGGAGGGACTGGTCCGGAAACCCCGCCGTGCCGACCGCTGCCGGCTCGCCGGAGCTGCGCGCCGAACTGGAGATCGGTGCCCGTTCCATCGCCAAAGCCCTTGCCCTGCAGGCACCTTCCGACCTGCCGAAGGCAATGCTGACAGAGCCGTCGCACACCCGCTCGACCACCGCACCCAGCACAACGACGGCTCGCCCGGCTGCGGTATGGGATCCATGCTCGATCCCGCAGCGGAGCCTGGCCGCCGCCGGGCTCGAGGCGCGGTCGGAAATCAACACTCCGGGACCAAACGACAGCAAGCAGTGCTTCTGGAGCGGCGCCTGGTACCACATCAACGCCCACTCCCACGCGGCCCCGTTCGAATGGTCCGTGTACGACAACTACGTGAATCCGGCACCGGTCACGATCGGGAATCGGCATGCGGTCCAAGCCCACTGGCGCTCATCGGACCTCTTCTGCGTCCTTGTCTTCGAGCTGCCGGGGCCGGCCAACATCCCGCTCCAGGGAGGTCGCACCCTGAAGTTCGAGGCCTCCCTGACCGAATCCCACTCTCGAACCGAGCTCTGCGACGAGCTCACGCGTGTCGTGACCGTCCTGCAGGACAACCTGCCCCCGTCCACGTAGCGCGACTACTCCCCTCGACGGGGGCGTGTACGCCTCCGTCGCAAGGTGATGTATCTGGCGCACGACGGCTGTGAGGTGACCGATTTCGCCCGGCGGGCCGGGGCACTCAGTAACCTCGCACGCGAAGCGATCAAGGGGCGCCAAATCCGGAAGGCTCTCTCGATGGATGATTACGAACGCACCGTCTCCGCCGACCGCCTGACCGACATCACGCGTCTGGCCGCGGACGTGGCACCGCAGCTGCTGCACCGTGGCGTCCCGTTCGACGTAACGCTGCCCGAGGTTGGTCCACTGGGCTGGTACCTCCGGGCTTATCGGATGATGCGCGGTACCGAACGGGAGGGACAGACGACCTGGGAGTGGACCCGCATCTCTGTGCTCGGGCAGGACGGAGTGCTGTACACCGCCCGGCGGGAGGACGAGATGCAGACCTTCACGACCTACCAGGTCGGCCGCGACGAACTACTCGATCTCGGACGGCTGGATACCATCGGTGCGGTGTTGTCTCTGGAACGCGACCGATCGCATCATGAATCCCGCTGCGAGTGTACGGAATTCGGCCGCACGCTCCTCGACGACTTGCACCAGCTCGCCACCGTCCGCACCACCCAGCCCCGCCATTCCATGATCCCCCGGCCCAAGCCCGCACCCGATCCGGTACCGAGTCCGCGATTCGGATACGGCAGAGCTCTGCTGGTAATTCTGGGCACTCTGGTCTTGGCAGCGGCCATAGTGGTGTTCACTCCCCTGGTACCGCTCGCGCCGGTGGTCCTGGTCGCCGGTTTCTGGTACGCGATTTTCGGAGGGAAGCGAAGTCGGGGGCCGAGATAGGCCTGTGTCGAGCTGTTGTTCGACTTCGGAGGTCGAACCCCGACCGAGCCCGAATCCACTCCGGGTCTTCGATGGCAGACATGCGAAGGTGGGCACGGGCGGAGTCACGGACCGTGGGGGAACCTCGGCCGCGCCCTCACCGCGGCTCGGAGCGCTTCGCGGCTCACTCCCACGGACGCGCGGCCCGGGCAAGAAAACACGCGAGCTGGTCGGGCCCGCGCAGAACATGGATCTCGGCCGTCCCAGCATGCTCCCGCAGCGCGGCCATGATCGCGGGAAGGCTGCGGCGCCGGTAGGTGACGACCCAGCTCCAGAAGGCCAGGTTCTCCTGTGAACGGCGAGCGGCTTGCCATGCGCAGCGCCACAGCGAAAAGTCCAGGACCACAACGGTATCGGCCGGTGCGAGGCGAACCTCGAGGACGTCGTAGGGGCCGAGGTCGCCGTCGAGAATCCATGTTTTCTCGCTGACGAGTTGCTGCTGGATCTCGCGCCACCGGTGCGCGGGCAGGGGAGTGAGGTCCGGCGGCCAGAAGAGCTTGTCCAGTTCGATGACCGGCACGCCCGTGACTGCCCCCAGCCGTGCGGCGAACCGCGACTTACCCGCGCCGCCTCGCCCCAGAACCACGACCCGCTGCATGCCGCCTCCCCGTTCGGAGAATGTGTGCTCGCCGCAATTCTCCCCACCGAACCCGTCACCGGCTGAACGATGAACCGGCGACCCGCCGCGGCACCGACCGGGTCAGGAAAGATCGCGGAAGAAGGCGAGGATGTCGTCCGCGAGGAGTTCCGGCACCTCCATCGCGGGGAAATGCCCGCCTTCGGAGTACTCGCTCCAGTGGCCTATCGCCTTCCACGGGTCCATCGTCCGGCGCACGAGCGGGTGGGTGCCGAACACCGCCCACCCGGCAGGCACGCCCGACGGCATGAGCAGGTCGAGTCCGGAGTGCTCGGCCTCGTAGTAGAACTGCGCGCTCGACTCACCGCTGCGCGTGAACCAGTACAGGCTGATGTTGGCGAGGAGTTGGTCGCGGTCGACCGATTCGTCCGGCGTCCGTTTGTCGCCGGCGGCCAAGGATTTGAACTTCTCGGCGATCCACGCGAGCTGCGCGACCGGTGAGTCGGTGAGCGCCGGGCCGATCGTGTCGGGGCGGTGGTTCTGCATCTCCAGATAGCCGCGCTCTGCGACGGCTTCCATACGCAGCGCCTCGAGTTGGGCGATCTCGTTCTCGGACAGACCATCCGGGACGGAGAACTTGACGCCGACCAACCCGAGCAACCTGGGATCCGCGCCGGTATGCGTGCCGATCACGCGTTCCGGGTAGAGCGCGGCGAGGCGAGCGGTGATTCCGGAACCGAGGTCGGTGCCGTGGGCCGCGAACCTCTCGTAACCCAGACGCGTCATGATCTCGGCAAAGGCGTCCGTCGTTCGCGCCAGCTCCCAGCCGGGCGCCGACAGCGGCGTCGAGAACCCGAAGCCGGGCGGCGACACGATAACCACATGGAACTCGCCCGTCAGCAGCGGGATGAGCCGCTGGTACTCGACGAATGAGCCCGGCCAGCCGTGGTTGAGCAGCAGCGGGGTGGCGTGCGGATTCTCCGATCGCACATGGACGATATGGAATCTCTGGCCGTCGACGATCGTCGTGAACTGTTGGTACTCATTGAGTTCGGCTTCCCGGGCACGCCAGTCGAAACTGTCCCGCCAGTACTTGGCGAGCTCCTGCAGATACACGAGCGGGATGCCCCGGCTGAAGTCGGCGCGATCGTCTCGCCCCGGCACGGCGACAGGCCACCGCGTACGTGTCAGACGGTCGTGCAGATCATCGATGTCGGCCTGCGCGACGGCGATGCGGAACGGGGTGAGTGCGTTGGATTCGATCATGACGCCCACGGTCCCAGGTATTGCGGAAACATAGCTTCCGCAATAGCTGGGATGATCAAAAACATGTTGGAGACCTCGGCCCGGTTGCTCGAACTACTGTCATTGCTCCAGCTCAAACGGGATTGGACGAGCGGAGAGCTCGCGAACCGCCTGGAGGTGAGCACGCGGACCGTGCGCGCCGATATCGGTAGGTTGCGGTCGCTGGGCTATCCCGTGGACGCGCGCCCGGGCGTGACGGGCGGCTACCGGCTCGCGGCCGGGACGGCCATGCCCCCGCTGCTGCTCGATGACGACGAAGCCGTGGCCGTCGCGGTCGGACTGGGCGCGGTCGCGACCCAGGGGCTCGGGGTCGAGGAGACAGCGCTCACCGCGCTCGCGAAGCTGGAGCAGGTACTGCCGTCCCGCCTGCGGCGGCGCGTCGAGGCGGTCCGCGAGGCGACGAGCGTCGTCCCGGAGGCCGGTCCGCCACTCGATCTCTCGGTGCTCGGCACGGTCGCCGCCGCGATCCGCGGCCACGAGCGACTCCGGTTCGGGTACACCAGGTCCGGAGCCGGTCCGGTGGCCCGCCACACCGAACCACATCGGCTCGTGAGCTGGGGTCCGCTGTGGTACCTGCTCGCGTGGGATCTGGACCGCGACGACTGGCGGATCTTCCGCGTCGACCGCATGGGGCCGTCCACACCGACGGGTGCGCGGTTCCGGCCGCGCGAGATCCCGCAGGATGATGCCGTCGCCTACGTTGTCGGTCGGGTCAGCAAGGCGGCCTGGACGTATCGCGCCCGGGTTCTCGTGCATGCGCCCGCCGCCGAGGTCGCCGCGAAGATCCCGATCCCGGTCGACATCGAGGTGGTCGACGAGTCCACATGTCGCGTCGAGATGGGGGCCACCGACCCGGATCGACTCGCGCTGTTGCTGACTCAGCTCGACGCCGATCTCGAGGTGATCGACGGAGACGAGCTCGCGGCGGCGTTCGCCCGCCTGACGACGAGGTTCCACCGCGCGGCGGGTGGTGCGTGAGAACAGGACCCGGTCGGACCTCGCCGATCCCGAATCGATCTCGATAGCCGGTATGCGAAGGTGGGCTCGGGCGGGATCACGGGCCGTACGGCAATCTCGATCGCGCACATCGCATTCGAGAGGACGAAGGCATGCCGGAAGCACCGAAACCCGCGAACTTGCTCGATCATCTCGAGCAGCGCCTGGGCCCTGTACAGCGTGTCGAGTCGGGGGAGTCGGAAGCCGGGCACCGCGGCTACGACCTGACCTTCTACGACAACGCGGATCCCCCCGTCACCACGGTGGTGACCAATGGCCTGCGGTTCCAATCGATCACATCCATGCTGCCGCAGGAGCTCGTCTGCTCGCTCCGCTCGGACCAGCAGCACATCGCCCACTACTTCGTGGACTCGATGGCTTCGGCGGCCATCAAGCACCGACAAGGCTTCGAGTACGGAGGGGTGTTCAGTAACAACAAGCCGATCGTCCAGGGCACCCAGATCGTCGGCTTGATCGGCCACCCCAGCCCCATTCACGACGAGGCCTTCAACCTCTTCCCGAGCCACGCCGCCCCGGCCCTCCAGATCATCACCCTGGTACCCGTCACCGAGTACGAGATCGACTTCGTGAAGGAGGAAGGCCCGGACGAGCTCTTCGACGTCTTCAGGCTCAACCGGACGAACATCCTCGATGTTCGTCGCGAATCCGCGGTATGAGCCGACATCCGTAGCGTCGTGTGTGATCCGAATCAGCAAGGGGGCCATATGGAGCAGTTGGCGATGATCACCGTCGACAGGATCGAGGCGCAGCGAGTTCTACTGCGCAAAGCGCAGGACACCGATCGGGAAGGACTGATCGAACTGCGAACAGACCCGCGAGTCGGAGCCCACATCGGAGGTGCGCTGCCACGCGAGCGTGTCGAGCGATACCTCGACGAGCTCGGCGGCGCCGCACACGCTACCGCTGCGCCGGGATCCTTCATCGTCGCCGATCGGTTCACCGACGATCTGCTCGGAACTTTCGAGCTCAAACGTCGCCCGTCCGACTGGCCCGGCCACGTCACCGAGACCGGCGAAGAACTGGAACTGGGCTACCTGATGCTGCCCGAAGTCTGGGGAGCCGGCTTGGCACGGGAGGCCGCCGCCGCGTTGCTGCGCGCTGCGGCACAAGAACTCCCGGACCAGCCAGTCCTGATCTCGACCGAGTCCGCGAACGAACGCTCTCTCGCACTTGCGGTACGCCTCGGCTTCCGGCCGGTCCAGACGTTCGAGTGGTTCGACAACACCCAGACTCTCTGCCTGGCAAGCCTCCACTCGTTCGCGGCGTGAGCAGCATACGGGCGCAGGTGTGAAAGGGTATCGAGGCCGCGCGGTGTCGGCCGACCGCTTGTCGATAGGTCCCCCCGCACAGCGCACCGAGCACGCGGGGTAGCTCGAAAGCTGCGGGGTTATTCACTACGTACGGCTCGAGCAGTTCATTGCCGCCTGCGGTCGGCGCGTATCTGTTGTCTCGTATCGAAAGTCTCCGCCGCCGAGGGGGATTCGTCTGTCAGTCGCCCAGACCAAGAGCGCACAAATGGCGAATCCGGCGCCGAGCAGGCTCGAGCCCACCCAGCCGTGGGCAGTGAACACGGCGGTGGTGGTGGCCGCGCCGAGGGCGGAGCCGAGGGAGTAGAAGACCATGTAGCCGCCTATCACGCTACTGAGGCGTTCCGGGAACGAGGCGGTGAGTACGTGCTGGTTGCTCACGTGCACGGCCTGAACCGCGAAGTCGAGCACCACGATTCCGATGACGACGGTCCACAGGGACCATGCCAGCTGCGCGGTCGCCACCCACGAGCCGATGAGCAGGACGAGCGCGAGGCCGGAGACCAGGCGGGCCCGTCCCGCGTCCGCCCATCGTCCCGCGCGTGCGGCGCCGAGTGCGCCGGCGAGCCCGGCGAGGCCGAACAGGCCGATCTGCGTCTCGCTCAGCTGCCATCCCGCGCCCGACAGCGGCAAAGACAGTCCGCTCCACAGAGTTCCGAACGAGGCGAACAGGAAGAACGCGATGACTCCGTGTGTCAGGAAGGTGCGGCTGGTGAACAGTCCGCCGAGTGAGAAGACGGCTCTGCGGTATCCCGTGAGGCGGTGCGGGCGGTCTTCCCGCGGCAGTACGGCGGGAACCAGGGCCGCGAGTGTGAGTGAGAGCACCGCGAGCGCGATGTAGATGCTGCGCCAGCCCCACAGGTCGGCGAGCATGCCGGCGACGACCCGCGCGCCGAGGATACCGACCACGACGCCCGAGGTCACGATGCCGATGGTGCGTCCACGTTCGGCCGGCGGGGAGACCGACGCCGCGTAGGCCACGGTGGTCTGCACCACGACCGCGAACAACCCGGCCGCCGCTAACCCCGCGAACGCCACCCACCCGGTCGACGCCGAGGCCGTCAGGATCATGCCCACCGCTGTGAGCGCCAGATGCACAGCCATGAGCCGACGTCTGTCGGCCACCACATCACCGAGCGGCACCAGCAGGACCAACCCGATCAGATAACCGAACTGGGCGATCGAGACGACCCACCCGGCAAGGCCGGGCGAGAGGCCGAGATCGTGGCCCATCGATGCCAGAACCGGTTGCGCGGCATAGATACTCGCCACGGCGACACCACAGACCGTGGCGAGCAGCAACCGACGCCACATGTTCATAACAGCCCTCAATCAGTAGCGAATTGCAACTGTTTCGAAGGTAAGTCATAATGGTTGCAATCCGCAACTCATCGGGAGGTGTCATGTCGCGCAGCGCCGTTCGCGCTCCCAACCTCGATTGGACCGACCCCGAGTGCCCCGCCGCTCGCGCGCTCGACCTGGTCGGCGACCGGTGGAGCCTGCTGGTCATCCGCGATGCGATGGACGGGGTGCGGTCGTTCACCGAGTTTCAGCGACGCACCGGGATCGCCCGCAACATCCTCACCGACCGCCTGCACAAGCTGATCGCGCACGGGCTGCTGGCCCAGCGCACCGCGGCGTCGGGTCGTCGGCAGGAGTACGTGCTCACCGACGCCGGGCGCGACCTGTTCCCGGTCATTCTCACCCTGCGCCAATGGGGAGAACGCCACGCGTTCGCCCCCGGCGAGGTCCACTCCACTCTGGTCGACGAGCACGGCGCTCCGGTCCCGGACGTCGCGCCGGTCGGCGTCGACGGCACCGTTCTCGATGCCGACAACACCCACGTGCAGAAAGTTCGGTAGCTGTTCACCCCGCGCGGGTCAGCGCGGGGTGTGCCAGTTATCAGTCGATCGGCGGCGCCGCGCACACGACCGCCGCGCCGGGATCGTTCGTAGCGTGAACAACCGACATCCCCGGTAGATCGACGCCTCAAGCAGGTTGGGTCCCGTACCGCTCACTGGTGCGCGATCGTGCGCATCCCTTCACCGGTCCCGAGGTGCCACCGGCTACCGTCGGGAGCCGGCTCCAAACGGCCCTCCAGGAGCGCGATGAATCCGTCCGCGACCTCGAGGATGCGAGTGAGCACAACTCCCTCCGGATGCCGGGCAAATCCATCCGAGACAGCCGTTCCATCGAGAATCAGCCACTGCCGCAACCGATCCGGACCGATATCGCCACCGTCGACCGCGGCGCTGCGAGCAGCTCGCGCGCACGCGCGGATCAGGTCCCGCTGACGTTCGTTGTCGATGACCATGGTCACCCCATGATCATCGAGTGCGGCGGCCCGCCGCCATTGATCGTGTACCCCACCGAACCAGGGATCGTCAGCAAGTGATTCTGGTTCGATCTGCCCGACCAGGTATGCGAGCCAGACGTCGAGCGCGTCGTCGACGGCCCAGAAGCCGAGGCCGTCGATCCCTACGAACTTTGTCGAACTCATCCCAGGAGTATGCGGGAGCTGGGCTCTCGAACCGACACGAGCGTGGGTCCCGGCACGAGATCCGCTCCCGGTATTGTCGGCGCCCGAGCACGAACGAGTAGGTCCCGCTGGGACCGAGGCGTTCGGGGCGGGCGGATTCGAGCAGGGCGACGGCATGTTGTGCCGAGCGGTACAGGGTATTTGGGGGAAGGGTAGTGCGGTTCAGGCAGACCGTCCGTCTCGCCATCCTCCACTCGTTCGTAGCGTGAACGGCCGGCATCCCTGCTCCGCCGGTTGAGCCGTGGCGGGTCGCCGGACCGTCGCTGTCAATAGTCTTTCCCCGCATCGAACATGGCGTGCAGCCGTGCCTCGTCCGTGCTGACTCCGGGCTCGGCGATCACGATGTCCACCTGCCGGATCGTCCCGGTGAACGCGAAGGGCATGGGGTACTGCGGGCTCACGGGGGAACCGGTGTCGCGGCCGATGTTGAAGGTGTCGATCCCGAACCGTCCGGGGACGGTGTGCTCGATCCGGTCGCGAGCACCGACCTGGTCATTCACGAACAGTGTTGCCTCGCCACCCTTTCCGAGGCCGCCCCCGTCATAGACGAACTCGAGGCGAACGGTCGAGGGGCCGTCGGGCAAGGGCAGATCGGACTCGATGATCGTGCGCTCGGACCCGAAGTAGTTGTAGTGGTAGACAGGTCGGCCGTCGTGCACGTACAACACGTACCCCGCAGAGGATCCACCTGCGGCGACCAGAATGCCGTCGCCGGGCCCGTCGAGTATCACTTCGATTGCGTGAGAACGGTTTTTCGTATTGGGCGCGGCGGTCTCGGGCAAACGCAACGTGCCCGGGTAGTAGGTGAACCGAGTGCGGTTCGGGTCTGCTCCGCCTGGCGCGGGCTTGGGGACGCTGAGCCGCGCCGAGCCACGATCATCGAGCGGGTAGACCCCGTAGGCGACGCACTCGCGGTCGAAGATCTCTTTCAGTTCCGCGAGTTTGTCGGGGTGCTGGTCGGCAAGGTCGAGGCTCTCGCTGAAATCCTCGTCGAGGTTGTAGAGCTCCCAGCGGTCGGCCTCCCAGTTCCCCGGTGCGATGTCCATGCGCCACGGGCGGGTGTGCTGGGCGCAGGCGATCCAGCCGTCGTCATAGATCGCACGGTTGCCCAGGACCTCGAAATACTGTCGCGATCGCGTCGGGCGTGCGTCCGCTGAATCGAAGGTCGAGGCGATCGATACCCCGTCCATCGGCTTCTGGTCGATGCCGTCGACCATGTCCGGCGCGGGGATTCCCGCGATGTCGAGGATGGTCGGAACGATGTCGATCAAATGGGTGAACTGCGAGCGGATGCCGCCGGCCTCGGTGATGCGGGAGGGCCATGTGACGATCATCGGATTGCGGGTGCCGCCGAGATGGCTGGCGACCTGTTTGACCCACTGGAAGGGGGCATTGCCCGCCCAGGCCCATCCCATCGGGTAGTGAGACTCGCTGTTCGGAGTGCCGATATCGTCGATGCGCGCGAGGATCTCGCTGACGTCGGACTGAATGCCGTTGAGGTTCATGATCTCGTTCACGGTCCCGCGCGGACCACCCTCGGAGCTGGCGCCGTTATCGCCGACGATGAAACAGAGCAGCGTGTTGTCCGCATCGGGAAGCCCGTTGACGGCGTCGATCAGACGCCCGCACTCCTGGTCGACGAACGCGAGATACCCGGCATAGTTCTCCATGAAGCGGGCACACACACGCTTCTCGTCCTCCGAGAGCGAATCCCACGGGTCCACCCAGTCCGGCCGCGGGGTGTTGACCGTCCCCGGTGGGATCACTCCGAGCGCGAGTTGACGCTGGAAGGTCTCCTCACGAACGACATCCCAGCCTTTGTCGAATTGCCCGCGGAACCGGTCACGCCACTCCTGGGTTACCTGGTGGGGAGCGTGCATGGCACCCGGGGCGAAGTAGAGGAAAGCGGGCTTGCCCGGGTTCACCGATTTGCCGTAGCGCAGCCACTCGATCGCCCGATCGGTGATGTCGGTCATGAAGTGGTATCCATCCTCGGGCCCACGATCGGGCTCCACCGGGCGCGTGTTCTCGAACAGTGCCGGGTAAAAGGAGTTCGTCTCGCCCGCGTTGAAACCGAAGAAGTAGTCGAAGCCGAGTCCGGTGGGCCAGCGATCGAACGGGCCGACCACGCTGGTCAACCAATCGGGCGTGTTGTGGTTCTTGCCGAACCAGGCGGTGTTGTAGCCGTTCTCCCGAAGTGTCCGTCCGATCGTCGCGGTCGATTTCGGGATCAGACTGGTGTAGCTCGGAAAACCCGTCGCCCACTCCGCGAGGAATCCCGCGCCGCAGTTGTGGTGGTTGCGCCCGGTCAGCAGCGCGGCCCTCGAGGGCCCGCAGATTGCCGTCGTGTGAAACCGGTTGTATCGCAGACCCGCCTCGGCAAGTTTGTCGAGAGCGGGGGTCGGGACCGGACCACCGAATGTCCCGACCTGCCCGAAGCCGACGTCGTCGAGCATCATGATGACCACGTTGGGCGCGCCGGCCGGAGCTGACGGCGGATCCGGCCAATCCGGAACGGAATCCTCGTACGTCGTGCCGATCGTTCCCTGGAATGGCGGATCCGGAATCGGCAGTCGCGACCGATCCAGATTCTGTGGGTCATGACTCGCAGAATTCGTCATTCGCGGCTCCTCGACGATTCCGTTCGGCTCGGTCGACCGAGCCGACAAAGCTCAACGCACCCGACCAGCGATAACCACTTCAGCGCATTCTTCTCACCTTCATCGACAAGGGAACCATGTCGATCGGTCAGGATGAGCAATTGCCACGCCGGGACCCGGTCTCACCATTCGTAATGCCGGTGGCATCAGGTAACCGGCGACGCCGACTTCCTCTCCGACACGGTCGTGATGTTGTCGGTGCTCGCCCTGTGTCGGCTCGGCTCGAGTAGCAGCCACCCGGCGACAGCGGCGACTGCCGCAATACCTCCGGCGGTGAGAGAGGCAGTGTGAAAGCCGTCGAGGAAGGCGCCTTTGACCAGACCGCTGAGCTGGGCGCCGACAGGACCCGGGATTGATCCGGCCGCCTGAACCCCGGTCAGCATCGAGTTCGCCGCCGCATCGCGTGCCTCCTGCGGCAGCGGTATGCCGGCCAGATCGGAAGCTATCTTCCCGGAGTAGACAGAGGCGAGGACCGAGCCGAGTACAGCTACCCCCAGCGTTCCGCCGAGTTCGCGACTCGTGTCGTTGACCGCCGACCCGGCACCGACCTGACCGGTGGACAGTTCGTTGAGCACCATCAAGGTCGCCGGGCCCGCGACGAGCGCCACGCCCGCGGCCAGTGTGACCATCACGGGCGCGATCACGCCCCAATACGAGGTGAGCGCGTCGTACCGGATGGTCAGCAGGAAGGCCACGGCCATGACCAGCGACCCGAGCACCGCGGTGCGACCCGCCCCGATCTTCGATCCGAGCCACATGCTCGGCCCGGCGAAGACCGTCATCGCGATCGCGAAAGGCAGTGTGCGGGTGCCGGTCTCCAAGGGGGAGAACTCCTTGACGCCCTGGAAGTACTGGGTCATCAGGAACACGAAGCCCATGAGCGCGAACATGCCGAAGGTCAGCAGCAGTGCCGCCGCGGCGAAGTTGCGGTCGCGGAAGAGGCGAATGTCGAACAGGGGCGACGGGAACCGACTCTCCCAGACGGCATAGGCAGCGATGACCGCCGCGCCGATCGCGATCCCGCCGACGGTGCGGAGGGTCAGCCAGCCGTGGTTCGGGGCCTCGATCACGCTGTAGACGACGATCGTGATGCCGACCATCGACAGCACCATGCCACCGATGTCGAAGCGGCCGGCATCGGGGTGTCGGCTGGGCGGTATGAGCGCCGCGACCGCGACCAGCGCGAGGGCGCCGGCGGGAACGTTGATCCAGAAGATCGAGCTCCACGAGTAGCGATGGAGCAGCCAGCCGCCCACCACCGGGCCGATCGCGGCGGCGACCCCGGCGACCGCGGCCCACGTCGCGACCGCGATCGCGCGTTCGCGGAGGTCGTCGAACAGGATCACCACGAGGGCGAGGGTGGCCGGAAAGACAAGAGCGGCAAAGAGTCCCAGGCCCGCGCGTGCGGCGATCAGCTGCCCCAGGTTCTGCGAGAGAGCCGCGAGTGCGGAGACCGCCGCGAAGCCGACGATTCCGATCAGCAGCACGGTCTTGCGGCCGAAACGATCACCCAGATATCCGCCAGTCAGCAGCAGGCCGGCGAACACGAGCGTGTACATGTCCACCACCATCTGCAAACCGGATGTGCCGGCGCCCAGATCCGTCGAGATCTTCGGCAGCGCGACGTTGACGATGGTGTTGTCCAGGAACACCAGCAACTCGGCGAAGCACAGCGCGCCCAGCCCCAGCCATCGAATCACTATGGGACGCATAGGTTATGCCCCTCCTTGTCTCGGGCGGGCGATTCCGCATCGGGGAGGGGAACGACTCGAATGCGGTACGACCCCCCGTACACGGGCCGACGTCTGAACGGCCCTCTGTCAACGTACGAGCGGCCCGCGCAGGCGGGAATGACCCGATGGGACGGAACCGTGATACTTTCGGCGCGATGGAGCGCAGGTCGTGGGACTTCAGACGCGGCATCATCGGAATCCGCCACATGGTCCAGGTCGGAATCGATCACGGGATCGCGGAGCGCCGACTCCTCGCCTCGACCGGACTCGTGCTCGCGGACCTGGCTGCCGACGATCTGGAAGTCGAAGGCGTACAAGAGCTATCGGTCGCGCGCAACCTGGTCCAGACCCTCGGCGACCTCCCGGGACTCGGGACCGAGGTCGCGATGCGCTTCTCGCTGGCGAACTTCGGACTGCTCGGCTTCGCCATGCTCAGCAGTCCCACCGCCGGTGAAGCCCTGCAGGTCGCCCTCCGAACGTTGCGGATCGGCAATCGGTTCATCGACATCACGGCCGGTTTCACCGAGACGAGAGGGCGGATCACGTTCGAGCACGGGCAGCTGCCCGCCGACGTCCGAGCGTTCCTACTCGAACGCGACATCGCCATCATCTTCGGGGTGATCGTATTGCGTTGTCTCAGTCCGCAACTCGTCGATCGGCTCGGCGATACGCGGTTGGAACTGGCGCTTCCCGCCGACCGTGCGGCGACGGTGGTCGACGGCATGGGCCGCATGCTCGCCGACCTCGCACACGATCCGATCCGGCGGCTCCGGATAATCGCCGACCGCCCGACCACCGAACTGACGTTTCCACTCGATCTACTCACCGAACCGATGTCGATGCCGGATCCGGCTACCGCCGCGCTGTGCGAACAGCAGTGCCGGGACCTCTTGCAGCAGCGCAACCGCGGGCCGCTCGCCGCGAGAACGCGTGCGATGCTGCTGCAGCAGATCCACTCCGCGCCCACGGCGAGCGACATCGCGGCCGGACTGAACATGGACCGCCGTACCCTGCATAGACGACTTGCCGAGGAAGGAACCAACTTCCGGCTCCTGCAGGAGGAGACGCGGCACGCGCTGGCGATCGACATGCTCGACGTCCTCGACCTCACCGTCAAGGAGACAGCGGCCCGCCTCGGCTACACCAGCGCCGCGGCGTTCAGCCGTTCGTTCACTCGATGGACCGGCAGTCCGCCCAGTGCGTTCCGGCAGCGCACGCGGCTTGGCGTAGAAAGCGCCGAAGCTCCCACATCTGCGGTCTGAATCGGGCCTATCTCCGTACGACCTGATTCAGCCACGCTGTCATGTAGTCGAGCACCGCCGGGTCGATTGTCGTGGCAATCGATACATATTCGTCGGGCATGCCGGTCTGCGCCGACTGCATCAGGTGATTGGCGCCGTCGAAGGTGTGCACGGTCGCGGCCGGATTTCCGGACAGAAAACTGCGCATGAGGGGGTCGTTCACCGCGGCATCGACCTGAACATCCTTGGTTCCGAACAAAGCGAGGGTGGGTATCCGGAGAGCGCGCAGCGCCGGTTCGGGATCGTAGGTCGCCTGGGCGGCGTATTCCTGATTGATCGCCCCGTCGATATCCGCGTCGTCGGCCCGTTGGTTCTCGGGCAGGCGCTGATTCGCGGCTCTGGCATTCGTGCGCGCTTGGTCGAAATTGCCTTCGCGGAGTAGATCGCATTCGGTGCGTACGGCCGCATCACTGGCCGCCAGTTCATCGGTGGTGGAGGTTCCGGCCGCGCGGAGCTGTACGCGCATCTGATGCGCGAGCACCTCGCATCCCGTCTGTGCCGGTCCCGCCATCAGCATCGCGAATGCCACGCTGTCGGGCGCCTTCTGCGCTACCAGGGGTGCCAGTGTGCCGCCCTGGCTGTGGCCGAGCAGCCCGATTCGCGTGCGGTCGATATCCGGCCGTCCCCGCAGGAACGAGATCTGCGCGAGAACATCCGAGGCCAGGTCGTCGTAGGTGGCCTCGCTCTTGTCACCGGTCGTCGCGCCGACCCCGCGGTCATCCGTTCGGAGCACCGCGAATCCCGCCCTGGTGAACGCGTCGGCCAGCACCAGGAAGGGCTTGTGCTGCGCGAATTCCTCGTCCCGATTGTGTTTTCCACCGCCGGGAATCAGGACCACCGCGGGAAAAGGGCCGTCCCGGTCGGGGACGGTCAGTGTGCCACCGATTGTTGTTCCGGAATTCTGGATCGTCACGTCCACCGAATGATAGGCATCGTCGGACTCGTTCGTCGTCTGCGCGCAGCCGGCCGCGACGGCCGACATCAGCAATACAACGAGGGCGGATACACCTCGGACGGCTCTGGAATTCATGGGCGCCCCCGGCTGCTGGATTCCGTCGAATGGCGGACTCTTCCGTTCATAGGAGAAGGGTAGGTAGCCGAATTCGCTACGCACATCGGGGAATACCCGGAGGCTCCCCGGAATCGCGACGAATCCCAGCCCTGAGCCGCCATCCGGCGGAGTGCTCGAACGCCGGCGCATTCCGCTGCCAACTCGAGTCCCACCCAGTCGAACGATCCGGTCGATTTCCGATGCTTCCGCCCGCCATCGCGTAAGCCTGATCGGACATTCCATCGATGTGGAGGGAGCGGTGTGCTCGAGCCTGCGCCGACCTCGAACGTGCCCCGGCTGTCCGAACTGACCGGCGACGCGGCCGCGATGCTGCGGGTCATCGACTACTTCGACGCCTTCGACGAGTCGGCGGCCAACGCCGACACCGTCATTCGCGCGACCGCGCTGCTGGCCGAATGCCCGGTCGGCGCGAGCTGGCCCGGCGGTCCGGTGATCCGATACGACGCGGCGGGCAGATTGCTGCCCGCCCGCACCGCCGGACCCGAACCGAAGGACCTGGAACCGGCGGTTTGGCTCGAGCGGCCCGATGGACAGCCACGCGCGACCGAGCCCGACGACGTGCCGTCCTGGGCGGCGGCCCCGCATCCGCTCGATGACGTGGTGCTGGATCGGTTGCGGCACTGTCTACGGGTGGTGGCCGCGCGCCAGGCGCCGAACCCGCTGCGCATGGATGATCCCGCGCTGCTGGAAGTGGTGCTGTCGGACAAGGAGCGGCGCGAGGACCGAGTCCGCGCGATGCGGCTGCTCGGGCTCGATCCGGCTCGGTTCACCAGGGTCCTCGCTGTTGCCGGGCCCGGAGCCGCGGTCGCCGTGCGGATCATCGGCGAGCATGTACCGGTGCTGCGGCAGGCGACGATCGGATCGACCACGGCGATCCTGGTCCAGGACTTCGGAATATCCGACGGCACGGTGGATCTCGGCAACCACGGGCATGACTCAGCCGGGACGAACGGCGCCGTGCGTTCCGACCGGGGCACGGACGTCGCAGAGTCGAGCACAGCAGGACCCGGACGGCTCTCGATGGTTGATCGCGGCCTCTCGGACACCTTGAATGCAGCTGTGGTGCAAGCATTTCCGGCGTCCCGAACAGGAGCCGAGGGCCCGTGGATCGGCGTGGGGGAGCGGTTGCCCGCATACGCGGCGGCCACATCCTGGGAGCAGGCGCGGCGGGCCCTGCGCTTCGCCTCGTCGACCTGGCACGGACGCCGGGTGATCGCCTTCGAGCGCCTCGGCGCGCTGGAGTTGCTCGCGGACCTGCCGGTCCAGCGGTTGCTCGGCGTCGCCGACGTGACGCGCGTCAACGAGTTCGCCGCGACCGAGGCGGGCGCACTCGCGGTCGACACCCTCGAGGCGTTCTGCGTCTTCGGCACCCTGCGCCGCACCGCGACCGAGCTGCATCTGCATCACTCCACGGTGGCCGCGCGCATCGCGCAGGTGGAGGCCGTGATGGGCTGGGATGTCGACGACGCGCTGGACCGATTCACGGCCACGCTGGCGTTGTTCGTGCGCCGCATGGCGCTCTCGTCCACGCAGTTGTCGGCCCCGCCCGACCCGACAGGCGTCGGGTCGGGAAGGTGATACCCGCGACGGACGGCGGGTGATCCGGATCACTCCGCTCGGCGACGATCGACGGGCACGGCACAGCCGGTGCGGGAGAAGGAGATTCACACCATGCCCATCGTCGAACCCACCAAGACCTGGAAGCTGCTCGAAGAGCGGCTCGCCGTCACCGCCAACGAGCGGCACCGCCGGGTGCTCGAGATCGTCATCGCGCACATGAAGGCCGAAGCGGTGCCGGACCTGGATGGTCTGATGAAAACCCTGGTGGCCGAACCGAATTACCACTTCTGGCAGTTCGGTCAGGATGTCGGCCCGAAGGGCTGGGACGGCGTGCGCGACTACTACGCGGCATTCGTGGCGAGCAAGTCGAACATCCTGGAGTTCGAACTGGACCGCCTGCTGGTCGACGACGACTGCGTGGTCACCGAAGGCTATCTGCGCCAGATCTACCCGGGCGCGTACGCGGCCCAGATCGGCCTCCCGATCGAGGACCCCGCGGCCGACTACCTGATCTCGTTCCGGCAGCTGCTGCTGTGGCCGGTGAGCGAGGCCGGGCTGATCATCGGCGAGGACTCCTACCACTCGGGCCCGGTCGAGATCCGCAAGCTGTCGTTCGACGAACTGCCCAGCGAGTACGTCGAACTCGTGTACCCGGGCGTGTGAGAAGCGCGAGACTCTGCGAATGAAAGGCGAATCGGACATGACGGACCAAACGGTGGCACAGAACCCGGCCGGGCGGCGTGCGGACATCGCGAGCCTGCTGCTCGACCGGCTCGGTGACGAGCGGCTCGGTCTGCGCACCCGGGAGCGGGACTGGACGTGGGACGCGGTGGTGCGGGAATCGGCGGCACGCGCCGAACTGGCCCGCGACCTGCGGCGCGACGGGCCGTTCCATATCGGCGTACTGCTGGACAACGTGCCCGATTTCGTCTTCTGGCTGGGTGCGGCCGCGCTGGCGGGCGCGACCGTCGTCGGCATCAATCCCACCCGCGGCAACGCGCAACTGGCGGCCGACATCCGCTACGTCGACTGCCAGCTGATCGTCACCGACGCGGCCGGCATGGCCCGCCTGGGCGGTCTCGACCTCGGCTTGGAGCCGGATCGGTTCCTGCTGGTGGACGACCCGGCCTATACCGAGCGACTGGCGGCGTACACGGCCGAGCCGGTCGCGCACGCCGGTGCGGAGGCCCTGCTGCTGTTGCTGTTCACCTCGGGCACGACCGGCACCTCGAAGGCGGTCAAGTGCACCCAGCGCCGGCTGGCGATCCTCGGCTACGCGGCCAGCGACAAGTTCGGCCACATCCGCGAGGACGTGGACTACTGCTGCATGCCGCTGTTCCACGGCAACGCGATCATGGCCCTGTGGGCGCCGGCCCTGGTGAACGGCGCGACGGTGTGCCTGACCCCGAAATTCTCGGCGACCGGATTCCTCTCCGACGTACGGTATTTCGGCGCGACCTTCTTCACCTACGTGGGCAAGGCGCTGGGCTATCTGCTCGCCACCCCGGCGACCCCGCAGGACGCCGACACCACCCTGGTCCGCGGATTCGGCACCGAGGCGTCGGTGGCCGACCAGGCCGAGTTCCGCCGCCGTTTCGGGGCCGAGTTGTTCGAGGGATACGGTTCGAGCGAAGGCCCTGCCCTGGCCGCGCTGGATCCGGCCGCACCCGCCACCGCACTGGGCCGCCCGGCGCATCCCGGTGTGGCGGTGGTGAATCCGGAGACGCTCGAGGACTGTCCGCGCGCGGTGCTGGACAGTCACGGCCGTGTGCTGAACGCCGACGAATCGGTCGGCGAGATGGTCGACAAGGCGGGCGCGATCGTCTTCGAGGGCTACTACAAGAACGATGTCGCTGATGCCGAGCGTCTGCGCAACGGCTGGTATTGGACCGGCGACCTCGGCTACATCGATGAGGCCGGGTTCCTGTATTTCGGTGGCCGCAAAGGCGATTGGCTGCGCGTCGACGGGGAGAACACCTCGACACTGATGATCGAACAGGTGATCCGGCGACATCCCGCGGTGATTGCCGCCGCCGTCTACGGCGTCCCGGACCCGCGCTCCGGTGACCGGGTGATGGCGGCCATCGAGGTAGCGGATCCGGAATCCTTCGACACCACGGAGTTCGCCGAGTTCCTCACGGCCCAGGATGATCTCGGCTCGAAAGGCGCGCCCCGCCTGCTCCGCGTCTCCGCCCGCCTCCCGGTCACCGGCTCGAACAAGGTGCTCAAACGTGAACTCCAGGAACAACGCTGGCACACCGGAGAGCCCGTCTACCACTGGTTCGGCCGCGGCAAACCCGAGTACGAACCCCTGACGGCTTCCGCCAAGGCCGAACTCGAAGCCGAGTTCGCCTCGTTCGGCCGGGGCAACCTGTTCTGACTCCGCTGCCCAGGCAGCCGCAGCGCCGAGATCGCCACGACCGGTCACTGCGCTCGGCTGCGGGAGGCATCAACTTTCGGGTGTGGGCGGGCGGTTCTCGGTCGGCCGAGTGCCCGGGCCGGTGAATCAGCCTCTGGTCCACACGGTGTCAGCGGGGTCCTCGGGCGACACCCAGTCCTTGTCGAAGAACCACACCAGCCCGTCGCCGGCCGCGGCCAGCTCGAGCGCGACGATCTCACCGAGCACCGCCCCCATGGACCTGGAATCCGCCGCCGACATCTCGATATTTATCGCGAGGCGTACTGCGGCCAGATGATCGCGGATCCGCTCCGGCCCGGGGCCGGTGGCCTCAGCGATCACTTCGTCGAGGATCTCCGAAACCTCTTCCGCGGGTATGGTGTTGACCGAGATCAGTAGTGGATGACCGGACTCCGTCCAGTGCACCTCGAGCGGCGAACCGGGATGCACTCTGAGATTCGCGGCGACCGAATCCGCTGCCGCCGCCGCCAGTTCATCGTCGTCGTACACCGTTTCGGCCCAGGTCGCCAGGTCGGCGACCTCGATCCATCCGCGAATCCGCTCGGGCTCGAGCCGGATCGTCTCGCGGCAGTACACGCTGATCCACTCGGCCACGTGCACACCCTAGCCCCAGACGAGCTGGCCCAAGCGATCCGGCGCCACCTCGGCCTCAGCCGAGAGAAATCCCCAGCTCCTCGGCGAACACCCGAATCATGTTCTGCACGCCGATCTCGTTGCGCCCGATGATCATATGGTCGTGCTGGCCCCGGCGAACGGCCTCCCCACACTGGGGCAGCATGGCGAAATCCTCGTCGCGGACCGCGGCGTGGACCTGTGCGTAGATCTGGTCGTACAGCTCGCGCTGTTCGGCGGTGGTGGCCGGGACCCGGCCCATCCAGCTGTGCCGGACCGTGCACCGGGTGGGGGAGTCGACGGGCAGCATGTCGATGATCTCCACCCCGACGGGGCTGTTGGCCAGGATGAGGTTCGGGTAGACCCAGTAGATGACCCCCATCTGATGCGAGGGATCCCAGGACCCGGTCGGATCGGCGTCGAGGTCGGTGATCCAGGTGAAGGGAAAGCCCATGCGGTGGTGCTTGCCGAACTTGTCGAACACCATGGTGTTGGCCAGCGTGTTCTGCCCGATCACGCTCTCGCCGTGCACGAACGGAAAGTGGTAGCCCTCGGCGAAGGCTTCCAGCGCACCCTTCCAGCTGACCTCGGACTGGAATTCGCGATCGTCGTGGTACCCGTATGCCGAGTAATTCCATTGCGCGAGTTCGGCATCCAGCGGACCGAGATGAGCGTCGAGATCGATGTCCGCGCCCGCGGTCAGCACCGCCCAGATGAATCCGTGGCGTTCCTCGGTGGGTAGTTCGACCAGCCCGTAGTCGGCGCGGTCCATACCGGTGAAGCCTTCCTTGCCCGGCACACCCACCAGCTTGCCCGTCGAGTCGTAGGTCCACGCGTGATACGGGCAGGCGAACCGCTTCGCGTTGCCGGAGCCGCAGGCGGGCATCGCCCCACGATGGCGGCAATAGTTCAGGAAGACATGGCTTTTGCCGTCGCGATCCCTGGTGATCAACAGGGAATCACCCAGTACCGAGCGCACCACGAAGTCGTGGGGCGCTGCGAGTTGTGCGCCGGGCACGATCGCCAGCGGTGTGCGGCGCAGCACGTTGTCCAGCTCGAGCTGGACGAGCTTCTCGTCGCGGTAGTAGGTCAGCGGCACCCGCAGCACATCCTCGGCCAGTTGGGTGCTGCGGTTCAGGGCGAAATTCAGAGCGCGGCGAGTGAGGTTCTCGTCCAGGGGCGCGGGATTCAGGAGCGGATGAGTGGGCATGAGCTCTCCTTCTGTACAAGACGACCATACACTTTGCGTCAAGTCGTATTGTCTAACTTGTTCACGCTCCCTTTTGCCGTATTAGGGTGGCCCGATGCGCACACACGGCTGGGCCGGCACGCGGCCAACCAGCGACGCGGAAGCGGTCGATCGCATTCTCGAGGCGGCTCGCGCGGCGATCGACCGCGGCCTGGAGCCGGGAATCGCCGACGTCGCCCGCGCGCTCGGGGTGTCCCGGCAGACGGTGTATCGCTACTTCCCGGGCACCGATGCCCTCCTCGCGGCCGCCGCCGAGCGCGCGGCAGGCGATTTCGTGGACGTGCTCGCCCGGGACCTGGCCGGAATCACCGACCCCGCCACCGCGGTGGTCGAAGGCATCGCCCGAACCCTCGAACGTCTGCCCCGGGAACCACAGGTCGCCCTGCTGATGACGCCCGGCCGCCGAGTTGGCTTAGCCGCCGGCGTGACGTCGGCGATAGCCCGCGACTTCGGCCGCTCGATCCTGGATCGCTTCGACGTGGACTGGCCCGCAGCGGGATTCGACGACACCGCGCGCGATGAGTTGATCGAGATGATGCTGCGCACGCTGCAGTCGTTCATCATCGACCCCGGCGACCCACCGCGCGAGGGCGCCGACCTACGCCGCTATCTCCGTCACTGGGTCGCGCCGGCCCTGGACCCCCGGACTCGCACCACACCGTCCGAGCGGTGACGAACGGGCATCGCCCCGTCTCTCAGCCCGCTGAATAGTTCAGTGCGCCAAGGGCGTTCATTCTCCAGCCGAGTGCCGGGTTCTGGCTTGTGTGCAGGGGTGGCATTCGATTCCTAGTCGTCCTCGCCCTGCGCCCAAGCCGCCACCGGCATCGACAGATAGATCCCGAAATCGTCCAGACCCGTAGCCTTTTCGAGGTTCTCATGCAACTCGTCGACCCGTTCCTGGCGGTTCTCGGCCCGGCTCGGGAAGAACTTCGAGCGGATCTCGACCACCACGTCGAGGCCGCAGCGGTCGTACGGGCCGAGCGCGCGGAACCGGACCTCCACATCACCGGGTTGCAGGTCGCCGTCGTAGGGCTCCTCGGGGCACTCGACCGCGAGGGAAACCAGGTGCGGCAGAACATCACCCAGCTTCCGCAGGGCGGACTCGGGGACATGTGGGGCGTAGACGACCTCGACCAGGGGCACTATCGCAGCCTACTCAGGGACGGATTCGGCCGGTCGCGGCGGCGACGGGGAGCGCAGGCGCAGCGGGTCGACCGTCCGTAGCGAGAGCGCCGCGATCGCGGCGACGACGGTGGCGGCGGTGACGTGCCAGAGGTTGTACATCCCGTGGGACCCATCCGGATTGAACACCAGCATCAGCCAGGTGCACAGGCCCACCAGCGTCATCAGCGTGGTGGTGGACAGCGCGAAACTCGCCGCCAGGGCAAGGGGCCACGAGTAGTACCAGGGCAGCGCGGCGGGGGAGAGGACGACGATCGCGACGAAGGCGATCACGATGCCCAGGACCGCTTCCCGCTCGCTGTGCCGGAACCGCCACCAGGTCCAGGCCAGCACCGCCACCAGCGCCAGCATGCACAGCGCCCGGAGCGGGTCGAGCAGCGCGTCCGGGCGCAGCGGGGTCTGCGCGGCGATGATGTCGCGCAGTATCGTCGGCAGCGAGAGCCATTGAATGATCTTCTTCGATCCGGACAGCGCGGTCAGCCAGCCGATCCCGACACCGGCGAGCATCGTGGCGGCCGCGAAGACCGCGGCGAACACGCCCAGTCCCAGGCCCGCGATCCTGGCGAAGATCCGAGCGGGATGCGGCATGTCGGGGGTCGGCCGCGCCGCGTCGTGCGGCCGTTCGCTGTTCGGCACATTCTCGGGGGCGCGTCCGGCTCGCTGCGCGGCCCGCCGCTCGCGCTCGTGCAGCATCCAGATCCACACCAGGAACGGCAGTGCGACACCCGCGGTCGCCTTGATCGCCACACCGATCGAGAGCACCACGATCCCCGCCGCGTGCTGACGCTCGAGCACCAGCGCGACCGCCGCGCACATCAACCCGACCATCAGCATCTCGTTGTGCACGCCGCCGAGCAGATGGATCAGTACCAGCGGATTGAGCACCGCGAGCCACAGCGCGACCGCGGGCCTGCCGCCGAGATGCCTGGTCAGATACGGCACCGCCCACACCATCAACGCCAGGCCGGGCAGCATCACCAGCCGCAACGCGATGGTTCCCGCTATGACGTTGTCACCGGTGATGCCGGTGACCGCGCGGCCGAGCAGCAGGAAGATCGGCCCGTAGGGCGCGGTCGTGTGGGTCCAGACCTCGCTCACATTGTCCAGCAGCACACCGGGATTGAAGACCGGTCCGACCGCGTACGGGTCGAAGCCGTCGCGTAGCAGCGCGCCTTGGGCGAGGTAGGAGTAGGCGTCGCGGCTGAACAGGGGCGCCGCGAACACCAGCGGGACGCTCCACAGCGCTACGACGGCGCGCAACTCGCGCAGCGTCACCCCGGTACCACCCCGGATCACGGTGCGGCCCAGTCGAACCCACGAGGCGATCATCAGCAGCACGCCGATCCAGACCATGATCGTGGCGAGCGCGTAGCCGTGCCCGAACCGCAGCCACGACAGGTGCAGATCCTCCATCAGCGGGTCGTGGACGCGGGTCGCGCCGGCGCCGAAACCGCCGCAGGTGATCATGATCGCGCCGAGCAGACCCCACACCGCCTGATGCCCTTCGGGGCCGCGGACGAAGTCGGCGTGGGTACGCAGCCGATCACGGAACCCCGGGCCGGGCACCGTGCGGGCGACGGGCTCCACGGTGCGATTCGCGGTGGCGTGCGGTGCCGTGAGCATCGCGTCATTTCTGCTGTCTGCCATGTGTTTCGGTCCCCCGCATCCGTCAACGATCGCCGCAGCGCCGCACATCGACGGGTGGCCGCGAGTCGACGCTTTCACATTCCGCGCATCATCGGCTACTCGACAGGTTTGCTGTGTGCCCGCAGTGATCGTTCGTCGCGCCCACGTGCGTCCCACTCAGCAAACGTGCAAGCTCCGGCCCCGGCGTACTACCGGTCCCATACACACCACTGAATCCCTCTCGGTCCGTAGATTTTCCGATGCCGGCCGCTTCGAGTCCGACACGCGGTCCGTGTCGACGCACTGGAATCAGCAAACTCACAGTTACTGTCGGTATCGACGCGAATCCACACCAACCAGACAGAAGCGTCGTGCATCGAATATGCATCGATTGGGGTACCATCGTCCGCACACGCACTCGAACGGACGCTTGACGGGGTCAGCCCGCCTCAGTGCCGGTCACCTGTCTCGATCCGACCGGCGGTGCGACGGGTCGGCCCGATAGAGATCTGACCAGCGGAGGAGTTCTCGGCATGGCTCGATATCTCGTGGCGGCGAGTCCGATCCCGGGCCATGTCGCGCCCATGCTGACCGTCGCCGCGGATCTGGCCCGACGCGGTCATCAGGTGCGCTTTCTCACCGGCGAGAGCTTCCTGGAAACGGTGACGGCCCAGGGCATTTCCTGCTCGGCACTGCCCGCCGACGCCGCGGTATCGGTGAACGACGTGGCCCGCGAACCCGCACCCGGACTGCTCCGCAAGTGGCGCAACGGCAACGCCGAACTGCGCGCGGGTTTCCTGGACCCGATCGCCGGCCAGTACCGGGCACTGCGCCGCGAACTGGACGGCGCCCACGTCGACGCGGTCCTGGTCGACGTGATGTTCACCGGGGCGATCCCGCTTCTGCTCGCGCAGCGGCCGCGCCCGGCCGTGGTGGCCTGCGGCGTCGTCCCCCTGATGCTCTCGAGCTCCGATACACCTCCCTTCGGCATGGGATGGCAACCGCAAAAGGGCCGTGACTACACGGCGATGAACCGGTTCGTACGGCAGGTGCTGTTCAGCAGCACGCAGCGCAGGCTCGACGCCACCCTCGATGCGCTCGGCGTGGGACCCGCGCCCGGATATCTCCTCGACTGGCCGCTGCTGGCCGATCGGCTGCTCCAGTTCACGGTCCCCGGCTTCGAGTACCCGCGCGGCGACCTGCCCGATTCGGTCATCTTCACCGGCCCGCTCCCCGGCGTACATCCGCCCAGCCCGTGGGACCGCCCATCCGCCCGGACGATAGTCCACGTGACGCAGGGGACCTGGAACAACAGTGACCTCGGACAGCTGATCGCCCCATCGCTGACGGCACTGAGCGGGCGCGAGGACTGCGCCGTGGTGGTGAGCACCGGCGGTTCACCGATGCCCGCCGTTCCCGTCCCGGCGAACGCCCGGATCACCGACTTCGTGCCCTACGACCAACTGCTGCCGCACGTGGACGTGATGATCACCAACGGCGGCTACGGCGGTGTGCAGCAGGCACTTCGGCACGGCGTCCCGGTGATCGTCGCGGGCGAGACCGCCGACAAACCCGAGGTGGCGGCCCGGGTGGCGTACACCGGCGCGGGCATCGATCTCCGCACCGCCCACCCCACGCCCGCCGCCATCGCGGCCGCGGTCGACAGAGTCCTGAACTCGCCCGAATTCCGTTCCGCCGCCGCGAGAGTGGGGCGTGAGATGCGAGCGAGCACACCGCTCGAGCTGATGTCGAACGTACTCACCGACCTGCACGAGAACCCATCCCGGACAGGCGTTCCGGCCTCACGAAACGGTATGGCCCGATGAGCACCGTATCCTTCGATCCCGCCCGGACCCCGCTCGATGCGGGGCCACCCGATCTATCCGTGGGATTCGCGAACTGGCACACCGACACCCGGGCCCGGGTACTCGGCGAGCTCACCGACTTCCTGCGCCAGACGCGGGTGAAGGAGCTGTCCGCCGCCGGCGTGGACGAGGTCCTCGCGCAATACGCCGTCGGCGGCAAATGCCTGCGCTCGGGATTCATGTACCTGGGCTGGCTCTGCGCCGCGGCGCCCGATGCCGCCGCCGTGCGTGCCGCGGCCAGCCTGGAACTCCTGCACGCCTTCGCACTGCTGCAGGACGACGTCATGGACGACGCCGTGCTGCGCCGCGGCTCCGACGCCGCCCACGTCCGGCTCAACGCCCGATTCGGCGGCCGAGCCGGAGCGGTACCGGGCTTCGGGACCTCGGCCGCGACGCTGCTCGGGGATATGTGCCTGGTCTGGTCCGAACAGATGCTGCGCGAGAGCGGCGTCGGCGCCGAGGCACTGGCGCGACTGTGGCCCCGGTACGACGCGATGCGAATCGAGCTGGCGGTGGGCCAGTTCGCGGACCTGGCCAACGACGTCCGCGAGCGACCGAGCCTGGACACCGTGGTCGACATCGCGCGCGCCAAATCGGGCAACTACACCGTGCGCCGGCCGCTGGAGCTGGGCGCGGCACTCGCCGGTGCGAGCGAGACGATGCTGACCTGCCTCGGGCACTACGGAACCTTGATCGGCGAGGCGTTCCAACTGCGTGACGATCTGCTCGGGATCTTCGGGGCGGACTCGGTCACCGGTAAACCGCAGGACAGCGACCTCGGCCAGCACAAGGCCACCAGCGTCGTGGTCGCCGCGCTCGACATGAGCGCGAGCAGCGCCCGCCACGAGCTCGCGGACCTGGTGGATCGGCCGGAGCTCGACGCCGCCGCGATCGAGCGCTGCCGCACGCTCATCGCGGCATCGGGTGCGCCCGACCGCATCGAGGACATGATCGCCGACCGGGTCCGCGACGCCGTGCACGCACTGCGTGATTGCGCGCTCGGCCCGGATCGGCAAGCGGCACTGGAACATATGGCGCTGCTGTGCAGTGCCCGGCAGTTGTGACGAGAGGAAGTCCGATGCGCACGGTCACGGGACGCAGCGATCACATCGTGGTGGTGGGGGCCGGCCTGGCCGGCCTGTCCACCGCGATACACCTGGCCGCGCGCGGCCGCACGGTGACCGTGCTCGAACGGGAACCGGTCCCGGGCGGGCGCATGGGCAGGCTGGACTTGAACGGCTACCGCATCGACACCGGCCCGACCGTGCTGACGATGCCCGGGCTCCTCGAGGAACTCTTCGCCGCGGTGGGCGAGCGGATGACCGATCGCCTCGACCTGATGCCCGTCGATCCCGCCTACCGGGCTCGATTCGCGGACGGACGCACCCTCGACGTGCACAGCGACGAGGAGCGGATGGTCGGCTCGATCACCGACTTCGCGGGCGCCGAACAGGCCGCGGGCTACCGGCGTCTGCGGGACTGGCTGACCCGCCTGTACGCGACCGAGTTCGACCGGTTCGTGGCGGCGAATTTCGATTCGCCGCTGTCGATGTCGATCCCGGCACTGGCCGGGCTGACCGCTCTGGGCGGATTCCGGCGCTGGGACCGCAAGGTCGGCGAGTTCATCACCGACCCGACCCTGCGGCGGGTGTTCACCTTCCAATCGCTCTACGCCGGGGTCGCACCCGATCGGGCACTGGCGGCGTACGCGGTGATCGCCTACATGGACACGATGTCCGGGGTCTGGTTCCCGCGCGGCGGCATGCGCGCGGTGCCCGCCGCACTCGCCGACGCCGCCGAATCCGCGGGTGTGCGTTTCCGATACGGCGCGAGCGTGAGCGAGCTCGAGCGCACGGGCGGCCGCGTGGTCGCCGTGCACACCGATCAGGGCGAGCGGATCGCCTGCGACGCGGTCGTCTTGACGACCGAACGGCACCGCACCTACGAACTTCTCGGTCATCGCTCGCGCCGCCCGCTGGCCGTGCGGCCCGCGCCGTCGGCGGTGGTGCTGCACGTCGCGTGCGAGCAGAACACGCGAATTCCCCATCACAGCCTGCTGTTCGGCGACGCCTGGCACAGCGCGTTCGCCGAGATCATCGAGCAGGGCAGGGTCATGTCCGATCCCTCGCTGCTGGTGACGCGACCGACGGCGAGCGATCCAACCCTGGCCCCCGCGGGTCGCGATCTGCTGTACGTCTTGGCTCCCGTACCCAATCTCCAACGAGGACATATCGATTGGGAGAGCCGGCGCGAGGAGTACGCGGAGGAGGTTCTCGACCTCGCCCGTGCCAGGCTGTCCACCGATCTGCGCGACGCCGAGGTGCTCCGCGTCGTCACCCCGGCCGATTGGGCGCGCCGGGACATGCTGGCGGGCAGCCCCTTCGCCCTCGCCCACACCTTCAGCCAAACCGGTCCGTTCCGGCCGGCCAACATGATTCGCGGGTTCGAGAACGTCGTGCTCGCGGGCGGGTCGACGGTGCCCGGGGTGGGAATTCCGCCGGTGCTGATCTCCGGACGTCTCGCCGCGGACCGCGTCACCGGGCACCGCGAACGGAATCGACGCGTCGCCACCGCGGGTGACGCCACCGCCGGGACGTCGCGATGACGCGCGCCGAGCTCGACGCCGCCGGGATCACCGATCCGGGCCTGCGCGAGTCGTACCTGCGCTGCCGGGAGCTCAACGCCGCCCACGGCAAGACCTTCTTCCTCGCCACCCGGCTCCTCGCCCCGGATCAGCGGCCCGCCGTACACGCCCTCTACGGCTTCGCCCGGCGCGCCGACGACATCCTCGACGAGTTCGATCCGGCGCTGACCCCGGCCGAGCGCGGCACCAGATTGGACACCCTCGCCGGGCAATTCGGCGCGGCCGACGACGGCGGCGATCCCGTGCTCGCCGCCGTCCTGCACACCGCGCGGGCCTACCGGATTCCCCCGGACCTGTTCGAGGCGTTCCTGACCTCGATGCGCATGGATCTCTCGATCACCGACTATCCGGACCGCGCGGCCCTGGACCGCTACGTCTACGGCTCGGCCGAGGTGATCGGCATACAGCTGCTGCCGGTGCTGGGCACCGTCGAATCGGTGGCCGCGGCGACACCGTACGCGGCGGCCCTCGGAAAAGCCTTTCAGCTCACCAACTTCCTGCGCGATGTGGACGAGGATCTCGCACGCGACCGGGTGTATCTGCCCGCCGACGAACTCGCCGCCCACGGTGTGGACCGGGACCTGCTGCGCTGGTGCCGCGACCGCGGCCGCGTCGATCCACGGGTCCGGAGCGCACTGGCCGAACAGGTCGCCAACACCCGCGACATCTACGCCTACGCCCGCGCCGGGACCCAGCTGCTCGCACCGCGATCACGACCCTGCGTCGAGACCGCCGCCGTACTGTACGGGGAGATCCTCGATCGCATAGAGGCCGCCGATTTCGAGGTGTTCGGGCGGCGGGCCACGGTCGGCACCGGCCGCCGGATTCGGGTCGGCACAGCGGGTTTCGTGCGCGCGTGGCGAGCCCGCCGCGCCCATCCGGCCGAGGGGACGGGACGGCTCCCGGTTCCACCGGTCGGCGCCCCCGACCCGTCCGAGCGCGGGTGATGACGATGGAACACTGGCACTATCTGCTGATCCTGGTGGGCTGTCTCGTCGTGACCGCGCCGCTGGAGTTCCTCGGTCCCGGCGTCTACCGGCGGCCGCGACTGCTGCTCGGCGCGCTGTGGCCGGCTGCGGCGTTGTTCGTGATCTGGGATCTGATCGCGATCGCCGCCGGCGTGTGGGACTTCGATCCCCGCTTCACCCTCGGGGTGCTGCTGCCCGGGTCGATGCCGCTCGAGGAACTGCTGTTCTTCCTCGTCGTGCCGCTGTGCGGGCTGCTCACCTTCGTCGCGGTCGAGAACCTGCTCGACCTCGCGCGCCGTCGCCTCGGTCGCACGGAAAAGGCGGTGCGGCAATGAATATCACCGGCGTGGGATACACGCTGCCCGCGATCGCCGCGGTCGTGGCGGTGTGCCTGATCGAGTCGAAGCTGCTGCGCACCGGCCTGTTCCGGCGTCCGGCGTACTGGATCACGATGCTGATCGTGCTGAGCTTCCAGGTCCTGGTCGACGGCCTGCTCACCGCCGGCCCGACGCCGATCGTGGTGTACAACCCGGAACACATTCTCGGACTTCGGTTCCCGTGGGACATCCCGGTGGAGGACTACTTGTTCGGATTCGCCCTGATCACCGCGGTCCTACTGGGCTGGGAACGCGCCCGGCAACGCCAAATCGGCGGCCGGCGATGACGGCCCCGGACGGCTACGGACGCGATCGGCGGCGGGTGCGCTATCCCGCGACGCCGGGCCATCCCGATCTCACCCGGCTCGGCCCCGCACCGCGCGTGGCCGTGATCGGCGCCGGTATCGCGGGTCTGGCGGCAGCGACCGGACTGACCGAACGCGGATGCCGGGTCGAGCTCATCGAGCGCGAACGCTATCTGGGTGGCCGGGTCGGCGCGTGGAACGAGCAGTTGCCCGACGGCACCGAGGTCGGCATGAACCGCGGCTTCCACGCCTTCTTCGCGCAGTACTACAACCTGCGAAAACTGCTGGGGCGCACCGATCCCGGCCTGCAGCGGCTGCGCAGGCTCGACGACTATCCGCTGATCGACGCCCGGGGCCGCCGCGACACCTTCCGCGGCCTGCCGCGCACCCCACCCTGGAACGCCCTCGCATTCGCCCTGCGCAGCCCCACCTTCCGCGTCCGCGACCTGATCCGCATGGATCCGCGCGCAGCCGCACCGCTGGCCGCGGTGTCGGTTCCGGGGATCTACGAGTGGATCGATCACCTCGACGCCGACACCTTCCTGCGCGAGATCAACTTCCCGGAGTCCGCGCGGCACTTGGCCTTCGAGGTGTTCTCGCGCAGCTTCTTCATCGAGCCCCGGCGGATGTCCGCGGCCGAGCTGGCGGCGATGTTCCACATCTACTTCCTCGGCTCGAGCGAGGGCCTGGTCTTCGACGTGGCGCGCGACAACTTCGACGTCAGCCTGTGGACCCCGCTCGAGGACTACCTGACCGGGCCGCCCACACCGGGCCGTCCGGGCGAGGCCCGGGTGGACCGGGGCGTCTGTGTCGAGCGCATCGACCCCGATGGCGACGGGTTCCGGCTCACCGACGACACCGGCGCGACCCGACGCGTCGACGCGGTCGTGCTGGCCACCGACAACACCGGGCTGCGACGGCTGGTCGAATCGTCCCCGGATCTGGGCGACGCACCCTGGCGCGCACGGGTCGCGGCCACCGCCGTCGCACCCGCCTTCGCGGTGCAGCGGCTGTGGCTGGATCGGCCGGTGCGCCCGGACCGCACATGCTTCCTCGGCACGGGCGGGCTGGATCCCCTCGACAACATCAGCGTGGTCGACCGCTACGAACAGCAGGCCGGAAAGTGGGCCGGGGCCACCGGCGGCAGCGTCGTGGAGCTGCACGCCTACGCGGTCGCCGACGAGATCCCCGCACCGGCCGAACGCGCCGCGGTGCGCGAGCGGCTGCTGGCGCGACTGCACGCGATCTACCCCGAGACCGCGGCGGCGACCATCGTGGGGGAGTCGATGCTCTGGCGGCAGGACTGCCCGCGATTCTCCCCGGGCGATTTCGCCGACCGCCCGGGCGTGACGACCCCGCACCCGCGACTGATGCTCGCCGGTGACGGCATTCGCGCCGATCTGCCGGTCGCGCTGATGGAACGGGCCGCCACCACCGGCTGGATGGCGGCCAATGCGCTGCTGCGCGGCTGGAACGCGGCCGGACACACCCTGCACTCGGTCCCCGCGCAGGGGCGCTCGGCACTCCTGCGCCGACTCGCCACACGCGAAAGGCACACCGTCCGATGAGTATTCGCGCCGAGCTCGTCAACCTGACCGCGAAGTCCCCGCTGCAACGGTTCTCGCCGGAGAAGTGGTCGCGGCAGGAGCCCACGTTCGGGGACGCGGATCCCGGGCTGATCTCCGCGGCCCTGCGCTGGTCCCAGCAGCGACCCTCGGGCAACTGGTACGCGGTCGCCGCCAGCACGGCGATCACCGGATCGCGCCCGTACGGCGCCAAGATCGGCGGCAAGGAGGTGGTGCTCTGGCGCGACGCCGCGGGCGTCCTGCTCGCCGGGCCCGGAGCCTGCCCGCACCTGGGTGCTCCGATGGCGACGGCGGAGGTGGAGAACGACGCGCTGATCTGCCGCTGGCACGGTATGCGGGTCGGACCGGGCGGCGACGCCTCCCGATGGTGCCCCTACCCGGCCCACGACGACGGCGTATTGGCCTGGGTGCGCATGGACGCACTCGGTGGCGAATCACCCACGGACGCACCGATTCTGGGTGAGCGGCCGACCGATACGACGGTGCACGCGGTGACCAGGCTGGTCGGCGTGTGCGAGCCCCGCGACATCATCGCCAACCGCCTCGATCCCTGGCACGGCTCCTGGTTCCACCCCTACTCCTTCGCCCATCTCGAGGTGACCCGAACTCCGCCCCGGGACGGGATCACCGAGGAGAATCACCGATTCGTGCTGGCGGTGACCTTCCGGGTGACCCGCCGGCTCGGGGTTCCGGTGCAGGCCGAGTTCACCTGCCCGGACCCGCGCACCATCGTCATGCGCATCGTCGCGGGCGAGGGAGCGGGCAGCGTGGTCGAAACCCACGCCACCCCACTGGGTTCCGGGACCGACGGCCGCGCCCGCACGGCGGTGGTGGAGACGACCATCGCGAGTTCGGACCGCCCGGGCTTCCGGTACGCGCGCACGGCGCTGCCGCTGTTGCGGCCGCTGATGAACCACGCGGCCACTCGCCTGTGGCGGGACGACCTCGCCTACGCCGAACGCCGCTACGCCCTGCGAACGCATCGGACCTAGGCCCGGAGCGATAATCATCCTCGAGCGCCGCCGGGCCGATCGGGCAGCGCACAGCGGGAAGGAGATGCCGTCGTGGCCGGAGTCCGCGATCAGGAGGCGTATCCCGTCGGGGTGGTGGCCGAGCAACTCGGCATGCCCGTCGCGACCCTGCGCAGCTGGAATCAGCGCTACGGCATCGGCCCGCAGCAGTATCGCTCCGGCAGACACCGGTTGTATTCACGCGCCGACATCGAGGTCGCCGCACGCATGCTCGCCCTGGTGCGCGCGGGCGCGAGCCCGGCGAGCGCGGCCAGGGCCGTCACCCCGGCCCGCCCACCCGTGCATTCCGCCGACGGCATCGACGCACTGCTCGACGCCGCGTTCCACCTGGACTCACCGCGGGTGATGGAACTGCTCGAAGCACGGCTTCGCGAACACGGTGTCGTCAGAGCCTGGGATGACCTGTGCCGCCCGGCGTTCGCGGCGATCATCGCCCGCCAGGGTCTCGGCGAGGACTGCATCGACGTCGAACACCTGCTGTCCTGGGCGATCGTCACCGCCCTGCACCGCGTCTCGCCCGCACCCGACCGCGTGGCGCACGGGGCCGTCATCCTCGCCTGCGCCCCCGGCGAATTCCACACCCTGCCACTGGAAATACTGCGTGCCGCGCTCGCCGAGAAGGGTGTACACGCCGACATGCTCGGCGCTTCGCTCCCCGCGTCGGCCCTGGCGGCGGCACTGACGCGGCGCCGCCGCCGCAGCACGGTCGTGCTGTGGTCGCAGAGCTCGGACACCGCCGATCCGGCGCTGGTTGTCGCGACCGGTTCGGCTCGGATATGTCCCGCCGGGCCGGGATGGGCCGATACCCCGCTACCGCCCGGCACGCGGGTCCTGCGCGATCTGGCGGATGCCCTGACAGAACTGTGCGGGACGGCATCCTCGGACGAGACGTCACCTAATACCTGAACAGTCGCCGACTGCTGTCGACGGGCCCGGAACCGATTGGGCCGGAGCGCAGTTCGTAATGCCGCAGGCGAATGTCCTGGACGCCGGGCAGGGCGGCCAAGACCCGCGTTCCGACCGGCGAGCTACTCGGGAACGACCTCGAGGGTGTTGCGGCGCACGGGCTCGGTCGACATCGTCACCGCGTACTCGCTGTCGGCATACTTCGCGAGGTATGCGGCGTCCACTGCCTGGTTGGTCTGGTCGTTGTCGGCCGGGACCGGCACGAACCGCACGCTCTTGTCCACCGTTCCGGCGGAGACGCGGCCCCGGCCGGTCTCGAGCGCCGGCCCGTACCACTTGCCTTGCGTGCCGTTGTAGGAACGGATGAAGATCCGATCGCCCACGGGCACCGACCAGATGTCCACGGTCTTGGGCGTCGTGCCGTCGGGCAGCGTCGCTCCGACGGTGAGGTAGGTCTCGGCATTGATGCGATCGAGCTCGTCCTGTGTCCAGTTGGTCATCGCGGGTTCTCCATTCGGTCGGGACGTGGGTGTGTGCCGATCAGAGGCGGGCGGTGAAGAACGGGCCGAGGACGCTGACGGCCTCGGCGACCTCCTTGTCCCCGTCGTAGAGCGACATGTGGTTCGCGCCCTCGACGACGTGAAATGCCTTGTCGGTGCTCGCGGCTCGCTCGTAGAGGTCCTCGCTCATCCACTTCGATCCCGCGTCACTGCCCGCGATGATCTGCAGCGGTTGAGTGAAGAACGCTTCTGCCTTGTGGAACGCGTCGTAGGTGACGATCTGGGAGAGGCTGCGCGCGGGCATCCAGCCCGGAGCGTTCGGGTGCTCGCAGCGCGGCGTGTGGTAATACTCCCACGCCTGCCGCAGTTCCTCGTTCGGCGCGTCCTCTTCACGCAGCGGTGCCAGTGGGAACCGGTTGGTTTGCCCGGCGGCGTCGGTGGTGCGGGCCTGGGCTGCCTGGTCGAGGACCGGTGCCGCGTCGTCGTCGGAGATCGACCCGTCCCAGCCGTTGCGGAACATCTGCCCGATGTTGACCATGCTCACCGTGCCCACGGCCTTGATCCGCGGGTCGTTGATCGCCGCGTTCGCGGTGTATCCGGCTCCGGCGCAGATCCCCATCGCACCGATTCGGTCGTTGTCGACATAGGGCAGGGTCGTGAGGTAGTCGACCACGGCGCTGACGTCCTCGGTGCGGATGTGCGGGTTCTCCAGCTGGCGCGGGGTGCCGGTGCTCGCGCCCTGGAAGGAGGCGTCGTAGGCGATCGTGACGAAGCCGTCCGCGGCCAGCTTGCCGGCGTAGAGCCCGGCGGTCTGTTCCTTCACGCCACCGCCCGGATGGGAGACGACGATCGCCGGATAGCTCTTGTGTTCGTCGAACTCCGGCGGGAGATAGGTGACCGCGGCCAGCGTGGTGCCGTAACCGTTGAAGGTCTCGATGTCGGTGTTCGTGCTCATGGTTCTCCTTGGATTGTCGTCGGATCTTTGGAGCTGAGTGGAGGCTCACGGGTGGGTGTGGGAGCCTCGGAACTGCAGATCGAGTAGCTGGCCAATTGCTGATCCCTCGATCGATATCCATGCTGACCCCGGTCCGCTGAACGCGGAAGGTTCGGCTGGAACCCCCCTCTTGCCCCGCCCGCGCGCGCTCCGGGGGTTCTACCAGGGCCTGGCTGGCGACTCACGGCGCTCGTAGCCTGAGACCATGACGTCGAAGGACGAGGACGTGCGGGACTTCCTGTCCACCCGCCGCGCGAAGATCACCCCGGACATGGCAGGGCTGCCCGCCGGCAGCACCCTCCGGCGCGTACCGGGGCTGCGCCGCGAGGAGGTCGCGATGCTCGCGGGCGTATCGGTCGACTACTACACCCGGATCGAGAAAGGCGACCTCACCGGTGTTTCCGACGACGTCCTCGACGCCGTCGGACGCGCCCTGCAGCTGAACCACGACGAGCTCGGCTATCTCTACGACCTCGCCCGGAACGCGCGCCGCCCCGCCCGCGCACGCAGACGGGCCAAGCCCGTCACGGCAGTCTCCCCGCAGCTGCAACTGCTCATCGACTCCATGACCACCACCCCGGTCATCGCCCACAACAGGTGCCTGGACATCCTTGCCGCGAACCCGCTGGGACGGGCACTGTTCGACGTCGTCTACGACAGCCCGACCAGACGATCGGCCACGACCGCGCCCAACCTGGCGGCCTTCGTCTTCCTCGACCCGGCAGCGGCCGGCTTCTACGCGGACGTCGACGACGCGGCAGCCGTGTGCGTGCAGATCCTGCGCACCCAGGCCGCGGCAACCCCGCACGACAAGCACCTCATCGGGCTCATCGGCGAACTCTCGACCCGCAGCGAGGACTTCCGGTCCCTGTGGGCGGCCCACGACGTCGGCAGGCACCGGGCAGGCGGGAAGAAGATCCATCACCGGGATGTCGGCGAACTCGCCCTCGGATTCGAACAACTCACGATCGACTCCGCACCGTCGATCGTTCTCTCGACCTACATCGCGGAGCCTGCTTCCCCCACAGCTGAACGACTCCAGCTGCTGGCGGCCTGGGCCGCGACCCCCGCGCGGACGTCGGACTGATGTGGTTATTCGTGGGCAACCACCGGAACCCCGCTTATTTGTCTTTCTTGTCCTTCTTCTCGGGCTTATCCGGCTTGCCGTGCTCGGTCTGATCCCCGGATCCGACCGGAGTCCAGCGCGAGTTCCGGCCGGCGCCGGTGCATTCCAGCGGCGTGCCGTCCGCCGCCGAGGTGGTCTCGTCCGTGCGGGGATCGCAGGGTTCACCGGCGACAGCCGCGGCGGGCGCCACCGGCGGCTCACTCGCGTTCCGGGTGACCACCTGTGACGATGTCGGCGGTGTGGAATCGTCACCGGTTCCACCGCGCCACTGGGCAATCCACACGATCGCGACGACCGTCGCGAGCAGTGCGCCCGCCGCCGCCAGCCACACCACGGGACCGCCTGAACGTTCGGCGGGCGGCGTCAACGGTTCCGAGTAGGGCAGGTTCGTCGTCTGAACAGCTGTCATCACTGCGGTGGCGGGATGTGCGCCCGAGAGCGCCGCACGCGCGGCCTGCGCGAAATCGCCTGCGCTCGAATAACGCTGGCTCGGGTCTTTGGCCAACCCCTTCGCGATGACGTCGTCCAGACTCGCGGGCACTCGCGGATCCACCGCCGAAACACGCGGGGGAGTCGCATGCAGATGGTCGTGAATCTGCTTGGCAGGCTCGGTGTTTCCGTAGGGCTTGGTCGCGGTCAGGCATTCGTACAGGACGCACGCCAGGGCGTAGATGTCCGATCGCGGGTCGGCGGTTCCCTGGAACCGCTCCGGCGCCATGTACGGGAGCGTGCCGATCGCTTGCCCGGTCGCGGTCAGCGCGGTGTGCCCGGTGTGATGAGCGGTGCCGAAGTCGATCAGGTAGACGAATCCCGATGTGTGGACAACCGAATTCCCCGGTTTCACGTCGCGGTGGACGAGACCGCCCCGGTGTAGGACATCGAGTGCTGCGGCCAGCTGCGTCACGGTGTCGACCGCGGCCTCCGGGCTCATCGGCCCGGTGTCGCGCAGCAGCGTCGCCACGTCGGTGCCGTCGATGTACTCCATGTCGATGAAGAGCCGGCCGTCGATCTCGCCGAAGGTGTGGATCGTGACCAGGTGCGGCCCGCTCAGCCGCGCGGCCGTGCGGGCCTCACGCTCGAACCGCTGCCGGTACATGTCATCGGTGGCCAGCTCGGCGGGCAGCACCTTGAGCGCGACGGTGCGATCGGTCTTCGTGTCGTGCGCGAGCCACACCTGTCCCATTCCGCCTTCGCCGAGCTTGCGCTCGAGGCGGTAGTGACCGAACCATGCCATGACCGAATCTCCTTGCTCCCACCGTGCCCGGTCAGTAGTACCCGATCCTCCGGCCGCGACCGTCATGGGTGCCGTAACCAGCAGGCTTCTCGGCGACGATCGGTAGCGAAAACAGGGGGATTGAGATCGCGTTCGGCGGGTACCGCGATCATGTCGCCGTTTTCACGCGGCGACATGGCACGGGCGATGGTCGGCAGGAATGGGAGGTGCGTTGCGCGGTGGGCGTTCAGGTCGGAGAGATCATCGCGAGACGGACCGTCGCAGACGGTGACAGCACCGTATTGATCGAAATGGGTATGCCCGCGGACGATGTCGGCGGCGCGGGCGCGTCGGGATTTCGCATCGAAGGGCTGGGCGAGTACACCGTCACCGGGGTCGACGCGATCGGCGCGCTGTACAACGCGCTCCTGGAGGTCGGTGCGGTGCTGGCCCGCGCCAACACCGCGGGCCACGATTTCACGGTCCTCGACGCGTCCACGACGGATTTTCCCGCCGCGCCGAGTCGGCGACCGGCCCCGGCGCGGACCCCGGAAGCAGACGGCGGGGAGGTCGTCGCCTTCCGCATCCTGATCACCGACGGCGAGCCCTGCGCGGTCGAAATCACCAGGCCCACACGGGCGCTCGACCAGCCGTACTTCGTCTGCCGGTTTCGGATCGACGGCCGCCGCGAGGCGGTGGCGTCCGGCTTCGACGAGATCCAGGCCCTGCTCACCGCGGTCCGGATGATCGGCGCGTGGCTGCGGCTACCCGCGGATTGGCCGGTGAGCAGGGCCTCGTGAATCAGTCCGACCCGATGCGCTCGTGCAGCGTCAGCAGCCGGTGATCGAACCGCGTGCGGAAGTGCGGCAGTTCGTTGCTGAGCGGGCGGAACTCGGCCACCAGCTGGGCGGCCAGGGTGCGGAGCTTGACGTTCGTCTCCTGCGAACGCCACCGGAGCAACCGGAACGCCTGATCGGGGGTCAGGCCGTAGACGAGCATGAGCGCGCCCTTGGCCTGCTCGATCGTCTCCCGGCCCTCGTAGAACTCGGTGGGAGCGTCCTCGGCCTCACCCTGCACCATGTCGGTGATCTCGATGTAGTAGCCGATCGTGCCGAGCACCGCGCCCTCGTCGTCGGTGAACAGATCGGCCACGGCGATCACTTCGTGCTCGTCACCGGCGGTGTCGATGATCCGGTGCCTGCTGGAGAACGGCTCGCCGTTGTCGATCATGCTCGTGATGGCGCCCTCGACCCGGTCGCGGTCCTCGGGGTGCTGATGCGCGAGCAGCAGCGTGGTGGTCGGCTCGACCTCGCCGGGCGCGTAGCCGTGCATGGCGGCGACTTCGTCCGACCACTCCCAGCGCTGGTCCGCGAACCAGAACCGGAAACTGCCGATGGCCTGCGGGGTTCCCGTTCCGATCACGGCTTCGGCCTCGGCGACGCCCTCGGGCGCGACGACCTGCTCCACCGCGTCCTCGTGCGGGGTCACCTGTTCCATATCGGTCACCGTTTCAGTGTGTGCGGGCCGGGCGACCCGTGAAGTCGGAATGCAGTCAGGAGACTAGGCCAAGTGGGAGCGGTCATGGTTGCCGGGGCAAGCGGACGACCTGCACGAAGAACTCGTCGATGTGCTTGATCGCGGCGATGAACTGGTCGAGGTCGACGGGCTTGGTCACGTAGGCGTTGGCGTGCAGGCGGTAGCTGCGCAGCACGTCCTCCTCCGCCGCCGAGGTGGTCAGCACCACGACCGGGATGTGGCTGAGGTCGGGATCGGATTTGATCCGCTCCAGGATCTGCCGGCCGTCGTATTTCGGCAGGTTCAGGTCCAGCAGGATCAGATCGGGTCGCACGGCCTGTGCGTGTTCGCCCTGCCGGTAGAGGAAGTCCAAGGCCTCCTGGCCGTCGCGCGCCACGTGGAGCGTGTTGCCTATCTTGTTGTCCTCGAACGCTTCTCGCGTCATCAGTTCGTCGCCGGGATCGTCCTCGACGAGCAGGATGTCGATCGCGCGGGTGGGTGCCGGGATTGTCATGGGAGGGTTCTTCCTCGAGAGTTCGACGGTGGAGAGGCGAGCACCGTGTCGACACGGATGCGCGCGGTCTGTCGGATTCTCGGGAAGCCCGGCGGGCACGTGGCCACGCCGAAGAAGACGACGGACACGAGGTCCACCGTCCCGAGGGCACGCTGGTACAAGCGGGCTCCGATCAAACTCAGGTGACGTCGCCGAGGCTCGTCAACTGCGCTCGACTCATCGGCGCACTGTTGGACCGATGAGGCAGAACGAGATTATCCGATGCCGACACTTCCGGGGAATTCGGCTGGTGAGGCGGTGTTCGCCGATCCCCGGCGGACGGCGAAGTTGCCATCGACCGCGCGTCGGCGATAGCGTGCGCCACGCGCGATCGGCGCGACGGGGATCACACACGAGGGGGCGTGCGATGCACGATCAGTTCACCGGACACACGCAGGGTTCGTTTGCACCGCAACAGTTTCCACCGGCGATGCCGACCCCGGTCTCGGCGGCGAACGGGATCTACTGCCGGTACTGCGGTTCCACGCCCGCGGTCCACGTCGACCTGCGCGGGCACCGCGCCTTCGTCATCTTCATGCAGTTCCTGCGCCGCCCCGGACCCTTCTGCCGGGACTGCGGCCTGGCGACCTCTCGCAGCATGACCGAGCAGAGTCTGCTGCTGGGCTGGTGGGGCATGCTGTCGCTGTTCATCAACCCGTTCACGATGCTCACCAACATCTCCGGGCACAAGGCGATCGCCGCCCTGCCCGCCCCGATCCCCGGCGGCCCGGGCCGCCCGATGGACCCGGGCAAGCCTCTGCTGCGCCGACCCCTGGTGCTCATCGCCCTGGCGATCGTGGGCATCCCGGTCGCGCTGTTCGTGCTGCTGTTCCTGTTCTCGATCGTGACGGTCATCTTCGGCGGGTGATCAGCGGCCTACTGCTGGTCGTCCTCGAGCGCTTCGGCCAGTAGTTCGTCGATCGCGCGGACCTTGTCCCGGTACGGGGCGAGCGTGGCGCCGACGTCGATAAGCTGCCAGTCGTCGTCGACATCGGCGTCGCCGACCGCCAGTTCCATATGTTCGCCGACGGCGCGCATGTGCAGGCCCTGCAGGACGGTCAGCAGTTGGCTCGCGGCCTTGCCGCCGCCCCGGGTGCCGTAGGTGGCGACGGTCGCGGGCTTGTCGTGCCATTCGTGGTACAGGTAGCCCAGCGCGTTCTTCAGCGCGGCGGGATAGCCCCAGTTGTATTGGGGGAACACGAAAAGGAATCCGTCGTAGGAGTCGACGATGCGACTCCAGCGCCGCGTGTGCTCGTGCCGATACTGCCGCAGCGCGGCTTTGAGCGGTTCGTCCAGCAGCGGCAGTCCGACCTCCGCCAGGTCGAGCAGCTCGTAGTTCAGCGAGCTGCCTTCCTGCGCGACATCGCGGATCCACGAGGCGATGTCCGGGCAGATTCGCGTGGGGCGGGTGCTCCCGACGACGACGGCGATCCTGTCACCCGGTGACGCCGAAATAGATTGAACAGCCGCAACTTTCGCCGTGCTGATCTCGGCCATTCTCGTCCTTCCTGTTCGGGTGGGCGCGAGACGCGCGCGCCGTGAATCGTCGGGATGCGGCATGTGAAATCCGAACCTGGTTGGGGCCTTTCAGACGGTCGGCGATCACCGGCCGGCGCGCGGGTCCTCGCGTACCGAAACCGCACCTGCGGGGCAGCGGACCAGAAGACCAAAAACTGCAGGACACTATAGCTTTTCAAGCACGCGAACCCCGCCACACCAATCGATACCGTCACCGGCGATCGTCTGTTAGCGTCTGCTCGTCATCCGAACTGAACTGGGGCAGAGGTCGAAACATGGCGAGCACCGGGGGGTCTGCCGCACAGCCTGACATCGAGCCGATTCTGCAGGCCGCGAGCCCGCCGCTGGCGACACCGCGGTGGCGGTTGGTGGCCGTATCGGCCGCGCTGGCGGTGGTGGTCAGCGTCGGAGGGATCGTGGTGGCCCTGGTCAACGTGAACAGCGGCGAGACCGCCACGCCGGTGATGAGCGCGACGTACGCGCCGATCGGTCGCGGTGACGAGTGCTCTCTGCTGTCGGATGAGGTGATCGCCATCCATGCGCCGAAGGCCACCTGCGAGTTGCAGTCCTATGCCGGAGCGAACAACGGCGACGATCGAACTCACGCGCCGCGCTGGACGGTCACGACGCCGGGCACCCCGCATATTTCGATCGCGGTGACCCTGACCCTCACCACGGATGCCCCGAGAATGCTCGCGGCCGCGCACGATACGACGGCCGCCGCGTTCACCGCGGGGCACACCTCGCCCAGCACGAAGACCCCGGTGATCGGGGACGAGGCCTACCTGCTTCTCGGTCGATCGGCGTTGACACCGTCGGCGTTCGACGCCCGGCTCCTCGTCCGCGCGGGTAACGCCTACATCGATGTGAGTTACCGGGGTTTCGCGTCGGTCGCCGGGTCCGAGGCCGCGGCCAAGGCGATTTCGGTCGATCTGATCGGCAACCTGCGACGCGCGTAGCGCACCACGAGCGGTACGTCGACTTCCGCCTCTGCTCAGCACCCACATACGACGGGAGCTCGGAGTAGACGGTGGAGCCACCGACCGGATCCACCGTTGCCGACCGCGTTCGGATACATTTCCGGCGGCGGCGGTCAACAACCGTGCGCCGCCGCACAACCGGTCGAGTATCGCGAGTATGTGCGCCGCCGGACGGTCGAGATCGGCGGCGGTTCGAGCTACTCGTGGCCGCGATGTTCGGCTGGATCGGTAGGCATTCGAATCGGTAGGGAGTTCTCGCGCATGAGTCTCACGGCGCATCTGGAGCGGCTCGGGCGGCCACTGGTCGAGGAGCAACTGGCGCACCCGACCGTGGCGGGGATCGCGAAAGGCGAACTCGCGGAACCGGTGTTCCGCGCGTGGCTGGAGCAGGACTACCTGTTCCTGCTGGACTACGTCCGGGTCTTCTCCCGCCTCGCCTGGCAGGCGCCCGCCGCCCACCTCGGTGACCTCGTAGATCTCGCACACGGCACCTTCCACGAAGAACTCTCGCTGCACCGCGGTCTGGCCGCGGAGTTCGGCGCCGACCTCGACAACGCCACCAAAGGCGAACCCTGCGCGAATTACACCGCGTTCCTACTGGATTCGGCCGCGAACTACGCCGACGGCCTCGCCGCTCTGTACCCCTGCATGTGGGGCTATTCGACCCTCGGCACCATCCTCGCGCAGAACCCGCCCGCCGACCCCCGCTACCGGCGCTGGGTCGACACTTACGCCGACCCCGGCTTCGCGGCGCTCACCGCCCGCTGCGCGGAAATGCTCGATGAAGCGGGCGGCGACAATGCGGAGGAGCTGTTCCTGACCGGGATGCGCCACGAGATCGCGTTCTGGGACGTGCCTGTCGATCACGGCTGACGGACAACACGTTCAACTCGTTCCGCGAGAACAACTTTGTCGTGCAGGCGATCGTCAAAGGAGGCGAGCAGTGAGCGCATTGACCCGAGAACCCTGGCGGGCGCGCCGGGTGCCGCTGACTCCGGAACAGATCGAAGCCAACCGACGCGAAGCCGAGAAGCGGCTGGGCCGCGAACTGCCCCCCACGCCCCACCTCGACGACGACCAGCACCCGCGAGCGGTAGTAGATCCCTTCTCATCGTCGGAAGGTCGACCACTCACGCATCGACTGACGCTGCGCTGTTGGGCGCGACGCTCGGGTGAGTGAGGACAGCGCCGGTTCGAATCGGAGGCGATGCAGTCGAGGAAACCGACTCGGGGCGAGTCCAGTACGTCCTGGGTGTCGGAGCTCGTGATCGCCGCTCGATCCGTAGAGCTACTGATCCGGTGGGGTGCTCTCGTCCAGGAAGGCGGTGTAGGTGCCGCCGGAACGGGGTTCGAGCAGTGAGCGCATGAACGCGGGCCCGTTCTCACCGGTGGCGGTGCTGGTGCCGCCGTACATGCACATGCCCCGCTGGTAGATCAGGATGGCGTTATCGCTCTGGACGGGGTGGTAGATGGTCAGGGCGGCGGTGCCGTCGGGCATGAGGGTGAATTCGGCGATCTTGCGCAGTTCGTCGATGCCGGTGCGGTGGTACATCGCGACAACGCTCGGACCGCTGTTCATGTCCTCGTCCTTGCTCGAATGCCGCGCACACGCTGCCCGCGTGCGCCGCACGATACCCCCGGCCACCGACAGCCGGACGGACTTCGAGGGCGCGAACCACTGCGCGCGGGAGCGCCGCTGTGCCTCGAGTGCCAGCACCGGGGAGGATGTGCGCGGGCCCGGAACCGCGCGAGCAGAGCGCCCGGTCAGGGGCGTGCACTACCATCGAGTCCATGACAGCGAGCACTTCGACCAGCGCAGCGGACAGCAGCGCCGCCGTGCTGGCTGCCTGGTATCACGAGAACGGTCTGGACAGCGCGGAGGCCGATGCGGCCCTGGCCGCGGAATACGCTGCGGCGGACGCGGAACTCGCTGCCCGGTGACCTCTGGTAATCCTGACGCCGCGAGGCCGCGGCAGGGTGAGGTGTGGGCGTTCACCGTGTCGATCGGCGGTCGTGCCGCGCCGAGTTCGCTGGGGCCGGATCTGGTCCTGATAGTGAGCAATTCCGCCGACAACGCGGTCCTACCGCATGTCGCGGTGTTGCCGGTGTCGAGCGCGCCGGCCACCGATCTGACGGTCCTGTTGGAGCCGGGGAACCCGCGGGCGGGGATGACGGTCGATGTCACCCGGGGCCGCACGATGCCCAAACGCTGGCTCGCGCACTACGAGGGCACGCTCACGCGCAAGAAAATCCGTGAGGTGTTCGCGGCCGAGGTGCAGTACCGCTGCCCGGATCCCGAGTGAGCGGCCCGCGTCGCGCGCTGCTCATCGGCCTGGTGATCGTGGGCGCGGTCCGCGGGCTCGTCGTGACGGGCATCGCCGGGCTCGCGGTCGTTGTGGCCGTCATGCGCCCGGACCCCGAGCCCACCGCACTGGCCGGGGACTGCCCTCGCCGGTTCGACTTCGACAGCACGAAGCAGCAGCCGATCGGGGATTCGGATCGGTTCTTCGACGAGGCCCGCACGGCCTCGCAGGCCGGCGCGCCGGTGTCGTTCGGTGAGCTGACCCGGCGCGCGGGTTGGCAGGACTGGGACCGGGTGGTGACCGTGCCCGCCGATATCCGCGGGGCCGCGCTCAACGCCAGCGTCGGCGCGACCGATATCTGCTGGGAGAGCCTGCCGAAATCGGACTACTACTGGGAGTCGGACAGCGCGTGGACCTACGGCTATTACCTGTTCTTCCAAGGTGATTCACCCCGTTACGCGATGCTGTACTACCCGTCCGTCACCCCGCTCACGCACAGCGAGCGCAGCAGCGAGACTTTCTTCCCGGACACCACGCTCACACCCACCGTGACCCGCACCAGCATCCCCCGGCTCAGCCCGGTCGGCTAGATCCGGCCGCGGTGATCCTCACTCAGGCGTAGGGGGCACGGTTCCTCGTCTCGATCCGTTGACGGCATTCGAGGCAATGACGGAGCCACTTCTGAGCGGGCCTCGGGCCCGGGCGGCTCGGTGGAGGATCGAAAGACTGTGCGCGGTACGCCCTGTCGTAGCCGCCCACTACGGTCGCGGTGTGCCCATCACCCCGCAGCATCTCGACGGCATCATCTCCGACATTCCCGAGCTCGCCGCGTACCGGCGCAGTGCGACCCGCCTGCACCCGCGGCGCGGTGCGCCCGGGGTGCACGAGAGCTCGGTCGGTGGTCCTCTGCTGTGGCCGGCCGACGAGCGGTGGCCGGTCTGTACCGACGATCATCGATCCTGGCGCGAGTTCGAAGGACCCGGCGAGCAGGAGATCGACTCCGACCCGGTGCCGCTGATCCCCGTCGCGCAGCTGTATCGCCGCGACATCGCCGACTACCGGGGACCCGAGGGCACCGATCTGCTGCAGGTGCTGTGGTGTCCGGTCGACCACGACCCGTTGTGGGCGCCGGCGGTGACCGTGCGCTGGCGGGCCGCGAGCGAGGTCGCCGAACCGCTGGTCAGTCCGCCGTCCCCGGCGTGGGTGGGCAACGAGATGTATGTGCCCGCACCGTGCACGGTGTCACCGGAACGGATCACCGAGTACGAGTACCACGATCTGCTGCCCGCGGACCTGGCCGCTCGCGTCGCGGCGTGGGAAGAGCGCACCGGGCTGCGGTACAGCTGGGGGCGGTCGATCACGATGGGGTGGAAGGTCGGCGGATACGCCGCCTGGAATCTCTCGGATCCGCAGCCGATGCGCTGCGATGCATGTGGTTCGTCGATGACGTTGCTGCTCAAGGCACATGGCGTCGAATGGGACGGCGAGGACCTGTGGCATCCGGTCGGGGCGCAGACCCGGGCCGAGCAGGATCCGACGGGGATCGTCATCGGGCGCGGGTACGCGTTGTGGATGTGGGTGTGCGACGCGGACTGGGCGCACCCGGTGGGGTTGTCGATGCAATAACCCGCCCGCCCGGTCCTCACCGTACGGAAGTCAGGTTGCAGCGGGCCAATTCGAACTCGGGGACCCGGTCAATGCGGTAGCGGGCGTGGGGAAGTGCGTGGAAGACGTTGTGGAGGAACCGACTTGGAGTGAGCGGCGCTCGCGTCGAGTCCAGAACATCCTGGGTGTCCGGGCAGGTGATGGCCGTTCGGATGCGGCTCACCCACGTTTCGTCGATGAACTGGGGGAGACCGGGTGGCGAGACGGCTACGCGGGCGTCGACTATCGCCCAGTCGGCGTCGAGATTCTTGTCGTGGCCGATGCGGGCGTCCGGGAACCGGATGGTGTGCGCGGCCAGGGGATAGGCCAGGCCCACGGGGTCGATGACGCGTACGTGCAGGGGCATGTTCATGCTGATCATGCCCAGATTCACGTAGTACACGGTGTGCCCGGTGGCCGGGGTGGAGAGGGGCGCCGGGGGTGGGACGACGTGCCAGGCGGTGAACGTCGGGGTGTTGATCAGCAAGCCGCCACCGGGGGTGTTGGAGACGTCCGCGAGCATGGCTCGTATCCGGGGATAGTTCAGGTAGTCCTCGGCGCGGATCGGGTGGGCACGGCCGGTGTTCTGGATGTAGTACAGACGCTCGTCGGCCACACCGGCGGCGGTGATCCGGTTCGCCGTGGTGATCGCGGTGGTGTCGGCGATGACCAGTGCCCAGCCGATACTGCCCGCTACGGCGGCCGATACGACCGCGAACACCCGATCGACCGATAGCCGCAGGGGCAGCACCATCACCGGGAGCAACAGGCAGAACAGTTGCGGCAGCAGCATCCGGCCGTGCATGAAATCGCCACCCACGCGAATCTCGTACACGGTCAACAGCACACCGGTGCCGAGCATCAGCATCACCACCGTCGCGGGGGTCCGTACACGTGTACGGAGGTCGCGAACGCGTTCGCGTGGTGCGGCTTTCACGCCTGCGAGGGACGGTGAGCCGCCGGTGGATCTGGACCGCGCCACGACGATCGCCCCCACGGCCAGCACCGGCAGCGGCGCCCACAGCCAGTACGGTCCGACCAGATCCCACAGGTAGAGCGACCCTTGCCGCCACTTCGCACCGGTAGCGTCCTTCGCTACGGCCGTGTTCGGGTACGGCAGACCGTAGTAACCCATGCGCCACACCTGATATACGCCGGGCACCGCACCCGCCGCCGCCACGATCGCCGCGCGAAAAACCCACGGCCGCAACGGTGTCGAGGGCAACGGCGCGCAAACCACCATCAGCAGTGCCCCGATGCCGATCACCGCCATCTCCGGCCGGATCAGCGGAGCCAGGCCGATCCAGAACGAGAGCCCGAGAACCGCTGCCGGACGCGGGCTTTCGCTCCTGCTCCATCGAACGAGGAACCACCACAACACCGCCAGCCAGCAGATGACCAGCCCGGACTCCAGCCCCGAGGTGGCGAAATCCCGAGCCGGCGGTATCGCGATGTAGACGAGCGCACCCGCGGGCAGCAGCACCGAACCCGCGCCACCCCACAGCCGGGCCGCACCCAGCATGGCGAAGACGATCGCGGCGACCGACAGGGTCAGCGCGAGCCCCAGGGCCACGTACTCCAGGCGCGCCTGAGTGATCCAGCCGAAGAACCAGATGAGGTAGGTCCAGGCGGTGCTGGTGTTGACCTCGACCCGCTCACCCTGATTGAAGACGGGCCCGTTGCCCGCCAAGAGGTTACGCACCGTACGAAGTACGGTCAGCCCGTCGTCGGCGATCCAGCGACGCTCCCAGCCACCCATGGCGAACAGTACGGCGGTGCAGGTTATCTCGCCAATCAGAGTGACGCGGGCCGACCGTCTCATGCGAAGTACCCCCTCCATAACTGGTACATACGTACCATATTTACGAGCCACGGATGGCGCCGGTACCCGTCCGGCGGATCGCGGCCGTGATCAGCGCGGGGCGAGACGGTGCACGACAATGCCGGATTTGAAGGTGGTCGTCCCGAGCAGGTCGAGGTGGGCGACGTCGGCGTAGCCGTCGAAGAGTCGCTCACCCGTGCCGGCGACGGCGGGGAAGATCCAGAAGTGGTACTCGTCAACGAGTTTCGCGTCGAGCAGCGCGTGTGACAGCGACCCGGTGCCGAACTTGAGAATGTTCCCGCCGTCCTGGTCCTTGAGCTCCCGCACCGCGTCGACGACCTCGCCCTGCAGGATGGTGGCGTTCCAGGTGGCGTCCTGCTGGGTGAGGGTGCGCGACGCGACGTATTTGGGCAGTGCGTTGATCCGGGCCACGTACGGATCATCGGCGGGACGGGTGGGCCACACCTGCGCGAATCCCTCATACGTTTCGCGGCCGAGCAGCAGCGCGTCGGAGGCGAACAGCAACTCGGACCCATACTCGCTGTGCTCGTCATCCCAGTACTGCGCTCCCCACACGTGCGGGTCGCTGACAACTCCGTCGGTGGTGACGAAAGTGGATTCGATGATCTTGCGCATGGGCAGCCCTTCGAGTGTGCGTGATTGTGCACCCAGCATCGCGATTCGAAAGCCACTCCAACAAGGCGTATTTCAGCAACACACCGCTAAGTGACGCTCAACGGATTCGTCGTATTCCCAGACTGCGCGTGCCCTGCGCGGCGAAATTCGATACAGTTTGTCTCGTATCTCTGAAACAATCTGTCTCATAAGGAGGGCTGTGCGACCACCGGATCCACGCGTCGTACGCAGTCGTGACACCGCACTCACATCGGCGCGCGAGTTGCTGATCGAGCAGGGGCTGGCCGGACTGACCCACGGCGCCGTCGCCGCGCGCAGCGGAATCAGCCGGGCCACGCTCTACCGGCTCTGGCCCGAGGTGCCGGATCTGGTGCGCGACACCGTGATCCAGCACATCGCGGTGTCGCAGCCGGAGTGGACCGGCGATCTGCGCGCGGACCTGCGGACCGCCCTCGCGACGACCCGGGCGATGCTGCACGAACCGAGCGTCGAGCAGGGGATGCGGGTGATCGTCGAACGCGCCGGCGTCGACCCGAAGTTCGCCGAGGTCAAAGGGGTGCTGTATCGGTCGGGCACCGGGCCCGCCCGCGCGATCCTCGCCGCCGCGCTCGCCCGCGCCGAACTACCGTCCGGCCTCGATGTCGACCTCGCCGTCGATCAGCTGCACGGCCCGCTCTTCTTCCGGAAGCTGATCGCCAATCGCACTTTCGATCTCGACTACGTGGACGCGGTCGTCGACGACTTCCTACGCGGATACACCTCGAAACCCTGACCCAGCAAGGGATTACACATCATGACCGCACCAACCTCCACCCGGCCGTCGGCCCCGAGAATCGTCGCCACGATCGTCGCGGTCGTCACCGCGCTCGGCGCGGTGCTCGCCGACCTGGTGATCCCCGCGAGCGCCGCCCAGCACCTGCACAACGACGCGTGGCCGCCGCACGCGAAATTCCACGACGCGCAGTACATCGCCATGACGGTGCTCCTGAGCGTGATCGCGCTGGGACTGCTGTGGCGTCGCGGCAACGACCCTCGCTCTCACCTGTGGCCGGCCTGCGCGATCCTGTCCACTCCCTGGCTCGCCCTCCTGAGCGCGCCCCTCTTCCCGGGCACCGCGGTCACGGATCCAGGGTTCGACAACCCCACGGTCCTGGGCCTGCACCCCCAGGTGTTCCTGGCCCTGGTCCTGCTGATCCTGCTCGCGATCGCCGTCCTGCTCAGCGTACGCACGGAACGGCGCTGACGGGCCTGGGTCACATACCTCGACGCCACGGCGAACGGCTGTATTCGACGTCACCAGACCACGTCGGCGATCGACGGGCAACCCTCGCGATCAGCCGATTATGTCGCCGTTCGAGCCTGCCGGACACCCGCATGAACGCTAACCGTAACTTGACAGAAAACCGGCAGCAAAACTTGCACTGGATCATGAATATGTCGGCGACAGTCGACTGATCGCGAGCGTGAGCGATATTCCATTCGGAAGGAGCGTTCCCCGTGCGGGTGATCAACGAGGCCGACAAGGTAGCCCCCGAACCTCAGGGGCCCGTCGTAGCGGTGTGGCCGGACCCCAGCCCCCTGAGCCAGTGGTGGGACACGATCATGGACGGCGACCCGGCCGCGGGCAGCCGATAGGCCCACACGACGGCGACTAACGGTCGCAGTCCGACTCCTTTGTCACGGGCGGTCCGGACACCTGGCAGCTGAACAGGCGTCCGGACCGTCCCGGGTCCGGACAGCGGCGACCCGCGTGGCGCCGGCGCGATGCGGGACCGAGTACGACGACGGGAGTCTGAGGCTCGCCGCCGCACCCTGCGGGGGTGCACCACCGGCGCTGGTACGCGAGTCACCTTGTACCACTTGCTGTCCGGACATTTCGAAGCTAACGCATTCGGGCGTCCGCCCGGGTGGCGTTGACCCCCGCGAGGGCCAAGTCGGCACGCGAAGTCGGTGACATGACACAAACTGGTCGCTTGAGGTAAAGCCGACGAGATGCATAGGCGTCGCGGGGGCCTTCAGGGGTGCTCGAACGAGCTCACACCTTCAAGAAGGTGAGCAGGTCGTTGTTGAAGCGCTCCTTGTCCCCGGGCACCATGGCGATGCCGTGCGAACCACCCTCGTACACGATCAGGGTGGCGTCGGGAATGATCTCGACGCCCTTGCGGGCCGTCGCGTCGATGGGCACGACCTGGTCGTCGTCGCCGTGAATGAGCAGCGTGGGGACGTCGAACTTCTTCAGATCGTCGGTGAAGTCGGTGTACGCGAACGCGTCCACGCACGCCACACCCGCCTGAATGCTCTCCTGCATCGCCATCAGCCAGAACGCGTCCTTGTTGCCCTTCGTGGCCTTCGTCCCCGAACGGTTCGCGCTGAAGAACCCCACGGCGGTCTCCTGCCAGAACTGCGACCGCTCGGTAATGATTCCGCTCTTGATCTGGTCGAACACGGCCTCGGGCACGCCCTCCGGGTTCTGCGGCGTCTGGACCATGAGCGGCGGAATCGCGGACAGCAACACCGCGGTGCGGATCCGGTCGGTGCCGTGCCGTCCGATGTACCGCGACAGCTCGCCGCCGCCCATCGAATGGGCCACCAGGGTCACGTCCCGGACATCGAGATGCTCGAGCAGGTCGCGCAGATCGTCGGCGAAGGTGTCGAAGTCGTAGCCGGTCCACGGCTGGTCCGAACGCCCGTGTCCGCGCCGGTCGTGGGCGATCCCCCGAAATCCGTGGTCGGCCACCCATTTCATCTGGTCTTCCCAGGCGTCCGCGTTCAGCGGCCAGCCGTGGATGAAGACGACCGGGCGACCCGCTCCCCAATCCTTGTAGTGGATACCGACTCCGTCACGCGTCGTACACACAGGCATGGGTCCTCCTGATACCGAGATTCGGTCATGGATGGTCATTGCGAGATGTGCCCAACGCTAGGAGCGGATACGCGTCCGAACAACGTGTTGATCAACACCGTTACCGAATGGCAAACGGGCGGTGTCACCTGTCTGGCACCGCCTGCCGAACCCGTCGGCTCCGAGCTACGCACGGAAATCGTGAGGATCGTCGCTGGGGCGGGAGCTCAACGCGGAGGTCTGAGCGCTCATGCAAGGATGACGACCATGACCGGCCCCACCCCACAACGTCCACAATCGTTGCGCCACTTGCCGATCGCGGTGGTGGTGTGCGCTCTCCTCGGTGTGGCTTTGCTGGTGACGATCGTCTTGGTATCGGTCCTGGACTCGGATGATCCAGCCCGGGCTGCTACACCCACTTCTCCGGCCACCGGTACCTCCAGCTCGGCACCGCAGGACGACGTCGACCGGTTGAACCGGGTCAGCGTGGAGAGGGGCGTCGGCAAGGTCTTGCGCGACAGCTACGGCATCTCCGACGTGGGCGAAGTGAGCTGCCCCAAGGCGATGATCGTGACGGTTGGCGCGGAGTACACCTGCACGACCACCGTCGGCGGGGAACCGAAATCGGTCACCGTCCGTGTCACCCGCGCAGATGGCACGTACGAGGTCGGTCGGCCGCGCTGAACCGATTCTGCGCGGGTCAGCGCCGCAGGGCGATGCTGGAGGCTCACACGGGTCGGATCAGGCGCCGAACGGTCGCGGCCACCGTTTGCGTCGCACCCCAGCCCTCGGCGGGAGCGTGGTGATCGACGGTGAAGCCGTTGTCCGACAACGGATTCCACCGAATGGCAGGATGCAAAGCCGGGCTAGCGGGCAGCCCATGCTCGCTGAACCCGCGTGGCACAGTCGGTTTCAGCGGTTCCGCCACCGCCCGGGTGCGAGCCCCGACTCGCAAACAGCACGTCACGAGGGCGCGTCAACGTCGGCGTAGCGAAGCACAGCCCACTCACGCGCTTGTTAAGTTACCCGCAATTCTCCTACCGTCAAGCGGAGAACACTCACACCAGCGGCTTGCCCGCGGCGCGGCGCCGACGCATGTCGCGCAGGTACGCGTCGAGTGGATACAGCCGCCAGTGCTCGGGCAGGCGCAGCATGACGCGTCCGACCGTGCGCATGGCGATCTCGAAAACCCGCTGCCGGCGCGGACTCCAGCTCAGGCCCAGCTCGTCCCGGAAGTACTGTGGCAGAAACCCGGTGGTGAAGAAGCGATTCAGGCCGCGAAACGCCGTGCGCCGCACCGGACCGTAGGGTCCGAGGTCGATCACCTGGTCCAGCAGATACCGCTTGACCTCCGGATCGAAGGACAGCTCGGGCACCTTGGCGTCCCAGTACGCCGCGAAGGCGGCCCGATCGGCCGGCCACTGCTCGGGTCGCATCTGCAGCGTGGTGCCGAACCGGCTCGAATGCCGATACAGGGTGTCGGCGAAGTCGTCGTCGAGCGGGCCGTACAGCAGCGTCAGCGCGTCGGCGACGCCCCGATAGATGCAGGCGGCCACCCAGAGCTGCAGGTTCGGGTCGAAAGCGTTGTAGGAGACCGCACTTCCCGGTCGGGACCGGACGTGCCGGTGCGAGGTGTTCGTCGCGGCACGGTAGGCGGCGCGGTCCTCGTCGGTGCCGAGTATCGCGACCGCGAGGTAGGTCAGCGTGGTGCGTCCGCGCTTGGCGGGGCGCAGCGCGTAACTGCCGCTGGCCACCGTGCTTTCCACGACGCCGCGGCCGACCGGCGGCAGGCTCAGCTGCATGACGACGTTGGCGGGCCCGCCGAGCAGAGCGCCCGCGCCCGCTATATAGGGGCGCGCGTCATCGGCGGCGACGGGTACGGGGGAGTTCTCGATCGGTAGCGCCATCACAACCCTGCGAGTCGATGAGTCATTTGATGATCAATTCTCTCAGAGCGCCCGGGGTGAGGCAATGCGGAACGCTCGATCCGGACAAATTATGTGAATGAAGATTCTCATAGTGCGCTACGCTTCGGGCGATGGGTGGCGGCCCCGCGCGGATGCGCCGGGGCCCCGGCGAGCGGAGGGCCGATGGGAATCACGAGGCAATCACCACGTCAGGTGCTGCGCACCCTGACCGACTCGGCCGCGGCCCTGGGGGTGCTGAACAAACGCGGCATGCTCGAACTGCGCGACCCCCGCGAGATCGTGCGCTCGCTGCGCGACGCGGACATCTTCGGCCCCTTCGTCACCGTCCTGAACCACTCCGTGCGGCGAAATCCGCACTCGGTGGCCATCATCGACGAGCGCGGGCCGCTGACCTTCGCCCAGCTCGACAGGCAGGCCGACGCCTTGGCGGCGGGACTGTCGGCCGCGGGCCTGCGCCCGGGCGAGGTGGTGGGCACGCTGTGCCGCGACCATCGCGGCATGGTGCTGTCCCTGCTGGCCGCCGGCCGGCTCGGCGCACGCGTGGTGCTGATGAACACCGGCTTCGCCAAGCCGCAGTTCGCCGACGTGGTGGCACGCGAGCGGGTCGCGATGGTCCTGCACGACAGCGAGTTCCTCGATCTGCTCTCCGCCATCCCGGTGGCGATTCCGCGCGTGCTGACCTGGGTCGACGCCGACGACAAGGTCGACCGCCGCGCGGTCACCGCCGACGTGCTGATCGCGAGTCACGACGGCGGTTCGGTACCGGCGCCCGAGCGCCCCGGCGGCATCGTGATCTTGACCAGCGGCACCACGGGCACTCCCAAAGGCGCTCCGCGCGACAAGGTTTCACCGCTGCAGTCCGCGCAGTTCCTCGACCGGGTGCCGTTGCCGCGCGAGAGCACCTTCGTGATGGCCGCGCCGATCTTCCACGGCACCGGGCTGTCCCAGCTGACACTGGGCTGGGGCCTGGGCAACGGAATCGTGTTCCAGCAGCGCAGGTTCGACGCGCGCCGGACCCTGGCCAATATCGCCGAATATCGCGCCACGGCACTGATTCTGGTGCCGACGATGCTGCAGCGCATCGTCGATCTCGGGCCCGAGGTGCTCGCCGAGTACGACACCTCCTCGCTGCGGGTGATCTTCGCCGCGGGATCGTCGGTCTCACCGGATCTGAGTCGCCGCACGGCCGAGGCGTTCGGTGACGTGCTGTACAACCTGTACGCCTCGACCGAGGTCGCGGTCGCCGCGGTGGCCACACCCGAGGACCTGCGCGCCGCCCCGGGGACGGTGGGCCGCCCGCCCGTCGGCTGCCGCGTGGCCCTGTACGACGAGAACCGCAGGAAGATCGAGGAACCGGGCGTGATCGGGACGATCTTCGTCTCCAGCGGACTGAGTTTCGCGGGTTACACCGACGGACGGCACAAGGAGATCGTCGACGGCCTGCTGTGCAGCGGCGACATCGGTCATTTCGACGCCGACGGGCGGTTGTTCATCGACGGCCGCGACGACGACATGATCGTCTCCGGCGGTGAGAACGTCTACCCGCTGGAGGTGGAGAACCTGCTCGCCGCCCGGCCGGACGTGTTCGAGGCCGCGGTGATCGGCGTCGACGACCGCGACTTCGGAAAGCGGTTGCGCGCCTTCGTCGTCCGCGCCCCCGAGGCCGCCACGACCGAGCAGGAGATCAAGGACTACGTGAAGTCCAACCTCGCCCGCCACAAGGTGCCGCGCGAGGTGGTGTTCATCGACGAACTCCCGCGCAACGCCACCGGAAAGCTGGTGCGGGCGCGGCTGGACGCGACCACGGACTGACAGCACGGTACTCGCACGGCCACGACCGGACACGCAACCGCCGTTCGACACTTCTATCCAGAACCGCGACCGCCGTATTGGATGAAGTGTCCTACCGGTCCGGAGCGACGCACATCACACTTCCCGGAATGTCGGATGTCGAGGCGGCTGCGCAGGCCGGAGTCATCGAGCGGGCCGCGCTCTCGTGGAAATCGCTGCGGGCGAGGCGGAATGACCGGCCCGGGGCGCTGACGGGCGGACGGTTCGGGGTGCGGGCGCGGCTGCTCACGATCGTGCTCGTGCCCAGTCTGACCCTGCTGGGCGCCGGGGTCGGGGCCGCCGGGTATCTGATCGTGGCGGGCCGGGACGCGCGGCAGTGGGCCGAATTGGCCAGTGCCACCCTGGGTCCGGCGGTGCGGATGGTGCAGGCTTTCCAGGAGGAGCGTCGGCTCTCGGTGCTGCACATCGGCGGCGACGAGTCGGTCGCGGCGTACCTGACCACCGCGCGTCAGCGCTCGGACGACACGTTGCTCGAGGTCCGGCAGAAGGGGGTCGACGCGGCGCGGATGCGCGCCGACTTCGCCACCGACATCGACGGATACGACCGGCTGTACGAGCAATTGCCGGGGCTGCGGACCGCCGTGGACCGCCGCGAGATGGCTCCGCGACCGGTCGTGGCGGTGTTCGGGTCCATCATCGACGTGATCATGTCCGCCACGCTCCTGGCCGGGCGCGCGGCCCCGTCCTCGGATGTGGCCACCGAGCTGTCCAAGGGCCTGGGCCCGTTGCGCGCGAGCGAGGCGCTCTCGCGCGCGGGCGCCCTGGCGTCGGTGTTCGACACGCTCAGCGTCGAGCACTTCGTCGAATTCAGCAACGAGGTCGGTGAGCTGCGCGCCGAAATGAGCTTCGCCACCGGCATTCTGGCCGGACCCCGGCTCGCGCAGCTCAACGAAATGCTGAACGGCGAGGAATGGGGCAAGGTGGTCGCGTTCCACAACGAGCTGCTCGCGCGCGGCGCGAAACCCGCGACCGGCGACAAGCCCGGCTCCGCGTCGCCCGCCGACGACGGGAGCGACGCGCTGGCCGCCGGCATGCGGATCCAGACCAAGCTGGTGGCCCTGTGGGAGGGGCAGACACGCGACGCGCAGGACATCGCGGTGCGCAATGCCGATCGCACGCAGCGCAATTCACTGCTGGGCGGGCTCGCGGCGATGAGCGTGGCGATCCTGGGCTTCCTGGTCGTGCTGCAGCTGGCCAACCGGTTGATCGCCCGCATGCACCGGCTGCGCGTGCAGACCCTGGAGCTGGCCGATCATCATCTGCCCCAGGCGATGCGCAGCGTCGAGCAGGATCCGTCGGTGCGCACCGACACGCACGCGCAACAGCTGGACTTCGGCACCGACGAGATCGGACAGGTCGCCGACGCGTTCAATCGCGCGCACGCCGCCGCGGTCGACGCGGTGTTCGCCGAGGCCAAGCTGCGGGCCGGGGTCAGTTCGGTGTTCGTCAACATCGCCCAGCGCAGTCAGGTCATCGTGCACAAGCAGCTCGAGATCCTCGACGCCGCGGAGCAGCGCGAGGAGAGTCCCGATCGCCTGGACCTGCTGTTCCGGCTGGATCATCTGGCCACCCGCGCCCGCCGCAACGCCGAGAACCTGATCATTCTCGGCGGCGGCACCCCGGGACGCCGCTGGCGAAAGCCGGTGCCGCTGATCGACATCGCCCGCAGCGCGGTCGCCGAGAGCGTGGACTATCGCCGGATCACCGTGGCCAAGATGCCCGATGTGCACCTGGGCGGGGCGATGGTGGCCGACCTGATCCACATCCTGGCCGAGCTCATGGACAACGCCACCGCGTTCTCCCCGCCCGAATCGCGGGTCGAGGTGACCGGCCGGGTCGTCGGCAAGGGCGCGGTGATCGAGATCGTCGACCAGGGCCTGGGCATCCCCGACGCGGAAGTGGAGGTGCACAACGCGCTACTGGCCCAGCCGCCGAGCTTCAGCCTCGAAACCCTGGTCGACGATGGCAGATTGGGACTGTTCGTGATCGCGACGGTCGCGGCACGGCACCGGATTTCGGTGCGGCTGCGGGAGTCTCCGTTCGGCGGTGTCCGCGCCATCGTGCTGATCCCGACGCAGCTGATGGGTTCGGGCGCGCCGGAGGAGGAAGCCGCGGGGTATCGGCCGCACGCGGCGCTCGGGTCGCCGCAAGGAAGTTACCAACGGTTCTGATCGAGAAGGCGAAACGACAGAGCGGCATTGTCCGTCGCGCCAATTAAGTAGGTAGCCAACGGCCACATCAGAGAAGTATTGGCGAACAGCTCGACCGACACGGCACATTATGTTGCTGATCATTCCGCGCAGTGTGTAGATTGAGACCAGCTCGTCGGCCACCCCGCACCGCGCAGCACCAGGGGTGACCATCGAGCTGTCGAGGGGCGAAGCGCACCGATCCGCGAACGATCGCGCCGCGCCGTCCCGACCGGCGCGTGATGCCCGATTTTGCCGCCCCTTATCGGGCGTCACGCGCCCGGGTCCGTTCAGTGTGCTGTTGCCCGACCCGCCTCGCGTCCGGGCCACTATCGGGGCGGGCTCGACAGCGTTGCGACGAACACGTTCGCTCATGCCGCCCAACAGGTTCCGGTGTCGGTCGCCCACCCTGCGGCATACGCGATCAGCAGAAACCGGGGAAACCCATGGGGTCGCCGGGCTGCATCTTCGAGCCGGTTACGAGGCAACGCAGCAACCACGCCGGCGTATTCGCCAGATTGGTCGATCCGGATGACGAGGCCGTGGCCAGCGGGTCGAGCAGAGCCGAGCCACTGTTCGCCCCGACCGGCTCCAGCTCCACCGGCGCGGCCGAGGAGATGGCGGGTGCGCTGCCGATGGCCAAGGAAATCCCCGCCACCGCAATCATTTTCATAGTGAAGCCGCTCATGTCACCAATTTCCGATTCGATTCGATCACTACTGCCCACCGGACAGTAACCGAGCAGTCCGCGTCCGGAATGCCACCAATTCAGGGGGCCGCAGCAGTCGATCAGCAACACTCCTGGCTCCGGCGCAACAGCAGGCGGGTCGATCGGCACCATGGCGGGCCGCTCGCTGCGTACGTGGCCGTCGGCTCGCGCATCGGCCATTCGTCGGGGCGTACGAAAACCACGGCTGTTCTCGCTCTAACCGGAGAGTAGCGGCCGAAAACATGGTGTGATGGCATGCGCCTTCAGTAGTGTTGCTGGGCACTGCGCGAAACCACCTGTTGCACTATCGGATCGGCCTGCGGGAATCATGACCACATCGACCATCACCGAGGCGGGGACGGCCTGGCTGCGCCGCCTGGTGCCCGACCTGCTCGACCACACCCGGCTCGAAACCATCGTCGACTACACCGACGAGCACATTCTGCGGGACGTGCCCGAGATCGACACCAAGGTGCTGCGCGCGAATCTGCACGCGAGCTCGGCCGCCCTGGGACGCACCATGCTGCCCGGGCTCATCACCGGGATCACCCCGAACGAGCTACCCGACGAAGCACACGTGCTGGCCGAGTCGCTGTCGTACGCCGGCCTGGATCTGCGTATCCTGCTGCGGATCTACCGTTCCGGGCAGCAGGCCATGATTCGAGCCCTGTCCGATCAGATCAAACGGTCCGCGCTCGAGCCGGTGGTGGCGGGGGAGCTGGTCATGCATTCGGCGGCCTGTGTCGCCGATTGGGCGGGCACCTCGATCGAGACGCTCAGCGGGGTGTTCGCCGCGCCGCGGGACACCGATCCCGCGGGGAGTTTCGCCCGGCGCCGGGTCACGGTGCGCGCGATCGTGGCCGGTGCGCCCATCGATCCGGTGGTGGCCCAGCATCGGCTCGGCTACGTGCTGGACGATTCGCACCTGGCGTTCGTGCTGTGGCTCGACGACGACGCTCCCGGCACGATCGCCGACCTCGAGCGCACCGCCCAGCGGCTGGCCGCGCACCTGGACGCCCGCGGCTGCTTCACCCTGGCCTGCGGCCAACGGGTGCTGTGGGCCTGGGCGCGCACCTCCCGCCACGCGACCGTCGAGGTGTCGCGCATCGCGGCCGAGGGCCCGGTGCGCGCCGCCTTCGGACTCGCCGCGCCGGGCATCGCCGGGTTCCGGCGCAGTCACCTCGAAGCCCTTGCCGCACAGCGCATGCTGCGCGTCGCCGCGCGCCCGGGTCATATCGTGCTGTACGACTCGATCGAGCTCGAGTACCTGGTCGGCCAGAACACCGAGGCGATGCGCACGTTCGTCGAACGCGAACTCGACGGCCTGCTGGGCGGCGATCCCGCCGCGGTTCGCCTGCGCGAGACCCTGAGCTGCTACCTGGAGTCGATGTGCAGCATCGAATCGACCTCCAGGGAGTTGGGCGTGCATCGCAATACGGTGCGCTACCGCCTCGAGCAGATCGAGCAGCTGCTCGGGCATCCGCTGGACAGCCGGCGGCTCGAGCTCGAGGTCGCGCTCAGATGCGCCGCCTCACTGGGTGATTGATCGTCCGGTGTCCGCGGCACGCCGTCGCCGGGCTGTCGGCGTCTCGCCGGTCCAGCGCACGAACGCGCGCCGGAACTCGCGCGGATCCTGGTAGCCGACCTCCTCGGCGATCCGCGTGACCGGCAGGTTCGTGCGCTCCAGCAGGAACTCCGCCCTGCGGCGGCGCACCCGTCCGCGCAACTCCTCGAAGCGATGCCCGTGCGCGGCCAATCGGCGGCGCAGGCTCCGCTCGGTGGTGTACATCCGCTCGGCGACCTGCGTCATCGACAGCGGGCGCCGGATCGTCTCGGCGAGTAGCGATTCCACCGCCGCGACTACATCGGATCCACCTGCTTCCGGGCTCACGCGCCGACCGCATGTCGCTGCGGTTTGCTGGACACCGCGCGGCACCGCGCATACGTCGACGGCCGCACCTATCGCCGATACCTCACCCGGGTGGCTCGTGCCACCGGGTGGCAGGACCTCACGCCGGGCATGCTCGCTCCGGGCCTCGCGCACGACGCCGGGCCCCGGGAGCGGAGCGCCCGGCGTCGCGGCGCGGTCGTCGGCGCGTGGATTCACGGGGCGGGGCGGGGCTCGAGCATGGGTACCAGGAAATCGCGGGCCAGCATCGCCAGTTGTTCGTCGTCCTCGATGTCGACGACCTGGCTGGGGATCGCCAGGAACGAGGCGCAGATTCGGACCATCACCTCGGCGACGAGTTCGATGCGCAGGTCGGGGGAGACGGTGCCGGCGCGCTGCTCCTGGCGCAGCTGCAGCACGACGAACTCTCGGACCATCGCGACCGCGCGCCCACCGTCGCCGATGAGCGAGGCGATGAACTGGTCGGGTTCGGCGGCGATCATGGTGCCTATCAACGGGTTTCCACGGAATGTGCGCAGTGAGCTGACGAATCCCTGCACGACGCGCTCGCCCGGGGATTTCGCCTCGGCGATGTCGACGAGGAACTGGTCGAAGTAGCGGCGGAACTCGCGCAGGATGACCTGCTCGACCAGATCGTCCTTGGTGAGGAATCGCCGGTAGACCGTGATGCGTGAGACCCCCGCCTGTTTGGCGACGTCCTCCATGGTCGAACGCTGAATGCCCCAGCGCTGGAAGCGTTCGTCGGCCGCGTCCAGGATGCGGGCGCGGACCGGATCGGAGTCGTCGGCGGGCTCGTTCGCCTGCACCGCGGCCAGATACGCGCGTTCGAGCAGCGATTTCGGCGACGTGGCCGTCGTAACGGGTTGCTCGGATTCCACCGATGTCCTCCTGCGACAGCTCGTTTCGCGCCGACTACTTCGGCTGGGTCGCCAGCGAGTTCCCGCGGTGCAATCGCGTGGCATCTTGCACATCGTCGATGATACGTATCGGCGTTAACTGTTTCTTTCGCGGGCACGGACACATCGCGACGCGGACGGGGCCGGCGCGGCACATGCGGTGCGCTCGCCGGCCCCGGGCCTCGGAGGCGGAGCCGTCTCAGCGGTTGGTCATCGGGATCTCGATGCTGATCGGCATGCGCAGCTCGGCCAGGTACCACATGGCGAACTGGCGCAGGAACTCGTCGAACATCCAGTAGGGGATGTCGACCACGGGCGCGATGTTCAGCGCGCCTTCACGGACCGCCACGAACGGACCCCACGCCACCTCCAGCAGCGGGCTCCAGACGGGTTCGCGCGGGATCCGGAGCCAGTCGGCGATCTTGTCGCCCATGACGTAGCGGGTGAAGGCGCCCAGGATGCCGCGGCTGAGCAGGCTCAGGTCGAGGTTCGCGCCGAGGTTGAGCAGCTGATCGGCGAGGTTGATGCCTTCGGCGGTCGGCGCGAGCACCGGGTCGAGCACCTGCTGGGCCTGGGATTCGGCCTGCGCCCAGGAGGCGGGGATGTACTCGTCCCGGATGCCGATGAGGTGACCCGCGAGCTGCCAACTGTGCAGGTAGCCATCGGATTCGGCGGCCGGGATACGGACCTGCCAGGCGGTGAGGGTGCGCATGATGGTGGTGGCCAGGCTGTGCCAGGTGACCATGAGGTCGTCCTGGCTGATCGGGGTGACACCGGCCGGCCAGTAGGGCGACTGCGGCAGCAGATTGCGCACGGCCGCGTGAATGATCCGGGTCTTCACGCACGTCACGATCATTTCGCCGTCATTGCTGTAGGCGTTGACGGTGCCGATGTCGTACCCGAATTTCGCGGTCTTGGCGATGCGGTCCTTCAGGTGCGAGCCGCCGCGCGAGTAGTAGACCGCCAGGGCCTCGTGCGGAATGACCGTGGACATCATGCCGCTGGCGAAGGCGTAGAGGACGCCGAGGTAGAGACCGCGCTTCTTGTTGAACTCGAACGAGCTCGCGAGCTTGCCGTGATCTGCCCAGGACGGCAGTTGCCGGGCGTGCTCGATGAAGGACGCGAACTCCTTGGGCAGCCCGGCGGGCAGGGGCTGGCCGTTGTGGGTCCATTGGGCCAGCAACTGATTCACGCGGGGAACGTCTTCGTTGTTCATCACCGTGCGCAGCACCGAATCGGCGTCCGGGTCGAACAGCGTCAGCGGGTCCGCGCCGCCGCCGCTACCGACGATCGAGTCGTTCGGGGACCACGTCCACGGTTCCGCTCGCGCGGTTCGCCCGACGAGCGCCATGGCGCCGACCGCGCCCAAGAGCCCGCCGCCCGCCCGTAGTGCGTCGCGCCTGTCGAGTTGGTGTGCACCCATGCCATTCCCTCTTCATTGAGTCTTTGATACAAAGACACGCGATGCGTATCAATGTATCTTCACTACAGCACACCGTGACTGCCATCACAACCGTCGGATTTGGACACCTGCTCGGCAAGATCTCCCGCAAGCGACCGGCAACAGCCGCGACCAACCGGGTTCGAGCACAAGCGTTTCCGTCGAATTGCCGATAGCTGTCACACCGAGAACGACACGAAGGACCGTGAGATGAACCTGTGGGTTGTCATTCAGAATCTGCTCAACCAGCTCGATCTGGGCTCGTCCGGGAGCAGTGGGCCGAGGTACTGATCGGCGATCCGCGCCGCACGCACGCAAGGCGCTCGGGCACCGGATGGTATGTCTGGTCCGAGCGTTTTGCGGTGCCCGGTAAGTGAGCGACCACGACCTCGAGGAGATTCGCCCATGACAAGTCGAACCAAAGCCGCCGCGGCAGCGGCAATCCTGGCCACGGCCGGAGCGGTCGCGGCCGCCGCGCCGGCGAGCGCCGAACCATCGCGGCCCACAGTCGTTCTGGTGCACGGCGCGTTCGCCGATGCCACCAGCTGGGACGGCGTCGCGGCCGCGTTGCGCGCCGACGGGTACCCGGTGGTGGTGCCCGACAATCCCTTACGCGGACCCGCCTCCGACGCCGCGGTCATCGAGCGGACCCTCGCCGGCATCGACGGGCCCATCGTGTTGGTCGGGCACTCCTACGGTGGCGCGGTCATCACCAATGTCGATGATCCCGACGTGAAATCGCTGGTCTACATCGCCGCTTTCGGCCCGCAGCAGTACGAGCCGGGCGCGTTCGCGATCAACCCCCTGCAATTCCCCGGCAGCCGCCTGCTGCCCCCGGCCCTGGCCGTCAAGCCCTCCGAATCGGGCCTGGACGGGTACGTCGAGCCGGCGTACTTCCACGACCTGTTCGCCCAGGACGTGAGTTCCGAGACCGCCACGACCATGATCGCCCACCAGAAGTCGGCCGCGCTGATCGCCAACGTCGAACCGAGCGGGCCGCCCGCCTGGGCGAAAACCCCGAGCTGGTACCTGGTCTCGACCCAGGACCGGGTGATTCCGCCCGCCGCCCAGCGGTACATGGCGCAGCGCATGGGCGCGCGCACCAGCGAGGTCGACGCCTCGCACGCCTCGCTCGTCTCGCAGCCGGGCGCGGTGGCCGCCGTCATCGAGGAGGCCGCCGGGTAGCTCGTCGGCGCAGCCGTCCCGGAGCACGGTCACCCGATAGTCACGGTCGGCCGCGTCGTAGCAGGTCGCGGCCACCATGGCGCTGGTCGCGACGCCGGCGATCGCGAGGGTGGCGACGCGGTGCGCCCGCAGCACGAGGTCGAGGTCCGTGCCCGCGAAGGCGCCCACGATGCGCTGTGGGTCCGGGATGCCGGCGGACGAAGTTCCCGCCCGTAATGTCGAGGCCGTGGAGGATGTCTCACGATCGGAACACGGATCATCGGGGCCGGACGGCGTCGTCCCGGTCTACAGCGTCGCCAAGATCTTCACCACCGCCGCGGCGCTACTGCTGTTCGAGGAGTCCGATCGGATCGGATCACTGACCGCGGTCCCGCCCCGGCTCGCGGACATCACCGTCGGGGACCTGCTCACCCACCGTTCCGGGCTGGGTGACTACGGAGGGTGGCCGGACTACGCCGACGCGGTCGCCGCGCGGGAAACTCCCTGGCCCGCAGAACTTCTGCTCGACCGCGTCGCGCTGCACCCGCCGGGGTCGTTCCGCTACTCCAACATCGGCTACTACCTGATTCGGCGGGCACTCGAAAACGCACGTGGTGGGCGATTTTTCGACGTGATCGACGAACTCGTGCTGACACCACTGGAGATTGCGGCGTTCCCCTTCGCGGACCGGACCGACTGGGAGCGATGCGTGACCTCCACCGTGCCCGAGATCCAGCGCTACGACCCGGGCTGGGTCTACACGGGAACCTTTGCCGCCACGGCGGATTCGGCCGCTCGGGGCCTGGCGCGTTTGATGTCCGGCGAGCTCGGGGGCGTCGGGGTCCGCATGGCACGCACCCATCCCGTGACCGCGCCCGGTCACCCCTGGACCACACCCGGATACGGCTCGGGAGTGATGACCGACGGGCGGCCGCCCGCGATCGTGGGTCACGGCGGCGACGGGCCCGGATTCACGGTGTTCGTCGCGGCCACGGCTGACGGGCGGCATGCGCACGGGGTCGCGGTGCCCGCCGAGGTCGGCTCGACCGGTCTGGCGGGCGAATGCCTCGCGGCGTTGCGAGAATCTCGCGAACCGTGACGGCACGCCATGTCACGATCGAATGCGACCGGCCCGCTGCGGGATTGCTCGCAGCGGGCCGGCTCCCGTTCCCGAATGCAGGTCAGAGTGTCCGGGACCCCTCAGGACGCCAGGTAGTGATCGCCCAGATGACCACGATGTCCAGGGCGATGATGACGATCGACCACCACGGGTAGTACGGCAGCCACAGGAAATTCGCGACCAGCGAGATGCTCACGATCGTGATGGCCGCGACGCGCCCCCAGGTGGTGCCGGCGATCAGCCCGGCGGCGCTGATGATCAGGACCGCGCCCAGCGCGGTGTGGATCCAGCCCCAGGTGCTGATGTCGAACTGGTAGGTGTAGTTCGCGCCGACGACGAACAGGTCGTCGTCGATGACCGCGGCCAGGCCCTGGAGCACGGAGAGTACGCCGAGAACCATCATCAGCATCGCGGCGCCGATCGAGGTGCCGGCCGAGAATGCCTGGCGGCCGGAACGGTCGGTTGCGGGTGTTGTCATGCCGAGTCCCCTTTCCGGCGAGGCACGGTGCGGCCCCGCGGCGATTCCCGATCTTTCGCGGGTGCGGCGCCATGCGCTTCATCCGATCGGGGTGATCCGGAGGCGGACCGGGCGAAGGGGTGATCGGGCTGTCCTAGTTCCTGCGCGTGAGCAACGCGATGACGGTGTTGACCTCGCTGTGGTTGGGAACCGGCAGGCTCGAGCGCCCGTGGATGAACCCGATGCCGAGGTAGACCATGGCGCCCGCTCGCAAGCGCGCGGCCTCGGCGTCGAACCCGAGTTCGGTCAGGGCGCGGCGGATGGTGTCGAAGATGCGCTGATCCAGTTCGCGCACCGCCGTTTCCACGTGCGGGTGCGTGCGGCTCCATTCGCGGAAGGTGGCTTCGACCAGCCAGTCGCGGTCGACGAGCATGGCGGCCATGGCCTCGATGCGCTGTTCGATCGGCATGGAATCACCGGTGGCGACGGCGGCGATGACGCGGGCCTGGCCGGCGCTCCAGCGATCGGCCATCGCCTCCACGAGCTGGTCGATGTCATCGAAATGCCAGTAGAAGCTGCCCTTGGTGACCCCGAGCGCTTCGCAGAGCCGGGGGATGCGCAGCGCGGGAGCGCCCTCCTCGGTGAGCAGCGCGAGCGCGCCGTCGACCCAGTCGTCGTAGGAGAGCCGGCGGCCGCGACCGGTCGACCCGGCGGACCGGGATTCGCGGTGCTGCGCTTCGGCTTTCTTCGATTTGCGCGGTGCGGTGGTGGGTCGCGCGGGCTCGGCGGTCATCGGCGCCTTGGCCTGTGGGTCATCTGCACACCTCGATCGTAGAAGGCGGGCCGGGCGGGGAACTGCTGGAAGGTGCCTTCAGGCACATCACCCTTTACCATTCTTGAGAGTACGGTTTACTGTACCTCCCGGTATGGAGACGCGGACGGACGCGGCTCCACCGGAGAGGGTCGAACACATGGACGGCACGATCGACCGGCGCGCACTGCTGCGCGCCGGAGTCCTGGGATCGGCGGCGTTCGCGCTGTCCCGGAACGGGATTCGCGCACACGGCGCGCCACCCAGCCCACTGATCTTTCATTCGCCCGAGCTGACGCCGTTCGTCGACGAACTACCGCGACTGCCCGTGCTGTCCGGGCGCGAACTCGAGCTCACGGCCGCGACCACCACGCACCGATTCCATCGGGACCTGCCCGAATCACCCGCGATGGGCTACAGCGGCCAGAGCTACCTGGGCCCGACGATCGAACACCGCGCCGGCACGCCCCTGACCGTGCGATTCGTCAACGAGCTCGGCGCACATCCGTTCGCCGCGGACCTGGACACCAGCGTGCACGGCGTCAGCGAGCACTACCGCGATGCCCCGCCCAGCGTCCTGCACCTGCACGGCGGGGTGACCCCGCCCGAGAGCGACGGGCACCCCGAACGGCTCGTGTATCCGGGCCACGAGGCCGTGCACGAGTATCCGTTCCCGCAGCACGCTGCCGGGCTGTGGTACCACGACCACACGATGGGCATCACGCGCGCGAGCGTCTACGCCGGACTCGCCGGAACCGTGCTGCTGCGCGACGAATTCGACACCGGGGCCGCCGACAACCCGCTGGGACTGCCCGCGGGGGAGTACGAGGTGCCGCTGGTGCTGCAGGAGAAGATCTTCCGACCCGATGGGCACCAGAGCCTGCGCACCACACCCGTTGTACCGCAGGGGTTCTGGGAGGGCGGCGGAGTCGGTGACGTCGGGGTGGTCAACGGCAAGGTGTGGCCGAACATGGATGTCGCCCGCGGCCTGTATCGGTTCCGGGCGCTGAACGCGGCCTCCTACAGCGTGTGGAATCTGTTCTTCGGCAACCGGATGCGGTTCTGGGTGATCGGCAACGATCACGGCGTGCTCGACGCCCCGGTGCCGGTGATCGAGCTGCTCCTGGCCCCGGGTGAACGCGTCGATCTGCTGGTGGATTTCACCGGGCTGAACCCGGGGGAGACGGTGGAACTGCGCAACGATCTCGCGCCCCCGTTCCAGGCGGCGATACTCGGCGAGGTCGCGATGGAGCTGTTCTGCCGGTTCCGCGTCCTGGATCGCCCCGGCTGGACGGGGCCGGTTCCCGAACGCCTGCGCGGCGGTCCGGGACTGCCGGAGCTGTTGCCGCCCTTGGCATCCCCGGCGGTGATCCGGAATGTGACGGTCAGCCAGCCGTACGAGGTTCGGATGCCGCCCTCGATCATGACGCTGAACAACCTGCGCTACAGCGGCCCGGACGCCGATATGGAGATGCCCCGGCAGGGCACGGTCGAGCATTGGAACATCATCAACATCACCCCCGATCCGCATCCGATTCACCTGCATCTGGTGACATTCCGGATTCTGGACCGCACGCCGCTGCGGACCGTGGACTACCAGCTCGCCAATCCGCAACCCCCGGTCGGGGAGAAGTGGACGCCGTCGGCCGAGGGATTCCTCGGCGGACCGGCGCGGCCCGCCGAGCACTGGGAGGCGGGCTGGAAGGACGTCGTGCGCACCGACGGCGGGACGGTCACCCGGATCATCGTGCGATTCCCGACCGCGGCCGAGCTCGGCTTCGATCCGGACGCGCCGTTCGCGCGGGTGCCCGGGGAGGCGGCGGCATCGTCGCCGGAACCGCATGCCCCGGAGCCGCGGAGTGCGGGAGCGCACGGTCCGGGTGTGCACCCGGCACATGCCGGTCATCACGCATCGGATCTGCGCGGGTACGTCTGGCACTGCCATCTGCTCGATCACGAGGACCACGACATGATGCTGCGTTTCCGCACCGTGCCGTGAAGCAGCCGGTCGGGCCGCGATTTCGTTCCATACTTTTGAGTACAGTTCTAGGTACTTGAAGTATGGTGAGGGCATCGCGGATCGGTGATCCCGGGGTTCGAGGAAGAAGGCCACCCATGTCAGTGCAAGTCCCGCCGGCGCGCACCGAAGCGGACGTTCCCCCGCCGGTCCGGTGCCCCACCGCCTTCCGCTATCGGGAGGGCCGGGCCAAACCCGCCATCCGCCGACTGGATCGAGTGGTCACCGCGCTCACCGGCGGCGGGCTCTTTCCCACCGACACCCAGGCCGATGCCCTCTGCGAGGACCTGTTCGCGGGCGACCCGGTCGCCGAGCGCTTCGTCGCCGCCGTGATGCACGGCGAGATCGGCCCCAAGCGCGGCCGCGAAATGCTGGAGACCGCACTGACTTCGGGCGTGGACGCGGTACCCGACGCCCCAGCCGAGATGCGAGAGCTGTTCGCCGAGTTCGAGACTGAGCCCGACTGGCTGCGTCCCGAACTGGTGGAACAGGGCGCGGCGATCTGGCGACGCTGGGGCACCATGCTTTTCAGCTTCGCGGGCGCGGAAACCCTGGAGGTGTACACCGAGGCCGCGGTCGCGACCCCGCTCTCCCTCGCGGGTGGCTATGCCGGAAACAGCGCGCTGCGACGGTTTCTCGAGACGTGCCGATTCTGGATCGACGTATCGCAGCCCGGCGCGCTGCTGACCCCGGGTTCCGCGGGCCGGGCCACCGCCATGAAGGTGCGGGTCATGCACGTGTCGGTGCGAGCCAAGGTCGCCGAGCATCCCGAATGGGACACCGAACGCTGGGGCCTGCCGATCAGCCAGACCTACCAGCTGCTGACCCTGCTGGCGGGCAGCCTCACCCCCGGGGCGGGGCTGTGGCTGCTCGGCTACCAGACCACGCCCTCGGAGATCCGTGCGCTGCTGCACTTTCAGCGGTACATGGGCCATCTGCTCGGGGTGCGGGTGCGGTGGTATCCCGAGACGATCGCCGATTCCGCGCGCGTGCTGGCGATGACCGTGATCTCCCGTTCCTTCGACGCGGGGGAACACGGCGCGGAGCTGATCGAGTCCTATCCCGCGGCGTTCGCCCCGCGTCCGGAGCACCGCGGCTGGGCTCGGCTGCGCGCGGGCTACAACTATCGGATCAACTCGGTGTACGCCGCCATGTACATGGCTCCCGGCACCCGTCGCGGGTACCGGATGCCCGCCGCCTTCCCGTGGATCCTCATCCCCATCGCCCGCTTCCCGCTCATCACCGCGATGGAGCTGACCCGGCGCGTCTGCCCGCCCTTCGCGCGACTGCACGAACGCCTCATGAGCAGACACCGCGAGAACTGGTATCGCGCTCAAATGGCCGGCCGGGAAGCACAATTCGACGCCACCGGCGCACTGCGCCGCTGACCCTCGCCACCAAGGACGAACACGATATGCCGAACACCACGATCACCGAAGTATGGAACGGTCCCGGCCGCCGCGACGGCGACCTGACCACGGTGACTCCCCAGCACAACGGCCTGCACCCCTCCGACAGTCGAACCGCGTTCGAGCACTGGTACTTCGACGCGCAACTGGACAGCGGGCACGTGGTGGTCGGGTTCCTGATCAAACGCCGCCCGGAGGATCTGCCGTGGGCGCGGCCGTGGGTGGAGTTGATCGTGTACACCCCCGACGGACAACGGCGCCAGGCCGCCAAGCGCTATCCGGCTGCGGCGACCAGTTTTTCGGCCGTGGGCTGCGATGTGCGGATCGGTGAGAACACCGCACGCACCGAGTTCACGGCCGACGGTCTGCCGAAACACCATGTGCGCCTTGCCGAGGACGGCGTGGCCTTCGATCTGGTCTTCGAGAACGAGACCCCGAGCTGGATGCCGGGCAAGGGGGAGACCCGCTTCGGCGGTGGCGAGACCTTCGGCTGGGTCGTGGGCGCGCCACGGGCCCGGGTACACGGCACCCTGGAGATCGACGGCACGACGATCGCGGTCACCGGACGCGGCTACGCCGACCACAACTGGGGCACCGGCGACATGAAACGCGTCATCGACCGCTGGCACTGGGGCAGGCTGTACACCGAGGACTACTCGCTGCTGTTCGCCAACGTCCTGACCCAGCCCCGCTGCGGCTCCCACGCGATCGCCCCGCTGATGCTGGCCCGCGGCTCCGAGGTGATCCTCTCGACCGGCGAGACGACCCTGACCGAAGGCCCCACCCGCTACGACGCCACGGCCGGCCGCGACTACCCCGAGTGGATCGAACTCCGCGTTCCCGACCACCTGGATCTCCGACTGACCGTGGACCGCGTCATCCACGCCCACGACCTGCTGGACGACGTTCCCGTCGTCCGCTCACGCCCGCTGCGCCCCCTGCTGCACCGGCTGGTCGGCCACCCGTCGTACTTCCGCTTCCAGTCCTCGTTCGAGCTGACCATTCACCGCGACGGCGCCGAGGATCGCCTGTCCGGCACGACCCTGCACGAGTTGGTCGCGCTGCGCTGACCTCGGCTCAGGATGGCGGATCCTGTTCGAGCGCATGCGGAAACAGGTGGTCGAAGCCGATGGCGAACGAGTTGTCCGCCGGGTCGACGATCACCGCGAAGCTGTGCCCCCGGACCAGCCCCGCATGGTGGTCCAGGGTGCACACGGCACGGAAGGTATCGAACCGGGGTCCACTGATCTCGACGAGAAGGTCTGCGGTGTCCGGGTTCTCGCCCCCGTCCCGTATCTCCTGGACCGCGACGACCACCGCCGTCCCCCCGACCCCGACGGCCTGGAACCTGCGCTCGTTGGTACGCCATCGGACGGTGCTCACGATGAGCGCGACCCCGATGGGCAGGGTGATCACCCCCGTACAGACCCCGCCGATCACGTCGCCCCCGGTGACCCCGAGCACCGGCCCGAACAACGTCAGACAGCCCCCGATGAGGTAGGTGAATATGCCGGCGCGCGGGCCGATGAGCTCGACCTGCTCCGGTTCGCGGTAATCGGCGCCGGTCATCCCGGGCCCGCGATCCGCATCTCACCGAACAGGTTCGCCTCGTCCATACCCGCCTCCACCAGGGTTCCGCCCGTGCCCACGCCAGCGACCCGCTCCCAGTCTCGGCCCGAAACCCCCTGAGCGGCAAGCGTGCCGGTCAGTGCCGACCGGCGGCCACGCTGACCACGGCTGGTGTGACGGAAACTGTTGCGGCGCTGCGACAGCCGCCACCCGGCACGGGTTCGGCTCCCCACCACGAGAACCTCCACGGACAGCACGACACCACTGACCAAGAGCACCCACCGATAACGACAAAGTCACTGGTTTCCACGCTCGACAGCGAGTGGATCGGCGACTGAGGACTGCACCAGCGAAACATAAGAATCAGGACCGGATTTCGCCTTGACCTCGACAGATATCTTCAGTCGCTTCGGAGTAAACCGCACCGCAGGCACACCAGAATAGGTCACAACATTCTCAGCCTGGTCGAACACCACCTGAACATCACCACTAGTCGAGCAGCCCGGCGGACTGCTCGATGTTCCTCCGGTAATCACACTGCCGACCCATAGCCGTTGCCTGCGATAGTCCGTACAGTTCCGAACGGCAATAGTGTACCGTTCTCCTGATTCATCCTCGATGTGAAAAATAAGCAGGGAATTCTCGGTCGCAAACCCGGCATTCGCCGTGAAGGTCAGTGCAAGTCTTTCTTTACTGTACCGAGCGCACAGCTTCTCTACAGGCGAGTACCCTTCCCATGTGCGACACTTCTCACTCGCTTTTCTCGCGTCAGGAGCTACTATGTCAGAGAATTTGGCGCGTAACTCGTCCAGCTCAGAAGAGCGCTCCGCCGGGATTTCATATAGCTCGTCGAGCACTTTCGACATTCGCTGAACACAATTCCTATCAAGAGCATTTTCGATCTGAAACTTCGCCATGGAAGGAGTGGCTACCATTGCAGCAGTGCCAACCTCGAGGGGCTCGTCCGATTTGTCATGGACCAGGGATATGCGCGCCGCGAATACATACGGTTTCGCAACAGAGAGGTTTTGTTCCATCGGCCCGATATGAACGGTAACCCATTCGTCGTCAGCCAGAGGCTGGACCGTGTACATTATATCCCGCGTGATCGTGTGTGGCAGCGACGGCAGATCGGGAGGTATTTGAATGGTGTAATCTGCCTTGACCTCCGCCGGGCCTCCGCCGCCACGTGCACAGTCTTCGAACTGCTGGGCAAAAAGAACTTCCACCTTCACGGCAGTAATAAGCGCCGGCGCCGAACCGTTGTTCAAGAGAAATATATTTGCGGCAGTAGACTCGATTTGCGTCGAGGTCTTGCCCGAGTAGTACTGCAAACTACCACCGGTGTAGTCGGCCATGAGCTTCGTAGGGGGAGCTACCTTGAAGGTTCCGACCTCCAACACAGGCTTGGGCTTCTCGACAGCATTCGGCCAGCTCGCGATCGCTAGTCCAGCAATGGCGGCGAGAATCAAGACGGTGCTAACCACAAGCAAATTCCGTACCGAGCGGGTGATCGCCTTCGCGTGATCCTTTCCGCCTGGCATACGGTCGAGCACCACTTCCTCGCTGCCGTTGCTGCTATAAGCGAGGTAGCTCGGCTCCTGATGCAGGTCAGCAAGTTTCGCCCGTAGCGCGGCCATCAGATCGGAGGGCGCCAATGCGACCAGGTTGTCGCCGAGCGGGCCATCGAGAATTTCCAGGAGCGCAGCAGAGAAGACACCTGCGCGACGCTGACCGTCATTCCGGGCCTTCTTGCCAGGGCCAGCGGCGAAGAAGACGCGCTGATCACAGTTCGGGAACCCCGGGCCGATCGGGAAGGTCTCGTTGGTGAGCCCGTCCCTCCAATTCATGTCTTGTGCATGCGTCAAGCAGGCGTCGACCAGGATGAGCTGCCGTGGATGGGCCGCGTAGAGGCTTGAACGCAGCGACTCCAACAGCGAGGAAATATTCAGGTTGAGTTTCGACTGTGTGGTGGCCTCCGCGTACAGCAGACGTCGGTCGCTGCCATGAATGAAACCGTGACCACCCAGGTAGATGATGAGCATGTCGCTCGAGGTAACGCGCAGGTCATCGGTCAGCGCTCGGTACACGGTATCGCGTGTTGCCTCGAACCACGTGACCGCGAGGTCAGCGTTGTCCAACTCGGCACGATTGGTGCGCAACGGCGCAGCGCGAATCGCTATGTTCGCAGGGTCAACTCCCTTGGCGATCAACCAGGTCCGGAACCGTAGAAGGTCAGCAACCGGTCCGTCGAGTTTGGCTCGGCTGTCGAAAACGTAGTCCTCGATACCGATCAGCACGCAGACCGTTCTTTCCGGCAGATAGGTCACCTCAGGACCTCATCGAGCACCTCGAAGAAGTTTTGGGAACGGAAGTACGCGCTGTGCGAACGAGGGAACGGCATTCCGTTGTCGACGATACGATCCTCGACACGCCCTGGAAAGAGGCCCGAAGCCGCGTAGCCGAGCAGGTCCCGAGTATCGAAGATGTTTGTCCATTCAGGTACGGAATTCGGCAGTCTCGCACCGAATTCGAGAGAAGGCAGCGCGTTCAGCTCGTAAAGCAAACCGGCTTGGGATCCGACTGTGATCAACTGACGCACCTGCGGAATCGCATTTATGATAAGTGTTTCGAGCGCCGCTATACCGCCCAGACTGTGGGCGATAACAATGACATCATCCTCCCTAGCGGCATCGCGGATACTATCCGCGATGAATTGACGGAGCTTTTCGCCTCGAACGAGATACTTCAGAACATCTCCCGGCATCTCGGCTGAAGCACCCGTGATCACCTTGCGATGCCGTTCAACCGGTCGAGTCAACCCGCTAGCCAGCAGAACGTTCCCCAGTTTTGCGAGGATCGAACGGTCCGAATAGTGCGAAGTGACCGCTGATATCATGGCGTCCACGACTGCATCACGATGCCGACCGTCCAACGCCAGAGTGCCATCAATTCGATCATCAGCTTGGCCGATGGCCGCAGCGACAATGGACCGCACAACAATTGCAGTGAGCGCTTCGCGGTCCTTCTCTTCGAGAACCACTGCGGCATAGAAACTATCGCTCTCGAGAACAGCTTCCGCGGCTGGACGCAGATCGATGCTGATACCTGCCGAGGCAGCTGCGGACACGACTGTCGAGTGCACAAGCGCCTGGCGGACAGCCACCTTCAATCCTTCGCCCGGTATGTCCATCCACGGGCCACGTTCGGGCAAATCGTCATTGTTCAATCCAAGCAGTCTCAACTCATAGAGCGGATCGTCGTCCAGCCGGTCCCACCCATCGTCACTGTAGTCCGACGGCTCCACCAGGCCACGCGTGGTGTTGCCGGATGGAATGGACACGCCCCGCGCCAGCAGAGAAGAGCCGCATGCATCCCCCCAATAGCATGGCCGCACTGCAACATCCGGCCGAATCTGTGCCAGGTTCTCACGTAGCGCGCCGAATGTCTCGTTGAAGGACTGCTCGCGAACCCCCGTGCCGTGAACAAATAGAACAGTCGCCACTACGCTCCAATCAGAACGAACTGCATGGTTGCCGGACCATTATTGCGCAGCTCTCGTCGATCAGCGCGGGATCGGGCAAGGCGTAAACCCTCCTGATCGCGCTGGGACAGCGATCTCTCGGCCAGATCCGCGACTGGCCAGGACCCACCCCAACCGACTACCGAGAGTGCAGATCGGCCACCGCCGACCAGTCCGGAGTCTGAGTCTGGACCGAACTCTTCGCCAGCGTGGGCAATACCGATCTGACTGCCAACACGGCTCAGCAGCGAAATGAAGGGTGTGGGCGCGGTTGGAGTCGCCGCAGCGGCCCATACCGCCCTGTCGCTGTGGCCTCGATCCGCAAGCACCCCGGCACTATTCGGCCGCTCGCGGTGATCCAAAGGAGGCCGGATCACATCACACTCGATCGCCCCATACGATCGAGGGCTGGAGTCGAACGAGGGGGGACCTTATGCCACGCCTACCTGAACCGGTACCTGCTGAGGTGGCCGAGCTGGCCGAGCAGCACCGGCTGGGATTGTTGATCGACGCGTTCATCGTCGCACGAGACCGAAAGTCGTTGGGACGCGACAAGGACCTCGGCAACCGGGTGTATGCCTATGGGCCGGGGCTGATTCGGAAGATGGCCGGCCAGCCGTTGTACGCGATGCGCTGGGAGCAGTTCAACCGGGTCGAGCAGAGCGTCACGCACCACCACACCAACTCGGCTTACAACGGCACCAGCTTCCGCTACGTGCTGCACAGTCCCGGTGGCGGCTTCGCGAACTTCACTGACTGGTACAAGGATCCGCAGCACAGCACCATCGACCCCTTCCACAACGACGTGCGGTACGTGACGTACCTGAGGGAGGGGATCGCCGGCATCTGGCGCCAGCAGATCATCGACTCGCTCAACACGCTCGAGCGCGGTGAGACGCTGACATTCGGCGCGGTGAGCCTGGACGCGCAGGGGGTCCGCACTCAGAAGAAGGGGAAGCTGGCGTGGCCCGACGTCAGGGACGCCACCCTGGATCAGGGATACCTGGTGATCGAGAAGCGCGGCAAACTGCTGCCGTGGACGATGGTTCCGTACGCGCTGGCGCCCGAAGCCACGTTGATCGTCACGCTGGCAAAGCAATTGGCTCCGCCCCGCTGACGGGTCCGGGGCTTCGGGGCGCGGAGTGAGCGTACGTTGGGGCGAGACCCCCTGCCCCACAGCGTGAGGAACCGCCGATGGACGACCACCTGGCTCAATTCTGTGCCGCCGCAACGGCGCGGGACTTCGACACGATGATGAAGGCCGTCGCGCCGGACGCGGTTCTCGTTTCCCCGCTGGCGGGGAAAGCGGTCTTCGCCGGGCACGACGACCTGAGGGTGCTGCTGACGGCGGTGTACTCGGCGCTGTCGGACATACGCTGGGAACCGCAGATCGGGACCGGTGACCGGCGAGCCGTTCTCTCCCATGCCAAGCTCGGTCCGTTCCGGATCACCGACGCCATGATCGTCGAGCTCGACGACCAGGGGCGGATCCGCCGCATCGCCCCGCACCTGCGGCCGTGGCTGGCTCTTACTGCCTTCGCGGTGCGCATGCTGCCGACCATGGTCCGGCACCCGGCCGTCTTCCGGCGAGCGCTGCGCACCCCGGACCCGGCGCTCGGTTAGGTCTCGGTATACGTCACCCGCTGGACCCAGCCGTCGCATCGGCACCGCAACGATGTCCGCGAAAACACCCGGCGCGTGGGCCGATCTGCTCCGATCCGCCGTTGCAGGCGGCCGTCATTCCGGGCCCACGACCCATTCGATCTGGTGGACTATGTCATTCTCCAGCAGGTAGCGATCCATCTCGAGATCGACGAACGTCGCGGGGTCGTTCATTCTCGCCCGGTACTCGCGGGCCTGCACGCGCCCGTCCGCGAGGACCCGGACGTTGGAGTACCGGCGCACCCCCAACGGCGTCTCGAACTCGCGGTACATCTTCCAGCCGGTTTCGGGGGTTTCGCCTCGGGCGTGGGCCATTCCCAGTTCGAATTCGAGCTGGAGCTCACCGGGCTCGAGGTCGTCGAACGGATTCGTCTCGTTCATGGCCGACCTCCACCCGTACCGTTCGCGCCCCGGGCCGAGCATCGGATTCGGTGCCGGCCCGAAACCCCTGTGCTGCACCATGCTACCCGGACGCGATGCACTCTCCGGCCTGATCACCTGCTAGGCAGCCGGCCGAATCACCCGAGCGGGGGGCGGTGCCGACGCACCGCCCCCAACCATGTTCGACGGCAATGCAATTCGAGGGCGGCTGCCCCTGTTTCGCTCAGCCCGCCAGGCGCACCCGTTCGACGCCGCCGCTCCCGCTCGCCCGGACGATGGGGATCAGCAGCCGCGACAGCGCCAACTGATCGACCGGCAGGCGCGGGATCTCCGGGAGCCAGTTGTGCACGAAGCCCACGGCGAGCCCGCTGCGCGGATCGGCCCACCCGCCCGACCCCGCCAACCCGATGTGCCCGATGGCGTGCGTCGCGCCGGGGACCGGATACGAATGATGCCCCAGCCGCCAGCCCATGGGCAGCAGCAGGTTCCGGTCCGGTCGGCGGGTCTGCACGCGCAACATCGCGCGCACTCGCTCGCGCGGGAGCAGCCGCCCGGGCGTCGCGATCTCGTTGTAGACCGCGGCCACCGCGCGAGCGCTGAAAACACCGTTCGCGGCGGGATTCTCGCCACGCAGCAGCAGCGGATCCGGGCCGAGCGCGAATCGCTCGACGCCCTCGGCGTGCACCGAGCGCACGAAGCCCGCGCCGTACAGCGGCGCGGCCGCGCGCACCGCCAGCGCGGCCAGCGGAATCCCCAGCGGCAGCCCCGATCCGTGCGACCGGGCGATACCGGGACCGGGCACGCCGCCGAGTTGCAGGCGGTCGAGCCCGAGCGGGTTCACGAGCTCGGTCCGGTACAGCTCGCCCATGCTCTTTCCGGTGATCGCCCTGGCGAGTCCGGCGGTGAGCCAGCCGAAGGTGATGGCGTGGTATGCCGGAACACCGCGCGTCTCGTCCGGTGCGGCCGCGGCGATCCGGTCGATCATCAGGTCGTGGTCGACCAGATCGTCGAGCCTGCGGGCGATGGCGCCCACCCGCGACAAACCCGCACGGTGACTGAGCAATTCGGCGACCGTGATGTCGCTCTTGCCCGCGGCGCCGAATTCGGGCCAGTACTCCGCGACGGGCGCCCGGTAGTCCAGGAGTCCGCGTTCGGCCAGCAGGTGCAGCACGGTGACCGTGATGCCTTTGGTCGTGGAGTAGGAGACCGCGGCGGTCTCGCGCTGCCACGGCTCGTCGCCGGCCGAGCCCGCCCAGACGTCGACCACCGGTTCGCCGTGGTGATACACAGCCAGCGCACCGCCGCCGCGACCGGCGACGAGGCGGCCGAAAAGCTCTACCGCAGCGGCGTATTCGGGGTTCGAGTGACCGTGCACCACGGGTTCGCCCGGGGTCGCGGCCGGCGCACCGAAGATCGGGAGTCTCATCGGCTCACCCGTCCCGCCCCCGTGACCATCCGATTGCGCTCCAGTGCCTGACCGGCCACCGGTAGAGCCGACTTCGATGTCGATTCGTTCAACGCTCGCCTCTTCGTAATTCTCTTACTCTAGTAATCCGATTATCCAAAAAATCGGGTTAGAAGCAAAGGCTAGGATGATCAAGTGGCCCGCATGACCCGCGCTGAGAGCAAAGACCGCACCCGCCGGAGCATCCTCGACGCGGCCGTGCCCCGCTTCCTCGACCGCGGCTTCACCGCCTGCTCACTGGAAGAGATCGCCGACGCCGCCGGCTACTCCACCGGCGCGGTGTACTCGAACTTCGGCGGCAAGACCGAGCTGGCGATCGAAGCCCTCGACGAGCTGTACCTGCGGGAAACCGAACGCGTGTTGACCAGCTTGCTCGCCGACGAGCCCTCCTTCGAGTCCTGGGTCGCCACCCTGAGCGAGTGGGCCGCCCACACGATCGGCGAACCGCGCTGGGCTCGCTTCGAGATAGAGCTGACCGCCGTGATGGCGGGCAACGACACCCTCCGCCCCGCCCTCTCGACCCGCTACGCGCGTCTCCGCGAGGCGATCACGACCCTGCTGCAGCGCCTGATGTCGGAGACCCACCCCGAGAACACCGATTTGGATGCGACCGCGACGTTGCTGCTCGGTCTGGTCCTGGGCGTGGCTCTGCAACGGATCGCCGACCCGGAGGTGCCGACGGCGGCGCTGACCCACGGGATCGAGTTGATCGCCCGCAATCCCCGGTTGGCGACCGAGTGATCCTCGCGGAGTCGGGTGTCACTCCATCCCGGTGCGCCCGGGGGTCCAGAACGGTTTGGTGTGAATGTTGCGCCGATCCCAGCCGTGAACATCGATGAGCACGCGCTTGAGCGTCTGGATGGTACGGGCTTCGCCGGCCAGGTAGGCCGCGCCCGGCCGGCCGGGGAGCGGGAGATCGCGCAGGGCCGCCGCGAGCACGGGCGAATTCGCCGCCGAGGCATCCCCACGTTCGACCCTGGTCAGGGTCGCGGGCAGCGCGAGGTGGTCGGCGCCGGTGGCGGCTTCGACCACGCCGTGCACCTCGGCCGCCGCGGGCAGCGACCGCACCATCGCCGCGAACGCGACCGACGCGGTTTCCTCGCCCGCGAACAGGTGATACTCCGCGTGCGGGCGCGGTGTCAGTTTGCCTTCGGGGCGGGTGAATCTGACCGCGGAGCCGACGTGGAGATCACGAATCCACCGCCGCGACGGGGTGAGATTCCCCGGCTCGGCAGTGTGCTCGAATCGCACGATGTCGAGGGTTCCCAGCTCCGGGTCGGCGTCGTAGATGGAGTAGGCCCGCAGCGAGTCGTAGGGCGCGAGCCGAAGCAGAGTTTCGGCGAAGCCATCGACCTGCACGCGGATATGTTGTCCCGCTGTCCATTTCAGTCCACGCAGACGCGGTCCACTGAACCTGATGCGCTGAAGTCGGGGCGTCAGCTGCTCGAACTCGCTGACCGTCGCGGTCAGCATTATCGCGTCGCGGAGTGACCCCACGAAGGGAATGGTGTCTTCGAGCGCCGCCATGGTTCTCCCGTTGCGTGATTGACCGATTGCATTGCGCGACAGCCACTTTCATCTGGCTGAAGCTCGAATGTCGAAAGATGCTCGGCGCGAGGGCAATCGGGTGGGGTCCGATCGATCTCACGCCTCGCGGATGTCACGTGACGAAAAAGGCACGGGGCCTCGATGTGTCCGACAGTCGTTGTCGGGCGGTACATTCGGTGGTCGGTGGCGACCATGAACAGCTTACATAATGAACAGTCATTATGTAAATGATCAGGGTGAGGCCACCGACCACCGCGGGTGCCGCAGACCCTCACCGCGCCAGTGGAACCGGGCCGACCTGGTGTTGCAGGCGGTTGAAGCGACGGTCGTGCCACAGCAGCGGCGTTCCCTCGCCCGTGTGGGTCGCGACGATCCGACCGACCACGAGCGCGTGGTCGCCGTAGCGCCGGACGTCATCGACCAGGCACACCGACCAGGCGAGTGTGCCGCGCAGAATCGGAACACCCAGCACGGTGGTGTAGTCGGCGCCGTCGAACCGATGACCGCCGCGCCCGGCGAAGTCCTCGGCCAGCGACTGTTGCTCCGCCGCAAGGAATTGCACGCCGAACGCCCGGGTCCGCCGCAGCGCGGCGAGGGTTCCGGATCCGGTCGCCAGGTACGCCGACAGCAGCGGCGGATGCAGCGATACCGAGGTGACCGACGAGGCGGTCATGCCCACGGGCCCGCCGGGACCCTGCGCGGAGACGATGCTGACGCCCGCGGCGAGCATGCGGAACAGTCGCCGGCAACGCTCGGCCTCGGGACCGGGAACATCGGCGAACTCCGCGACCGGCGACGGGTCGAGGGCGGCCCGCTCAGACATGATCCGGGGTAACGATCGTGACCTCGCCCAGCAACCCGGTCAAGATCACGGTGATGTTCTCGCGCAGTGCGGATTCCGCGACCGGGTCCAGGATCTCCGACAGCGAGGGCATGCCGAGATCGAAGCGCGCGGTGAAGTTCACCGCGGTGCCGGACTCGTGCGCGCGCACCCGCCACGAACCGTGGAACTCGGCGAAGTCGCCGGAGGTCTGTTCGAAGTCGATGACGCCCTGCTCGGGGTCGAAGGTATCGACCTCGGTCCACCGCAGCAGGCCGCGGCGAAACTTGACCGTCCAGGTCGACTCGACCCGTTCGGTGTCGACGGACCCGACCTCGACCGAGACGACGGTGTCGGTGAACTCGGGGTAGCGCGCGAAATCACTGATGCGCGAGTAGGCGAGGGCGGAGTCGATGGCCGGGGCCACGAGGTGAAGATCGATGGTGCGCATGAGATTTGGCTCCTTGGTCGGGGGCGGTGTGACGTGTCAGAGCGCCGCGGCGAGCGCGGTCTCGAAGGCGATCAGGAAGTGCTCGACATCGGACTCCTCGAGAACGGCCGGCGGGCTGAACCGCAGCACGGTCGAGGAATTGAGGGAGTGGTTGGCCAGCACACCCTGCTCGATCAGCCCGAGGAACAGCTCGCCGACGCCGGCCGGCTCGCGGAACTCCAGTCCGATCAGCAGTCCGCGGCCGCGGATGTCGATCTCGTCGCCCCGGGGGTGGCGGGCGACGATGGCGGTGATGTCCCGCAGCAGTCGTGCGCCGAGGTCGGCGGCTCTGGTGGTGAGGTCCTCGTCGTGGATGACCGCTATCGCCGCCTCGGCCGCGGCGCAGGCGAGGGGCGAGGCCGCGAAGGTCGAGGTGTGCAGGTAGGGGTCGCTGGAAAACGGCTGGTAGGCAGCGGCGGTCGCGACCATCGCGGCGATGGGCACAACACCGCCGGAGAGCCCTTTCCCGACCAGCAGGATGTCGGGGACCACGCTTTCGGCGTCGATGCCCCACCAGGTCCCGAGCCGGCCGAGCCCGGTCTGGATCTCGTCGACGATCAGCAGAGCATCGTGGGCGCGGCATGCCTCGGACACCGCGCGCAGATAGCCCGGCGGCGGAATGCGAACGCCGCCCTCGCCCTGGACCGGCTCGACGATCACGCAGCCACGTCCCGGGACCGCGGCCAGTGCCACGGTCATGGCCTCGATGTCGCCGAAGGGCACCGTGGTGACATCGGGCAGCAGCGGCCGGAACGGATCCTGGAAGATCGGCTTCGCGGTGACGCTCAGCGCGCCGAGCGTCTTGCCGTGAAAACCGTTGGCGGTCGTGATGATCGCGTTCTTGCCGTTGGCGCGGGCGAGTTTGAGCGCGGCCTCGGTGGCTTCGGCGCCGGAGTTGACGAAGTGCACCATCTCCAGCGGGCCGGGCGTGGTCGCGGCCAGGGCGGCCGCGGTCCGGGCGGCGACCGGTTCGAGGAAGACCCGCGTGGCCATCGGATGCAGGTCCAGCTGGCGGTGCACCGCGGCGGTCACCACCGGATGGCGGTGACCGAGCAGATACACCCCGTACCCGCCGAAGTCGAGGTATCGGCGTCCGTCGCTGGCCAGCACCCACGGGCCTTCGCTCGAGATCTCGACCATGCCGCCGAGCAGCGCGCCCAGCGATGCACGGGTGGAGCCGAAGTGCTTGCGGCACAACAGCTGTGTCTCGGCGTCGAGCTGGGAATCGGTGGTCGTCATGCGACCCGAGCCTGGCCGGCGTGCCCGAGACCCTTGGTGCGGGCCCAGTAGCGCAGGGACTTCGCGGTGGCCTCGAGCAGTGCCGCCCGGGTGACCTGCGGGCCGAAGCCGAGTTCGGCCATGGACGTCGGCAGCGGCTCCGGGGTCTGGAACAGCCAGGTGAACTCCAGGAAGTCCCGGAACATCGCCTGCGCGTCGGCGGGCAGGGCGTCCTCGAGCAGCGGCAGCAGCAGGCGGTCGACCGCTTCGCTCGGAATGAAACGCGGTGGTGCGCTGGTGATCCCGAGCTCTTCACCGATGTCACGGCACAGGGCCAGGATATCGCCGGCGTGCAGCGCCTCCGGCCCCGCGGACAGCCAGTACTCGCCCTGGACGATGTTCTCCCGCAGCAGCTTTCCCAGCACCGCGGCGACCAGATCCTGGGGGATGGTGTCGATCAGCGAGTCCGAGGCGCAGGGGATGAGCGGCACCCGGCCGCGCACCACGCCACCGAGCACCCGGTGCAGGCCCTGGAACGCCGACATCCTGCCGTCGACGGTGCTGCCGGACACCACCGAGGGGCGCACGATGACGGTCTGCGCGGGATCCTCGCGCACCAGCTGCTCGGCATCGATCTTGGACTGCACGTAGGTGGCGGCGCCGGGGAAGCTGGTGCCGTCGCCGGGCGGGTTGGCCACGAACGCGGTGCTGAAGAAGTAGAGCGGGACCTCGGCGTCCCCGGCCAGGCGCAGCAGCGCGCGCGGTCCGGCGAGGTTGGTCCGCAGAATGGTCTCGGGGTCTTCCTTCCAACTGGTTACCGCCGCCGAGTGCACCACGGCGTCGACCCGCTGGGTGAGCCGCCGATAGTCGGCGGTGTCGAGTCCGAGTGTGGGATGGGCGAAGTCGCCGGAGAACTCGCTGATGCGCGGATCGGCGACCGGTGTGCGGTGCCGCATGCACACGATGTCGAAGTCGTGCGCGAGCTCGTCGATCAGCGCCCGGCCCAGGACTCCGGAGCCGCCGGTGAGCAGGATGGTGCGTTTACGCCAGGTCATGTCGATTCGTCCTTTACGCGATGCGGAGTGTGGAACCGGTCAGGTAGTCGATGAGCGAGCCGGCCATTCGGGAGCGCGCGGGCGGGTGGAAGCCGAGGCCGTTGACCGCGGCGGCGAGGTAACCGACGTCGTCGCCGGTCATGAAGTTCAGGCCGCCGAGCAGTTCGATTGCCCGGGGCACCACCGCGGCGATGGCGTCCTGAACCGCGTAGCGCACCAGGAGTGCGTCGGCGAGCAGGTGTTCGTCCTGCTGGCGTTCGGGGACCTGCCGGGCGATGTTCTCGACCGCGGCCATGGCGCCCTCGATCCCGGTCACCAGCCGCAGACGCTCGTCCGCGCCGACCTTGTCGAGCGTGAGCGCGCGTTCCACCAGGGCGGAGGCGGCGCCGAGATAGGAGCCGGTCATCAGCAGTTCGAACCAGACGAACCCCGCGGTCTGCACCTCGTCGAGGCGGCCGGAGTCGACGGCGCCGGTCAGCACGACGAGATTAGGCGGCACGAGCACGTCCTCGACGGTGACCTGTTCACTTTCGGCCCCGGCCAGCGCGAAGCTGGACCAGAAGGGCGTCACGGTGACCCCGGGGTCGGTGGACGGAATGAGCGCGACGCCCAGCTGCTGCCCGCCCTCGGCGTCGGGGACCAGCACGCTGGCGGTCAGCAGGTCCATCGAGCGGGCCAGACTGCAGGGGCGCTTGACCCCCGAGACCCGGATGCCGTCCGCGCTCGCGGTGGCCGTCATCGTCGGCGCCAGAATTCGGCCGTCGGGCCGGCCTTCGGCGAAGCCGGACGCGACCAGCATCCGCTGTCCCGCAATGGCTTCCAGCAGCAGCCATTCCTGTCCGCCTCGATCGGCCACCAGGATCAGGCTCGAGATCGAGAAGTGGTGCATGGTGGTGGCCACGGCCAGCGACGGCGAGCGGGAACCGATCGCCCGTTGGATCCGGACCGCTTCCAAAGGTGTTGCGCCGCTGCCCTTGTACTCCTGCGGAATCACCAGGCCGGCGCCGCCGGCCTCGCGGAAGAGCTTGATCCCCGGCGTCGCGGGAGATTCCAACTCCCGCAGCGGAACCTGGGTCAACTGCGTGTCCAGACCGGGTAGATACCGCTCCAGTACGGCGCGTTCGCGCTCCAAGATTTTCATGCTTATCCCAACCGAGCAGAGTCGAGCCCGAGCCGAACCGTGTCGTGCTCGAGCGTGTGCGAAGTGCGCGTGAATCGGGACCGCAACCGGCCGCCCGTGAACACGAGATCCGTTGCGCGGCGGGCGATCCGCCCCTGAATAGTGCGTCGAGCATCCTCGGCCGACTGCGATGTGGAGCTTAACCGGACCGCTGTCGAGTCGGTCAACCGTGAGCGCGGTCACAAGGTAGGTGAGCGTTTGCTCGGTCTGCCCGACGCGGTAGCGGTATTGCCGAGCTGGCAACTATGCGCCGCGCAGTGGGATGTGCCAGCTGAGATAACTCGCACCCGCAAAACGACATATTACCGGTGGGTAGTCTGGTTAACGACGGGCAATCCACGACCGTTCCTGCCCGCTCGATGATGCAGATCACACGAGTGGAAATCGCAGGTGGAATGGCTTAGCGTTGCGTTGTCGATTGGCGAATTGGTGGCACGCCTCTCGAGCTTTGTGGGGATTGTGTACGCACGGCGTCCGGACAGAGTGGTCCGCCGCGAAGTGCAGCATAATGGCAGCTCAGTGACATTATTTCGAGAGACCCGAGGGGGGTCTGTGGGTGGAATAGCGATCTGTCCGGCTGCGTGCCCGAGCCTTACCGATCTGAACTTCCGATGAATTCGTGTCGTCGATTCCGGCCGTGAACGGGTCACGCAGCACGCACTGAACCGGAAATAGACTGTTTCAAACAGTTAATCACTTTCGCTCAAACTGAACGGTCGAATTATCGCCTGTTCAAGTGTCAATTGCCGCGCGTGAATCAATTATTCATGCCGGCGCAGTGCCGACCTACGACCGATCGTGGTTGCCGGTCGTTATTCCCATCTCCTTTTGTTCGATACCGAGTGAGGAACGTCTGTGAACACTGTCATCGAGAAAGACCTGGTCGAGATCGTTCGTGATGATCTGGCGGTATCGCTGCCCGATATCGACGGCACGTCACGCCTGATCGACGACCTGGGGCTGGATTCGGTCGCCTTCGCCGTGGCCATCGTCGCCATCGAGGAACGGCTCGGCGTCCGGCTCACCGAACAGGAGCTGGTGAACTGCGCGACGCTGTCCGACGTGGCGTCCGCGGTGGCCGGTCGCCGCGCCGCCGCCGAACAGGCGTGAGGGGCGCGGGCATGACACTGCTACGGGAGAACGCGCTCGCGGCCGCGGTTCGTGAGGCATTGCGCGGGGGCGCGGATCTGCGCATCCTGAACAAGGACGAGAACCGGTGGGAATCCAAGCACTGGGGTGAGGTCCTCGAACACGCCGAAGGCATTGCGGCACATCTGCAAAGCCTGCGGGAGAACGCCGCACCGGTGGCGGTCATCGGCGAACCGAGCTACGAAACCGTCGCGACCGTCCTCGCGGCCTGGCTGGCCGGGCGCGCGTCGACCATTCTGCCGGGGCCCAACCGCTTCGCGAGTCTCGAATCGTGGGCCGCGCGGACCACGACGCAACTGACCACGCTCGGGGTGGGCGAGGTATTCTGCCAGGGCGCCGCGCTGCGGGCCCTGACCGCGGTCGCCGCACCCGGCGGCCCGCGCATCGCCGAGTTGGACGAGGTCAATCGGTGGCGCACCGCGCCCGCGGGATTCGCCCCCACCGCGGTCGCGCCGGACGCGGTGTCGATCTATCAGGGCACCGCGGGGTCGACCGGTATCCCCAAGAGCGTGGCTCTGACGGCTCCGGCGGCGCTGGCGAACGTCCGGGATGTGCTGTCGCGACAGCGATTCGATACCCGGGACGATGTCCTGTGCAGCTGGCTTCCGCTCTATCACGACATGGGCCTGATGATGCTGCTGGCCGGCGTGGTCACGGGCGCGCCCACCTGGCTGGCCCCGACCTCGGCCTTCGCCAAGTCGCCCTTCGACTGGCTGCAGTGGCTCACCGCCAGTGGCGCGACCATCACCGCCGCGCCGAATTTCGCGTACGCGTTGCTGGGGCGGTACGCGCGGCTCGCCGGCGGCGCCGACCTCGGTGCGCTGCGTGTGGCCATCAACGGCGGTGAGCCCATTGATGTTTCGGCGACGCAGCAGTTCAGCGCGCAACTCGCGCCCGCGGGGTTCGACGCCCGCGCGGTGTGCGCGGCGTACGGTCTCGCCGAGGCGACCTGCGGGCTCACCATGCCCGCGGCCGCGGCCGGCCTGAGTTTCGACGAAGTGACCGGCCCGAACGGTGCCCCGCATCGCGCCGCGCTGCTCGGCGCCGCGCTAGACGGCGTCGAGCTGCGGGTGGTTCCCTCCACCCACACCACCGACTTCGATGCCGAGCGGCCGGTCGGTGAGGTCCAATTCCGTTCCACCGCACAGATGGTCGGCTATTTCGGCGACACCCCGATCGCCGCGGGGGAGTGGATCGGCACCGGCGATCTGGGCTACCTCGTCGACGACCAGTTGGTCGTGTGCGGGCGCAGCAAGGAATTGATCACCATCGCGGGGCGCAACATCTTTCCGCAGGAGATCGAGCGCGCGGTCGCTGGCGTGGCCGGGGTGCGCCCCGGCGGCATCGCCGCGGTCCGGGGCGGCGGCACCGAGGCCCGGCGCGATCAACTCGTGGTCGTGGCCGAGTATCTCGGCGATGACGAGCCCGCCGCGCGACGGCTGATCGCCGAGCGGGTCGCCGCCGAATGCGGCGTCACGCCCGGTCTGGTCGACCTGGTCGCCGCGGGCACGCTGCCCAAGACCACCTCGGGCAAGTTGCGGCGCGTGGAGATCGCGGCCGGATACCGATGAATCAAGCCAGGACGGAGATGTATTCGGCGATGTCCGACACCGTGGAGTTCGAACAGCTGTTGGACCGGGTCTTCGACGAGGAGTTCAGCCTTCTCACCGAAGAAGCGGAGCAGAAAGAAAGCTTTCCCCGCGAGTTGATCGAGAGAATCGGCCGCGCGGGGGTCTTCCGTGACAAGTGGAGCGAGGGACATCGCCCGGACGTCGCCAAACTGGTGCTGCTGTCCGAGCGGCTGGGCGGACTCGGCTCGGCCAGTGCCGGAGTCGGGGTGAGCCTGCATGATTCGGCGATCGCGGTGCTGCGCCGGTTCGGCCGCTCGGAGTATCTCGCCGATATCGCCGAACGGGCGATCTCCGGCGAAGCCATCGTGTGCCTGGGCGCGTCCGAGGCCGGTGGCGGGTCCGATCTGCAGGTGGTGACCTCGGTCGCCGAACCCACCGCCGACGGCTATCGGCTGCGCGGGGCCAAGAAGTTCGTCTCGCTCAGCACCATCGCCGATGTGATCCTGCTGGTGGTGCGGCTGGCCACCGAGGATCGCGAGTCCGGTGACGTGGCACTGTTCGCCGTCGAGGCCGATCGGATCTCCATCGGCGAGCCGTATCGCAAGCTGGGCGCGGGCTTCCTCGATACCGCGCCGATCGAATTCGATGTCGAGGTGTCCGCCGATGCGATGATCGCCCGGCCCGGAACCGGTTTGGCGGTGCTGAGCTGGGGACTGGCGAACGAACGGCTGTCGGTCGCCGGTCAGGTGGTCGGCGCCTGCGACCTCGCGCTCGGGGTGAGCATCGCGGAGATGATGCGCCGCACCCAGTTCGGCAAGACGCTGTTCGAGCACCAGGCGCTGCGGTTGCGGTTCGCCGATCTGGCGGCCCGAGTGGATCAGCTGCGCTATGCCCTGCGCGGGATCGCCGCGTCGGGGGCGACACCCGATATTCGCACGGCGTCGGCGATGAAGGTCACCGCGGCCCGGTTGGGGGAGGAGGTGCTGTCCGAATGCCTGCACGTGTTCGGCGGCGCCGGATACCTGGTCGGGCCCGCTCCGGTCGAAAGGTGGTGGCGGGATATGAAATTGGCCCGGGTCGGCGGTGGCGCCGACGAGGTGCTGTGGGAGTTGGTCGCGGCGGGCCTGCGGCCCGACTTCGCCGGACACGATCGGTGGGTGCGGGCATGAGCGAGCGGCGTTTCAGCGTTCTCGACGAGTTCTTCCTGCAGATCGAGACTCCCGAGCGGCCGACCCACTGGGCGTTGGTGTTCGAGCTCGAGGACGGTGCCGCCGTGTCGGTCGCCGCGCTGCGCGAGCGGGTGCGCGAACGGGTGCGCACCTATCCCTCACTGCTGCTGGGCGCGACCGATTCGAGTGGGTCGGGCCCCCGGCTGCGCGAGTTCGGTGTCCAGGACGCGGTCGACAATGTCGGGTCGGCCACCGTCGCGGACGACGCCGCGTGGCACGACCTGCTGGGGTCGCTACTGGCGCAACCGCTTTCGCGTGATCGGCCGTCGTGGCGGCTGGTGCGGGTGCACCAGGACGACACCGGCGCGGTCCGCCTGGTGCTGATGGTGCATCACAGTCTGGCCGACGGCATCGCCGGCGCCGGGTACGCCGGTCTGTTCATCGACGGCGAGTCCGGCCAGCTGGCGCAACTCGACCGCTATCTCCTGAGCGATCGCTATGCCGGGCCCGCGGTGTCGCCGCGCGAATTCTTCTCCGCGCTCAAGGGATTCGCCGGGGGATGGGCGGGCGGGACCGGATCGCGGCGCATGCCCAAGCTGACCGGCGCGGGCCGGCGCTCGGTGGCCGCGGTGCACGTACCCACCGGGCAGGTGCGCGCCATCGCGGTCCGCAACGGCGCGGGGACCGCGGAGTACCTGATCGGGGCCATCGGCGAATCACTGGCGACCCTGACCAGCGGGCACCGCGTACTGCGCGCGTTCGCCCCGGCCACGCTCGACCGATCGCTGCGGCACTCGGGCAACGCGGTATCGATCGTGCTGGTGAACGTGGACGGGGGAGACCAGGAGCTCGGCGAGCGCCTGACCGCGACCCGCGGACAGCTCGATCGAATCGCCGATTCGGGTGCGCCCCTGGCGCTTCCGGTCATCTCGCGAGCCGCGGGTGCGCTGCCCTGGGTGCTGCGCCGGGCCGCGGCCCGCGCCACCCTCGCGATGCTCGGGCCCGACGTGCACATCGGGGTCAATCCGGGATACCTGAACCTGAAGACGGTCTTCGGCACGACCATCTCCGCGGTGCAGCCGCTGTCGCCGCTGCTCGGCAACGCGGTGTCGTTCACCTGCCTGGTGCTCGGCAAGGACGTGCACATCGGCATCGTCTGGGATCCCGAGGCGGTCGGAGACCTCGGCGCGGACGCCGCCCGCGCCCTCGCCGCGCGGCTTGAGGTGAGCGCCGCGGTCGCCCCCTGACCACCGGCCCTTGCTGTGACGGCGATTGTCTGGTTAGGCTACCCTCGCTGAAAGTCACTACTAAAAAGAACTTCACTTTCAGCCATTGGCGACGACGCCCTGAGGGCGATTCCGGATTGGAATGCAATGAGTGACAAGCGGATTCGATATCTGACGCTGGTCCTGTGGCCGGTGCTCCTGGCGCTGCTGGCCATACCGGCCGCACAGATGACCGGCAAAGCCGGGGAACCCAACCTGCGCGTCGACGGCAGCGCCTCGGCCGCCGCGGCCGAGCGCACCGCCGCGCAGTTCGGCACCGACTCCTCGGTGGCCGTGCTGCTCAGCGGTCCCGAACGCGACATCACCGCGCAGGGTCGCGCGCTGGCGAACGCACTGGCCGAACGCGAGATCGGCAGTGTCATCACCCCGTGGAGCGACGGCGGTCCGGGCCAGGATCTGCGCCCGGATCCCGAATCAGCGCTGATCCTGGTGATGCCGCGGGCGGCCGGCGGCCCCATGAAGGAATCGCAGCTGGTGCGCGAGGTTGTCGAGCAGACCGTGCACGACCCCGTCAGCGTCGCGCTCACCGGGCAGGGCGTGGTCGGTGATGCGTTGCAGCAGGCGGGAGTTCGCGAACTGCGCCGCGGCGAACTGCTGGCGCTGCCGTTGTTGCTGGTGATCCTGCTGCTGGTGTTCCGTTCGGTGCTGGCCGCGGCCATCCCGATCGCCGTCGGCGGCACCGTGCTCGTGACGACCACCGGGGTGCTGAGCCTGGTCGCCGAGGTGGTCGCCATCGACACCCTTGCGGTGAGCATCGCCTCGATGATGGCTTTGGCACTGGGCGTGGACTATTCGCTGCTGATCGTGTCCCGATTCCGGGAGGAGCTGGCCAAGGGCGCCGACCGCTGGAGTGCCGCGGCCACCGCCCGGCGCACGGCGGGCACCACCGTCATCGTCGCCGGTGGCGTGCTGCTCTCGGCGGTCGGCGCGGCGCTGCTCGTCGCGCCCGGACCGTTTCTGGTCTCGGCCACGGTCGCGGTCGGGCTGTCCGCCATCTGCGGCGTGATCTGCTCGGTCGCTCTGGTTCCGGTCATCCTCGGGCTGGTCGGCGAGCGCATCAACAGCAAGGTGCTGCCCGCGCCGCGCGGCGGGGACGGGCTCGTCGTGCGCAGCTGCCGCCTAGCGCTGCGGCGTCCGCTGCCCATCGGACTGGTCGTGGCCCTGGCGCTGCTGGCGATCTCGCTGCCGGCGCTGTCCATGCGGGCCGGTACACCGGGCGTCGAACTGCTGACCGGCGGCGACAAGGCGCTCAGCGACTACCGCAAGATCACCGACAAGATGGGACCCGGCTGGGCCGCGCCCTTCGTCGTGCTGGCGGAGAACCCGGACGGTCCGGTGACCACGGAGAAAGGCCTGCAACAACTCTCGGCGTTCGAGAACGAGCTCCGCGGACTGCCGGGCGCGGCCGCGGTGCTGGGGCCGGGCGAGCTCGAGAAGCGACTCGACGCGTTCGGCAAACTCGGTGGCCCGCAGTTCGCGTCGGCGGCCACCGCGGCCGGCATCGACATCGGTGCGCTGATCACCGACACTCCGCAGTTCAACCGCTCGGGATACCTGCGGCTGGCCGCGCTCGACGGCGCCCGGCCCGAACTGCGGCAGATGATCTCCTCGGTGGTCAATATCGATCACGGCGGGTCGGCGGTCCGGCTGCTCGTGGTGCCGACCGGCGCCGCGGGGCAGGACTCGGTGAACCAGCTCGCCGAGGAATTGCGTTCCCGCGCGGACGCTTTCGAGGCCACCTCGGGTCTGCGGGTCAGCATCGGCGGGCCGGGGCAGCTGATCGTGGACTTCAGCGGTGAGATCACGCGTCTGGTGCCGCTGCTGTTGCTGGCGCTGTCGCTGGCGAGTCTGATCGTGCTGGTGGTGCTGCTGCGCTCGCTGCTCGTCCCACTGGTGGCGGTGATCCTGAACGTGCTCACCGTCGGCGCGGCCTTCGGTGTGCTGGCCCTGCTCTACAACGGCGATGTCGGCGCCGACGGCGTGCCCAGTTACATCGCGGGCACCGCGGTCCTGGGCATCATGGGCATCATGTTCGGCCTGTCGATCGACTACCAGGTCTTCATGCTCTCGCGCATTCGAGAGGCGTGGCAGGAATCGGGCGACCCCGACGTCGCGATCAACGAGGGCATCGTCGGCACGGCGCGGGTGATCACCGGTGCGGCACTGGTGATGATGGCGGTGTTCGTCGGTTTCGCGCTGACCGACTTCCCGGTCAACCGGCAGCTCGGCGTCGGGCTCGTGGTCGCGGTGGCCGTGGACGCCACGCTCGTGCGACTGCTGCTCCTGCCCGGGGTGCTCAAACTGCTCGGCACCCGCGCCTGGTGGCCCGCGCCCCGTCCGCAGGTGGCCGCACCCGCGGCGGTCGAGCCCGACCGTGAGCGCGTACTGGAAGGACAACCCGCATGAGCGAGCTCCGATCATCGGATCTGACAGTGGAATTGGATGCGCTGGACCCGGACGCCCGTGCGGATCTGTCCGCACTGTTCGAGCACGCCTGTACGAGGGAGACGAAGGAATTGACCAAGGCGGCCTATGCCTCGCTCGACCTGGTACCGGGTCCGCTGCGGCGCGCGGTACTGAAGGTGGCCGGGCTGTGAGCGCGGGCGAGTTCGGCGCGGAGTTGCGCAAACTGGCGCGGCTGTTGGGGGTCACCCCCGAGCGGATCGAGTACCTCGCGAACGTCCCGCCGCAGCGACTGGCCACGATTCGTATCGCGATGGGGCAGGAACTGCTCGCCCGCAACGCCGATGGCCTGGCACGCATCGCGGGAACAGCCAAGGTGCTGCCCACCGCCGTGGTCGCCAAGGTGACCGAACGCAACGGGCACGCGCTGCTGACCGCGCGGCTCGCGACGGTGATGGACAGCGGCCGGGCCGCGGATGTCGCCCGGCGGCTCTCGGATGGCTATCTGGCGCAGGTGGCCACGCACCTGGACGGGCCGCAGGCGCAGCAGGTCATCGCGCAATTGCCGTACAAGGTGATCGACGCCGTGCGCAAGCAGTTGAGCGCGTCGCGGGATTGGCTGACCCTCGGCGCCATCGTGAGCTGGCTCGGCGCGGACTCCGCGGCACACCTGTTGCGGGCGCTGGGATCGGACGCCGCCGCGGTGCTCGACGCGGTCGACGCGCAGGACCGCGAACGCCTGCGGGCGGTTCTCACTTCGACCGGTTAGACCCGCGCGACCGGTGAAACATCGGGGCCCGGAACCGTCTTGACGGTTCCGGGCCCCGAGTCGTGTTCGCGCCGAACGGTATTCGGACTCGAACCGAACAGTACTCAGATCGGTACGCCCAGCACCGCGGCCAGTGATCGGTGCACCAGGTCGATGGCGCGATCGAGTACCTCACCGAGCGGTTCGGCGAATCCGTTCTCGACCCAGTGGTCGATGGCGGCGACGAAACTCCAGACGCCCTGCGCGGCGATCACCCGGGGCACCAGATCGTGTGGAGCGAGACCGAGGCGGGCGGCGAACACCGCGCGCACCTGCTCCTCGACCTCGCGGACCTGGCGCAGCTGGCCGAGCCGGACATCCGCTTCGGTGGCCATCAGCCTGGTGCGCAATTGGATTCGCCGCTCGTCGCCGGTGCCCATGATCGCCATCACCAGCAGCCGCGCGCCGGCGGTGGCCTGCGCGAGCAGTTCGGCCGGGGCGGTCACCTGCGCGTCGGCGGCCAGCAGGGTGAGGATCTGGGGGTCGATGTCGTCCCAGATGACGAGGCGTTCCTTGGTGCCGAAGTAGCGGTAGACCGTACTGGGGGACACTCCCGCCGCCGCCGCGACCTGTTCCACGGAGACGCTGCGGTACTCGCTCTCCTCGAACAGTCGCAGCGCCACCTCTTGGATCTCGCGCATGGCCTGCGTGCGGCGGCGCTCCATCATGCTCGTTTCGGGGCGCTTGGTCTGACTCACGGGACAAATAGTACGCGCGTCACCGGCACCCTGACAGTCACTTGCAGTTTCGGAGTCACTCGAGTTAGGCTTGGCTAATTAGAAAGTGACTTTCTTTCCAGAAGTCACGTTCACTCGAGGGAGTGGTCATGTCGATCGTGGATGAACGCGCTGTCCTGAAGCTTCGAACCAGCTACCAGTCGATCGTCGTCGCGGTCGACGGCACACCGCGGTCCCGGCAGGTGGTGACCGCGGCCGCGCGGCTGGCCAAGGACGCCTGCGCCGCGCTCACCATCGTGGGCGCGTACGCGCGCAACGGATCCACGCCCAGCGCGATGGCCGCCGACCTACTGCGCGCGGACGCCTACAGCGCCAGCCCGGCCTCGGGCATGGACGAGCTGCTCGGCGACGCCACGATCCAGGCCAGATCGGCGGGCGCCCCGCTCGTGCATCGGCGCAGTGTGTCCGGGGCGCCGGTCGATGTCCTGCTGGCGGCGGCGGCCAACGCCGGGGCCGATCTGATCGTCATCGGCGAGCGCATGTTCGACACGCCCTGGGGGCGGTTCTTCGGTTCCTTCCCCGCCGAGGTGGCGCGCCGCTCCACCGCCGACGTGTTGATCGTCAACGGTGCGCGCGCCTGACCTTCGGGCCCGGAGCTCAGCCCACGACCCCGGGGACCTCCGAATCCAACAGTCGGAGAACGGGATCCAGCGCCCCAGGGGCGTGGGCCAACGCGTTGCTGCTGAACTCGATGATCGCCAGCTCATGGCGCAGGACGTAGTCGAAGAACGCGGCCTCGGGGGAGCCGGCGTAGTGGGCGGCCAGCCGATGGAACGCCGGCAGGTACCGCGTGGTGCCTTCGCGCACGGCACGCAATTGGATCCCGTAGGGCAGCACCCGCAATCCCACCGCACCGGCCGTACCCGCCGCGCTCGCCAGGGAATTGGCGTGCGCGATCGCGAGGCCGGTGCGATCGAGGAAGGCGCCGACACCCGCGTTGGTGCGGATCTCCAACTCGTGCAGGGCATTCCACGCACGACGTTGCGCGTCGTCGGTGGCCAGTCGTTCGGCCGTGCCGAACATGGACGCGCCCAGCTCCTCGGATTCGACGAGGCGGCGCAGGTCGGCGCGGACGATGGGATCGATCACTGGATTGCTCACGGTGTCACCGGTTCTCGGGAGTGGGGATCAGGATGCGGTCAGGAAGTTCTCGATGAGCGCGTTGACCACGTCGGGTCGTTCGATCATCGGCAGATGGCCGGTGCCGGGCAGGATGTCGACGCTCTCCACGCACGGGACCAGCCGGGCGAATCGGCGCAGATCGGCCTCGGGGGCGATGCGGTCCTCGCGGCCGCCGATGACGATGGTCGGGCACGACAGCGCGGTCAGCGCGGGGCGGAAGTCGTAGCCGACGCCCTGCCGGAGGGTGGCGACCGTACCCGAACCGCCCGCGCCGGCCAGAATGTCCCGCACGGCGTCCGGGGACAGCGAGCCCGGATCGGGCGTGTACGGCGACAGCGCGAGGCCGCGCGCCCACCGGTTCGACACCACGAGGTCAACGGCCCAGCGCGGCAGTGGAATACCCACCGTGGCGGCCTCGATCAGGAAGTTCACCAGGGCGGGGTTGCGGAACAGGGTGATCGCGGGCGATCGGAACAGCGCGATCACCGACAGAATCGGCCCGCCCACCAGCACCATGCGCCGCACCGCGTCCGGGCGGCGCGCCGCGTACTCGCAGGTGAGCAGGGTGCCCATCGAATGACCGATCAGGTCCACGCGTTCGGCACCGGCGTTCGCCCGCACGGCGTCGATCACCTCGACGATCGCGCCGACCGTCATGTCGCCGCTGTGCTCCGATCTGCCGAATCCGGGCAGATCCACCGCGATCGTACGGCCGTGCGGCGCCAGCGCGGTCAGGGTCGGCGCCCAATGTCGCCAGCACCCGCCCAGGCCGTGCACCAGGATCCGGACCGCTTCTCCCGCACCGGTTTCGGCGTAGGAGATGCGGCGCTGGGCGACAACGACATCGTGATGACTCACGGCGAACTCGGTCATTCCCGGCACGCTACATAATGAATATTCATTATGTTTCCGTTTCGGACGATAGTGTTCGAACCGTGCAGCAACGACGAACCCAGGCCGAACGCCGGACCGAGACCCGCGGACAATTGCTGGCCGCCGCCGCGACGGTGATCGCACGCCGCGGCTATCTGGCGGCATCGGTGTCCGAGATCGCCAAAGAGGCGGGCTGCTCGACCGGGGCGCTCTATGTCCACTTCGCGGGCAAACGCGAGCTGTTCCTGGCTCTGTTCGACGCCGCCCTGACCAGCTGGGCCGACGGCTACCTCTCGGCCGTGACCAACGTCCGGTCCGCCGATGCGGCCGTGAACGCGGTCGGCGCGCGCTGGGGCAAACTGCAGGACGACACCCCCGAACGCACCCTGCTGTTCATCGAGTTCTGGTCGGCGGCCGTCCGCGAACCCGAGCTCCGCACGGAGTTCGTCCAGCGCCACGGGACGATTCGCGCGACGATCACCGCCCTCGTGCGCGCGGTCCGGGAGGCGACCGGTGTGAAACTCGCACTGTCGGACGAGGAGTACGGGTCGATCATCACCGCGCTGGCCGACGGGTTCGCCCTCCAACGCCTGGCCGACCCGTCGACCGCGCCGGACTCGTTGTTCGTCACCGCCGTGAATTCGGTGCTTGGGCTTCGGTAGATCTCGCGCGAGGTGTGGGTCCACGCCACGACCGAGTTGAGCTGGCCGTTCGCATTTCAGTTGTCGTTCGCCAGCAGCGTCGTCTCGGTCAAGCCCTCACTGCGGGCCAGGTCTGGTGCTCCCGGAGGCGTGAGATTGTTGCGGCTACCCGGAACCGAGATGACGCTGCCGTGCGCTGTTGACCGGTAGATTCCACCGAATCAGGCGGGAAAATCACCGGCTAGGATTCGCCGCCCAGCCTCCTCGAACAGCTGCGGCAGCGGCCGTCGCGGGGCATAGGCGCCCTGCAGCGTGATCTCGCCGTGCTGCGAGCCGGACAGCTCTGACAAACGATGCAGCGCGACCTTCCAGTTCTCGATCCCCGGCTTCTTCCGCCACCAACCCGGCAGAAAAAAGCTCCGGCCCGCGCCTTCGCGTTTCACGCGCTCAACAAGTCCTGCTTTGCGCAGCGTTAGCGAGGCTCGGCGGTGGTGCTCGGGGGACCATCGATTCCAGCGCTGAACGTTCTCGTCGGTCGGGTCGAGCAGAGTCAGCAATTGGAGAAAGAGCGCAGCGGCGTCGCGGTCGACCGCGATGGCAGCGGCGACGGCGTCGACCAGCTCGGGAACGACCTGTCGGGGGTCGGCTTCGAAACCTCCTTCCGGCACGTCTGCGGAGCGGAGGCGGGCTATCACCGCGTCGCAGTCGGGACCGAAGATCCAGTCGAGGTAGTCCAGGGCGGGGCTGTAGGGCCAGTAGTTACAAGCTCGCAACCAGTCGGTGCGGGCGTCCGAACCGAATCGGGCGGGGCGAAACCCGGCCCTCCACGTTTCGTCGTCGTCGGTGACCGCGACTACGAAACCGTCGTCATACCGCAGGGTTCCGTGGTCACCCGCTGTTGGTTCGCAGCCGGTGAGCTCGAACAGCGCCGGCATCCGCCGGTCACGGTCGAAGACGTGCGCCCACAGGAGCAGGTCGGGGTTGCGAAGCTGCTCTCGTAGCAACTCCAACGTGCGGGCAGCGCCGGCTCGCACTGGGTCGCCCGCGGGCAAGTGTGCGTATGCCCACCGGCAGATTTCGACGAGCGCTTGCCACTGCCTGAGGAAGGACTTGTACAGCGGGCCGCCTTGCAGCGTCGGTCTTTCGCCTTCACGCCGCACCATGTCGACCGTGAACCGCTCAGTGAGTATGGCCGCGGACTCCGGCTCTGCGAGTATCGAGCACAACACCGCGCCGGACGAATCTTGCGAGACGTTGTACAGCGTGCCGTGAAATATCCCCGCTTGCGCGAGTGTATTCTCCGGCAACGAGTTTCGACGGCCATAGGCGGACACCCACGCATCGGCCGCGCGGGCGGCGAACACGCGCCATCCGCCCGGCTGCCAGAGTTCGGCCGGGTCTTCGGGAAGAGCGCCTGACAGCAGGGCGTATTGGTCAGTGCGGCGAGTGCCCACGCCCTCGAGCATTTCCATTGCGGCATCCCGCAATGTCGCCCGAGTCAGGCCCAGCAGGTCAATAGCCGCTTCGCTGAGATCGCTCGCGCGCACATACCAGCCGATGAATCCGGCGAGAACCAGATTTGCGCAGGTCTGACTCACTCCGGTGCGCCGCGCGAACTCGGCGGGTGCGGCGGGATCCCACGCCACCGGGCCTCGGTCACGTACAAGTTCGATGAGCGTGCGGATCTGGTCGGCGGCGCCCCAGCGCGCGGTGAGCCGTTTGTTCGTTTCGATGGTGCCGGGAACCGGTGGTTCACCGGAGCCGTTGCATACGGCGATGAAGTCTTTGTTCGCCCTCCAACTTCTATTGAGCACCACTGTGCCGTGGGTGGCCGCGGCGATCCACACATCGTCGACGGCGGTGCTGCCGACGCGGATGTCCGCGTTCGGATCGGCGAAGATCGTTTCCGCCCACACCTCCAGGAATGCGAGCACATAGGGCCGGTGGAATTCGCTGGTGGCAGGGGAAGCCGCCCGCACGGCGACCGCTGCTATGCCGGCGACCAGCGGTTGCCACGCGGCGGCAGATCGAGTGAGCTTGGCGGGGTCGACATCGTCACCGATTGCATAGCCGCGCAGCACATTCGAAATGATCTGCAGCTCCTGCAACAGGATTCCGGAGCGCCCGGTGTCGGGGCTGTGACCGTTGAGCGCGACTTCGATGACACGTTGGTCATCGAGTGGGTGGACATGGACGCCGTCGGTCGCCGAGGGTGTGTCCGCGCTTGGCGCAGGTGTGCGGGCTCTCTCCTCCGCGGGTGCCGGCGCCGAGCTCGCCGGAGGACTCTCCGAGGCACTCTGCCGCGAGGCTGTTCGGGCCAGATCCCATCCGCGCTGGAATAGTTCGGGCAGTGTCACATCCGGGGTGACCCCCTCACTGGTGCCGAACCCGGAGGTGTCCTCGTACGTCCGGTGCAGTTCCTGCTTCCAGAGTTCACATTTGTAGATGTCGTCCCACGGTCCGGGAAGGAACGCGCTGCGGCCTACCCGGCCTCGCTTGTCGTGCACGGCCAGGCCCCGTTCCACCAGTGATTTCTCGGCCTTGCGGTGGCGGGCAGGCGGCCACTGATTCCAGCGCCGAATGTCTTTGTCTTTGGGTGCGATCACGGTAGCCAGTTGCAGGTAGAGCACTGCCGCGTCCGAGTCGACACCGAGTTCGGCCGCCACCTGTGTGGTCAGGTCCGGGGCGCTGAGTGAGGGATCGAGTTCGTACCGCCCATTCGGGATGGCACCGGCGCGCTCGATCAATCGGTCGCACTCGGGTCCGAAAAGCCAGTCGAGGTCCGCGAACAGGAGTCGCATGTTCAGCGGCGCGAGTGCGCGCAATTCCACTGTCCGCTGGTCTGTTCCATAGTGTGCCGGACGAAACTCCATCGTCCAGGAGCCGGTCCCGGACCTTCGCTCGGCGACCAGGAACCCGTCGTCGAAAACTCCTGTCTCGGCGATCCCGGCGCGAGTATGTAGCGCGGCTATCGTCTGTATCGGAATCTCGCCCAGCGAGACCGTTCGATCGGGGTCCCGCAGGCTCGACCGAACTGCGGCCAGCGCGTGCGGAACACCGTCTCGCACAGCGTCTCCGGCGGGCAGATGCCCGTAAGCCCAGCGGCACAGCAGTATCAACGACGGCCAGTACCATTCGACAAGCCGTGGCTCCGCGGCTGGATCGGCTGCGGCGGCGCACAGTCTGATCACACTGTGCGACATGTTCCGCCGACGGCCGAGTCGATAGCGCAACTGCCGAGCGGCCGCAAGCGTCGACTCGGACATGTGCACGCGTCTGCCGTGCGCTGCTACCCATGCGGTGGCGAATCGTGCTGCCAGGTCCCGCATTCCATGTTCTGCCCACATCTGAGCGGGATCCTCCGGCATAGCGTCTGCCCATGCGGAGCCGAGCTGCCGGTTTCGATCCTGGAACTCGGACAGTTCCGTCCATGCGTCTGCCAGCGCCGTCGAGTTCACCCCGACGAGCGTTTTGCCGGCCGCGAGTTTTTCCTTGCCGTTTGCCCAACCGTCGACCAGGCACAGGTGCCCGGCGAGAATCAATGCCGACGCGGTCGAACTCAACCCCGTCGACTCCGCCAGCGTCCGGACCGCCACCGGGTCGGCGGGTATCGGACCGTGCGTGCGGATCATTGCAACCAGTGTTCGAAGCTGCTGTGCATCGCCCCACGCCAGGCGAACCGGTGTCGCGGTGTGAATCTGGCCGAGTGCGGGGGGACCGGTGTGCTCGCGCCAGAGGTCGACGAACTGGTGCGGGTCCGTGCCGACCTCTATCACCACGGCGGTGCCCGACGAATCCGCCATCGCTAATTCGTGGGCCGCTACCGTTCCGAACCGCAACTCCGCGTGCCGATCGGCGAACACGGTGTCGGCCCACACTTCCAGAAATGCCAGCAAATAGTCCCGGTCCTGCTCGGCGATCGCCGAAGACGCCGCTCGCACCGCAACTCCGGCAATGCCGCCGCCGAGGTACTTTCCCCAGAACCGGCCACCGAATTTACCCTCGGCAGACAGGAAGTCAGCCGAAACCGTCTGTGCTACCAGCTGTTTCGAGACCATTTGCAAGGCGGACAGCGGCCTGGCGCTGCTGAGATCCCCGATCCGGTTGTGGCCATACATAGCGCGCACCAACGCAACACGGTCATCCAGTGGGTGTGCGGAATCCGCGTGCTGACCCATTTTCTCCCCAATCGATCCCACAGCTCCGTGCTGCGAGGCGGGACGCTACCAGCGCGTCCCGACACGGGACCGAGCTCCACCACGGCGGGAGTTCAGTCGTTTCGGGGTGTTCCAACGACGGCATGTTCTGGCGGCGAACATCCGAGATCCCGCCGTCGACCCGACCACATATGTCAGTCGCGGTGTCGCCGGGACGCTGTGGGCCTACAGTGCTCGCGTGATCGTGGACGCGCCGGCGCACCTGGTCAGCCAACATGTACCCGCGACTTGGCCATTGGAAGCCATCGACTCCGGTCACACCGCCATCGACGCCGGGGCCGACAATCCCCGAACGCTCGCCGTCTATCTCGCCGCGCTTCAGGTCGACTTTCATGTTGTCGACGCGCCGGAACTCACCGAACAGATCCGCGTCATAAGTTCCCGACTCGCCCGGGCTGCGGCATCGAGCGCGTCAACCGGGTAGGCGGCACTGCTGTCCGGCGAATGCCGCACTCTGGTCGCGATGATCAAGCACACCTCGCAACCGATCTGTCTGAACTCAGCCGGCGTTCGAGGTGCAGATGGTGTCGAGAATGAACAACGGCTCGACAACTCGGATGAGACCGAGCGCGGACGCGGCCACGGTCGTGGGATACGACAGATGGTAATTGCCGTAGTCGATCGCGGCCTGCTCGGCGGCCTGCTTGGTCGGGCCCAGACCCGTCCCGTACACGGGTTCGACCGCGTTCTTCCACACCGACCACTGGTCGATTTCGGCTACCGAGGCACACTCGTTGTGCGCTCTCGCCATGATGAGGCAGCGGTTGTTGCCGCACGCACTGACAGCGGCCATGTCCGCGGCATCCTGTGACGGATAGTCGACCGCCAGCCCGACGCCGGTTCCCCACGAGACTGCGATCGCACCGTAGAGATCTCCGGCGGCGTGCGCCGTCGCCGCTCCCACGATCGTCAGTGCTGCGGCTGTCGGAGCCACCAGAACCAGCGCGCACTTTCCCCGCAACGACAAAAGATCGACCCCCGAAAGTTGGTACAGCGAACGGAAAAGATCATGACCGCGACATAGCCGACTGTCCAAACAGCCAACGCGGACACTGAGGTTCCCCCCTCGTGGGCAGGTCGATCGCTGATCATTGCGCGGCCTGTGGATGGTGTCGCGTGGTCCAGCACCGCCCGCGACCGTGAGCTTCCGCAGTTCAGGAACGATCGCAGTAGCCACCGACAAATGCGACGCGACAACCAGTTTCCCACGAACGAAATCGCTTGAGGTCGTATCGATTTGGTTGTTGTTCTACCGCCGAATCCGTCGCCCGGGACGCCGGTCAGCCCGCCGCCTGGACCGGGGAAGGCTGAATCGCCGGGCGCCGCTACCGGCTCGCAGGCGGTCGCCGGTGTGAGGATGGGACGTATGCCCGTCGTGGAAGCATCCGTCACCGTGCCGATCCCGCCGGCCTTGGCGTTCGCGGTATCCCAGACAACCGGTCAGATCCGCTACCGCTGGGATCCGTTCGTTCGCGAACAGCACTTCCTCGACGGAGCCACCAGCCCGGGCAAAGGCGTACGCACCTTCACCCGCTCCCGCCACCGCCTCACCATGACCAGCGAATACGTGTCCTACCAGCCTCCCACCACCGTGGGAATGAAGATGGTCACAGGACCATGGTTCTTCGACATGCTCGCCGGCGGCTGGCGCTTCACTCCTGCTCCCGAACCCGGCCACACCCTGGCGACCTGGCGCTACAACTTCCGATGCCGGCCACCGTGGCTACGGCCACTGGCCGACCGGATCGGCACCCGCGTCCTCGGTCGCGACATCCGCCGCCGCATCGCCGGATTCGCCCAAGGCTGCACCGACCCCGTCGTACTGAACGCAGCGCGTGCCACGCTGGACGAACAACCCTGATCGACTGGATTCATCCGGCCCCGCGGGTGGACGTGGATGCGAGCAGTCAGGTGGGTCCGACGGTCAGATCCGCACTGATCCAGTGGAAGCCGGGATGGCAGACCACACCGCCCGGACCTCGATCCCAGTACCAGATGTCCGCGACGACAACAGGTTCACGTCAACGCGCCGACGCTCGAACATCGCCGGGCATGCGCATCGTGAGCAGCGGCCGCGCCAAACGCGGATTATCGTGCGTTTCGACTGCCTGAACCACATCGACCGACACACGGCCTCGGGAGGTGCGTTCTGGCGTATGAAATGCCGAGCGCGCCGAGAAGGAGTTGGGTATGGGGTGGAAAGTACAGGGACTGGCCGTTGACAGAGCGGTTGATCCGGCCGACCTTCCCGGGCGACCGTACGAAGTGGGGGAACTCGTCGAGTTCGATGAGGTGTTCAGGCGACCGCACGATTATGGGGTTTCGTCCGTGGGCGGATGGACCTGTATTTCTGATCCGCAGTTTCGTGTGGTCTTCGATGACGATGCGGTACGAGCGCTGTCGTGCACGGGGCGGGCGCTGGCGTGGGTGACCAACAGTGTTTCGACGGTCCACGGGTTCGCCTGGTACGTCGACGGGGTCCCGGTGCGGCGCATCGTCTACGCGGAAGGTGAGGTCGTCGATGAGTACGGAGACCCGCTGACGGATGAATCGTCGGCTCTTGAGCCCGTCGGCGAAGACTATATGTTCGAGATGATGGCGCGGTTGACCGAACTGAAATTCGGTGCAATTGCTGATGCGCCGCAAAGCATCTGGACCTGCGGGAGTTAGCCTGCCCGATCTGACGTACGACATCCGATCGACGCGCTGATCGGCGGATCAGTGAGTTCGATGGCGGGTACCGCGGCCATCTTGAACCGAGCGATCAGCGGCAGTTGAGGATGTTCTTCTACCGAGTACGTCTATTGAGTTGTGGCGGGCAGTGGTTCGACCGGTTGCGGGGCCTCGGAGGCGATGCCCGCCTGCCAGAAGTAGCGGTAGGCCGCGTGGGCGATCTCGGGCGCGAGAATGTTCAGATCGTGTTCGGTCACCGCGTGTCCTCCGGCCGTCCTGGCCAAACTGGTCAGTTCGTCGCGGCTGACATGGTCGAGAACCTCGTCCGTGTCGTCGTCGTAGGCCATGTCCTCGGCGCCGGTGTGTGCCTCCTCGACCCGCCTCGCGAGGCTACCGGGTTGAGCGTATTCACGCAGGCACATGTACAGACCGTCGTCGTGTTCGGTTGGTGTCGAATGCCATCGGCCGTTCTCCCACCACCGCAGGAAGCTGACTGCGTCAGCGGTGAGCACATCGGGGTGGTGCGTCTTCAGTTCGATGGACCGAACCCATTCTGGCGCAGCGGCTCTGGGATCGTATGGCTGGTCCCAGACCTCGTTGTCTCGATCCCATCCGAACAGGATGGCCCGATCACCGGTGTACCGGATCAGGGTGAACCAATTGCCCGCACCGTCCTCATGGTCGAGGCGCCCGCCGGAGATCACCGACGTCGTGCCGATCCGGGAGGCCAACTCGTCCGGGTCGTACACGTCCCCGGGGAATGCGGCGAAGAAGACATCTGTGACGGCCGCAATCACCCAGAGCGCCCGTGGATCCGGCAGTTCCAACTCCATGACCGGCAATCTAATATCCGCCGCCGACACCTTGACGGCTCGGAGACACCCAGCGGCCGTCGCCCTTCGCTATGGCCACGTTCGTCGGCTCAGCCAGCGCGATCAGCGGCAGGAGCGTGCAATTGCACCGGGAAGATCGAACAGGGTGCTCGATTCGGATCGACGATCGATTCATGGTCACACTCCCGCGCTACTTTGAGATCGTGTTCATGGATTTCAACGTCAAGCTCGCCGTGATCGAGGTGCTGATGTACGGGCGCGAACCGAAGCTTCCCCCGTGGTCGCTTGACGAAGCATTACGAGCCCGCGGTATCACCGGCGACGTCTGGCTCTACGCCGACGAGAACTATCCAGACCAGGTTGTACCTGATGCACGGCAGTACTTCGAAAACCTGGACCTGCCAGCGGAGCTGCTCGCCGGCATCGAGGAGTTGATCTTTGACGCCGCGTGCCGGGTGTATTTCGAATGCTCGCCCGATTGGGAGGGCGAGACTGATCAGTTCGACGTCGCCACTCTCGATGATCTATCCCTGCTGCCCAATCTCAAGCGAGTGCTCGGCGCAAGTTGGCTCGCACCGCACCTGCGGGATGTACTCCGTTCTCACGGCATCGAGGTGATCCTCTAGGCATACCGTGGGCGGTTCACCGCGCCTGGCCAAAGCTCTTCGCGCGAACTTTTCACTGCCCGCGGAACTCAAGTCGAGCTGGGCTAGAGATAGTGCAGCTGATCTGGTTCCCAGGTCCAGCCCCAGCCCGTCGGTGTGTGCGCCTTCTTCAACGCGGTGCGCTGACGAGGGTATTGGTGTATCGCCTCCAGCACCGATGGGCGCGGGTCGTTCGGGTTGTGAATCGGGATCCGAAGCAGCAGATGCTGTTTGGGATGGACCAACACCAAATCGCCGTCGGGTGCGCATCCGCGCAGCTCGAAATGAGTCAACGGCCCGAACTCTTTGATTCCGGTGTCGAGGTGAGCCAGCAGGGTACCGTCCCCGGCCCAGATGAAGAGGCCGGACCGGTTCAGGTGGTAGACGAGTCCTCGTCCGGGGTCGGTGGTCACCCGATCGTGTTGCCCGGCAAACGGGCTGTGCCGGTAGGGGTCCAAACCTTCGAGTCGTCCATGGAGCTTGCCCGTGTCGTCGAGGATCGCGAACACAAACGGCAGTCCCCGTCCGCCGCTGCGCAAGGTCTTGCTGAACAGTGGCACGACGAACCGGTCGTCGGCCAACGGCTCGGGAGTGTGCAGTGTCGGTGGGCGGTCCGGACTCATCCAGGACGTTTCCTCACCCCGCGGTACCAGTGCGGCCAGTGTCGGCTGCGGCCGGTGCGCACCGAATACAGGAGAGCTTTCGAACAGGAGGTAGGGCCGTTGATGATGCGGGGTTTGCCGTTCGATGCGGTCATCGAGCGCGGCGAACGTGGTAACCATTGGGCGCGAGGTCGAGGTGAGCGGGTCATCGGCGATACCGAGCAAACTCCGGGTCGAGCCGTAGTAGTACACATCCCATTCCTCCGCCACGCACAGCAGCCGCCCACCCGGGGTTCGCCGGATCGCGGACACAAAAGAATTGGGCACTAAACCATCTCGCTCGGCGGGCGGGACGTCCACGGGCTGGGTATAAGCGGCGTGCACGGCGCTGAGATCCTCGGCCAGCAGATAAGTGTGGTCGTTGTGGTTGCTGATTGTCACTGTGCCGTCGGGAAGTGCGCACACCGTCGCGTCCACACGACGCTCCAGGCGCGAGGGATTGCCGTCTTCATCGGCGCATGCGCCGATCGCAGCGGCAACGGGGGTGCCATCGGGTCCGTACCGGGTGATCACGGAGCATCCCAGAGTCATCGAATCGATGCTCCGCCAAGGCTTGGTACCCGCGTAGATATGCGACAGCGTGATCATGTACTGTCCGTCGGCCGTGAATTGCACATCGCGATGGGTGTACTTGAACTCTGCCGTGGCGCTGTCTGCGGGAGTCACACCGAAGCGCTCGAGCAGTTGGGCGGGTATCGGGATCGGTTGCACGCGGGCCATGGTGACGATTATGCGGACAACCACCGACCAGTGAACCGCATGATCATCGAGGAACTTCAGCCCACTCTCGGGCGCTCTAAGTGCGGCTTCACAACCGCGACCTGTGTGCGTGCCGAACTCGAAGAATGGATCCACAATCACCCGGTACCCGCGCTGGTGAACGGTCCTGGCTCGATTCGTCGCCTGCTCGAGTCCGTGCCCGAGCGTGCAGCAGTCCCTGGCTGTTGGACAGCCAGGTTGCCTCGAAGGATCTAACCTGCAGGCTGTTCGGTGACTTCGTCCGGGAACCGTGGCTGGCTTTCGGTGCCGTGTTGCTATCTGTTCCGTTGCGGCTGGTTAGGTGCGTTGAGACACCACCAGATCGCGCCGGCGAGTATCAAGGCGGGGGAGAGGAGCGGAATGGCGGCAGCGACGGTGAAGTCGGCCTCGGCAAGAACCTTGCTGCCGAGTTCGGCGCGGATGGCGTCGCGTGTGTGTGACCAGATCAGGGTGTAGCCGATCAGGCTGACCGTCAGTGCGCCGACCGCCTGAAGACATGCGAGTACGAGCATCGCCCCGAGTGTCGTGCGGGTCTGGACTCTGTCGAACAGCAGTGTCGCAACGAGCAGCAGGGCCGCCGATCCCGCGAGTACCAGCCACACTCCGGGTGTGCCCAGATCATTGGCGGATTCGAATAATGAGTAGCTCTCCACGTTGCCGGGGTGGTTCATCAGTGGCACATACAGCCCGAACAAGGTTCCGAGGCTGCCCAGCCCCAACACTATTCGGCCTGTCGTGCGTGCGGCACGCCCATCGGCGGTTGGCTGCTCGTCGAGTGTGCGCTCGTCGTCACTGGTAGACACAGGCCGAGTCTGCCAGCCCGCACCTCGCGTGCGCCGACGACCGCCTGCGTGGACCGCGACCCTCTGAGCTTTCACCAGTTCAGTCAGGTCGTCCCGAGGTCGGGGTTTGATCCTGCCTGCAAGTCGTATGTGTCACCGGCGCCACCCTGGCGCATGACCGAATCCGGCGAAGTAGAGCGGGCGCGCAGGCTGCTCAGGGCGTGACCGTGCCGGACAGCAGGCGCAGCAGATGGGACGGTGCGACCAGCGTGCAGTAGTGCTGGCCCTTGAAGGCTTCCGGTATCCCGGGCGTATCCAAGGGCACGAACAGCGAGCTGGACGGGAGGTGCAGTCTGCCGGCGGAATCGATGGTCGCCGTGGGGAAGTCGGTTAGCCACTGCTGGCCGGTCGTAGCCTCGGTGTCCGCATCGAGCACGACGTCGTTGGGGCGGTACTTCAGGGCCTTGCGCTCCTGCGGTGTCAGGGAGCGGGCTACCTCGCGTAGCGTGCGGCGGTTGGCGGCCGCGCAGGTGCCCTCGGGGCCGGCGGTGTTCTCGCCGTACACCGCGTTGATGTGGTCGGCGGACTTCCCCTTGCAGCGCACCTGTTTCGGCAGTGTCGCGCCCGCGTCTTCGTAGGTCGTGTAGTGCGTGACGGTCAGCGGCTGGACCTGTGGCTTCGACGACGCGAAGGACGCGAGATCGGGGTAGGCGGTGTCCTGGAGTTCGCCGCCCCGGCGGTAGAAGCGATTCGAGTGCAGGTTCGCGGACTCGATCTGCGCGCGGCGGCACAGTTCGCCGCTCGTGCCGGCGGCGGTGAGTTCGGTGTCCTCCGGGTCGGCGGCCGCCGGGGGCGCGGTGAGGAGCGCTGTGCCGAAGCAGGCTGCGAAAAGGATTGCGAGGGTGCGGATTACCGGGGCGAGCATATGAAATCTCCGGGGTCTTGGTGCGAGTGACGTCGCGCGGCGCGGCTCAGTAACCGGTCAGGACGCGGGCGGTGGGCGCGGCGGCGATCGGCGCGCCCGCGGTGGCGGGGTAGTAGTCGGACGTGTTCGTCCCGGTCATGTAGTCGTGGGTCCACGCCAGGGCCAGGGTTCGAACCGCGGTCGCGTTGACGGCGGACGGTGTGCCGCACAGCAATTCGCCGAGCAAGTCCGAGCTGTCGCCTTCGGCGTCGGTGTGTGCGCCCGCCTGCAACTCGACGCCGACGAACGGGCGATGCAGCCGGGTGCGCACCGCCAGGGTGCCCAGGCCGAGACTGTTGCACGCCGACGGTGGTGCGGAGATGGACAGCACGGGCAGCCGTGTCGCGTCGAGCGAGGTCAGCGCGCGGTCGATGTTGTCGCCGATGAACGAGCGCACCGGGTCCAGCAGCACCAAACCCCGTAGTGCCGTCCAGGTTTCGGGGTGCAGGGCACGCAGGAGGTCGGCGACGAACAGCACGGCCTCCGCACCGGCGGAGTGCCCGATGAACACCAGATCGGTCGGCAGGGCGGGGGCCGGCCGCTGCGCCCTGCGCGCGGCGTCGGCGAGGCTGGCGGCCAGCGGTCCGGTCGCGTCGCCCGCGCCGCCGAAAAGCGCCGTCACGTTGCGCAGGAATGCGGTGTTGTCGCCGAGGTTCTGCAGCGTGCACCCGGTGAAGTTCATGAACGGCAGGCTGGGTGCGAAGACGAGGTAGCCCGCGTCGGCGAACGCGGTCGCCAGCGCGGCGACATTGGCGTTGGTGCGGGCGAATCCGTGCTGGAGCCAGATCAGCCCGGTCGGCTCGCCGTCCGGCAGGTACCAGGAGGTGTCCTGTTCCAGCACCCCCGCGGCGCAGGGGATGGCGATGGTTCCGCTGAGTTCGGTGGTGGCCGCCGCGGTGGCTCCGGTGCACAGTACGGCGGTGAGCAGGGCGGTGACGGCGGTGAAGGCCGGGCCTCGGTGGAACATGGTGACTCCCACGGCGATTGCCTGTTTCCCTTGAAGAAACGGCGTTTCGTTTATTGGGTGACAATTAGGGGGCACGCGCGGGGTGCTGTCAAGCCGAACCGCCTCGCCGCCGACGACACGACCGCGCGTACCCCCGGGGCCTACTGGTAGGACGGTGTGGTCCACGGCCCGATCGAGCGCGAGCGGACCGGCTCGATGTACCGCGGGGACATGCTGTGCGGGAAATCCGGACCCCAGTTGGTGGCATCGCCGGACATGACCACGCTGGCGTTATCGGTGTACCAGTCGACCAGATCCGCGTCCGAACGCACGATCCAGGTACAGCCCCGCTCGGCGTCGGCGGTGAAGTCCCCGTGCCGAATTCCCTTGGGTCGCCAGAAATACGTTCCCGGCCACATCTTTCCGTAGTTGTAGTCGAAACCCCCGTCCAGGCAGTACGCCTCCTCGCTGCACGGGTGGTGTGCCAGCGGCTCCTCGCGCCAGCCGGGCTTGGCCTTGATCAGCCGGGTGTAGAAGCCGGTCTTCTCGTCGCGGTGCAGCAGCTTGATGTACAGCCCGGGCACGGGGGTGCCACCCAGGTCGAAGCGCATCGGACTGCCGTCCTTGACGTCGATCCACGGCATAGCGGCGGTGTCGAGCACGGTGAGCCGCTGGTCGGGACGCACGGAGTCGAGATCGGCGTCGGCCGGGTCGAACCGCCAGTCGCCGTGTTCGCGGCACAGCAGGATCTCGGTGCCCGCGGTGACCGAGATGGCCGGGGTGAGCACCCCGGCGGGCGCCATCCAGAAGCCTTCGGCCCCGAGTTCGGTGTCGCCGATGGTGACCGACCCGGACAGCACGAACCATTCGGTGTCCGCGTGATGCACCCCGGCCGGGCGGGACCAGTCGCCGGTGAAGCGCACCTTGAGCGAGGCGGACCCGTCCTCCTCGTCATAGCTGAGGTTGCGCTGTTCGGCTGTGCCGGTGGCGTTCTGGAATTCGGCGAGGTGCCAGATCAGATCTTTCTCGTCGACGAGTTCTACGTGTGGACGCATGGGGCGCTCCTCGGAGAAGAAGTATTTCCGATACGGAATGTACTGCTTATCAATAACCAAAACAAGATGTATCGTTTATTGCTGTGAGCCGACCTGGACGCCCCGCCGGACCCGCGACCGAGACCGAGGCCGCGGTGCTGACCGCCGCCCTGGAACTGCTGCTGCGCGAAGGGGCCGTGGCGCTGACTCCGCAACGCCTGCATGCGATTACGGGCGTCTCGCGCAGCACGATCTACCGGCACTGGCCCGGCCCCCGGGCCTTTCTGGCCGCGCTGATCGAGGTCGCGCCGCATCCGCCCGCTCGACCCTCCGGCGACCCGGTCGCGGACCTGCGCGCCGAAGTCGACCTGCTGTGTGATCGCCTGCGGGACAAGCCGGTCGCGGCGTTCCTGCGTGCACTGGTCACCGCCTCGGCGAGCGATCCGGACTGCGCGCTGCTGCGCCAGCGCTACGTCATGGACCTGCTCGCTCCCTTCCGTGCCGCGGTGCGCGTGGTCGGCGTCCACGGCGACGAGGCCGTGGAAGAGGTTGTCATGGCGATCGTTTCGCCGCTGCTGGTGGACGCGCTGCTGCTCGAGCGACCGGCCGACCGCGATCGGGCGCAGCGCGCCGTCGACGATTTCCTGGCCCGGGTCGCCTCCTGAGGGCACCATCCTGATCGAAACTCCGCGAAGGACGGTCGAATGACCAATGTCGTCGGTACGCGCGCCGTCTTCGGCGTGATCGTGCCCAGCACGAATACCGTTGTAGAGCACGACTATTGGCGTGCGGGTCTGCCAGGGATCGCCTACCGGGCGGGGTCGATGTACATCCCGAACCCGGTGATGGGCGACGACGCGGACTTCGAGGCCCTGCTCGGGCAGATTCGCGCCTCCATCGATACCGCGGTCCGCGATGTGCTCACCGCCGAGCCCGACCGGATGGTCATGGGCATGTCCGCAGAGACCTTCTGGGGCGGGGCCGAGGGCAATGCCGCGTTCGAGCGCCGCCTGCGCGAGCGCACCGGGCTACCGGTGACCACCGGTGCGAGTTCGTGCCGAGCGGCGCTGCGCGCGTTGGGATGTCGCCGGATCGCGGTGTTCTCGCCGTATCAGCCCATCGCCGATCGCGAGGTCGGCCGGTTCTTCACCGAAGCCGGCTTCGACGTCGCCGCCATCACCGGCCTGCGCTGTCCCACGGCGATGGATATCGCCAGGGTGGGCGACGACCGCCTGCGGCGAGTGGTCGCCGACCTCGATGCGCCCGGTGTGGAGGCGATCGTTCAGGTGGGCACGAATCTGTCGTTCGTGAACCTGGCCGTGCAGCTGGAGTCCGAACTCGGCAAGCCCGTGGTCGCCATCAACACCGCCACGCTGTGGCACGCACTGCGCCAGCACGGTATCGATGATCGCGTCGAGGGCCTCGGTGCGCTGCTGCGGGAGCACTGATGCATCCCGCGGCGGCCCCGGTGCGTTCGGCGCTGTACGTCCCCGGCAACCGGCCCGAGCTGTTCGACAAGGCGGCCGCCGGTCCGGCCGATGTGGTGCTCCTGGACCTCGAGGACGCGGTACCCCTGGCGGACAAGGAGTTCGCCCGCGAGCAGGTGGCTTCGTGGCTGTCCGGGCGACCGGCCGGGCGGTCGATCTGGGTCCGGGTGAACCCGGGGGAGTTCGGGCACGACGACCTCCGGGCGGTGGCATTGCCCGCGGTGAACGCGGTGTGCCTGGCGAAGACCGAATCCGCCCGGCAGGTTCGAGACGCGGTGCGCGTGCTGCACGACCACGAGCGCGTACCGGACCGCATCGGGGTGTGCCCGCTGCTCGAGAGCGCGACGGCGGTGCTGGACGCGCGCACGATCGCCGCCGCACCGCGCGTGGCCCGGCTGCAACTGGGTGAGGCGGATCTGTGTGCCGAACTCGGCGTGACGCCGGGCGCGGACGAACGCGAACTACTGTGGGCGCGCAGTCAGGTGGTGCTGGCCGCGGCGGCCGCGGGCATCGCCCCGCCGCTGGGGCCGGTCCGTACGGACTTCCGCGATCTCGAGAAACTGCGGGAGTCCACGATCGCGCTGGCACGCATGGGATTTCGCGGCCGCGCGTGCGTACACCCGACGCAGGTGCCGGTGGTGAACGAGGTGTTCACGCCCACCACCTCCGAACTGGACCGAGCACGCGCGATGGTTGCCCGCTTCGAGGACGCCGCCGGCGGGGTGGTCCTCGACGAGGATGGGCGCATGGTCGACCTGGCCGTCATTCGCCAGGCGCACCGGCTACTCGGATCGGTTGGCGGACCGCGCTGACCGGGCGCAACCCCGCCCGGATCGGATGCTGGCGGACCCGCGCCGACCGGCGCGGGCTCGGGCCCCATACCGCGGAACCGCGCACGGCGATCAATGCTCGCGCAGCAGCCCGCCCACGCCCTCGATGCGGTCCTCGATACCGTTGTCGCGAAGCGCCATCCACCAGGTCGCGGCATTGATCGCGATCACCGGCTTGCTCAGCCAGCGCTCGGCCTCGTCGGCCAGGCGCACCATCGACAGGTTCGTACCGCACTGCACGAGCGCGTCGATGTCGTCACCGTCGACCTCGAGCAGCGCCTCCCGCAGTTCGTTCTCGCCGACATGGGCGATGGAAACGGCCGTGGGACAGCGCAATCCCCGAATGTTCTTGACCTCGAACCCCAGTTCGCCGAAGAACCGCACGACGTTCTCGTCCCCGATGGGCTGATACGGCGTCACCAGGCCGATCCGTTCCGCGCCGTAGAGCTGCAGCGCGCGCCGGCATGCCTCGGCCCCCGTCGCCACCTCGAGCCCCGTCGCCTGCTGGATCTGCTCGATGAACTGGCGGTTGCCTTCGATTCCGCCCCAGAAGGTTTCGGCGGACATGCCCATGACCATGTAGTCGGGTTCGCAGGTCAGCACCCGCGCGCAGGCCCCGCCGATCTCGGCGCGGATCTGCTCGAGCAGCCGGGTCATCCCCGCGTCGTCGCTCATGTTCTGATCGCGGATGTGGATGCGGCTGAAGTGGGAGGTCACGCCGGGCACCGTCATGCGGTAGAAATCCGGTTCCACGATGGTGTTGGTGGAGGGCGCGATCACCCCGAACTTGCGGCGCCAGCCCAGGGCGTCGGTCATCGGATCATCTCCTTGCCGGTGTCGGCGGTCGTTCGGGCCGTGGCCGAGATGCGCCACGCGCCGATGAGGAAGGCGACCTGGGCGACGGTGTTGCACGACTGCTCGACCCATTGCAACGCCACCGTCTGGTCCTCGCGCGAGGCCAGCGGCCCGAGGATGAAGAACCCCAGCAGTTGCAGCCCGAACAGCCCGGCGCTCACCGTGTCGCCCTGGGAGCGGGCCCGATCTATCAGGTAGACGCCGGTGATGGTCGCGAAGACCGTGGTGCTCACGAGCATGGGTATCGGGTCGCGCGCGGCCACCGCGCCCAGCGCGCAGAGCGTGAGCAGCGCCGGCACCGTCACCGCGAGCCAGCGCGGCGTCGATCCCTGCCGCAGCCGCGCCAATTCCAGGCACAGCACCCCGAATCCGAGCGCGAGGAAGGGAAACAGCATGCCGCGCAACCACGGCAGATCCGGTCCGCCCGCCGCGGCGATGAGTTTCGCGGTGGCCTTGGCGAATCCGCCCGCGCCGATCAGCACCGCCGCGGCCACCGCGCGAGCGGGCGGCACGATGCGTCCCAGCAGCAGGACCCCGGCGGTGGTGAACAGCACCGGCACGAAGTCCTCCACCGCGAGGGACACCGGGTAGTCGACGTCCGCGCTCATCCGGCGAACAGATCGCGACGCCGGAACGGAGCTGCCGCGAACCGCCCGATCACCTTCGGCGTGGTCAGCCAGCGCACGTGCGCGCCGTTGCGGGCGCGCGAGACCGCGCGTTCGGCCAGCCACGGGGCGACGGTGTCCACGGTGTCGGCGAGGATGTTGAACACCTTGCGCGCCTTGGCGAGTTCGGCGGGGTCGTCGTAGCCGTGGGTGAGCAGATCGGTGGCCACCATGCCGGGACTGAGCAGTCCGGCCGAGACGCCCGGCGGCGCTTCCTTGCTCAGCGCCCGGGTCAGGTAGGTGACCGCGCGCTTGCTCGCGCCGTAGGCGGCCAATCCTGGCACGGTGCGGCCGTCGCTGCCCAGCCCCTCCATGTTCCAGACGTGCCCGCCGCCCGCGTCCGCCATCGCCGCCACCGCCACCGCGGATCCATTGATCACGCCCAGCAGATTAGTGGTGATCACCTGCTGCGCTGTGGCCGCGGGCAGCTCCCACAGCGGTTTTCGATCGTGGGAGATGCCGGCGTTGTTGATCCAGATGTCGACGCCGCCGAATCGGTCCGCGGCCGCGTCCCAGAGGTGCCGCAACTGCTCGCGGTCGGTGACGTCGGCGGTCAGCACCACCGCCTCCCCGGACAGCTCGGCCCGTACCTTCTCGACCCGCTCGGGATCGGTACCGCAGATCGCCACCCGGTGGCCGCCCGCGAGCAGTGCGCGCGCCATCCCCAGTCCGATGCCGCGGGTGCCGCCGGTGATCACGACCGTGCTCATGCTCGCTCCAGGGTTCCGTGCATGACCGCGGTCAGGCCGTTGTGCTCGAACAGGTGGTAGACCACGGCCATGTGCCCGCCCGCGCCCATGCCGGGTTCGGCGTCCAGCATGAACTCGCGGCCGTGCAGGCGACGGCCGTCGGCGGTGTGCAGCCGCACGAAATGCGCGCGGCCGTAGGAATTTCCGTTGCCCCAGATGTCGGGGCCCTCGTGGAACGAGCGCACTCCGTCCCGGCGCACGGTGAACCGTGAACTCGATTCCATCGCCCCGGAGATGGTCAGCCGGTGGTCGGCCACCACCAGGCTGACCGGGTCGATCTCGAGCTCCATGCGGACCGGTCCGAGCGAGCGCTGATCGACGCCCCACAGTTCGAGCTCGCCGGCGTAGCGGCTCTTGTCCTTGGTCGGCACCCGGAAAACCGTGGCACCGCACCGTGTTTCGTGTTCGACGCGGGCCTCGGCCAGGTCCGGGTCGCGGGTGTACACCCCGTTGAAGACCCCGACCATCGCCGGACCCTGGTACAGGACCGACGAATACACCTGGGTGTCGTCGATCGTCTGATTCCATGTGTTGAGCGATACCTGCCAGCCGGGTCCGTAGTAGTTGGCGTCGACGAACCCGCCGTAGGGCTGTCCGGAGCCGAAGAAGTCCGGGCCGGTGTAGACGCGGTCGCCGCCGGTGTCGAGCACGCCGAAGGCGAACGGCGCGCCCAGCGCGAAGCGGCCCGCGAGCGGCCCGCCGCCGGTCAGGCCGCCGTCCATGTAGTAGGTGGTGGTCCCGTCCGTGTGGACCGAGGATCGCCGGATGTCCTCGAAGCCCTGCCAGGTGCCCGCGGCGTCGAACAGGGACGGCCGCCCCACCCACTCGCCGGCGATGCGCTGCTGAAAGGCGCTGGGCGCGTTCATGCCACCAGCTCCCCGCGCACGCGCTCGCACTGTTCGGCCCCGAGCAGCCGGGTGACCTGCGCCCAGACCGGATCGACGGCGGGGCTGAAGAGATTCGCGCGGTTGGCGCGATCCCGGCCGGGCAGATCGGCCTGCACGGCGGGAACGCCCTTGTCCAGCAGCGTGAGCCAGTGCGCGAGGTAGGCGTCCACGGTCTCGGTGAGTTCGCCGAAGGCTTCGGAGGTGGCGCGGCACACCAGCATCCACGGTGACATCATCGCGCGCTGGCGCGGGCCGATCGCGGCGGGGGAGACACCCGTGAGCTGCCACGCCTGTTCCAGCAGTGGCGTCAGCGGCAGGAACGCGGCGTCCAGGTAGTCCAGGTGCACCGCCAGGTCCGCGCGGGGAATCAGGTCCAGGTGCATGGCGTAATACTCACCGGCGAACACCGAGTCCAGCGTGAAATGCGGTACCGCGGAATCGCTTCCGGTGAACGCGAACACCATGTGGCTGTCCAGGCCCAGCGGCGGGACCACCAGATCGACGGTCACGGCCTTGTCGATCGGGCCGCCGCGCAGCACGCGCAGCCGGCCGACCGGGTCGGGGGACATCGCACTGGTGAGCGGGATGTCCTCGGTGGTGTCGAGGTGCAGCGCCGCGGTCAGGGCGTCGAGTGTGCGCTCGCTGAGCGCGGTGGGCAGGCTGGTCGTGGTCATCGGGGATCGCCTCCGGTTCGGGCCTTGTGCACCCAGGCACTGGCCAATTCGGGATTGTCGCGGCGGCCGGGGGAGGGGATGACGGTCGCGGTGCGGCGGGGCGCGTCACCGGTGATGATGTCGTCGCCGCCCACCCACCAGCCCATCTTGATCAGTTCGAGCCGGCGGCGCCGGTAGGCGACCTGCAGGGCGTCGCTGCGCACGTGCAACTCGTCGGACAGATCGAACGGCAGCAGTTCGGGTCGCTGCGCCTCCACGACCGGCCGGTCCTGCAGCAGGATCTTCTCGATCCGCTTGCGGGTGTTGGCGTCGGCCCAGTCCCCGGTGAAGAAGTTCCGGAAGCCCAGGATCTTGATCAGCGTCTTGTCCTGGGAGAGCGGGATATTGAAGTCGTAGAGGATCAGGTCGCCGATCGGCAGGCGCACGTGCAGCTTCACGATGTTCGGCAGGTACCAGGCGTTGGTGACGGTCACGTACTCCGGTCGCGGCCGGCGCCGGGCCAGCACGCCCCACAGGCCCTTGGGCAGCGGCGGGCTCAGTTCGATATCGGCTTCGGCCGACCACTCCGTTTGCCGCACACGGAAATCCGGGATCTCCGGCTTGTCGGGGTTGCCGAAGGATGTGCCGTGGACGAACGGGGTGTGCGAGGCGTCGACGACGTTTTCGAAGGTGCGCTCGTAGTTGGCGTCGATCACCATCTCGTACTGCACGGCCTTGAACGCGGGATCGCTCCACTGCGGGAGATCCGGGATCGGCGGGCGTTCGGCCTCGGGCAGATCACCGAGGAACGCCCAGACCATGCCGTCCTGTTCGCGGGTCGGGTAGTTGTCCACCCGGGCCTTGCGCGGGATGTTCCGCTCGGCGGCGTTGGCCGGGATGCGCACGCACGCGCCCTCGGCGTCGTACTGCCAGCCGTGATACGGGCAGGTGATGCAGTCGCCGGTCACCGTGCCCATCGACAGCGCGCCGCCGCGGTGCACACACAGGTCGGACAGGCACACCACCTTCCCGGCCTGTGTCCGGTACAGCACGAAGTCCTGTCCCAGGCAGGTCACCTTGCGCGGTTCCCGGGTGACCTGATCGGCGAATTCCACCGCGTACCAGAAGTTCTTCAACATCGTCGGGTGCTCCTATCGGCGAATCAGCGTGATGCCGGTCTCGGGTGGCTCGTCGCCGAGCCGGGCCAGTGCGGTTTTCGCCGCGGGATCGCCGCGCAGGTGCGCGTGCAGGAAGAGCGTGGTGAGACGGGCGAACGGCGCGACCGCGTCGATCCCGCCGGGGCCGTCGAGGAAGGCGCGCGCGGCCGTCGGGTCGGCGTCGGCGATGCCGAAGTGATTGGCGCCCGGCACGACCGCCAGCAGATGCTCACCGGCGGGCAGCGCCTCGTCGAAGGTGCGCCGCACGGGGTCGGGGCGATCCGCGCCGTCTTCGCCGTAGCGGTCCGCGCTGCCCCGGATGACGCCGTCGTCGTCGCCCACGCCCAGCAGCACCGGGCAATTCACCTGGGCCGGCAGCACGGTCCCGGGATCCCAGCCCAGCATGGTGGCGACCATGGTGTGCGCGCCCCAGGCGAACACCGCTGCTACGGAGGGGAAGTAGCGTGCGGACTGCAACACGACGGTGCCGCCCGCCGAATGCCCGCCCAGGGCAACCCGTTCCAGGTCGAGCGCGCCGCGCAGGGGTGGTGAAGCGTTCAGCTCGGCCAGCGCCTCGAGTATCGCCCCGATCGCGGGACAGGTGGGCCGGGTGCCGTAGGCGTCGGGGCGAGCGGCGTCCAGGTCGACCCCGGGGGTCAGACCCCGCTGCCCGCCGAACAACTCGGCGACCCGATCCATGGTCACCACCGCGTAGCCCGCCTCGGCCACGGCGGTGGCGTAGCGGCGGTAGGAGTCCTGGCCGACGTTGACCCCGGACAGGAACACCACGACCGGCAGCGGGGTCCGCGCGGGATCGGGAGCGAAGACGCCCGTCAGCCGTTCGGCGTCGTCCCCGCTCGCTGTCGCCGGGTAGTACACCTTGAGATGTGCGGTGTCGAAGGGGGATTCGCCGCCGGTGCGTGCGGCCCACCACAGGGATCGAATCAGGGCCATGCGGTCCTGCCTTTCAGGAAGAGCGTTCAGGGCCGGGGTAGTTCGCGGTCGCCGCCCCAGAGCGCGCGTACGAGCCGGTTGGTGAGTTCGGGTCCGAAGAGCCGCTCGCCCATGACGTTCGCGGGGTCGCGTTCGGCGATGTTGCGCCGCACGGCCAGATCCCGTGCGGCCAGTGCCGGACGGTCTTCGGCCGCAACGGGTTCGGCCGTCGCCACCCAGCCCAGCCACTGCTCGACGCGGGCGGTGAGCAGGTCCGCGACGGTGTCCAGATTGGGCCGGGTCGCGGGGAAGGAGTAACAGTGCGCGGTCGGTGACAGACTGCCTCGAATGAAGCCGGTGCGGCTGGTGAACCAGGTGAAGTCCGGGTGCTCCTGCTTGAAATCGAGCCAGGGCGCGTCGTTCTCGGCGTAGTAGGAGTCGAAATACGCACCGTCGCCGATGATGTCGCCGCGCGGAATGGCGTCCACGTAGAACCAGCCCTCGGGCCACAGCAGCAGCGCCGAACCGAAGTGCGGTACCCGGATCTGCGGGCCCAGCCACGCGGTGAGGTGCAGATTGACGAATCCGGTTCGGGGATCACCGATCCAGGAGTGCACCAGCCAGTCGATCTCGGGTCCGGAGTAGGCGGCGAGGCTGCCCGCGGGGCCGGTGGCCGGGTCGCCGTAGCTTTCCAGGTCCTCGGTGCTCGGATCGCGGACGAGCTCGAAGCGCTCGGCGATGCGGGATCGGAGGCCGGTCAGCAGGTCGCGCCACTCCTGGAACGTCGCGGTGACGTCGGTGCGGGGGTTCTCGTCGACCATCTGCTCGACGTGTTGCACGGTTTCACTCATCTTCGCTCCGGTCGGGTTGTGCGGGTCGTTGTTCCGTGCGCCTTCTCATCGCTGCCCGGTCATGGCGTCCATGGGCCGGCGGGGTCGTCCGGCGACGAGGTCGGTGCCCCGGGAGACCAGCCGGTTGACGGCCTGGGCGGGGCGGATCGTCGCGCGGACGGCGGTGGCGCCCGGCGGGACCGGGGTGACCTCCGGGTGGCTGATCACGCCGGTGAAGGGGCCGCGCCAGGCGGACCACAGGGTGAAATCCGGGCTCAGGCCGTAGATTCCGCCGACCAGCGCCCGATCGGGGGCGAACCCGGCGGCGACGATGTTGAGCCGGTTCTCCGCCGATCGCTCGGGCAGGCCCAGCCGCAGTTCCCACTCCTCGCCCGGAGTGTGGGCCACCGCGACCACGTCGGCGTCCTGCACCGCGGCCAGGCGGAAGGTCTCGGGGAACAGCGCGTCGTCGCCGACCACGAGCGCGAGTCTGCCCCAGGGCAGGGCGAATACGGTGAGCTCGTCGCCCGGTTCGGTCAGCCACGGATGGCGGGCGGTGGGGTGCAGTTGCGGCTGCCGTCCCGCCACTCCGCCGGCGTCGATGAGTACCCCGTGGTGTGCGCCGCCCGCGCGGAGCGAGGTCACCACGCGGCAGGACGTATTCGCGAGTGCGCGAACGATTTCCGGAACGGTCACCGCGGCCAGCTCGGGCAGCACGATCAGATCGAGGTCGGGGGCCATGCGGGCGATGGCGTGCGGATCGGGGACGCTGACGGCCGCGGTGAGATGGTCCGCACCGGGGGCGGCGTTGCGCAGGGCGTCCGCGCGCAACGGGGTGTAGATCGCGGGCCTGCGCGCGGCGATCACGTCGGTGCCGTCGGGCCGGTGTTTGTCATCGGCGCGGGTGAGGTCGATGTCGGCGAAGACGAGGGCCTCACCGGCGGCCGGCGCCATGGCCACGCAGGTCCCGTCCGGTGCGACGATCTGGCTTTCCCCGGCCCCGTGCAGCCGATCCGGGGGCACGCCGAGCCGGTCGGCGATCGCGGGCAGCTGATCGCCGGGCAGCAGCGGGCCGATCTTGTTGGCGGCGACCACCCAGACCTTGTTCTCGGCGGCGCGCACGGGAATGTGCAGGCCCGCTTCGTCGATGGCGAAGGAGTTGAGGCTGTTGAGCAGCAGCTGTGCGCCGCGGACCGTGAGCGAGCGGGTGACCTCGTTGATGACGCCCTCCATGCAGGCGTACATGCCGATTAGGCCGAGGGGGGTCTCGATCACCGGGGAATCGTCGAGTCCGGGGTCGAGGTAATCGTTCTCCGCGCCCATCAGGATCTGTTTGTCGGATTCGCCGAGCAGGGCGCCGTCCGGGCCGAAGAGCAGGCTCGTGCCGGTGGTGCGGCCGTCGTCGCGGGCCAGGGTGACGCCGATCTTGACGTAGATCGCGTGGCGACAGGCGCGGTCGGCGATGGCGGTGAGGAAGGGGTCCTGGATTCGGCAGGCCATTCGGTGCGCGTGAACGCGGTCGTCGTACCAGGATAGGTGGTTACAGAACTCGGGCAGCACCACGAGTTCGGCTCGCGCGTCCGCGGCGGCGTCGATCATGCGCAGGCAGGCGTCGAGGTTGGCCGCGACATCGGTGCCCGCGGCCAGTTGTGCGGCCGCGACTCGGATCATCCGCCGGCCTCCTTCGGTGTGGGATTCTGTTTCGTACATCGAAACAGCGTTTCCAATAGAGCCGATTCTGTACCCGCGTCGGAGTTCTGTCCAGCGCTGGTAGGGATTTTCACGTTCCCGAAATCCCCGGTAACCGAAGTGCCTTGTTGCCGTGTTGTTTCGGCGCGGCCCGGCCTTGACACCCGATTGCGGTGCGGGTTCAATATGGCAATTCCGAAACTGCGTTTCCATCAGCGAAACGCCAGAGGAGGGTGACATGGTGACCTCCGATTCGTCCCGCGCCACCGCGGCGCTGCTCGTTGCCGGGATGTTCGCCGGGCCGGTGGCGGGCGGCGCGCTGGTGCTGCTGGCCAAACCCTTCGGCGGGCTATTGGGAATTCCAGGCGCGGTCGTCGGCTACATTGCGCTGACCGCGCTGCTGTGCGCTTGCGGCGCAGCGCTTCTCGGTCCGCGGCTGACACTCGCGCCGCGTCGTGCGGGACTGTTCGCCCTGGTGAGCGGCGCGGCCATCCTGATCGCCGCGAGCGTGACGCACGTCGGTGTCTTCACCGCCGCGGTGCTGATCGCCGCTCTGGCCGCCGGTCCGGTGCTGGGGTGCGGGCGGGTGAGCGCGGTGGCACGGGGCGGGCGGACGCTCACCGGGTGGCATCTCGCGCAGTGGGGCGGGATCGGCGTGGCAGCGGGGGTGGCGGCACTGTCCGACACCGCGCCCGCAACCGCCTTGCGGGTCGCCGGAATCGCCTGTGTGCTACTGGGCTCGGTAGTGCTGCTGCCAGAATCGGTTGCCGCGCAAGCTGTTTCCATTCGGCGCGGATCAGACGGTGAGTCAACCTCACCCGGGTGGAGCAGGAGGCTGGTCGCCGGATATGCCGGCGTCGGCCTCGCGGTGGGCGGCACGGTGCTGCCGGGCCTGCACCTGTTGCTGTTCCGTTGGAACGCGCTCGATGCCGAGCAGTGCGTGTTGCTGCTGCTGGCGGTGGCGCCGGCGACCGTGGTCGCCGCGCTGCCCGCTGTCGAACCCGATGCGGTACCCCTCGCGCTGATCATGGCGGCCGGGGGAGCGCTGCTGATCGCGACCGCGCCCGGCCGAGTCACTCTCACGCTGGGCCTCGCGGTGACGCTGGGCGCGGCCGCGTGCGGTGCGCGGGCGCTGGATACCGCTGCGGGATTAGTTGTTTCGCCCGCGCGGGCCGTGTACACCGGACTGCTGTCCGTGCTCGCGGCCCTGGCGGGACTTGGTTTCGTCGCGCTGATCGGTGCGAGCGCCGGTACCGGAACGGGTGTGACGCTGCTGTCGCTCCCGGTGCTGCTCACCGCGCTGATGTGCGTGCGCGCCCCACGACCTTTCGCGCCCGCTCGCCTCGCTCCGGAAGGAAACACCCCGTGATCCGTCCCGCCATCGCCCGAGCCCTGACCGTGCTGGCCGTAGTCGCCGGTGCGAGCTGGCAGCCGTCGCTCGCCGCCGCCGATTCCGGTGCGGCCATCACCATCTCCGTGGATACCGATCTCACCGAGGGCCAGCGGATCACCGTGGACGGGCGCGGTTTCCGGCCCGGACTCGCGGCCGTGGCCGTCGGCCTGTGCAAACAGGGTTTCACCAGCGGCATCAAGCACTGCGATCTCGAGGGCGGCGCGACCTTCGTCAACATCTCCGGCGACGGCACGTTCCCGACGGTCACCCTCACCGCGCATCAGCGCTTTCACGACATCGATTGCGGCACACAGCCCTGCGTGATCGCCGCGGCGCCGCTGCCCGGCAGCGAACCCGCCGCGGTGATCGAAGCCAATTCCGCACAGCTCGCGGTGGTGTTCCAAGGAACCCGCCCGCCCGCGGCGGCGCTCCCCGCGCCCGCCACTTCCCGGGACGACGACGTCTCGGGTCCCTCGACGCCACTGTGGACGGCCACCGCCGTCCTGCTGGCCCTGGTTTCCGCCATCGCGGTCGCCGATCGGCGGCGGTCGCGAACGTCCCCGGAGGAGAAATGACAATGAGAAGACTCGATGCGCGGGTCGCGCTGCTCGCGGCCGCCACCGCGGCGGCCCTGACGTGCGGCGCTCCGACGGCCACGGCGGACCCCGTGCTCCAGGCCGATCAATCGACGGGCGTTGCCGCCGGCCAGTCGATCACGGTCACGCTCGCCGGCCTGCCCGCGAACCTCCCGAGCGTCGCCGTCGGCCAGTGCAAGCCGCAGATCGTCTCGCCCGCGGACTGCAACCTCTCGGGCGCCCTGCTCGGCGCGGCGGACGCGACGGGCGCGTGGCAGCCCAACGGCGGCAAACGCACCCTGGTCCTGGCCGCCTCGGTCGGCGCCACCAACTGCGAGTCCGCCCCCGGCGCCTGCACCCTCAGCGTCACCAGCCTGACCAACCCCACCCAGATCCTGACCTCGATCCCCCTGACCTTCGGCGGGGCGCCGGCTCCCACGACCGCACTGGCGGCCCCGGCGGCCACCGAGGACAGCGACGATGGCAGCAACCTGGGGTGGATCCTCGGCGGTGCCGCCGTCGTGGCACTGGCCGCCGCGTTCGGCATCGCCCTGTGGCGGCGGGGCGCGAGCTCGCGCTGATCGGAAGTCTCTGCGGCGGTACCCATCCCCGGCCGGACGGGTACCACATCCGTCCTACGTGGGCCGGGGCTCGGCGGACCGGTGCAGCCGGTCGGCGAGCCGGACTGCGTGATCGCGGAACTCGGCGGGCTCCTCGATAGCGAATTCCGCGCCGATCATTCCGACCTGGAGAATCAGCCAGTGGAACGAATCCACCTGGACGATCAGGCGGCAGCGGTCCTGCCCCAGGGACTCGATCTCGCAGTCCTGGAATTTGAGGACGTCCGCGACGGCGGCGGCGGAGGTCTCGATGGTGATGACCGCACGGTGGCGGCCGGCGCTCAACCCCGCACGCAGATACTCCGCGCCCGACCGGGCCGGCAGTGGGCGCGGGGTGAAATGGCTTGCGGTGGGCACGATCGCGTCGATCCGATCGAGGCGGAAGGTACGCCAGTCGCCCGCCCGGACGTCCCAGGCCAGCAGATACCAGCGCAGGTGGAGGTAGACCGTGCGGTACGGCTCGGCGCGGCGGTGGGAGGTCTGTCCGTCCCGGCCGAGGTAGGTGAAGGTGACGTATTCGTGCCGGGCCGCCGCGGTGCCGAGGATGGTCAGTGCCTCCGGTCGCACCGCCGGTGCGTTCTGTGGTGCGGCCTCCACGGTTTCGCGCAGCGCGACAACGGCCGGTCGCAGGCGATGCGGCAGGAATTGGTCGAGTTTGCCGAAGGCACGGTCGGCCGCGGGGGCGAATCCGTTGCCGCGTACGGGTTCTCGTGGGGCCGTTGCACCCAGCAGGGTCAGGCCGACCAGCGTGGCGACCGCCTCGTCGTCGTCGAGTACCAGCGGCGGCAGGGTCCGGCCGGCGGCAAGTTGATAGAAGCCGCTGGGCCCGGGCTGTGTCGACACCGGGTAGCCGTACTCGCGAAGCCGTTCCACATCGCGGCGCAGAGTGCGCGGGCTGGTTTCGAGCCGAGCGGCCAGTTCCTTACCGCTGAACCGCCGCCCCGTCTGGAGCTGAGCCAGCAGTTCGAGCATACGACGGGTCACATCGGCCATGGCTCCATCATGCCGCTGATTGCGGCCAAGATCCGGCCACATCTGTCGATAGCGTCGAATCATGACCACATTCGCGCAACACCGCTCGGTCCGCATTCGTGGCGCCCGCACGAACAATCTGCGCCGGATAGACCTCGATGTGCCGCGCAACAACCTCGTCGTCTTCGTCGGCGTTTCCGGATCGGGGAAGTCGTCACTGGTCTTCGACACCATTGCCGCCGAAGCCGGATATCAGGTCAACGAGAACTACCCACCGTTCGTGCGCAATCGGCTACCACGCTGGACTCGGCCGGAGGTGGAACACATCGAGGGTTTGTCACCGGTGGTGGTCATCGACCAGCGGCGACTCGGCGCCAATGCCCGCTCCACCGTCGGCACCATCACCGATGTGTACAGCTATCTGCGCCTGCTGTTCTCGCGGATCAGCACCCCGCACGTGGGGGAGTCGAACCACTTCTCGTTCAATGATCCGGCCGGAATGTGCCCGGCCTGTTCGGGATTGGGGCAGACGATGTCCACCGCCGTCGAGCGTGTACTGGACCTGGACAGGTCACTGGAGCAGGGTGCGATCCTGTTGCCGGGCTTCGGCGACGGGCAGTACTGGTACCGGCAGTATGCCGACATCGGCTCGTTCGACGCGACCACTCCGCTGCGCGAGTGGACCGAGTCCGAACGACAGGCGCTGCTGTACGGAGGAACCGCGGCGACACGGCTGAGCACCCGTCCCCCGAAGGACTACGAGGGGGTCATCGAGCGGTTCGAACGGGTCTACCTGCACACCGCGGACGATCTCTCCGAACGTAAGCAGGCCGTGCTCCGGAAGTTCACCCACACCCGGCCGTGCCCGGACTGCGGTGGCGATCGGTTGAACGCCGCCGCCCGCTCGGCCCGGGTGCTGGGCCGCACCATCGTCGAGATGAGCGGCATGGAGATCACCGAACTCGCCGAAGTGGTTGCGGGCGTCTCGGATCCGAGTGTCGCATCGGTGGTGGCCGCCCTGCGCGAGCGACTCATCGCGCTCACCGATATCGGACTCGGCTACCTGTCGCTGGCCCGGCCCACCGGCACCCTCTCCGGCGGTGAATCACAACGCGTCAAGACGGTGCGGCATTTCGGCAGCAGCCTCGTCGAAATGCTGTACATCTTCGACGAGCCCACCATGGGTCTGCATCCGCATGATGTCTGGTCACTGACCGGGATGCTGAAACAGTTGCGGGACAAAGGGAATACCGTGCTTGTCGTCGAGCACGATCCCGAGATCATGCGTATCGCCGACCGGATCGTGGAAATCGGGCCGGGAGCGGGGACCGCCGGCGGTGAGGTGATATTCGAGGGACCGTTCGACGCGCTGCGCACCGCCGACACCCCGACCGGACGGGGATTGCGAGAGCACCGCATCCGACGCGAACACCGCACTCCCACAGGCAAGCTGCGGATCGACAACGCCGAGCGAAACAATCTGCGCGGGCTCACCGTCGATATTCCCACCGGGGTGTTGACGGTGCTGACCGGGGTCGCCGGATCCGGGAAGTCGAGTCTGGTAGCGGAATTGACCGATCGCCATCCCGCCACCGTCGTCGATCAACGTCCGGTCACCACCAATCGGCGCTCGACGCCGATCACCTATGCCGGTATCGCGCCCGCTGTCCGGCGGCTGTTCGCCACCCGCAACGACGTGAGTCCCGCTCTGTTCAGCGCGAATTCGGCCGGTGCGTGCCCCGCCTGTACGGGGCTCGGCGTCAGCTATACCGATCTGGCCTTCATGGACGGCCAGGAAACGGTGTGCGAAACATGCGGCGGACGGCGCTTCACCCCGGAGGTACTCCGGTACACGGTGGACGGTCTGACCATCGCCGATATCGACGACCTCACCATCACCGAAGCCGCGGCGCGCCTGCGGGAACCGGGGGTCGCCGGACCGCTGCGCCGTATCGAGGAAGTCGGCCTGGGCTACCTGCGCCTCGGACAGTCGCTGACCACTCTCTCCGGCGGCGAGTGCCAGCGGCTGAAGATCGGCAAGGAACTGACCCGCCGCGGCGACAACACCCTCTACGTCCTCGACGAACCGACCACCGGCCTGCACCTCTCCGATATCGACACCCTGCTGGAGCTACTCGGCACCCTCGTCGACAAGGGCAACACCATGGTGGTCATCGAGCACAACCTCGATGTCATCCGCCAGGCCGACCACGTCATCGATCTCGGACCCGGGCCGGGACGCCACGGTGGGCAACTCGTGTTCGAGGGCACACCCGAGCGGCTCGCCACGTGTCCGGACTCGAAAACCGGTCGCGCTCTGCGGCGTTGAGGACAACGGGGGTGTCTGGGTCTGCCCCGCAGCGTCATGGGTTCGGGCGGTCCCGGCCTGGCCACACCTGAAAGTTCGCCAGTGCTGGGGTGTTTCAGAGACAGCAGATCCCTCCCGGTTAATGCTCGAGCAGGGGTCTACAGAGGCGATATGGTGCGCTTCTTGGAGGAAACACCCGTGCTGCCTTCGCCCGATTTCCTGCGTGCGGGGATCGACTCCCTCATTCCGTCCCGCAGGTCCAGGTCGTCGGATTCCCGCCCAGCGGCCTGAACAAGTGCTACCGGTCCAGCGACGGTAACTGCGCCCTGGGCGGCAGGGTCCTCGGATACCGCGCCGGTCGAACCGGCCGGCGCGGGCGAGATGAAGATCAACGGCCCGAGTCGATCCGGGGCCGGGCCGCTCCGTCGCCGATGGGATGATCGAATGTCAGCCCTGGCAGCTGGGAGCGGCGCCGCATGGGCCGGGGCGGAAGGCGTCCGGGAACAGGAACACGATAAGATTGATCACCCAATTGTCTTCCCCGGCACGCCGATTGAACAGGTCCAGCACATCGGACGAGCCATCCGCGGATCCGGATGAGCCGGAATATCCCGCTACCCCCTGTACGACGGCGGGCGCGGTGTCCGCGTGCGCGATCGCCGGTGTCCCGACGATCGCGAGCGCGAGGGCGGAGGCGGCGACGAGTTTGGTCGCGGTTGAACGCATCGGAACTCCAAACACGATAGAAACATTGACGTTTCAAACTGTAGGTAGTGAGTGGGTCCCGTGCACGCCCGGAAAAACCGGGGCTCACCGGGTCAGCCACCCCTGAACCGCCTCGGTGCTCGAGCACGCGGAGTGATTGCGGCGGCTCGAACCTTCGATGCGCGGCGACGTGGGCGGAGTTCAGTCGGTCGTGCCGCCCGAGTGCGCGATTGTGCCGACGCCGCCGATCCGGATCGTGACTACGTGCACGATGCCCCAGGCGAGGTCCCAGTAGATCTGCCCGTTCCGGTCCCGCAGACCGTCTGGATACCCGGCATGGACACACGCGGTGGCGCACTCGTCGGATAGCTCGCGGAAGGCGAGGTCGAAGGTGAGGTCGATTGCCTCTCCACTCGCACGCAGCCGGCGAGACAGTTCAGCGAGACGATCGGCCAGATCGTGCCTGCCGAGCTGGACCATATGCTGATGGGCCTCGAACAAGAGCTTGTCCAGCGCGGCGAGCGCTCCCTCGACCGCGGCGGGGTCTTTCCTCAGCTCGTGCAGGCGATATCCGTTTACCTCGAATGTCACCCGTCGAGTGTCACACTGCCCCGGGGAAAACCGGCAGCCGATTTCTCGCCTTCCATGAACGCACGAAAGTGCCGAATTCAGTGCGATTTCGACCGCGCTGTACGACATCGAAATCCTGGTTCATCCGACGCCACGGAACCTCTCCTGCCAACCCTCGTGCCGCTGCTCGCCACTCAGGCCCGCTCGGCCTTGATCCGATCGGCCATGTCAGCGAACGCGTCGATCACGAAGGTCGGCGGTACACCATCGGGTCAATATCAGTGGTGCGGACCGTCAGCCAGTCCATGGTGGGTCCCATCTCGACCGAGATGAAACGCAGCGAACACAGCATCTTACGATTTCCCGCAATACGGGGACCGGTCGACTTGTCGATGTGGGCGGCCAGTTAGCGGACTTGAACAGTGCGTCAGGTTGATTCCGCTCGGCTGGTGGCATATTCAGGGAACCGTTCGCGTAGCGCGATGTCGAAGGCTGTTGCCCGCTCGAGCGAGTCGAACCTGTCGAACAGGTCGCCGCGCAGATACCAAGCCATCAGGTCCGCCGCCTCTGCGGCATGTTCGTGCAGTACGCAGTGGATCACGATCATCCGCAAAAGGTAGGCGTTTGGGCTCGGTCGATAGCCGACCATTATCGAAGGTTGGATCTGTTTGGCCAGGTGGATGAGCTTGGGAAGGCTGTCGCGGTGCGAGAGCCATTCACCGACGGGGCCGTGCAGGCAGCTCATCACCCATTGCGCCGCCTTCGGGACATCCGTCTCATCGCCGAGACCGTTGTCCTGGTCGCCGAGGTCCGCTGGGCCGTGCCAGCCAGCTCTGATGTGGTCTGCGAAGATCGTCAACTCGAGCAGACCGCGGCCGGAACCACCGAAGTCCGGATAGTTGTCAGTCAGCCACGCCGATTCCGCAAGCCCACGGACCACCTCACCAACTTCGATCGAGATCAAGCTCGCATACGCTGACATGCCCACCCAAGATTTGATGGGTGAGAACAGACAGTCGACTGCGATGGTCAGCCCGGGAACGGGAGACGACCTGGCGAACCAGATACTTTCGTCTTCGAACTCCGGCAGGTCACCACCATCGAGGTGAGGGGACAACACGAAGCCTTGCTCGGCCAACAACGGACCGAGTTCATGCGCAATCACCGTCTTGTAGTGATTGATACTGCCGCTCAACGTATCCCGCTCTCCCGCCCACTGCGATGCGGTGCGATGCCGCAACGACACTCCGACCGTAACCAAACGTACTGACATGCCGTTTACAAGGCCGTTCGCACCGGTCAGGCCACGGCCGGCCGAGCGCACTGATCTGCCCATCACATGGCGTTCACGCCGGGGGACAGGTGAGCTGATAGTGCGGCCGATCGCTGTCGATCCCGGGTGAGTCACGGCATCGGTGAACCCGACCGATGTACATGCACCTGTGCCTCTGCCCGTGTGGCGAGTTCCAGGAACCGCTCGACCTTGTCGCTGTTCAGGAATCCGAGAGTGTAGCCATCGCCATCGACATAGATCCCGATCAGGGAAACTCCGAGTTCCAGACACCGATCGGCCAAGGGCCACAAGAAGTCCTGGAGATCGCTCGAATCCCACTCCCGGACATTGCTCCAGTCCCACCAATCCCAGGTCAACCCGGGCGGATAGGTGGGAAGTTCGCGCAGCCAGTCGCGGATTTCATCCGGGTACGACTTCCAGTCGCAGTAGATCAGGGCGCTGCGGAACGGCTCACCGTCCTCGTCGAATCCGTGGAGGGAGTCGACGAGGACCTCTTCGGGGGTGAAGTAGTCTTCGCCTTCGGCGTCCGCGAGTAGCTGTTCCAATCGTGCACGCGCCGAATCCGCTTCGGGTGCAAGCAGTTCGACGATTCCCACCAGCGCGGCGCGCTGTTCCTCCTCGATGATCATGGTCCGGAATCTAGTCGGACACACGGACATGCCGCTGACCGCTCGGATCTGGACTGACCGACGGGGACCTCACACCTTTGACGGACATCCGAATCAGCTGCCCCACCGTGGTGTTCGCTCCCACCGACTTGCTGGCGACGAAACGCTCTCCAACGGTCTTCAGTGCCGGACCGCGATCGAAACTCTGCGAGATGGCCGCGGGCGTGGTTGAAAGTTCTTGTGAATAGGTATATCTCGTAACCTTCCTCCACGACGCAGCCGCGGTAATGGTGCTACTTTCATTGGCACCATGCTGTGGTACATCGATCAAACCTCCAGGCTGCCGCTTCACGAGCAGATCGCGGCATGCGTCCGGCGCGCGGTGGCCAGTGGAGAGTTGGCGATCAACGAAATGCTGCCACCCGCAGCCGAATTGGCGCTCGCGCTCTCGGTGGACCGCAACACCGTGCTCGCGGCCTACCGGCGGCTCCGAGCCGAGGGAGTCGTGGATTTCCGGCGAGGGCGCGGGGTCCGTGTGACCGCGGCCGCTCCGAGGACGGCGCCGGTGGAGCAGGCTGCCCGCCACTTGATCGAGACGGCCCGGGCGAACGGATACAGCAGGGCCGAGGTGCTCGGCTTGATCGAGGAGTTGATGTAGTGCCCGCCGCCACGGTTTACACCTGCCGGGTCACCAACTGGCCGACCTTGTGGATGACCATCGTCTCCGCGCTCGTATCAATTCTCGCCGCTCTCCTGATACCCGGAACCTGGTTCGGCGTGTTGGGTACCGTGCTGTGGGTGCTCGCTGTCGCGATCACGATGGTGCAGTCGAGTCAGCGCGTGAGTACGGGCTCTGCCGGGGTGAGCGTGAACCTGGGGATTCTCGGCGTCCCCCGTGTGGTCATCGCCCGCCCGGACATCGCCGAGCTCGAGAGCGTCCATCTGACGGGCTGGGAGTCGAGCGGCCTGTTCTGGACGCCGAAACGCGGATGGATGCTCACCCCGAACGAGGGCCCCGCGTTGCGGCTGCGATCAACCAGTGGTCGACGGATCACGGTGTCGGTGAAGGATCCCGCCGCCGCGGCCTGGGCATTGGGTATCGCACCCTGACCGTTGGTCGACACGTGATAGCGCATCACCGCGAGACCACGCTCGCGGGCGAATCCGAAGTCATCGCCCGGCCCGCGCGGTGGCGCCGAATCTATCGGCGCATACTGCCCGAGTCGGATTTACAGGTGGTTGCCCGGTACACGGTGGTCGTGATCGAACGGGGAGCCCCATGATGAGGGGACGCGGGTGCACGAAGAAGACCCCGACCAGGCCCAAGCCAGGATCTTCCTGGCCGATCTCGAACGACACGCACGCGTGCTGCTTCAGCGTCGCGCTCAACTACATACCGCGGCTGTGGATCCAGCGCTCGACACCGAACTCCGGCAGATCCAGCGCCAGATCCGCAACATCCGGCACCGCTTCCCGTCTCTGGCACCGCCGGGGAACTGAGCCGGGGGCGCACGTCCACCAACCTCGAATGCCCTGCGGCAACGAATCCGACCCGGCCACAGCGGGTGGCGGTCGAGCGGGAAAGCCGGCGGTGACCTACACGCGCTGGGTCGGGTAGGCGCGGGCGGGCATGCCGGGGCCGCCGGGGCGGAAGGCCGCGGGGGCGTGGATCACGGTGGGCTGGACGTATTCGCGCAGGCCCTCGTGGGCGTACTCGCGGCCGAAGCCGCTGCGTTTCGTGCCGCCGAAGGGGGCGCGCAGGGACATGCCGGTGCGGTTGTGGGTGTTGACGAAGGTGAAGCCCGCCTGGAGGTCGGCCGCCACCTCGAAAGCTCGGTCCTCGTCGGCGGACCAGACCGAGGCGGCCAGGCCGAGGTCGGAATCGTTGGCGCGCAGGACCGCCTCGTCCTCGGAGTCGTAGGTGAGCAGGGGGACCAGGGGGCCGAACTGTTCGCCAGTGACCAGGGCGGCGTCGTCCGGCAGGTCCAGCGCGAGAGCGGGGGTCAGGAAGTAGCCGGGGCCGGCCTCGGGGGCTACGGCCAGCGGAATCATCCGGCCGCCGCGGCGGCGGCTGTCGGCGATCAGGTCCGTGAGGCGTTCGACTGCCGCGCGATTCACCAGCGGGCCCATGGTGACTCGTTCGTCCAGGGGGTCGCCGACGACCAGGATGCGCCGGGCGGCAGCCAGATACGAGTCGAGGAACTCGTCGCGGCGTGCGCGGGGCACGTAGAGGCGCTTGGCAGCCATGCACACCTGGCCCGCCGTGGCGAACGACGCCAGCACGAGGCGTTCGTAATCGTCGGGGGTGAGCGCGAAGTCGTGCAGGAACAGCGCGGGGTCGTTGCCGCCGAGCTCGAGGGTGACCGGGGTGAGCGCGGCCCCTGCGGCGGCGGCGATGCTGCGCCCGGCGGCCTCGCCACCGGTGAAGGCGACCTTGGCCACGAGCGGGTGGGCCACGAGCGCGGTGACGGTGTCGGGGCCGCCGTGAATCACCTGGATGCCGGGTAGCAGCGCGGCGACCGCCGTGATCGCGAGCGGCGCGAAGGGGGAAGGCTTGAGCACCACGGTGTTTCCGGCGGCCAGGGCCGGGCCGAGTTTGAGCACGGCCAGGATGATGGGCGCGTTCCACGGGGTGATGGCGGCGACGACGCCGAACGGCGCGGGAGTGGTGGTGAGACGACCCAGCCCATCCCGCACGACCGAGCCCGCCAGCACGGCGGGCGCGTTGTCGCGGACCCAGCGCAGATACAGTGCCGCGAAGCCGATTTCGCCCCGGCAGTCCACAATCGGTTTGCCGCTCTCGCGCGCCAGCAGCGTGGCCAGTTCGCCCGCGCGGGCCTCGAGCGCGTCGGCGGCCGCACCGAGCGCGGCCAGCCGGTCGGGCAGTGGAACCCGGGACCATTCGAGGAAGTCCCGATGTGCCTGGGCCACTACGAGATCCACGGCCGCGGGCGGGCAGACCGGGACCGAGCCGACGATTTCGGCGGGCCGGGCCGGGTTCTCCCGGATGACGCGCGGGCTCATCGTTCGGCCTCTAGCGAATCGAGCAGGCAGGCGCGACGCAGATACGCGCGGGTGGCCACCGGATCGGCGGCTAGTTCCCGCACGTGCGTGCGGAAGTCGTCGCTCGCACCGCGCAGTCGTTGCCAATTGGCGTGACTGGACCGCTGCACGTGGTCGACCGCGACCCGCCGCCGATGCTCGGCCGCGACATCGAGGCCGGACTCGGGCCCACCGTGCAGCACATCGGCCAGCGCGTCGCCCAGCCGTACCGCGTCGTGGATGCCGCTGTTCATGCCCAGGCCGCCGAGCGGATTGTTGACATGCGCCGCGTCGCCCATGAGCAGCACCCGGCCGACCCGGAAGTGATCGGTCACCCGCTGGTGCACGCGGTACAGGGAGGCGTGCAGCAGTCGCCAGGGCCGTCCCAGATCGGCGACCTCGGTCAAACGGCTTGGCAGCCGCGACAATTCGGCCTCGTCCGCGCTGTCCGCCGCGGTCGGCAGCAGCACCCGCCAGTGCTGCGGGGTGCGCAGCAGGACCAGCCATTCGACGGGGTCGAACACGTAGTTGATCGGGGCGATGCCGGGCAGCGCGGCGGTGAGGTCCTCCTCGACCGAGGCGACCAGGAACCGTTCGGGGTAGGTGCTGCCCTCGAATCGGGCGCCCAGGCCGTGCCGGACCGCTGAATGCGCGCCGTCCGCGCCGATGACCCAGTCCGCGTGCACGGGTCCGCGTGCGGTGTGCAGGATGACTCGTTCGTCACCGCGGAACAGTCCCTCCACGGCGTGGTCGAATCGCACCCGCCCGCCGAGCCTTTCGAGCGCGTCGAGCAGGATCGGCGTGAGTCTGCTCTGTTCGCATTGCACGCGGAACGGATACGGGGTGTCCGCGGCCAGTAGACCGAGGTCGAGGGTGGCGAGTTCGCCGCCGTTCCGTTCGCGGTACTGGAACGTGGACGCCACGATTCCCTTGTCCAGCAGGGGCTTCAGCACGCCCAGCGCGTCGAGCATCTCGAGCGTGGGTGGATGGAAGGTCGACGCCCGGGATTCGGCGGCCAGCTCCGTGCCGGCCTCCAGGACCGTTACCTCGATCCCGCGCCGGGCCAGGGTCAGGGCCGCGGTGAGCCCGACCGGTCCGGCGCCCACGACCACGACGCTCATGAGGTGTGCAGGGCGAAGCGGCCCTCGACGCCGACGACCCGTGCGCCGGTGAACAGGCGCAGCGTCTCGGCGGTGCCTTCTTCACCGAGACCGGAGATACCCCACGCCGGGCGCGGCGTCATGAGATGCAGACTCATGATCGACGAGCCGTTGACCTTCACCTCTCCGGCCCGAATCCGCTGCGCCACAGCCACGGCCGCGTCCTCGTCGCCACCACAGACATATCCCTCGAGTCCGTAGGGCAGCGCGTTGGCGTGCGCGACGGCCTCGTCCACCGAGTCATAGGTGCGCACGCCCGCGACCGGTCCGAACACCTCCTCCAGCAGATCGTCCGCGAGCAGGGTGGGCGCGAAGTAGTTGCCTCCCTCGGGTACCGAACCGAACGACCGGGCCTCCCGGCCGGACACCGCCGCGCGCACCGCCGCCAGATGCCGCGAGTGCACCAGCGGCCCGAATTCGGTCGCGGGATCCAGCGGAGCGCCGATGCGTAAGTCGGACAGGCGTTTCCCTATCGCGTCGAGTAGTTCCGGTGCTCGACCGGCGGGCAGGATGAGCCTGCCCAGGGCGCGGCACCACTGGCCGTTGAGCGTGGTGAGCAGCTCCGCCGCCATCCGGGCCGCGATGTCGGTGTCGGCGTCGGGCAGGACCAGCAGCGGATTGTTGCCGCCGAGTTCGAGCTGACACGGGCGCAGCAGCGGCGCCGAGGCGATCGCCACGGCCCGGCCCCCGGCCAATCCGCCGGTGAACGACACCGCCTTGATCCGCGCGTCCCCGGCCAGCTGCGCGCCGGTCTCCGCGCCGCCGTGCACGAGCTGGAACATGCCGGGCGGCACGTGCTCGGCGATCACCTCGGCCAGCACCACCGAACTGTACGGCGCGAGTTCACTGACCTTGAGGATGACGGGACAGCCCGCCGCCAGGGCGTTGGCGACCTTGTGGGCGGCCATCGGGGCAGGCGCGTTCCACGGGGTCAGGCACAGCGCGGGCCCCAATGGCAGTCGATGCACCTGAACGCCATCGATATCCGCGCGCAGCGCACCCGACCGCAGCTGCGCCGCGGCCAGCCGGAAGGATCCGGACACGATCACGCCTAGCGGAGCGACCTGCGTGATGGGCACACCCGTGGCGTACGAGTCCAGTTCGCTGATCCGGCCCAGTCGGGCGTCGAGGCCGTCCGCGATGGCTTCGAGGGTGTCGGGACCGATGGAACCCGTTGCTCGCGCCGCGACGGACAGCGCTCGCTCGATTCGGTCCGGCGCGGTCGCGACCGCCCGGGACACCTGCGCGCCGGTGGCGGGATCCTCCAGCGCCACACCGAGATCCACTGTGGGCGTGCCCCATTCGCCGTCGACGAGTTCGCGGACGTCGGGTAGCTCCACCCCCGTCATCGCGTCACCTGCGGAGCGGATTGCTGTGCCGTCTGCGGTGCGGTGGTGAACAACTCGTTGGCTGTGGCGTCGGTGACGATGCGAGCGACCTCGAGCATGCCGCGCTCGGCCGGAAAGGTCATCACCAATCCCATCGCCAGGTCGCGCAGCGCCCGCCCGGCGGACCCGTCCATGGAGGCCGCGGAGGTGCCGCCGGCCTTGAGCGCGCCGATCGCGACCTGGAAACAGGCTTCGGTGACCGCCCCCTTGCCCAGCCGCCACTGGGTGAAGACCTCCTGCTTGGGTTTGATCGGCGTCTCGGCGGTCTCGATGGCGAGCTGATAGCGCAGCCACAGGTAGGCGGTGCGCAGATTCTTGGTCATCTCGCCGATCAGCACCTGGTGCACGGGGGAGGAGGCGATCGGTTCGCCGGTGTCGGCGAACGTCTTGCGGGTCGTCGCGGCCAGGGTGTCGTCGTACACCTGCTGCGCGCAGCCCGCGTAGACCGCGGCGATGGCGAGCTGATTGCCGACGAAACTGCCCCGGCTCATGGTGAGCATCTTGGTGAACGCGCCCGGTATCGCCAGCGCCTCGTCGTCGGCGATGTGCACGTTCTCGAGCCGGATGCCGTTGTTGGCGGTGGCGCGCATGCCGAGTCCGTCCCAGGGTGCGCGCACGCTCACCCCGGCGGCGTCGCGGGGGACGAAGAAGGTCGCCAGGCCCTCGGCCGTGTCGTAGCCTTCCAGCTTGGCCGAGGTCAGGTAGTAGTCGGCGACGCCGGTCGCGCAGCCGAAAGACTTCTCCCCGTTGAGAATCCAGCCGCCGGGCACCTTGCGGGCGGTGGTGGCGATGGTGATGTTGGCCTTGGCCGTCTTGACCGATTCCGAGGCGAAGTTGGCCAGCCAGACTCCGTCCGCCATCCGGCGCAGGACCTTCTCGGCGAACGCGCGCACCACCGGGACCTCGTCGTCGGCGAAGAGCCCGGCGTCGATGGCTTCCAGGGGGAGCAGGCCGCGCGAGGCGCTGGTGTTGTGGAAGAAGTAGGCCAGCGCCGTCGACGGGCACGCGGTGCCCATGGCAAAGGTCGCCGCGGCGAGATCGCGCAGCGTGCCGCCGAGGCCGCCGAATTTCTCCGGCACCACCAGTCCGAGCAAGCCCGCGTCGCGCAGTAGCACGACGTGGGCGGGCGGGAAGGTGGCGGTGCGGTCGGCCTCGGCCGCAGCGGCGCGCAGGGCGGGCAGAATCGATTCGACACGATGCGCGCGTTCGAGTTCCGCGGCGGTCATGTCTTCGACGAGTCGTTCGCCGATCATCGGGCAATCCCCTCGTAGTAGGTGCGGTCGTGATAGATGAGCGGGGGAGCGGGGCGGGGGACTGCGGCATCGCGGACCAGGCCCAGCACGATGGTGTGGTCACCGGCGGGATGGCGGGCGGCGACCTCGCAGTCGACCCAGGCCACGGCGTCGGCGAGGACCGGGGCGCCCGTGCACGCCGAACGCCAGCGGCCCACCGCGAATCGGTCCCCTCCGGTGGCCGGTCCGGCGAAGCGGCGGCCGATGGCCCCGTGGTCGTGGCCGAGCACGTTGATCGCGAAAACACCGCTGTCGCCGATCAATCGGCAGGTGGTGCCGTTCGAGGCCAGGCATACCGAGACGAGCGGGGGATCCAGGGCCACACTGGTGAAGGAACTGGCGGTCATGCCGTGCCGGGCGCCGTCGCCGTGCAGGGTGGTGACGACGGCGACTCCGGTCGCCCACTGGGCGAGGACCGGGCGGAGGTCTGTCGAGTCCACGTCTCCTCCGTTTCGATAGTGGAAACGCTGTTACGCACAACGTAACGCCCGTGGTGACGTGGTGCAAGTGAACGAACCGGAAATCCCGTGCGCGACCGGACCGAGCGGGTCGTTTCCCATTGGGAAATCCCGTGCCCTAAGCTGGAGCCGTGTCGGACAACGAGGCCGAGAACCAGAGTCGCTCCATCGCCGCGGTCGAGCGAGCCATGGACGTGTTGTTGCTGTTCGGGCGTAGCGGGCGGGCCGATCTCGGCGTCACCGAGATCGCCAACGAGCTGGGGCTGACCAAGGCCGCGGTGCATCGCATCCTCACCGCGCTGCGCAACCGCGAACTCATCGCGCTCGAGCCGACCACCCGGCGCTACGCCCTCGGGCACGCCGCCATCGCGCTGGGGCGCGCGTACCTCGCCCGCACCGACCTGCGCGTCATGGCCGCGCCGGAACTGCGCAGGCTGGCCGCCGCGACCGGGGAGACCGCGACCCTCTCGATTCGCCGCGGCGACACCCGCATGTACGTGGATCAGGTTGTGCCGGAACAGGAATTGCGCATGGAGGTGGTGCTGGGCGTGCCGTATCCGCTGCACGCCGGCAGTTCCTCGAAGGCGATCCTGGCGGCGCTGCGCAAGGAAGAGATCGACGAGTACCTCGAACGTCACGAGTTGACCCCGTTCACCGAATCGACCATCACCACCCCGCGCAAACTGCGCGCCGAACTCGCCTCGGTGCGCAAGCAGGGCTACTCGATCTCGCTGGGGGAGCGGCAAATCGGCGCGGCCTCGGTGGCGGCGCCGATCCTCGACCACGACGGCGGCGTCATCGGCGCGATCAGCGTGTGCGGACCGCTGGCCCGATTCGAGCCGCGTATCCCGGAGTTGGTGCCGCAGTTACAGAAAGCCGCGGCCGCGCTCTCGGCGCAACTCGGCTACACCGGCTAGTTCTCCTCACAACTGCGCGCCGGGCTTGAACACCCCGAGCGCGGCGGCCGCCAGGACGCTGCCCCAGATCGTCCACACGTAGGGCAGGCAGCCGTCCACGCTGCGGCGCAGGGTCCGCTCGATCCGGTCACTGGACCCCGTGGTGAGTAGTTCGCCGAACGCTGCGCCGAAGGGGCGCAGCGTGATTCGGATGCCGAGGCCGGCCGCGATCGCGGCGGTGTAGAGCAGTATCTTGGCGCCGAGCCACTTCGGGTTGGTGGTCACCCCGAACGGTTCGGCCGCGAGCAGGGCGTATCCGCCCGCACCGCCGATGCCCGCGATGACGAGCCCGCGGATGACGAGATCGGCGCGATACACCGTGGCGATGCGGCCGTGGGTGCGATGTGCGATCACGGTGAGTGCCAGCCAAATCGCGCTGAACACCCAGATCGCGGCCACCGACCAGCCGGGAAACAGGGCGACCCCGAACAGCTCCGCACCGTGCGGCGCGGTGGCCATGAGGGTCACCCCGCTCGGCAGGAACAGCACCAGGCAGATCTTGGGGGCCAGATCCAGCCCGCTCATGATGTTCAGCGCCGTGACCCGGGCCGCCGCATCGAGTTTCGGATCGATCACGAACCGGCTGGAGTAGAAGACGCCCAGGTCTCCACCCAGCCAGAACACGAACAACACCAGGTGCAGCAGGATCAACCAGCCGTAGGGGTGCGGTCCCATTCGAGCTCCCTGTTCTCTTCTGCGAAACGCTGTTTCGGAGTACGCTCCCGACAGTCTCACATCGAAACACTGTTTCCACAAACGAAACGGGATCCCATGCGCACCCTGCTGGCGTCCGCCCTGTCCCTGCTCTTTCTCACCGCCGCGCCGGTCCATGCCGATCCGGGTGTCACCCGGGAGGAAACCCGCGTCGGGCTCGACGCGGCCACGGTCTGGTATCCGGCGAACGCCGGCCGTCGCCTGCCGGTGGCGCTGATGCTGCCCGGCGCGAACATGCGCCGCGAGTACTACTCCCGATTCGCTTCCGCCGTAGCCGATTACGGCTTCGTGGTGGTGATTCCCGAGCGCTATCCGATGCCCGGGTACAGCCTGCCCAGCGAGCAGTCGATCACCGATGTGGTGGGCTGGGCGCGCGAGCGCGCCGCGGACCCGGGATCGCGGGTCGGGGGCGTCGTCGACCCGGAGACCCTGGTCGTGGCCGGGCACTCCTACGGCGGGGCGGCGGCGCTGTACGCGGCCGCGGACCGCTGCCAGATGCCCTTCTGCTTCGGGGTGTCCTATCGGCATCCGCCGCAGCTCAAGGCCATCGTCGGGCACGGCACCAACACGACCATCGGACCGGTCGTCGATGTGGTCGCGGTGCACGGGATTCCGGTGCTCTACATCAACGGCACCGAGGACTCGGTGAGTGAACCCGCCGAAGCGCACGAGAGTTTCACGAAACTCACCGGCGCCCCGACCACCGCTTTCGTGAATCTGCTGGGCGCCAATCACTTCGGGCTGGCCGATGAGGACAACCCGCCCGGGGCGGCGCCCGACGCCCACCCCGGCACCGCCCCGCGCGAGCAGACCGTCGCGGCGGCCGCGCGCTGGACGGCGCAGTGGTTCCTGGCGCAGCTGGGCGATCCGGCGGCCCGGGCGTTCGTCTACGACAGTGGACGGCGCACCGATGCCGCGGTGCGCGTCGAAATGCCCTGAGACCTACGCGGTTTCCACCCGGCCGGCGCCGCCCGACTACGGCGGTGCCGGCCGGCGCGGTTCACAGCAGCAGTTCCCGGGCCTGCTTCACGTCGATGACGTCTGCGTACTTTGCCCCGAGGTCGAACAGGTTCGCCTCGTGCAGCCGCGGGTCCCGATCACCGCAGGCGTCGGCCACCACCTGCGGCCGGAAACCGTGCTGGAGCGCGTCCACCGCGGTGGCGCGCACGCACCCGCTGGTGGTGAGCCCGGTGATGATCAGGGTGTCGATGCCCGCGGCGGTGAGGTTCGCGGCCAGCGGCGTGCCGAAGAAGGCACTCGGGTACTGCTTGACGATGACCGAATCACCTTCGCGCGGTGCGGGTTCGGCGAGGAAGTCGCCCAGCGGGTTGCCCTCCTCGAAGACGGCCAGGGTCGGCACCTTCTGCCGGAACAGGCCGCCCTCGCTCGTTCCGGGGCGGTAGCTGACCCGGGTGAACACCACCGGATACCCACCCGCGCGCGCGTAGTCCACGACCAGCGCGGCCGCGCGCACCGCGTCCTGCACCGGGGCACGCAGCGGCGAGGTGTCGTCGAGATAGGCCGCGCAGACGTCGATGACCAGGACCGCCGGGCGCACCCCGGCGCCCAGTGGGGTGCCGTAACCGGCCCGGCGGGCGTCCTCGTGTAGATCGGACATGCGAAATCCCCTCAGATGACGCCGGTTTCGGCGAGCTTGGCCAATTGGTCGGCGTCCAGACCCAGTAGTTCGCCGTAGACCGCGGCGTTGTGCTCACCGAGTGCGGGACCGGCGTGCCGGACTCGGCCCGGGGTCGCGCTGAGTTTGGGAAACACGTTCTGCATGGGCAGTTCGCCCAGTTCGGGATGGGCGACCCGCACGATCGCCTCGCGCGCGGCGAAGTGCGGATCGGCGAACATGTCGCGCGCGGTATAGATCCGGCCCGCGGGGACCCCGCCCTCGTGCAGCTTCGCCAGCAGCGGCTCGGCGTCGTGTCCGGCGGTCCAGGCGCTGATCAGATCATCGAGTTCGGTCATGCGCGCCCCGCGTGCGGTGTGGCTGCTGTAGCGCTCGTCCACGGCCAGCTCGGGGCGGTTCATGAGCTCGCTCAGCCGGGCGAACACGGTGTCCTGATTGGCGGCGATGAGCACCATCTCCCCGTCGGCGGTGGGATACACGTTGCTGGGCGCGACATTCGGCAGCACCGAACCGGTGCGCTCGCGCTGATATCCGGTGAGCGCGTATTCGGGCAGCAGTGATTCCATCATGGCCAGCACGGCCTCGTAGATGGCGGAGTCGACCACCTGTCCCTGCCCGGTCTTCTCCCGGTGGTGCACGGCGGCGAGGGTGCCGATGGTGGCGAAGACGGCGGCGAGCGAATCGCCGATCGAGATGCCGGTGCGCGCGGGGCGATGGCCGGAATCGCCGGTGGTGTACCGGATTCCGCCCATGGCCTCGCCGATGGAGCCGTATCCGGCGCGCGGGGCGTAGGGGCCGGTCTGGCCGTAGCCGGTGACCCGGACCATGATCAGTTCGGGATTGCCCTCGCGCAGCCGGTCGTAACCCAGGCCCCAGCGCTCCATGGTGCCGGGGCGGAAGTTCTCGATCACGATGTCGGCCTGGGCGATGAGTTCGCGCGCGAGCCGCTGACCTTCGGGGTCGCGCAGGTTGCAGGTGACCGACTTCTTGTTGCGCGCCACCACCGGCCACCACAGCGAGGCGCCGTTCGACTGCTCACGTCCCCACTGCCGCATGGGATCTCCGGTGCCGGGGGATTCGAGTTTGATCACCTCCGCGCCGAAGTCGCCGAGCAGTTGTGCGCAGAAGGGACCGGCCAGCAGCTGGCCCATCTCGACCACGCGCAGATCGGCCAGCGCGCCGACCCCGGGGGTTGCTTCGGCTGTCATGCGGCCACTCCGTTTCGTTGTGCGCCCGATGCTCGCGCGCCGGGCGCCCGAGAACGGTAGGGTGAAAGTGGATACACTGTATCCCTGAGAGAAACGGCGCGGCAAGGTGAGAGAAGGTGTGCCCGTGGACATCACGGTGCTCGAGGTGGCCCCACGCGACGGCCTGCAGAACGAACCGGAGATCGTTCCCACACAGCGCAAGATCGAGTTGATCGAGCGTTCCATCGCGGCGGGCCTGCGCCGGATCGAGGCCGTGAGCTTCGTGAATCCGAAGGCGGTGCCGCAGATGGCCGACGCCGAGGCGGTCATGGCCGGGGTGCCGCGACCGGCCGATGTCTCCTATATCGGACTGGTCTTCAACGAGCGCGGCCTCGATCGCGCTCTCGCGGCGGGCGTGCACGAGATCAATGTCGTGGTGGTGGCGACCGATACGTTCAGCCGCCGCAATCAGGGCTGTTCGACGGCCGAGGGGGTGCGGCGCTGGCACGGCCTGGCGCGGCGGGCCGCGGAGTCGGGCCTGCTCCGGACCGTCACCATCGCCGCGGCTTTCGGTTGCCCGTTCGAGGGCGAGGTGCCCGAGGCGACCGTGCTGGATCTGGTGCGCCGGGTAGCCGAGGCCGGGCCGCAGGAGATCGCGCTGGCCGACACGATCGGCGTCGGCACGCCCGACCGGGTGCAGACGCTGGTGGCCGCCACCGCCGCGCTGGCGCCCGACGCTGTGGTGCGGTGCCATTTCCACAACACGCGCAATACCGGGTACGCCAACGCCTTCGCGGCTGTCGGGGCAGGCGCGCGGGTGCTGGACGCGAGTACGGGCGGTATCGGCGGGTGTCCCTTCGCGCCGGCCGCGACCGGCAATATCGCGACCGAGGATCTGCTCTACGGGCTGCATCGGATGGGGTATCGCACCGGGGTGGGGATGGACGAGGTCGCCGAGACCGGGCGGTGGCTCGGGACGGTGCTGGGTGCTCCGGTGCCGGCGTTGCTGGGTCGGTCTGGAGGCTTCCCGGGCCCGGTATGAACGGTGGCCGAAGGGCCTCACTCGCAGCGCTCGGCCCCACGCCCGCTCGGCGCTGCGGTGGTTCGCCTGTTCGGCCCTGTGCCCACTCGCACGCTCCGCCCGCACGGCTGCCACCGCGACGCCGCGTTACGCCCGCCAGCCCGAGCATGTCGACAGGCACGCCATTCGTCGAACCCGCCGTCACCGTCGGCCGGGCGTCGGGCGGGTTTGGCCACCAGGTCGTTTCGGCGGCCATGTCCAGGATGTCCAGCGGGGCGTGCGATGGCTCGTGATGCTCGAGGTCGGCGGCCGCGGCGAAGGAGGACACGCTGAAACGCTCGCGCGCATACGTGCGGTCACGGTCTCGGTGAAGCGACCGGACATGACGTGCAGGGGCGGTCCGCGAGACAGCTGCACCCCGGTCGAAGCCGCGGTCGGTCGGCGGGCCTGCGCGCGGCTGCTGAAACTCGGAACTTCCTCGCTGCACTCGGCCCCGGGCGTTCTTGGCATCTCACCCTGTGAGCTCGGTGTTCAACTGCCATAGCAGACCGGCCGCACCACTTCCTTCCGTTCGCATCAGGCGCAGGGGATCTGCCTCGGCTCGGTACCGGATGCTGTGCCCCCGAGCGGTTCGATGGCGCCGCGCAGCGGATCGAGCAATTGTCGCAGGTCCTTGATTTCCGCCGTGTCGTAGACGATTCGAGCAATGGCCTCCGCGTCGTCCGCGGACAGCGAGCGGGCGGCGTTGAGCCGGAACTTGGTGGCCAGTTCTGTGGCCGACAGCGGATTGCCGGGGCCGCCGCGGTTGACGTCCACTCGTTCGGTGAGCACCCGCCCGTCTCGGAGCTCGGCGGTGAGGACGGCGGGGAACTGGTGCGGGAAGATGTTGTCGCAGTGGGGATCCGGCACGCAATCGACTCTCGCGGCCAGGGCGAGCCGGTGCGGATCGCGGGCCGCCGCGTCGGTGAAATCCTCGTGGAAGAGCCCGAGCCCGCCACCGCCGATGAGGGCGGCGGCGACCGTGTACGGGCCGGAGAACGCGGCGTGATAGCCCGATTCTGGTGCGCGTTTGTCCGCCGCGGGCTCGCCGATCGTGCGCAGGACCGGGGTGGGTGCGCCGAGGGTGAGGCGTTCCACCTGCTCGGCGGTGACGCCCCGGGCGCGCAGGCGCAGGGCCGCATCGACGCCTGCGTGCGTGAAGTGGTTGCAGGGGTAGGGCTTGAAGAACACTCCGGGCAGCTCCCAGTCCGTTCCCAAACCCTCGGTGACGCTCTCGGCGCGTGCCTGGTCACCGCAGAACGCCTGCAGCAGCCCGAACCGGCCCTCGATGACCGTGGGCGGGCCGGTCAGCCCGTGCCGCGCCAGCTCCGCGGCGGTCACCGCGGCGTGCGCTGCCCAGCCGCAGTGGATCCGTTTCACGGTGCCTCCGGTCCGATTGGCCTCGAGCAGTCCCGAACCCATGCTGGACGCGATGCCGAGCGCGTGCGCGACGCGGGGCGCGTCGAGACCGGCCAGCAGCGCGGCAGCGGCGGCTCCGCCGAGCGCACCGCAGATCGCGGTGGCGTGGAGGCCGCGTTCGAAGAAGACCGAGTTCCCGAGTCGCTCGTCGTAACCGGCCATGCCGACGCGGACGGTGATCTCCACCCCGACCGCGATGGCATCCAGTAGCGCGCCGCCGGTCGCGCCGACCGCTTCGGCGACCGCGAGGGCGGCCGGCACCACCGTAGCCGACGGATGCAGCACCGATGGCAAGTGGGTGTCGTCGAAATCCATTGCGTGGGCAAGTGTTCCGCCGAGCAGTGCCGCGCTCGCGGTGGGTATCCGATCGGGGAGGCCGAGCGCGGTGGACATCGGGCGGCCGCCCCATTCGGTGACAACGGCGCGCATCGCGGCGGCGGCCGGGGTGGACTGCGCCGCGAGGCTGTTGCCGAGGACGTCCAGCAGCCGGCGAGCGGCGTCGGCGCGCAGGGTGGTCCCCACGCCGCCGGGGCGGCGAGCGGCGACGGTGAATTCCGCCAGCTGCTGCACGATTGTGGGGGCGGTCATGGGGTCACCGCCACGAGGGGGCGTACCGGGGAGGCTGTGCCGCCGAATGTGCGTAGTGGCGCCGGCGCGACAACGATCGTGGGGACGCTCATGGGGTCACCGCCGCGAGCGGTGCGCATCGGGGATCCTGTGCGGCCGAGGGTGCGCAGTGGCGCTGGCGGGGAAGCGATCGTGGGAGCGGTCATCGGGTCACCGCCGCGAGCGGGCGCACCGGAGAGCCCGTGCCGCCGACGATGCGCAACGGTGCGAGCACGAACGCGAACTCGTGAATACCTTTCTCCGCCAGCTGTTCCAGGTCCAAGTGCTCCATGATGTAGATGCCGGACTCGACCAGCAGTACCCGATGCACCGGCAGCACGCTGTGTCCTGCGCCAGGGGCGAGGCGTTCGTAGGCGGTGGTGTCGGCGCCGGTGGCGACGACGCCGTGGGTGGCAAGCCAGTGTGCGGCTTCCACACCCACCCCGGGCACGCCGGAGGCCGCGCCCAGATAGGTTGCCGGGTCGCCATAGTGGCGTGCCCATCCCGTGCGGATCAGGACCACGTCACCGGGTTCGAGCGGAAGGTTGCGTGTCGCGCGCTCGAGATCGGCGACGGTGATCTCGTAACCGCCGGGCAGGATGTCCACGCCGTGTGCGGCGGCGATGTCGAGAAGTACTCCCCGGCACAGCATTCCGGGAAGCTTCTCGGCCCCGTGCGCGGCGAAGCTCCCGCCGCGCTGCGCCTCGGCCGCGTCGATGTCCCCGTGTAGCCTGCCGTTCTGGCTGACGTGGCTGAGGGCGTCGATGTGAGTGCCGACGTGGCCGCCGGTCACGATGATCTCGCTGGCCGCCGATCCGCCGTCCGGGCGTACGGTGTCGCCGTGCCTGCGCGCCAGCGACATTCGGAAGCCGGGATGGTTGGGGGAGCAGGGCATGCCGGTGAAGTAGGGCCGTCCGAGTTCGATCAGTCGCACGCCGCCGCGCACCAGTTCCACCAGTGGGTCGCGGGTGGTCATCGGATCACCCCCGCCGTACGCAGGCGGTCGAGTTCCGCGGCGTCGACGCCGTATGCGCCCAGGACCTCGGCGGTGTGCGCGCCCAGCGGCGGTCCCGTCCAGCGAATGCGGCCCGGGGTCTCCGAGAGCCGGAACAGGATGTTCTGCATGCGTATCGGTCCCAATTCGTCGTCGTGGAGTTCGGCGATGGTGCCCAGCGCCCGGAACTGCGGGTCGGCCAGGACGTCGGCGGCGGTGTAGACCGGCGCGACGGCGGCTTCGGCGGCCTCGAACTCGCGCAGGACCGTCGCGGTGTCGCGCTGGGCGATCCACGCCCCGACGGCGGCGTCGAGTTCCTCTGCGTGCCGGGCTCTTTCGGCGCCGCTGGCGAACCAGGGCTGTTCGGTCAGGTCGGGGCGTCCGACCAACCGCAGCACCCGTTCGGCGATGGCTTGCGCGCTGGTGGACACCGCGACCCAGCCGTCGTCGGCGGTGCGATAGATGTTGCGCGGGGCGTTGTTGCTCGAGCGGTTGCCCATACGCGGTTGCAGTTCGCCGAGCTGGTCGTAGGCGATCAGCTGGGGGCCGAGCAGGGTCAGGATCGGTTCGATGATGGCCATGTCGATCTGCTGGCCGCGGCCGGTGGCATCGCGGGCGCGCAGCGCGGTCATGATCGCGAATGCGGTTGTGAGGGCGGTGATTCCGTCCGCGAGACCGAACGGCGGCAGGGTGGGCGGGCCGTCGGGTTCGCCGGTGACAGCCGCGAACCCGCTCATGGCCTCGGCGAGCGTGCCGAAGCCTGGGCGCTGCGCGTAGGGACCGATCTGGCCGAAACCGGTGACGCGGGCCAGCACCACGCGCGGATTGATCTCGCACAGCCGGTCGTAGCCCAGGCCCCAGCGTTCGAGGGTGCCGGGCCGGAAGTTCTCGATCACCACGTCGGCCTCGGCGACCATGCGCCGGAAGATCTCCTGACCGTCGAACGCGCCCAGGTACAGGGTGACCGATTTCTTGCCGCGCCCCAGCATCTTCCACCAGAGTCCGACCCCCTCGCGTTGCGCGCCGTGGCTGCGCACCGGATCCCCGCCGGGATGCTCGATCTTGACCACCTCCGCGCCGAAATCGGCCAGCAGCGTCGCCGCGAGTGGCCCGGCGAACAGGGTCGCCACATCAAGCACCCGGATCCCGGACAGCGGTCCGTCCATCGCGCACTCCCTCTCGTTCTCCCCGTGTTTCGCTTGGCGAAACGCATATGTGTTGGGAGGCATTGACTATCAGCGGATAGTACTGCCATGATCGCCGCATTGGTAAGAGTGTTTCCCAGAGAGAAACTGGAGTCGATGCCATGCCGGCAACAGACCTGCTGATTCGCGGCGCCCGCGTGGTGCGGCCGGGCAGCACCTCCGCCGAACTCCCCGAACCCATGGACATCGCGGTCACCGACGGCCGGATCGCCGACGTCGGCCCCAACCTGGCGACCGGGGGCGCGCGCCGAGTGGTCGAGGCCGACGGCCGCCTGGCGTTTCCCGGCGTCGTCGATGCCCACCAACATTGGGGGATCTATCAGGAGCTGTCCGCCGACACCGAGAGCGAAAGCCGGGCCTGCGCGCAGGGCGGGGTGACCACCGCCCTGACCTACCTGCGCACCGGCCGCTACTACCTGAACCGCGGCGGGCCGTACCGCGACTTCGTGCCCGAGGCGCTGAACCGCATGGACGGCCGGGCGTTCGTGGACCATGCCCTGCACCTGGCCCCGATGACGGCCGAGCACATCGCCGAAATACCGTCGCTGGTCCGCGATTTCGGCGTGACGTCGTTCAAGGTCTTCATGTTCTACGGCGGCCACGGCCTGCACGGGCGCTCCGACGATCAGGCCGACTTCCTGATGATCGGCCCCGACGAGCGTTACGACGTCGCGCATTTCGAGTTCGTGATGCGCGCGATCGCCGAGGCGCGCAGAGTCCTGGGCAACGGCCTGTCGCTTTCGCTGCACTGCGAGACCGCCGAGATCATGGCCGCCTACACGGCGCTGGTCGAACGCGAGGGCGTGCTCACCGGCCTGCGCGCCTACAGCGCGTCCCGCCCACCGCATTCCGAGGGTTTGGCGATCACCACGGCTGCCTACCTGGCCCACGAAACGGGCCTGGCCAACATCAACCTGCTCCACCTGTCCTCCGCGAAGGCGGTCGAGGCGGCGCTGACCATGGCAACGGCGTTCCCGCACATCGACTTCCGGCGCGAGGTCACCATCGGCCATCTGCTGGCCGATGTCGACACCGCGCACGGTCTGGGCGGCAAGGTGAACCCGCCGTTGCGGGAGCGCGCCGACGTCGAGGCGCTGTGGCGGCACCTGCTGGCCGGCGAAATCGACTGGGTGGTCAGCGATCACGCCTGCTGCCGCGCGGAACAGAAGTTCGGCCCCGACCCGGACGACGTGTTCACCGCCAAGTCTGGCTTCGGCGGCGCGGAGTACCTGCTTCCCGGCCTGGTGGGGGAGGCTCGCAAACGCGGGCTGCCGATGTCCCGCGTAGCGGAACTGACGTCCCGGAATCCCGCCCGCCGCTACGGGTTACACGGAAAGGGTGATCTCGCCCCCGGCTACGACGCGGACATCGTGCTGGTGGATCCGGATGCGCACTGGACGGTCCGCGCCGCCGATTCCGAGTCCGCCCAGGAGTACACGCCGTTCGAAGGGTTCGAGATGACGGCTCGGGTCACGGACGTGTTCCTGCGCGGGGAACAGGTGTGCTCGGACGGGCGGGTGCAGGGCGATCCACGCGGGCGGTACCTGCGTCGATCACCCGATACCGCGTCTTCCCCCGGGCCGTAATTCGAGTGCTCGTATGCGCCGCTGGTAACCCACCACACCGCGCTTGCGCCCCATGGGACTTGGTGACCCGGCTGCCCCGTTGACGCAGCAGCGTCGGCCGATGGGGGAGCGACACCGCTGTCTCGGGACGCTGTGTACTGGCGGCGGGTCCGAGTGGAACCCCGCCGGATTGGTGGCGAAGGTTGTCGAGCATCATGTCCACATCGGATTCGCTGGCACCTGGCAGGCACAAGCCGTGAAACCGGCTTATTGTCAAGCCAATCTAGGGTCAGGAGTCCTGATGCGAAGCACCGGTTCAGTCGCTGTCGCGGCGGCCGTGATCACCCTCGCGTTCGCTGTGGGTGCGTGTGGCGAGAAGTCGAGCGATACCAACGCGGGGACCCCGGCGAACTCCACACCTATCGCGCCGGTCACGACGACCGCGGCGTCGAATCCCACGCAGCCCGTACAGGCGAACAAGTGGGAGACTTTCGGTTCGCCGACCGGCAATATCGCCTGCCAGATCTCTGCCGGCTTTGACACAACCCCAGCGAGTGTGCGCTGCGAACTCTTGCAGATTTCCTTCACCCCGCCACCGTTTCCCGCCCGGTGCTACCAAGACGGGGAACCGGTGCCCGGCAGCAGGCTTTATGGCCGGGTCGTCTATTTCTCCACCGAGGAGAAGCCTGGATTCACGTGCGGGGCAAGCGATACCATCGGCGGCGCTGCGAACATGAAGGTCCTGGAATACGGTTCGTCGACCACCTTCGCGGGGTTCACCTGCACCAGCACCCCGGCGGGGATTCGGTGCGAGCGCGGGGCCCAGTACTTCCGGATCGCCAGCGACTCCTATGAATTCGGCTGAGTAATCGACCAGGTTGCGTCTCCTGATCACTCCTTACTCTGCCCAGTCGGCTCGGTGGAGTTCGTACTCGACCTCGCCGTGTTCGATGCCGGGGAGTGGATCGTCGAAGTGCCGGTGGAAGGTTCGAACGTAGGTGAGGCCGGCCTTTTCCATGACCCGTCGAGAGGCAGTGTTGACGGCCATGGTCTGGGCCCAGACCCGCTCGACGCCGAGTTCGGTGAAGCCCTTTCGGATCAACGCCCGCGCGCCTTCGGTGGCGTATTCGCGGCCCCAGACCGAGGGCGTGAGCCGGTATCCGAGTTCTACCTCGGTGACACTGCCGTCCTGCGGTGGTTGCAGGGCCAGCCAGCCCACGAACGCCGCGGTGGATCGTTCGATGACGGCAAAGCGTCCCGCCGGACCCAGTTGGTAGTCGCGCAGGATCCGGGGCAGCACCTCGTGCTCGATCTCGGCTCGCGATGTGGGCTCACGGGTGAGGAACCTCATCACCGCGGGCTCGCTGTCCAGCCGGACCAGATTCTCCACGTCGGCGTCGGTGAACCGACGCAGGACGAGACGGTCGGTCTGCACAAAGACATTCACCGGCAAGGTCCTCCCGACAGCCATGCTGTCGAGCATCGGTCAACACGTCAAACGCTATTCGAACACGACGAGCCCAGAGCCGGCTGCTGCGTCAGAGGTAGTCGGTATCGGTACGTGGGGCATCGTGGTGCAGGCAGGTGTGGATGTGCTCGAGCAGTTCACCGGCGCGGAACGGTTTGGTGAGGTACGCACTCGCGCCCGCGGTGAGGGTGAGGTCGATGAGCTCGGGGTCGCGATCGGTCGACAGGACCATCGTCGGGGTGGGGGCGTAGTGGCCGAGCAGGTCGGTGAGCTCGGCGGGGGAGTGCGCTGCGGGGAGTAGGTCCAGCAGGACCAGGTCCGGATGCCAGTGCTCGACCGCGTCGATGGCGTCGTGGTGGGTCGGCTGGTGGAGGGTGTCGAATCCGGCGGCGGACAGCACCAGCATCGCCATTTCCGCGGCGGCGGCATTCGGCTCGACGACCAGGAGCCGTGCCGTGCCGGAGACGAGGCTGGTGTGGGGCGGGGTGACGGGTCCTGGTCGCTGCATGGTGCGGTAATCCCTACGTGCTGGCCGTGTGCTCGCCGCGGTGAGGCCCGATCAGGGGCTGGAACGGCGAAACTGTCGGTTACCCTGCTCGCCGGTCGTTTGAACCTATGTGGATCAGCTATTGATCAGCAAGTGTGGTGTGAGGAATGTCCCGAGCGCACGGGAACCACTATCTGCGCAGGTAGATGATGATATGCGCGGCGGGGGCGGCTCAACGGACAAGGCCGCAGGCATCGCCTCGGCCTCGGCGCTTCCGATGGGCCGGATACCGGTCATCTCACGAGCTGCCCGAGGCATCCCCAAACCCCGGAGAGTATGACCCACGGTTTGATGACCGTATGGCGAAAGAGAAGATCACCGTCACCCTAGATACAGGTGTGCTCGCCGATGTCACCGCCGACGCCGAACGCGCGGGCCTGACCCGCTCGGAAATGGTGGAAATCGCGCTGCGCAACGAGCACTTGCGTCGCCAACTCCACGCCTACACCACCCACACCGTGTCCGCTTCGGACATCGACGCCTACGCCGCCCGCGTGCACACCGCCAACCGGGCCGCGGGCCTCTGATCACCCTTGGGGACATCTTCACCCGCGCCGAACCCGCCCGGCACTCTGCTACCCGAACTCGTGCAATGGCTTCCGGCCGCCGCACTGGGCACACGGATCGGCCACATTGGCGGCCACACATCGGCACGCGCTCGCACCACCGCCACCGCCCTCATCGCCGAATAGGCTCTCGAGCCCGCTCGGTCAACAGGGTAGAGGTGGACGGGGCCAACCGTGGTCGAGCCGCTCCGGCGTCGACACCTAGTTGTGCCCTTCGACGGTCGGTGGGCGCGCGGGCCCGGCGTTAGGGTGAGCTATGGGTGGTCAGGAACATCGAGCCTTCACCCGCTCGCCGGTACGAATCGTCACCCGCACGTGCGCGGATGATGTGTTCGTCGAACTCGGCGGCGAGATGGACTTCGTCGCGGCCGACGCACTGGGCCAGGCGCTCGACGGTGCGTGCGACCGCGCGGTCCCTGGCGGGCGGGTCCTGGTGGACCTGAGCGGGATCACTTACTTCGGTGCCGCGGCGATGAACGCCATCGAGCACGCCTACCAGTGGTGCCACGCACACGACATCGAGCTCACCGTGTGCGGGACACCACCCGGAGTCACCCGGCACCTGCGGCTGGCGGGATTGGCGCACTGCCTGCCCAGCCAGAGCAGGGGCCGCTCATGATCGACTGACGACCACGCTGCCAATGATCTTGTCGGCGAGGTCCGTCGGGGTCGTCACGATCGCCGGTGCGGGCGCGGCATCGAGCGCCAGAACATCTCGGCGACGGCCGCCGGTTCTGGCGGGCGGAACCGCACGGCTGACGCCGGATCATCGAATCTCTCAGAATCCGCCGGAGAACCCAAACCTACTGAGTCGATCCCTTGCGCTGACTTCGAGGATCGGCGCAAGTAGTGGTAGCGATTCTTGTCCAAGTACTGTTGCCAGCGCTGTTCAAGGCCGGATATCCCGGGCGTTCCACCAGCCGGGGGCGGTGTGAAGGTCGCGAAGTCACCAACTTCCTCCGGGTAGCCGAAGTCCGCGTAGATGAGGTCCACAGCCTTGAACGGCTCTTCGAAGTGATCCCGGTTCTGATGCACCCATGCCAGCGCCAAGTAGGTCCAGACTCGTTCTTCATGGACGGCGAGCTGATCCATGAAGTCAGGGACGCGATCCAGCTCGTCGGACAGCAGTAGCGAGATGTCCTCGATGATATCCATCCGCTCCCGATCGGGAACAACGCTCGTCAACGATAGAGCCACAACATCTTTCGCAGTTATCCAGCGATACCGATACCCGTAGCACAACTCATTCGGCGTCAACTTCGCCCATACGGAAATGAACGATGCGGGAATATTGAACCTCACCGAGGCACTATCGTCGTCGAGTTCGTACACGACTTGAAAGGTACCCGTTGAGGCGCACCTCGTGGTTGTACATGGTGAGCTGGGCGCGGTAGACGCTTGTGACCCGTTGCTGCCGGGTCGATAGCTGATGCCGAATCCCTTCCGGTTCGTGTGGGTCAAGATAGTCGCCAAGAATCCGGAGGGCGATACGCTGCGGGGGTGAGTGCGACAGAAAACGCCAAAGAGCTTGTGCGACAGATCTTCGACGGTGCGGTCGCCCAAGGGTATCGCCCCGAATCTGCCCGCGAGGCATCGGACGAAGAGATCGACCGGATGGCGGCGCGCCAGAACGCTGATGACATCCCAGCCGCGTACCGGGAAGTTCTGAGAATCATGGGCAGAAGGGCATCGCTCTGGTTCCAGGGAATGGCTTTCGGCGTGTTTCTCGACGAGGAAGACAAGACCGTCGCCCTGAACTCACTAGAATACGCGAAGACTGACACAGGATTACGCGATCCCACCGGAATGCTGGTGATCGCAGAAGCTGAAGCGAATTTTCTCGTCATCGATGGAGCCGACCTTCACAAGCCAAATCCACCAGTCTGGACGATAACCGACGGCAACGAAGTAAAACTTGCGGCCGCCTCGGTGACCGACTGGTTCAATGGCAGAGCCGAGAGGCTGTTGGAATTCAAGATGACCCTCGTCAAGTGGCGGGCCAGCGGGCGCCCTGATCTCCTACGGGAGAGAGAGTTCCGGTGGGAATGAACACCGCGCGTGGACGACCGTTCGCCGAAGCGAGGCCATGGCAACGTGACCAGGAAGAACAAAAGACGCACATGACATCGGAAGACATCGCGCCCGATCAGGTGCGGGACATCTTCGTAAGGACCTTGGCGCCAGGGACCACCCACATCGCCGCCTTCCCGGACCCGCTCCCGCTGGGGATCCGGATCGCGTTGGCCGCGCCGGAAGGCTCATCGCGCGAGCGGATTCGAGTCCGCGCCGAGCATGACGAGACCGGCTACTACCTGGACTTCTACCAGGAGAGAAATGACGGGGAAACCTCCTCGCACTACCGAATTCGTGAGGACGGCTCGATCACGCCCCTCGAGAATCTCACCCAGGTGCACCAGCACTTCGCCGATCCCGAACAGAACCGGCAAGAGCAGGAACGCATCGCCGCGCACAACAAGCGCGTCATAGCGATCCTGAAGGCGAAGGATTTTTACCTGTGAGTCGACGGAACCACGGACGTCAGAGTTTCCAGGCTCGAGAGTCGAGGGATGGCAGTGATAGACGGCGCTATGGGCGTATCACCGAGCCGTGCAGCACTGCTGGAGGAAGGCAACCGGCTGCACGCGCTGTATCGGGAGGTGGGGTACACGCCCGAGGGTAAAGCAGCGATCAAGCGTGTGTTCGAGTTGCACGGCCTCTACAAGGCCGCACTGCCCGAGGTGGTCCTGTCCCGTTGTCCGTTGACCGGCAAGGTTGTGCGACGACCGTTCGACAGTGTGGATCTCGATGGCTGGTACTGGGATTGGCGCAATCCCGTCAGACGGCTGGCCAAGGGCGGACCATCCACCTGGCCGACCATGAGTGGAGCGGTCCGGCTCGCGAACACGGTGACGTCCGCGCCTTTCGAATGCATGCCCGGCCCCGATGCGCCCTATGTGCTCCCGGAACTCCTGAACGTGCCCGATGTCCGCGCGGTGGTGGCGCAGATCCCGATCGGCCGGCACACCGGGTGGGCGATGACGTACTTCGGTTCACACCGACCGACCGACGTGCCGCTCGAAAATATTTGGGGCAGCGGCAAATACGACAACTTCCAGACTTTTCCACACACCCTCGACGACTACGATTTCGAGCTGCGACCCTGGATCGACTCGGGCAAGCTGTTGTGGATCGCCACCGGTGACGCGGACGCCACGCTGCACGAAGGCCGCACCGATTGCCCCTACCTGGATTTCGACGCCCAGCGCCGCAACCAGTGGATTTCTCAGGGCGCGGTGCGCACCGATGAGTGACGAAGCACCCCTGCGAGGCTCGGGCAGGCTCGCCATGGCCTGCAGTCGAGGGCGGACGGGATGGTTCGATAGGGGAGAGGGGAGCGGCGGGCGCGCAGGCCCGGCCACGACATCGAGCTCACCGTGTGCGGCGCACTACTCGGAGTCACCCGGCATCTGCGGCTGGCGGGATTGGCGCGCTGCCTGCCCAGCTAGAGCGGGGGCGCTCATAATCGGCGGACGACCACGCTGCCGATGATCTTGTCGGCGAAGGTCTGCTTCTTCCCGTCCCACAGCGGCCACAGATAACCGAGGTAGCAGACCGCGGAATCGACCACGTGGCAGAGGCGTCGGCCCAGCGCGGCACCGAAACCCAATGGCTGCGCGGTCGATTCACGGACCAACCGGATACCGAGAGCCTTCTTGCCCGGCGTTTGGCCGGTGACCCCTTCTCGGTAGACCAGGAAAAATCCTGCACCGATCACCAGCAGCAGCGTGAGCGACAGCAGGGCGACGCCCACTCCGCTGAGTCCACCGCCACCACAGTCGATCGGCTGGAACGACCCATCGAGCTGCTGTTGCAGCCCGCAGCTCCGTGACTCCACACCGACGGTAAGAGCCAGTGAAACGAGTACGGCAGCGGGAATGGAGATCATCGCTCCGTCCAGCAGCGCGGCTCCCACGCGCGCAGCCCACCCTGCATATACGGGCGGCGGTCCCGCGTTCCAGTTGTTCTGTGCACCGGGACCGTAGGCGGGCGGTGCGCCGTACGGGGTCTGCGTGTAGTCGGCGTACGGCGGGTGGACCGCGCCGTGCGGCGGAACCGGCTGTGGTGTGCCGTCGTGGAATTGGCCGTGCGGAGCGTACGGCCGTGGGACTCCCCCTGGATAGTTCACGGTGCGAACCTTACTGGCTCCGCCGCTGCCCTTCAGCCGGGCTGGTACGGGTATGCCACACAGGGAGTAGAAGATGCCGCGGAAGCCTGCTGGGACGAAATGAGCGTCCTGCCCACTAGAGACAAAACGTCACTGTGACGAATAACCCAGGGGGCGGAGGCAACCCAGACTCCGACAAACCCTGCGGCTCGCATCATTAGAACGTTGATATCAAAGCAGTACGACCGACTTCGGCAGTCATGGCAACCACACGCACTTAACCGCCAGCGCGATCGGATCATCGTCGCAAACGAAACATGATGACATGCAACGCCGTACGAGTGCCGATAATCTATCTTATGTAAAGTCAGGTAGATGTGAACTTGGGACAATCGATCTCGTGGCCATTGCACCGCATCCCCTCGATGCCGGCTTCCCGCAGCCGAGCTACCGCTCCCGCTGCGTACTGTTCAGGGCTGTGCAGGATTGCACCGAGGTCGCCGAGCGTGCCCGCGAGTATGTATGCGCCGCCGGCAATCTCGTCGTCCGTAGGTATTTCCACGATCAGTTCGTAGCAGCGTTGTTCGCCTATGTGGCGAACAACGAGCGCCGCCGACGTTCCGTGGGTCCAGGTCAGTGACAGGGGCTCGATTTCCGGGGCTATGGCTGTTCGGCGGGCGACTGCGGTGGCGAGCGCCTCGAAGCAACTCCCCATCCGGGCATCTTCAGGTGGCCGAGTGACGGTGAGAGGCCGGTAGCGGCCGCGTGATTCGCTGCGTGGTTGGTAGAAGTCGGCGAAACGTGGATTGTGGTAGACGGTTTCGACCCGAGTGCCTACTCGATCGACCATCGACACTCGCAGTCCCCGGTACCGGATACGGAACGAGACCCAGTCGAAATCGGCGGGGGCCGCCAGGCTTTGGCTGGCGCTGTCGAGGAAGCAGGAGAACAGCCAGCGGGGCGACGGCTCGTCGGGATCTGCGTCAGGACCTTCACTGAGGTAGAAGTGATCGATTCGGGGCAACAGAACCGTCAGCCATGCGACCGCTTCCCCGTAGGTCAGCACCGCGTTCGATACGCAGGCTCCGACAACTGGCGAGTCGACCGCAACGAGCACGCTCAGCATGTACACCGGACCAGAACCGGCGAAGGTTCCGAAATCCTGAACCGGACGGCCGCCGACCTCGGCCACTACCCCGAGCTGCGGGTCGAGGATCGAGCGGGCTCGAATGCGATGGCTGCGTCGCAACCCGCAGGTGTCCAACTCAGCGATGTCGTCGTCCAGCGCCGCAGACCACCCGGCCAAGCGTTGTGCCAGTTCCTTCCGGAGGTGTTCGGCCGGGCGATCCGGCGGAGTGGCCATCGCCGAATCCTAGGTCGTCAGCAATGATCGGCCGCGTCCCTGCGCGCCGGACGCGTCTGTCGCCTATCCCCCGGTCTGACCACGCGTCGAAGCCTCGCGCGGACACTGTCAGCCCGAGGCCTTGTCATGCGCGGTTCTCAGCTGCCGCTGGACCCGCTGCCACTCGACGGGAAACCACTGCCGCTGGACGGCGGTTCGACGACGGGCGCCTTCCAGCCGACCGGCAGGTCACCGATCCGGATCCGCTGCGGATGATCTCCCACCGGAACGGACACGATCTTGGAGCCGGTGGCGAAATCGATCGCGGTCACCTGGTCGGCGGCGCTTTCGGAAATGACGCACGCCTTGCCGTCGCCACTGACAGTGGCCCAGTACGGCTTGGCCGCCGGAACCAGTGGTCCCTCCCGCAGATCGTTCAACTGCACGATGGTCGCGTAGTCATCCATCGTGCCGGCGATGCAGAGCTTGTTACCCGTCGGATCCATCGACATCCCGTGGTGGCGGGAATCATTGACCCAGTCCCGGCGATCAGGGCTGGTCTCAGGGTTCTTCGGCAGCTCTTTGAGGCGCAGGATCCGGTCGGCGGCAATGTCGTATTCGAGGAAGCCGTTGAAGAACGACACCTGGAAGTACAGGAGGGTCTCATCGGGACTGAAGGCCACGGGCCGCACCGCATCGGACAGATCGCTTCGGCCGAACGCGTTCAGACGCTCACGCATATCGATGACGCGGACCAGCTGATAGGTGTTCGCGTCGACCACGGTGATCTTGCGATCGCCCTTGCTCGAATCCTGTTCCGGGGCATCCTGATCGGTGTTGACCTCACCGATGGACATATTCCACAGTTTGCCGTCAGCGGTGAAGACGTTCTCGTGCGGCTTGTCCCCCGTGCCGAACTTCCCCAGCTCCCTGCCGCTGTGGATATCGAGCACGTGAACGGTATTGCTGGTCGAGGCGGAGACCGCGACTCGGTTCCCGTCCGGCGAGACCGCCATATGGTCGGCACGGAAGCCCGATACGGGGAAGCGCCACTTGACCTTTCCCGTCGCGGTGTCGATGGAGACGACATCGGCGAAACTCGGCCGCGACACCACGATCGCGTCTCCGCTCGGGGTGGTGTACATATCGTCGATGTACTGGTCGTGGCCTTCGCCGACGGTCTGCCGGATCCCGAGAAAGAAGGCGAGGCGGATCGGATTGAGGTAGATCTCTCGCAGGCGATCATCCTTGTCGGGGATGAGATTGATGCGACCGACCTTCGCGAAGTTCCCGGTCGATTCGATGACGTCGGCGACCCCTTCCCAGTTGTTGCCGACCAGCATCACTTCCCTGAGCCCGGGATCCGCGCTCGCCGGCCCGGCCCCGAACGCGCACGCCGCGATCGCCGTACTCACGGCCAAAGCGGTTGCGGCGCTTCGCCACACTTTCCTACGACACCGCTCCGGGTGCGAAACGCGCATGAGCATCCTCCAGATAGCCCGCGTGGGTCCCGCCCCGCACCACGCTGGGCCGTGACAATCACGGCCCACCAAATTGAAATTGTTGGTTTTCAAACTTCGATAGCGCATCGTAGGCAGATGTGAGGGGCTCCACAAGTGGAGGGGCGCGCCGGCGATAGTTGCGTCGGCGGCCGGGGTGGACACGAAAACGTCATCGGCCGAACAGCTTTCGATCCCAGCCGCAGGGCGTAGCGGTAGCGGGTCGCTTGCCCGCCGATCTTCGCTCCCCCGACGCGCCAGCCTCCTCGCCCGGGCCCTCTTTGTAAGGGCTGTCTTTTTTTCCTTATGGCCACCGCCCCTACGTGACAATGTGAATCGCCGGTAAGTCATTCGTAGATGCGCATATTCCCATGTTGGTATTTGTAACTCGGCTCGTCGACAAGAGCCCGGGCTCGGGCTGACCGAAGGCTCCCAACCGAGAGGACTGTTAGGATTCCTATTATGAAAACGAGTACGTCGATCAGCATCGACCCCGGCGTGCTCAACGACGCCCGGGAAGCGGCCGCTGCCGCGGGTGAAACGGTCAGCACCCTGACCGAGCGGGCGGTCCGGAGAGAGCTGCTGCGCATCGCCGCCAAGGCTGCCGCGGAGTGGGAGCGCAGCCGCGGCACCGACACCGCGGAGTACGCCGAGCAGTTGCACGCCGAACAAGCCGCCAACATCTCCGCCGCTTACGGGGCGGGTACGGCGAAGTGATCTCACGCGGCGAAGTCCGCTCGTATCTGCCGAACGTCGCGGGGCGTAACCAGCCCTCCAGCATGGCCGGGTCGAAGGTGCTGATCATCTCCAGTACCGACGCCAACGAATGGCTGCCGACCGTGCTGACGTTGCCTATCTACACCGACACCGCGGACATTCCCCCGCAGATGATGAGTCTCGCCGTTCCGTTCGGCGACCTCGATCCCCTCCCCCGCGCTGCCGTTCTCGTGTACCGGCCGCTGACGATCTTTCGCGGCTGGCTGACCGAGCCCGAGGGTGTCGTGTCTCGGGCGACCATGCGGCAAGTGTTCGCGGCGATGGTGCGATACATCGACGAATAGCCCGAGCAGCTGCGGCAGATCGATGCGGTGCGAAGTGGTTTCGCCGGCATCGAACTGTGTCGAGTGAGCCCTCTGCGGCACCGCGGATCGTGGAGCGTCTGCGTTCGATCGCCGGCAGCTAGGGCTCGACACGATCACCGCCACATCGGTGGTTACCCGGTCGCGCCCGCACGGAGTCGTACAGTTACGGCCGCGGCAATCATCTCGCCGATCCCGAGACAATCTCCACACCGAATTCGACGATCGAACGTTTCGAAGGACGTCTCGATCCCTGCTGATCTCCCGATGCGGTGCTGACATCGACGAAAGGGAAAGGCTTGTCGCAACGATCTCGGCCACATGCGGAGTGCCACTGCCGATTTGCGGCGGGGTTGACGCGGCGGAACTTCCTCGCCGCGCTCGGAGCGGCGTCGATCGCCACGCTAGCAGTAACCTCCTGTGCGTCCGAGGAGTCCGGATCGGCGGCTACCACCAGCGCGGCGCCCGCGCCGGTTCGTAAGCCGGACAGCCTGTTCCGGAATGTGCGCGTGCTCGACGTCCGGCAGGGACGGCTGGGTGACCCGACCGACGTTCTGGTCCGCGGTAATACGATCTCGGCCATCGGTACGGGTCTGCCGGGCACCGAGCAGACCGAGATCATCGACGGCCGCGCCCGCACACTGATGCCGGGGCTCATCGACAACCACGTGCACCTGGTGTTCGGCAGCGCCACGATGGCCGATCTGAACGATCCCGACAAGGACCCGGAGTTCTACGCCCGCGCCGCACTCACCTCGGCGAACGAGATGCTGATGCGCGGATTCACCGCCGTCCGCGATATGGGCGGCCCGATCTTCCCGCTCAAGGCCGCCATCGACGCCGGTAAGGCCACCGGCCCGCGGGTGTGGCCGTCCGGGGCGATGATCTCCCAGACCGCGGGTCACGGGGATTTCCGCACACCGCAGGAGAAGTCACGCCGATTCACCGGCAAGCAGTCCCGGGCCGAGGAGATCGGCGCGACCTTCATCGTCGACGGACGCGACGAGGTACTCACCGCGGCGCGGGAGAACCTGCGCATGGGCGCGAGCCAGCTGAAGCTGACCGCCGGCGGAGGCACCTCCTCGGCCTACGACCCGATCGACGTCGCCCAGTTCACGCTCGACGAGCTGCGCGCCGCGGTCGACGCGGCGAGTGATTGGAACACCTACGTCGCCGTGCACGCGTACACGCCCAAGGCGGTGCGCCGCTCGGTCGAAGCCGGTGTGCTGTGCATCGAGCACGGGCAACTGCTCGACGAACCGACCATTGATCTGCTGGCCGAACGGGGCGTGTGGCTCAGCGGCCAGTACCTGCGGCCCAACTCGGACAGCATGTCCCCCGAGCGTCGCGCCAAACGCGAAGGCATCGTGGCGGGCAACTCGGTCGTGTGGCCGATGGCGAAGAAGGCCGGGGTCAAGCTGGCCTGGGGAACCGATTTCCTGTTCGAGCCCGAATCCAATGTCGAGCAGAACAAATTCCTGCTCCAGCTGAGCGAATGGTTCAGCCCGGCGGAGCTGGTTCGCCTCGCGACCGTAGACAACGCCGCCCTGCTGGCGCTGAGCGGGCCGCGCAGCCCGTACCAGGGGCGGCTGGGCGTGGTCGAACCCGACGCCCTCGCGGACCTGATCCTGGTCGACGGTGATCCGCTGGCCGACGTCAAGGTGCTCGGTGATCCTGCAGGGACATTCGACGTGATCATGAAGGACGGCGTGATCTACAAGAACACCTAGGGCGTGCAGGTTTCCTGTTCCGGCGCGTGGCACACCGGAACAGGGAACCCCCTGGTCAGAGGTTGATGTCCACCGCGGGCACGTCGTCCGGCACTGCGGCCGCCGCGCCGGTCCCCACCGAATCCGCTCCCGGGCAATCGATTCCGAGCGTGTAGGCGGTCATCGACAGCGAGCCCAGGGAGTAGCCGCCGACCAGTTCGTGCATCGGCTGATCATCGGCCAGGCCGGCTATGTAGATCAGCGGCAGGTAGTGATCGGGAGTCGGGACAGCGGCGGCGAAGTCGGGGTGGTCCACCAGGCCGGTGACGTCGGTCGAATTGCCGTTCAGCAGCAGCTCTTTGGCCGCGTCGTCGAATCGGTGTGCCCAGTCGAAACCGGTGTCGGGCCTGCTCGGGTCGAGGGCGCGCAGATTGTGGACCACGTTGCCGCTGCCCAGGATCAGCACGCCGTCCTCGCGCAGCGGGGCGAGTTTGCGACCGAGTTCGAGGTGGTGGTCGAAGTCCTTGAAGGCGTTGATCGAGAGTTGGACGACGGGGATCGACGCGTCGGGGAACGCGTGGACGAGCACCGACCAGGTGCCGTGGTCGATCCCCCAGCTGTCGGTGTCCGCGCCCACCCACATGGGGTCGGCGGCCTCGGCCACCTGCTCGACGAGTTCGGGCAGGCCCGGCGCGGGATACTGCACCTCGTATAGCTCGGAAGGAAAGCCGTAGAAGTCGTGGACGGTGCGCGGGCGCGGCATCGCGGTCACCGCGGTGGCATTGGTGTACCAGTGCGCGGAGATCACCAGGATCGCGCGCGGGCGCGGGACGGTCCGGCCGAACACCCGCCAGGCTTCGGTGTAGCGGTTGCGGTCGACGGCGTTCATCGGGCTGCCGTGGCCGATGAACGCTGCGGGCATGACGGTGGGCGACGGGTTCGAGTCGGTGATCGAAATGGTGAATCCTCCCTCGCTGCAGCACTATCGGCAAAGTTACAGCAACTGCCCCGGCGTCGGGCCTAGGCGCGTCCGCGCACGACGGCGAGCCGGGACAGCAGGGTCTGGGCGACGCCGGCCTGCAGGGCGGCGCTGCCGCGTTGGACGGGGTACACGGTGAGCAGGGCGACGACACCGATGATCGTGTTGAAGACGGTCCGGTTGTGGGCGGTGTCGGCGCCCATGATCGTCTCGACGACGATGTCGCGATTGTCTTCCAGGGGAAGGAACCTGCCCCAGAGCCAGTACGTCAGTCCGCCCAGCGTCAGTGCCCACCACACGATCGGCAGCACGAACGTGATGATCGCGATAGGCAGGTTGATGATCGCGTACAGCAGGTCCAGCCAGCTCTGCCCCTGCCGAATCGGGGTGGTGATCCGGCGGAACCAGCCCGCGCCCTCCGGCGCCTCGGCGTACCGGGGACGCGAGACCGCGGTGTCGGTCAATTGCTGGAGGCGGACGCGCTCGATGTCGGCGAATCCGCGCGCGATCAGCAGCGTCAGCGCTAGCAGCGGAATGCCGACGAAGATCACCGCTGTGCCGAGGCTCGCCGCGAACAGTGTCACGAGGAGGCTGAAACTGATTAGCGCCAGGGGAAATCCCACGAACGTGTACGCGAAGTCGAGCGCTAGGCGGCGGAGGATCGTCATGCGGCCAACGCTAGGAGCGCACCGCGCAACGCCCCATCCAACTCCGGTACGGGATCGGTCTACCACCGGGGAGGGACGAACCGGCGGTTCGCGCTTACATGTACAAACCCTTGGCGCGCAGGATCTCTATGACCCTCCGGTTGTGCTCGCCGCGGCGCTCGCGCTCCTGCTTCGCCTGCTCGGGATCGTCGATGTGCCGGTGCACCAGGATGAGATTCTCCAGGCGCGTGACCAACCCGTCCTCGCGAATCCGACAGTGCGAGGCAGTTTCCCCGTCGTTGCCTTCCTGATAGAAGTCGAGGAAGTAGCCGGTCTCGTCGTACTCGGCACGCACGCAAATCCGTTCGCGTGATGAGCCCTCCGGTGCGACCAGCCCGATCGGGACCGCCAGTCGCAACGGATCCGGGAACGCGGAGATGTGGCTCGTCGCCTGGGACAAGGTAGCGGCGAAGACCTCCCGAACCTGATCGGGCACCACGTCTTCCGCTGTCATCACCACCTCCTACGAGCGCCCGGCGACATCGGCGCGACCACAATCGGCAGCGAGGGCGTGTCGGCTCGGCGAGTCATTCACCGGGTGCCACCGAACCGTCGAATTCCGCCAGAATCGTCCGAACTCGAAACCGGGAGAACGCGAGATTGCCGACCGTGTCATCGAACATCGCGTGCACGAATAGTCGCGCGGGATAGTCGGCGCGGACCGGGACCAGCAGGTGGTAGCTCCCAGCACGGCACACAATCAGCTCGTCCAGGTCGCCGTGCTCGGCCGCGGACAGCGCCGCGTTCGCCGCGACCGCCCGCATGACTTCGGTTGCCATGGCGGCGTTCTCGTGGTCGTCGACCATCGGGTGGTTGCCCGCCGCGGCGATCAGCAAACCACTGGATCCATCAATCAGTGTCACACTCAGCGCGCCCGGGATCTCCATGACCTGTCCCATGCACCGCTCGATCTCCGCCACCCCACCCACCCACCATCCATCGACGTCCGGAGCCTCGCACTGTACCGACCGTGGTGCGGGCCGTCTCCTCGGACGGTCGCTATGTCGCGTTCGGGCGTCCACCCGGTTGGGGCGGAGCGGTGCGGATATGAGTCGGCACAGTGTGCATGGTGTATCACCGGGCGCGCCTACGAGGGCAGGGTGCTCGAACGAACGCCAACCGACCGAATTCGACGCCGAACCGGTCGCTCAGGGAACGATGACAGCGCGGCCGCGCAGCGTGCCCGCGGCCAGGCGGCGATAGGCCTCGGGGGCGTCGTCCAGGCTGAAGCGCTCGACCGCTATGTCGAGGACTCCCTCGTGCGCCAGGTCGATGAGCTCGATCAACTCGCTGCGGGAACCCCAGTACGGCGAGGTCACCGCGGATTCGTACGGGCTGATGCCGAATCCCACTCGCGCGGCGGCTTTTCCGTCACCGAGCCCGACGATCGTGACGTCAGAATCGATGCCGGCCACGGCCATCGCGGTGTCCACCGTCGGCTGGTAGCCGACGAAGTCCAGCACCAGGCTCGCGCCCGCGGCGCCGGTGATCTTGCGGACGTTCTCGGCTGCCTTCGCGTCCGAGAGCACGGCTTCGTGCGCGCCCACCGACCTGGCGAAGTCCAGCTTGTCGTCGCTGACGTCCAGGGCGATCACCCGGGCCGAGGACAGGTGCCGCAGCAACTGGATGGCGACATGGCCGAGTCCGCCGCTGCCGATCACCACCGCCCAGCTGCCCGGCCGGAGCTTGCCGAGGGAGCGCTTGATCGCGTGGTACGGCGTCAGCCCGGCGTCGGTGAGCGGAACCGTCGCGACCGGGTCGAGGTCGCCGATCGGAACCAGGTGCCGCGGCGAGTCGACGATCATGTACTCCGCGATCGCGCCCGGCGCGCCCAGACCGGGCGGGTAGATACCCAGCTCGGCAGCGCGCGAACAGTAGTTCTCCAGCCCCTGCGCGCAGAACCAGCACACCCCACACCCCCACGGCCCGTACACGACCGCGTTCGTGCCGACCTCGAGACCCTGCACGCCCGCGCCCACCGCCGCGACCGTGCCCGCACCCTCGTGCCCGAGCGTCAGCGGAAGCGGGAACGCGAACACCTCCGCCGGCATCGACATCACGAAGTCGTCCGAGTGACACACCCCCGCGGCGGTCACCCGCAGCAGCACCTGCCCCGGCCCCGGCTCGGGCGTCGGCACCTCCCGGACCTCGGGCTCGGCACCGATCTGTACGTACTGCAGGGCCTTCATAGCGCTTCCTTCCGGTCGGACGACGTTGGGTGCGCACCGCGGGAGACCAGGCGGCCGGCCTTCAGGCTAACTCACAGCAAATACCCTGCGGGTTCCGGCGGCGTTTCGCGCCGGGCGGGTGAGGATGGACATCGCCCGCCGTCCTATGAGCCGCTCGTTCTCGCCGGGGTGCTCGGCCAACGAATCAACCCTCGGCCGCGGAACTCGCCGTCGTCAGTACCGACGCGAGTCCCCCGCTCACCGGTGCAGCCGCCGTGCGAGCTCAGGCGGGACCGGATAGACACGCTCCTCGGGGAGTAGTGCCGCAGCGGCGTCGTACCTGCCCCTGGCGCGTAGGTCCGATATGTCGCGCACCTTCGAGGTCAGGTCCGCGATCTCAATGACCCACTCGTCGACGAACCGCTCGACGATGTGCCGGCTCAGGCCGACCTGGATCGAGCGGGTGTCCGAGCTCGCGCCGGTGAGTGTCCGCTCCGGGTCCCATTGCACGGTGACGATCGCGTGCTTGATCTGAGCCTTCCAGTCGGCGCGGTCGAGATACACGCCGGGCACGTAGCTGCTCAGAACCGCCTGCGACAGAGCGCTTTCCCAGCCTTCGCGGGTGATCCGGACGGCGAGGACTCGTTCCTGGCCCGGCTTGCGTCCCCAGTCGCTGCGCTCCATCATCCACAGGAACGACGGCTTGATCCATGTCATGCGGTTGGTCGAGAACGGGGGCACGAAGCGCTGTGCCAGCACCGCAGGTTCCGCGATCGCCGGGGAGTACGCCTGGTAGACGACTATCGACTCCTCGTCGTGGTCGGCTCGAATGTCGTGAACTGCCATGGATCCCCCGTTCGATGCGGTCCTGGGCCGAAATCGGTTTCGAACCATAGTGTTTCGCCATCTGGACCGCAGCCGATTTTGTGCCGGATATGCGGGAGAGATCGATTCCGAGGGTGCGTAGCCTTCATCGGCCATGCGCCCGAGCACTCGCGATCCCGGGTGTCACAGCGTGCTGTTAGCGTTTGCGCCGCAAGCGGATTCACCCGGGTGCCGCCCGCTCGCGATCGATGTTCGAACCGGAAGGAAAGTTGTCTCATGAAGCTGGTTATCGCCGGAGCACTCGCGGCCGTCGCCGTTGTCGCCGGAGCCGGGAGTGCCCAGGCGCGGTCGTACGACCCGGACACGGTGATCCTGAACGCCGAGAACGGCGCCATCACCATGACGTATGGGGCGTACGTGGATTGGCTCGCCGAGAACGCGGGCGAGGTCCGGCCCGAGGTCCAGCAGGCCGGTGGGTGCGCGGCCTACCTCGCCAAGACCGGAAACCCTGCCCGCATGAAGGAAGCCGCGCCGCTCGGGATCGATCCGTTCATCGCCGCGTGCAAAGAGGCTCTGGGACTTCAGGCCTGAGACTCCCCGCCGCGTTCGCACGGCAAGGTCGGTAGGTTCCGGACGGAATCCGCAGCACGACAACCGGGGATCGCGAGATCACCGCAGCGGATCGTGAACCTGTGCAGCGGCGGCGGCACCCCGCTGCCTACAGTTCAGGCATGACGCCTGATCTGGATCCCTCCACCGTTGTCGTGCACGCCGGCCGGCCCGCTCGGGTCCCGGACGCGCCGATGGGCGGGTCACCCGTCTTCAGCTCGACCTACGTCGCGGGTGGCGACACGGGTTACGGCCGCTTCGGCAACGACGCCTGGACAGCGCTCGAGGACACCCTCGGCGCGCTGGAAGGCGGCCGCTGCCTGAGCTTCGCCTCGGGGATGGCGGCCGCCGCCGCGATCTGCGACCTCGTACCGGTCGGTGGACGGGTCGTCGCGCCGCAGCACGCCTACAACGGTGTGCTGGCGCTGCTGGATCAGCAAGCGGCGACGGGGCGCCTCACCGTCGACCGGGTCGGCATCGTCGACGCCGCGGCGGTGTCGGCCGCGGTGGCCGGGGCGGACATGCTGTGGCTCGAGTCGCCCACCAACCCGGCGTTGGAGGTCGCGGACCTCTCCGCGCTCGCGGCGGCGGGCCGGGCCGCGGGCGCAACGGTGGTCGTGGACAACACTTTCGCCACGCCACTGCTGCAGCAGCCGCTGTCGATGGGCGCCGACATCGTGCTGCACGCGGTGACCAAGTTCATCGCGGGTCACTCGGACGTGGTGCTCGGCGCCGTCATCACGAACTCGGACGAGAAGTGGTCGGCGCTGGAACTGCGGCGGAGAAGTCAGGGCGCTATCCCCGGCCCGATGGAGGCGTGGCTGGCGCTGCGCGGACTCCGCACGCTCGCACTGCGTATGGAGCGGGCCCAGTCCAATGCCGCGTTCCTGGCGGCACGCCTGCTCGAGCACCCGCGCGTGAGCCGAGTCCGCTATCCCGGTCTGCCCGACGACCCCGGCCACGCCCTCGCGGCCACCCAGATGTCCGGCTTCGGCGCGATCCTCGCCTTCGAACTCGGCGGTGACGCGGCCTACGCCCAGCTGGTCTGCGAAAGCACCGAGCTCTGGGTCCACGCCACCAGCCTCGGCGGCGTGGAGTCGATGCTCGAACGCCGCCGCCGCTGGCCCATCGAGGTCTCGACCATCCCCGTGGACCTCATCCGCCTGTCGGTCGGCATCGAGCACCCGGAAGATCTGTGGGCCGACTTGGCGCAGGCCTTGAAGTAGCTCCACGACCCGGTTCACTCCGGTCCCGGGTGTGCCTACTCGGCTGCGCGCAGGTACACCCGGGCTCCCGGCAGGTCATTGAGGTGCTGTGCGATCGGACCCCGAATTCGCATGGCGCGCATCGCGTCTTCGACGGTGTTCCCTACGGGCCGGGCGGGACCCGCATTCCCGGTCACGTCAGAATCAGCCGCACGCCACCAGCGTGCAGGGTTCGACCAGGTACACGAACGAATCTAGGGGGCGTACGTACACCCGGTGGGACACCGAGTCCGCGGTGATGCCCTCAGCGTTGCGTCGCATTTCGATCGTGCCTTTAACACTGCGAGAGGCGGTGTCGATGACGGTCAGGCGGGTGGGGCCGTCACCGCCCGAGTACGAGGCGTACACGTGGCCCAGGGCGGGGTCGATCGCTATCCAGAACACCTCGTGGCCGACGTCGATGAGCTGACTCGTCCCGGTCGTGAGGTCGAGCGCGACCACGCTGGTCTTCGCGGACATATACGCGACGTTCGTCTTGGGGTCTATGACGATTCGATCGCTCGAAACCGATGTATCGATCTGGCGCACTATCGATTTGGTGTGGGGATCGATGACCCGGACGTTGCCGGAGCCGTTGAGGTAGACCAGGCCCGTGTCGGGGTCGGTGGTCACGTCCAGGCCGTTGCCCCGGGCCACGATCCGGCCGCTGATCTGGACGGTGGCGGCATCCACGATCGTGGCGACCACCACCGAACCGGTTGCGGCGTCGACGGTATCGCCGTTCGCCTGCGCTATGTAGACGTCGTGGGTGATCGGGTTCACGGTCAGACCGCGAACCCCGGACGGCACGACCACCGACCCGGCCACCGCGTGCGTGCCCGGGTCGATCTTGATCAGCGCGGTGTCGCCGAGCAGCCACAGGGTGCCGGTCTCCGGGTCCGCGGCCATCCCCCGCACCGCCTTCTCCACCGGGATCTCGGCGATCGTCGTCTTGGCCGCGGTGTCCACGACCGACACGGTGCGGTCGGCGCTGTTGTAGGCGTACAGGCGGTTCCGGGCTGGATCGGCGGCCAGGTACCCGACGCCGCCGGAGTAACCCACGGCGATCTTCTCGAAGTCGGGGCCGGTCTGGTCGTCGCTGGAAGACAGCACACCTACACCGGTGAGCACGGCGCCGACCAACACGACCATCCCGGCAATGAGCCATGGCAGCCACCGTGAAAAGTTCCTGGACGGTGCGGGATTCGATCGTGGCGCAGTCGGCCGCGGCGGGTCGTATGTGCCGTGGGGCGCAACCTGGCCAATGGGCGTGACGGGAAGTCGAGGGTCGGCGCCACCGTTCGGCGCTGGGCTCGGCTTGGAGAAGTCGATGCCACCCCGGGCCGGTGCTCCCGTCGCGGCAACCGGCGACAGCTCGGCAGGCGCCGGCGCGAATCCCACTGCGGCGTTGGCATGTTCGTACGCGCTCGTGGTCAGCCGGAGCCGATCGGCGGGATACCCGACCTCGTACGCGGCCGCGACGAGCACCTGTGTCTGCTGGGCGGACCACTCGCGAGGATGGACGAGCTCGAGCCCTCCGGGCAGATTCCACCCGCACTCAGGCTGTGCCCGCGCGATCACCGAGCGCAGCACCGCCGCCACCAGGGCCTGCACCGGTACTGTGGTCCCGCCCAGCTCGCACGTCGGCCGACCACTCTCGATCCACCGGTTCGGTTCCGCCGCATACCGGGAGGGGTCAGTTAAGCCGTGTTCGCGGGCCACCTCCCCCACTTCGAGTCCTGCCGTCGGCGAGAGGTAGACCCCCGCTGGCATGGCCGTCCCAGCATCGGTCAGGCGCAACGGCCGCACCGTTCCGTCGACCCCGCACAGTGCCGCCGACGTCTCCACCGGCCCGAATTCCACACGCAGCCACACCGGCTGACCACTCCCCACCACGTCACCCCTTCAACGACCGGTCAACTCGGCGAGCATAGCTGGACGGTCGGGCGCCTCGAGCCAGCCGTTGTGTGCACCCGCTCCGAGATCCGCCAGTCGGAAATCGACGCAGCCCGGGAGTGACAGCCGCTCGCCGCCGGTGCTCTCAGACTTCTCTCAGCAGCGATCGGCACACTGACCGGCATGGGACGTCGGGGGGTCGAATCGTTTCTCTCGCCGCGAATCCGGATCTCGGACCATGTCTGATGCACGGGTACCGCCGACGGCGGGCAGGTCCGGGCGGCAGGCGCCGATCGGCGGGTCGATCACCCTGCACCGGCGGGTCACGCTGCTGGCGGCCTCGGTAGTCACGGTCGCGGTCGCGGTTACCTCCATCGCCGCGTACTCGCTCGTCGCGCGCAGCCTCTACGACGACGTCGACACCCAACTCCGCACCCGTGCAACGTTCATGATCAGCAAGAACGTCGACCGGATGACCTACCTGGAAGCACGCACCCTGGGCAGCCTGTTCTCCGACGACATCGGCGTCACGCTGATCTACCCCGGCGGCGGGTCGAGCGGGCTGGTCATCGGGTCGGACACCACACCGCCGCTGGGCGATCCGGAGATGGCGGTGGCGCGCGGCGAACTCGACTTCTCGCTGCGCACCATCGGCGATCGGCGGGTGCTGGCCCAGCACATAAATTCCGGGGTCACACTCGTCATCGAGCAGCGCCTGCAGCCCACCCGCGACATGCTCGACCGGCTCGCCTGGCTGCTGTTCCTGGTCGGCGGCTGCGGCATCCTGCTGGCGGCCGCGGCGGGAACGGCTGTGGCACGCACCGGATTACGGCCGGTAGCGCGTCTGACCTCCGCGATTCAGCGGGTCGCGCAAACCGATGACCTGGCACCGATACCGGTGTCCGGTGACGACGAACTCGCCACCCTCACCGAACGATTCAATACGATGCTGCGCGCGCTCAGCGACTCCAGGGAGCGGCAGCGGCGCCTGGTGGCCGACGCCGGTCACGAGCTCAAGACGCCGCTGACCTCGCTGCGGACCAACGCCGAGCTGCTGATCGCCTCGGATCGTCCCGGCGCGCCGTCGATTCCGGACGAGGACATGGCCGAGCTGCGGGACGACGTTATGGCACAGATCCAGGAACTGTCCACGCTCGTGGGCGATCTGGTGGATCTGGCGCGCGAGGATGTACCGGACGCGCAGTTCGAGCGGGTCGATGTCGCCGTCGCGGCCGAACGGGCGCTCGAGCGGGTGCGCCGGCGGCGAGGCGAGGTCGAGTTCGACGCGGAGCTACGACCGTGGTGCGTCTACGGCGACCAGGCCGGCCTCGAACGGGCGCTGCTGAACGTGATGGACAACGCCGCCAAATGGAGTCCCGCCGGGTCTCAGGTGCGGATCGCCATGGTCGCCAACGGCCGTGGGCTGCTGGAGTTCACGGTGGACGATGCCGGGCCGGGGATCGAGCCCGGCGATCGCGAGCTGGTCTTCGAGCGCTTCTACCGCGCGACCTCCGCGCGTTCGATGCCGGGGTCCGGTCTCGGGTTGGCGATCGTGAAGCAGATCGTCCTCAAGCACGGGGGGACGGTCGCGGTGGAGAGTTCGGCGCGGGGTGGGACGTTGATCCGGATCGTGCTTCCAGGAGAGCAGATCGGCTGAGGCCGCTGGCAAGACGCACTCGAGGTCCCGCTGGCCGCGCAGTCCGAAACAGTCTGCGCAGAACCAAGGAGACAAGGAGCGGCACCGGTTCGATGTGGGCAGAACGCAACGCAACTGGCCGAACTGCGTATACAAAACCTGGACCCCCGCCTTCATAGCTCATGCCAACTACGCTCGGGCTTCCGCATAGCCTGGGAACCGTTCACGCAGGTCCCGTCACCGGGGCTACTGGATTCCGATCGTGAGTGGTTTCAGAGTGCCAGCCGCGTCGCCGTATTTTGCGACGGTGTACCCGCATCCGGTGTCCACGCAGACAATGTCGGCGAACTTGACCAAAGCCGGAATGTCGCCGTCTTCGAAATGATCGACACTCGGGGCGATCACGGCGCTGACGGATTCGTTGTACGCGTAGTTCATCAGGCGATTGATGACGGCCCCCGGCCGGTTCGAGTCGCCGTAGTACATGAGGACGACAGACCATCCGAAGCGTTCAGCCAGTGTGTGGATGCTCGCTTGGTCTTGCTGCCACGCCGCGCCTGATACTTCGCGCCGAAGGAATCCGATCACGAATTCGGTCATGATCGCGCCTCGAGGTAGCCGTGATAGGCGGGCTGGGTGAGCGCTCGTCGTCCGCGTTCGGTCGCGCGCCAGCGCGCGGGGCCGTGCAGAGTGCCCAGCACGAGTCCGCTTCGGGACAGGCGCATCAGGGCCCGGCGTATCGAGGACTCGGAAAGCCCGGTCGTGGTGCCGAGTTGCCGCACGGTCATGGTGTGGATCGGTTCCAGGAGCGAGAGCGCTCCGAGCACTTTCACCTCGTGTTCGGCGAATGCCATCGCTACCTCCGTCGGCTCAGTGGAGAGGGGGCGGCCGGATGCTCCGCAGCCAGGCGGGCTTGGATGTCAGCGACGGTAAGCCGTGCGCCCGAATCGGCAGGGGCGTGAACGATACGGCCGAGGGCGGCGGTCGCGCAGACAGCTAGTGAAACGAGCGTGATCGCGAGAATGAGATCCATGTCCAGCGCTCCTTGATGCTCGATAGGTTCGGACGTAATCAGTCCACCCGATGCCTCGTCTCAGCTGGGAGATGTGCGGCGAGGGCGGGTGTGTGCGCAGGGGGTGTGCACGGGCGGCGATCCATAGCGTGTCTGCATTGCCGCTGTCACACTGCCGATATGGGGCGTCGTCCGAAACAGCCGAACCGGCAATTGGAAGAGTTGGTCGAGGAGACCGGTGGCGTCCGTAAGGCACTGGCGCGCCGGGTCGTCGAGCGGGGCCGCGGCCTCGGTTTGACGCTGGGCTACGACCACACCTCGGTGGGCCGATGGCTACTGGGAGAACAACCTCAACCGCCGGTGCCCCAGCTGATCGCCGACGTACTGACCGAGCTACTCGGGCGGAGAATCACCCCGGCGATGTGCGGCATGTCGGCGTCCACGGAAGCGGGTGCGGATCTCGGCCTCGAATTCCCGCTCAGCCTCAGTTCCGCCGTCGATGCCTCGACCACATTGTGGCGCAGCGACATCGAGCAACGCCGCTTCCTCCGTGACACCTCATACGCGGTGGCGGTCTATCCCGCGGCTTCCATGCGTTGGTTGACATTGCCGGGCCCCGAGCATCCGATGTCGAGCGGTTCGTCCCGACGTGTGGGCCAGATCGATGTCGATGCTGTCCAATCCATGGCGACCGCTTTCCGGGACCTGGACAACAAGGTCGGCGGCGGCAAGGTCCGCACGACAATCGTCCAGTACCTGCACAGCTCGGTCGCGCCGCTCCTGCGAGGCAGCTTCACCGAACACATCGGCCGCCAACTGTTCGGCTCCACGGCCGAACTCGTACGCCTGGCAGGCTGGGCAGCCTACGACCAGGAAGACCACGGCCTGGCCCAGCGCTACCTGATCCAGTCCCTGCGCTTGGCCCGGGCAGCCGGCGACGGAGCACTCAGCGCCGAGATCATGGCCGCGATGAGCCACCAGGCCACCTACGTCGGCCGTCCCGGCGACGCCGTCGATCTGGCCCGCGCCGCACAAATCGCGGCACGCGGAGCCGGTTTGGCCGCGCTGGAATCGGAATGCCTCATGGTCGAAGCCCACGGACACGCGGCCCGACAGGACGCAGCTTCGTGCGCGACAGCGTTGACCGTGGCAGAGCGCGCCTTCGAACGTGCGAAACCTGGCGAGCAACCGGCCTGGTTGGCCTACTTCGACCGCTCGTACATGTCGGCGAAAACCGCGCACTGCTTCCGCGAACTCGGAGACAACGCACGCACCGCACGCCTGGCCGAGCAATCGCTGACCATGTCGCGCGGATACCAACGCGGACGAGCCTTCAACCTGAGCTTGCTCGCCTCAGCACTGGCCTCGAGCGAGCCACGCGAAGCGGTCCGTGTCGGTCGCGAGGCACTCGAGATCGCGCTCGATCTCGCCTCGCGCCGCAGTTGGTCCTACCTGCGGGATCTGCGCTACCGGCTGCGGCCTTTCGAGGCGTTGGCCGAGGTGTCGGAGTTCCGGCAACAAGTTCACGAACTCACACGGCGAGGGTGAGCGCCCGGTAGATAGCGACTACTGTTGCCGCGCCGACGATTTCACCGCGATCGATCATCGCAGCTGCCTGTTCGAGCGGCACCCACCTGACGTCCTCGGCCTCGTTGACATCAGGTGCGGTGTCAGTGAGGTCCGCGCCGCGGGCGAGGTAGACCTGCTGGGGCTGGTCCAGGGTGCCGATCGCCGGCTGGTACGTGACCAAGTGCTCCATGGTGCGCGGTCGCCAGCCGGTTTCCTCTTCCACTTCGCGCGCTGCCGCTACCGCGACGTCCTCGGCATGATCGACGTATCCGCCGGGCAGCTCCCACACCCACCGGTCGATGATGAACCGGTGCCGGTACATCAGCAGTGCCTCGCGATTGTCGTTGAGCACCAACGTCATAGCGCACTGCGGCATCCGCGCGACGTACTGGGTGAAGCGGATACCGTCCGGCAGTTCGATATCGACGGTGGAGAGCCGGAGGTGCCGATTCTCATCGATCAGGCGCTCACCGAGGATCTTCCATTGAGTCGTCCGCTCCACGCTTCAGACATTACGTCGCTGCAGAGTTGAAGGGGCGGGTAAGCGTGCATCTATGGTTGTTTCGCTGAGGTTCGAGACCGGCGTGGCGGTGGTCAGGTCGAAACGATCCAACCCAGGGTCCAGGCGGTGCTGAATACCCAGATGAGCGCGATCGTGTAAATAACCACGCGCCAGGCTGTGCCGCGTTCGCTGATACGTTTGCCACGATTCATGTCTGAGACTCTCCGTTGTCGGCCGGGACCAGGTCGCGGTGCCGACTGTGCGGTCAATGATGGTGGCTCGGGTACGTGGTTTCAAGCGCGGTGTTCTGCCGGGGATATCGGTTCATCGCTTCAGCAGTTGTACGGCTTCGATCGCGCTCAGGGTGGACAGGCGGACGGCGTGGTCCGAGCGCCGTTCAGGTGGGCATGATCGAAGTCGCCGACCTCGCCGATCACGACGCATCCACCACCGAATCCAGCATCCGGCATGTCGCATCCGGAGGGACCGATTGGGTTGAGAGCCTCTGCAGCACAGCATCATTGAGCACTGCTCGAACTCCGTAGAGTCGTGGTGTGATCGAACCTGATTGGTACTGCGCCGAGGTAATCCCACGCTTGATCGACGTCGAAGTCTTGGTCGAGACCGAACACGCCCTCGCCTTCCGCCCGCCGATGCCGGGGTTCGGTACCGAGCATGTCATCGTGGTGCCCAAAGACCATGTTCGCTCCCTCCTGGAGCTCGAACCAGGACTCGGTGCGCACCTCTTGGCGGTCGTGCAAGAAGTCGCGGCCGGAGTTGTCGCCGAGCACGGCGGCTGTCAGGTACTGACAACGCTCGGCGACGAGCAACACAATCGCCATCTTCACGTACACGTCGCGGCGGGCAAGGGCGTTGCACGGTTCGTCGGGCGGGACTGATCACGGCTGAAAGCTCGAAAGCGTCAACGCACTCGACGGCCGATGGCTCGCTGACAGAATCCGCAGCGCTGAACCGCTGACGTGGAACGCTCGACCCCGCATTTCCCTCACCTTGCCTGGCTTACCAGAGCCTCCGGTCGCGGTGTGGTTCTCGGTACCGTGGGTTCGCATGAGCGCCACCGAGCTCGAGATCACCGCGAACCTCGTCCGCGATTTGCTATGGGAACAGCATCCCGATCTCGCGGACCTGACCATCCGCGAAGTGCCCGGTGGCTGGGGCAATCAGATGTGGCGCCTCGGAGACGAGCTGGCCGTACGCATGCAGCGCATGGACCTCACCCCCGACCAGCAACTGGAGGAAAGACGGTGGCTACCCGTACTGGCTCCGAGATTGCCTCTGCCGGTACCGATCCCGGTGCGGTTCGGCGAACCGTCCGCACGCTTCCCCAAGCACTGGACCGTGATGACCTGGGTCCCCGGCCGGCCGCTGGACCACACCAAGATCAGCCGCGGCACCCACGCGGCCGACACCCTCGCCCGCTTCCTGCAGGCACTGCATGTACCGGCAGCCCCCGATGCGCCTGCGGGGAGAGACCGTGGGCGCCACCCCCGAGACTGCACCGACAGCTTCGAGAACCTCGTCCGGGCCGTCGCTCCCGACCTGATCGCCGCCCACAGCCTCCGGAGAGTCTAGTCCGAAGCGGTCGCCGCGCCCGCGTGGGCCGGCCCACCGCTGTGGGTACACGGCGATCTACACCCCGCGAACGTCGTGGTCTCGGACGGAACGCTCTCGGGCATCATCGACTTCGGCGACATGTTCGCCGGCGACCCGGCGTGGGACCTCGCCGCCGCATGGGTGCTGCTGCCCTCGGACACCGCTGAACGGTTCTTCCGCACGTACGCGCACGCCGACAAGGCCACGATCCGACGTGCACGCGGATTGGCCGCGATGAAGAGCCTGTTCCTGATGCTCATGGGGCAGAACGGAAATCGCGGCCTTCCCGGCGGCAAGACGCACTGGGGTCCTGCTGGCCGCGCAGCGCTCGATCGTGTGCTCGAGGGATCGTGATCCTGCCGAACTAAGCACTCTCGTGACAGCGAGCAGGCGGATCGCATCGTGTTGGCGTGAAGGCGGTGGCCGCCTGTTCATCGTCGGTCTTCGAACTGTGTTGGCGTCCAACGACATCCAGTCACAACGGAAGGCAAGGGCCGGGAGTTGTCCCCCGTATCGGGTACGGTCGTGTGCGCTGATCGAGATCGAGGGGTTGACGTGGGATTGGACATCGCTGCGGAATTCGGGGAGTTGGGTTCGCTCTCTGCTGCAGATGAGGTGTGGGAGTGGTATTCGGCGGCATTGGCGTGGTCGTTGTACACGCTGCCCTACCGCGAAGCCATGATCCTGTCGACACCGATTGGATACGTCCAGTTCCACCGTGCGGACGACGGCGTGGAGTGCGAGGTCTCCTCGAACGAAATGCTGGGAGAACAGAGAATCTCACGCGATGGTGAGGCAGCCTTGGCTGCTCAGGGATGGGCGTCGCCGCAGCCCGAGATTCGTGGCGCCTCGGGCAACTGGGCCCGTGAGATTCATGCCCCTGCGGAGTTCGAGGAGTACGAACACGTTGCCGCGCTTGTTGTCACCGCGCTACGGAACGTGCTGGAGTTGCCACTTCCATTCGAATTGGATGTTAGAACACCCTTTTTCGATACAGACAGCACGGACGAGATTCGAGGGCGGTGGCTGCTCGCACGGCCGGACGGATATTCAGCTGAACAGCTTCGGACCGCCACACCGACGCAGTTGCGACGATTGACAATGGCGGGATGGGCCGCGCTGGAGCAAAGCAAGCGGCCACGGCATAGGCGTCTGGGCTGGACCGAGACGGTGGTCGAGGGCGGTGTACGGATGGTCACTTTCGACGATTGACCACTACGTATAGCGAGTCTTGTACGGTGCGTTCGAGTCGAACGCCGCATTCTGGGGTTTAATATGGGTTACGACGTCAGTTTTCATCCTGTCGATATGACACTGCTCGAGCAACGGGTCATCCCGTTCTTGGCCGGCCACGGCGAGGACGACGGCTTGGATGATCTGGTTCTCGACGCGGTGCGGCAGGCCAGAGTCCGATTCCGTGCCAATGCATGGGGTTTGGGCCTCTACAACTTGGGCGCGCGACTGGATCTCGATCCCGCGCTCTACCTCTGGGGGCGACCGTTCTTCGTCACCGCGGATACGCCCGAGGCCGTCGCCGAAACCGTTGTGCGATACACCAAGTGCACCCCCGAAGAAGTCGACGACCTGGCGCGCAGCCAGATCGCTCAGCTTGACCCCCACCTGCTCAACCACATTGAGCCAGATATGACTGGCAATCTACCCAGCGATGGGCGGATAGCTTTCGGCCTTGTTCTGAAACTCGACGCACTTCGCGAGGCCGCGCAGACCATCCGTGCGGGCCGGTCGATGATCCGAGACCGGAGCGGCAATGCGATCTCAGCCGCGGACGCGCTCAACAAATGCGTCCAGTTCCACGCAGTCGAATTCCTGGCCGCGTTGCTCCCCGGCTGGATCACGCGAGGACGGGTCTGGCCGACCGAATTTGACGCGCCACTGTCGGACAACGCGCCCGTTTTCGGTTCGCTACCTACGGAATTCCCGGGCCTCGATTGGACATCCGACCGGACGATCAACACAAACTACGAGATCGGCGGATATTCACCCCCGGGTGAAGTCCGAGGCTTGCGAGAGTGGCTGTCCGACAATGCTTCAACGCTTACCATCGAAGCCGACAAGTGGAACGACCGCTTCTACGTTCGCAAACTCGATGAAGCCTTGGCGCTGACAGGGCTGACGGGATCGGCATTCGTCGAAGCCACCGATATCTACATCCCGTCGATGGGCACGATCAACTGACTGTCGACCGAGTCGAAGTCCTGAAATGCGGACGGCTCCATCGATATCAGCGTGCATGGTGGGGTGGTGCGGCAGCAATGGGTCCGGCGGGATCCTGGTACCCGAAACTGATAGGAGTGAGATGAAGGACATCGAATCCGTACTTGCTGCGGATTCTCTACCCGGCCGTGGCAAGCGTCAGCGCATCTTCGACCTGCTCTCTGTGCAGCCACGACTCGGGGCCGACGCCGCGGTGCGCTATCTTGCCGAAACCGAGAATGAGGACGGGGCCAGCTATGTGGCCCAGTACCTCGCCCTGATCCCTGGTATGGCGGCGGAGAAGACCCGCGCCGCTGTACACCTTCGACGTTCGCCGGCCTTGGCGCGGGAGGCGTCATGGCTCGTTCCCTGGCTGCCCGAGGATCTCCTGAACGCCTTCATCACCGACTATCTGACGGCCGCCGAACTCGGCGAATCAGCGGACGACGCTGTCGTCTACTGCATCGGCCTCTACCACCCGCAGCTCGTGCGTCCCCACGCCAGTCGCCTAAATTCCCACCTACTTCGTGCGCTGCTGTCCGGTGCGCCGGACGAGCTGGCCGACGCCTTCCTCGAGGTCTGGTACCAGACCAACGATTTCTCACGGTTGGAAGCTCTCGCGCTGATCCGCACCGACCATGCGCGCGCACTGGTGCGCAGCGCCCACGGACCGGCCGAGAGGTTCGGGGATTGGGAGACGTTCATGGAGCTGGCCGGCACACTGCCGGACTCCGGTAAGCCGTCCGGATTCTGGCCCGCCTCCATGGGTTTCATCGCGGACAAACAGCAAAGCCCCCATACTGTCGGTGGTCGATTCCACGGCGAAGTCCCGATCTGCTTCGGATGTCACGCACCGGCCGAACGCATACTTCAACTCGCCGCACACTCGCTCCCGTTCCCGATGAAGAACGACCCGTCATTCTTCTGGTACGCCTGCGACTGCGACACCATGTATTCGACAACCCTGCGCATCACACCCGAAGGCACACACGTCTACTTCGGCCCGTCCGCGCCCAGCTCCGGCAGCACCGGAATGGTGCCCGGCGGGGAACGTTCACTCGTGCTGGAACACCATCCCAACCAAATCGGCATCAGCGACGAATCAACCGACGAGAGCAGTCAACACCAGGTCGGCGGCCTCCCCCACTGGATCACCGTGGACCGGCACCCACGCTGCCCCGAATGCGGCGACTACATGCCCTTCCTCGCCTCGATCGGAGGCAACCTCACACCCTTCGGCTACCTGCCGTTCGACGGCACACTCTACTGTTTCTGGTGCGACGACTGTTGCGTCTCGAGCACCAATTACCAGTCCTGACAACGGAAAACGCCAGGGAGAGTGTGAACTCTGGTCAAGGGTTCTCCTCCAGGGTCAGGCCGTAGTAGTCGACGCGATAGCCGGCCACCGACTGCGCGTGGTCGCTCAGGCTGAGGTCGTGCGGGGACGCGACGCCCAGGCCGCGCAGGGTGTCGACCACCATCCGAGCCAGTTCGGGACCGTTGACTTCGCCGATGCCGAAATCGCCGGAGTGATAGGGGGATTCGGTCCAGTGTTCGAGCACAGCGGGCCGGGTGGACTCCGGAATCCAGCCGAGGGAAACGGGGTCGGGGATGTCCGCGCCGAGATCCTCGGTGTCGTACGCGACCTCGAGGCGGTCGCCGCACGCGATGTGGAGGACCACGGGCCCCAGGGTGCCGGGCACCAGGGCGTGGAAGCCGAAGTCCAGTTCGATGTCGAGTGCGTGGGTTTCAGCGGGGAGATTCCAGAGGAAGTCGGTGAGGGTGTGGCGGAAGACATCCCAATCGTCGGTGCGCCAGCGTCCGGGGAAGCCCAGGCCCGCATTGGCGGGATCCCGATTCGAGCCGAAGAAGCCACTGACGGCGTAGTTCTCGCCGTGTCCCTGCCGCCAGAACCAGTTCTCCGCCGGATCGGTCGGCTGCAGCAGCAACTCGGGACCGTGCTCGCCGGCGCGCAATTCGAGGGTGTCCGCCTGCTGACGCCAGCGGCGGAAAGGGCTGCCCCACCGCGGAGCCGAGTCGTAGAACGGACCGAGCCCGCCGTACACGCCCATGATGGGAGCCGTGCCGAACTCTCGGGTCAGCGCCTCACCCGCCGCACGGAACGCAGCGGCCTTTCCCGCCGCTCCGCCTTCCGGGACCGCGATGGGCACGTACAAACCCACGTAGTCCTCGCCGTCGTGCACAAAATCCTTCTCGAAGCGGTCCACTCGCCGCAGCCGAGGCGCCCACTGCGGCAGGTTGTCCGGGCCCACTCCCCCGATCAACTGCACCCCGTCGGCGGTCTCCTGCCACTGCCATCCGAGCCCCTCCACGAGTCGCCGTAGCGGCTCCGCTCGCCAGTCACCGGTTTCCGCACCCCGTAGTTGCCGCGCGAGATCGACCACACGCGCCGCGTCCCAACCCACCGTCATTCCGAACTCCCCGATTCGCTCAACGTATATGGGAGACCCTGCCATACCGGCCCGACAAACCAGGCGGTTGCGACTGTCGTTGCGCGGACTCCGCGCCGGCACGGGCCCCGCAGTGGCTCAGCGGACATGGGCTGCCACCCGACCGACATCCCGTGCCTAACTGGCACTCACCGCACCGAACCAGCTAACACCGCTCCGGCGTCAGCAGATGGCACGACTGCATGATGCTCCACCCATCAACCTGACGAATGGACACTCGTGAACACACCCACCCGCGTCGAGCCGAATTCCACCCCACAGCCCAGCTACTCCTCGGCCGCGCCGAAGAAGTTGAAGAAGCGGGTGTGGCTGGTCGGCGCACCGGTGCTGGCTCTCGCCCTGGTGGCGCCCGCGTGGAGCGGCGGCACGGCCGCGGCCGACGTCGCTCGGCCGGATATCTCGGCGCCCTCATCGGCACTCGCGATCGGATTCTCCCCGGCCAAGCAGGATCTCACCTCCGGCCAGCGCAACGCCATCCAGTCCGCCCAGCAGTATCTCGACTTCTCCGCCTTCTCCCGCAGCGGTCTGATCGACCAGCTCGAGTACGAAGACTTCTCTACCGCGGACGCTACGTTCGCGGTGGACAGCCTGGACGTGGACTGGAACGAGCAGGCGGCCAAGAGCGCCAAGCAGTACCTCGAGTACACCTCGTTCTCTCGGTCCGGACTGATCGATCAGCTGGTGTACGAAGGCTTTACGCGCGCGCAGGCCGAGTACGGAGCCAATGCCGCCTACTGACAATCTGTTTCGTCGGTAAATCCTATTGGCAAGAAGCGAGCACTGCGGCGCACGGCCGTCGCAGTGCTCGCGGTTCATTCCCCCTACCTCCGCAACTCGCAACGAGGCGCTCGAGACCCGAGAGCTGCTCCCGGGCAAGGTTCGGGCGCCTCATTTACGATCTTGGTGGCGATCACAGGGTCGCGCAGTTATCCGAATGATTGGAATCGTCTTGCTCTACTCGAAGGTCGCCACCGGGCTCGTCGCCGCGGCCGCCACTGTTCTGCTCGCCGCCCCCGCCTCGGCATTGCCGTCGGCAGAACTTCAGCCGATCGCGGGCCCGCACAACTACGGCCCGCTCCAGGATGCGCATTTCGGGTTCCTGCTCATCCAGCGGGAGGGCATTACGGCACTTCCCGAACTCATCTCGGATTTCCAGGGTATTGCCGAAGGTGGTCATGCCGTCTGCGATCTGCTCTCGGAGGGCATCTCGAAGAACGGTCTGGCTGCCTACTTGAGCGACGGGGCAGACGATTTCGGCACGGCGCTGGCCTTCGTGAACGCCGCCGAGACCGCCTACTGCCCCGGCTGAAGCCGGGACAACAGCGGACCATCCCGCCAGCGCCCTGGGAAGTCCTGCCCCGAACACCCACGAGCGCCGACATGACGGCAGATTCGCGGTATTCCGGCTCAACTGCTGAACCGAGGGTGCTCAGGGCCGGATGCCGGTCCCGGCCGGCCGGGACACCATCCGCCGAAAACCAAATGGACCGGCATAGTTTCATGGGGTGAGTGCGGGAGACGCACCGAAACGAGTGGGGGATATATCGATGACCGCTGCCGTAGCCGAACTCGTCGCCAAGCTGCGATCGCTGGCGGCCGAGCGACCGGACCTGGTTACCTTGTTCCGCGGATTCACCGAGGCGGAACTCGACGACTTTCCGGTGCGCCTGCCCGAGCCGGAGCGCACATTGCTCGGCCAGGTCGGCGCCATCTGGGTGAATGGACAGGGATTCGGACCCGGCGCCGACAACGTGTTCATTCCGGCCGAGCTGTCCGAAGAGCCCTGGCCGCGGCTGGACTGGTGGTCCTGCGACGGTCCGTTGGAAGTCGGTTCGTTGCGGACCTCACTCGAGGTGCATGATCCTTGCAACGGTGACTTCTACTACCTCGATGTCGATCGCGACACCGGTGCGTGGGGACCGATCCTGGCCTGCTCGACGGACTATGACGACGCCTACGCGTACTTGGCGACCTCGCTGATGAGCTGGTGGGAGCGTATCGCGGACGTGCTTGCCACCTCGCAGACCGAGCAAGAATGGGATTCGGTGTTGCACCCGTGGAGCTTTCGCGATCCCGGCCTCGAACCGCAGGCCTGGCGTGACCTGCGCACCGGACTCTCGCCGGCCCAGCAGGCCGCATTGGCAGACCTCGACGACGACGCGCAGGTGATCGACCTGCACCGCCTCACCCCGCCGGTATCGTTGGAGGTCTACGCCCCGAACACCCTCGAATGCCGGCTCGACGGCCGATTCGCGATCATCCGGCTCCGCGACTGACCCGAAGCTGCTCAGGGCCGAAGTGGAGTGAGCGCGCGGGCGAGGCGTTCGAGCCATTCGCGCAGCGAGCCGGTCACGTGAGGGTGGTTGTGCTGGAAGGACTCCCAGTTCACCACCCAGGCGAGGATGTCGTCGTTCTCGAAATCGGGGGCCGTGTCGCCGAGGACCTTGCGCAGCAGGGGCAGGGTCAGGTGGGTGCGACGAGACTCGGCCAGCAGGACGGCGTCGTAGAGGTCCTTGCCCTGCCCGCCGTCGGGGGTGGCTCCGTAGCTGCGGGGCTGACTGGATTCGGTGTAGAGCCACAACAGTTTCCAGGCCAGTGACGCTTCACGGCTGGCCGTGGCACAGGGAATCGGGGTCCCGCCGTCGCCGCGGGGCACCAGCGTCCAGACCGGGGCGTCGGGCAGGGACTGGCCCGCCGCGAAATCCAGTTGGACCGCGCCGGCCATCGGGTCGGGGCCGGCGGTGTGCCACGGCACCACGACGCGGACGCCGGGGGTGTCGTAGTAGTCGAGGGTGCCGGTCGGGTCGCCGTCGATCTGGTCGCCGTCGAGGATCACACCCGCCGGGGCGGTCGGACGTTCACGGATCGTGTCCGCGAGGTCGCCGAGAAGTGGTGTCCAGGTGTAGGTTTCGAAGCAGTCATCGGGATCGACCCAATGCAGGCCCTCCGGCGGCAGGATCGGGCGCAGCCCGAAGGTCTCGAACTGCTCGTCCTCCCACATCTCGTTGGTCACCGCGCCGAAGGCGGCTTCGGGCCAGTGCTGCACCCAGGACAGGTCGTCGACCCAGGGGTACGGGTCACCCGGGTCGGGCGCGGCACAGCCTTCGGCTTCCGGCAGGATCCAGTCCAGATCCGCAGGGGGCCTGGCGGTTTCACCGACCCACGCAGCCATGGTCATGCTGCCGCGCAGCACCAGGCTACGGCCCCAGGAGGATTCGGCGATCAAGGCGAGCGTGTGATCCAGGGCCGCGCGGTGTGCGGCACGGAATCTCGGTGAATCCTGCACGATGCCGACGGTAGAACAGCGGTCCGACACGACGGCCGGACGTGATGCTCACCCGCTGTGCCGACCAGGCTCGCACGGCGTCGGAACGGCCACCGTTGGCTATCGCGGCAGAAGCGGGTCGCCGGTGTCAGCCAAACGCCTTGTTGCGCTACATGGTCCGACTCCCGGCAATAGCGTGGCCGTGGTCGAGTTGGTGGACGCTGATCAGCTCTGGGACTATCGGATCGGCGTTCGGTAGCAGGGCCGGCGGGAGGAGTCGCGGATGGCCACGGCGCGGCGGTTCTGGATCGAATTCGACCCGCACGAGCGGGTTGACGCCCGGTTCCGGCGGGGTATCGGTGTGACCGGCTTCGACGTGCGGGATTGCTTGTCGATGGTCGCCGAACTATTCCCCGGCAGAATGCTGCCACCCGTGCAGCGAATTACCGTCGACGTCTCGCTCGCCGATCAGCTACCGGCGAATCCCCGCTATCTCGGCGTTTCAGTGTGGCGCGGAGTCTGGTATCCGCCCGTGAACCTCGGGATCGGGCCGAGGCACACCATCGACCGACGGGGAACGCCCCGCGACTATCCGGCCCCTGTCACCGCGTCCCACCACGGAGTGCCGGCTAACGCGAATCCGCGCACGAAAACCACATGGTGGGGCGAAATCCCGCATATCGAGGGCCTGCTGTGGCCGCTGGTGGACATGCACCACGCAGAGAACAGCCGCGGAATGCGCGAGTCCGCCAGGGTGCTGCGCCACGCCTGCGCCGCGGATCCGACCTACGGGACCCTGGTGCGCGAAGCACTCGACTTCATGATCTGGTGGCGGCCGACACCGGACGAATGGTTCGATCCGACCGAAACCAGGTTCACCGGCCGGCATGAACTCGACGAGTACCTGCGAGCCTTCCGCGACTACTTGTTCGGAACTCGCCCGGAGCCGATCTGTCCTCCCGGCAGCGAACCGCTGTCACCCGAGGACGCGTGGCTCGACGCTGTCAGCCGTCTACGCATCACCCGTCCGGGCGACGACCCACCGCGATAGCCACAGTGGGCTGCGGGGGCGGGCTATCGCCCCGTCGGCCGCGGTTTTCATCGCCCGACAGCAGGACGACCGGCGGTTCTGACGCGCTACACCGGGGCCAGTCGCTGCTCCTCGCCGCCGCGCGCGGCCACCGGCAGCCGACTCAGATAGCGGTCCAGCACGATCCGGTCGATGACCGGGCACTCGATCTCCGAATCGACAAGCGCCGCACGGGTGTTCACGTCGGACCAGCGGGCGTGGGCGGCCAAGCCGGCATAGGTGGGTGACAGCAGGGCGGCACGGGCCAGAACATCGCGGTCGGCGGTCGACTCCGCCGCCTGTCGTTCGAGTTCGTGCAGGACCTCGTCCAGGGGCGCGGTCCTTACATCCACCCCGCGCGCACGCAGGCCGTCCAGCACCGCCGAGACCGGCGTGGGCACGTGGTTCACCAGGTGATAGACGGTGTCCCGATGCGGACCCGTGCCGATCGCGACGATCGCGCGCGCAACGTAGTCGACCGGGACCAGGGAGATCGTCGCCTCGCCCACGTCCGGCGCGAGGCCCAGGGCGGCCGCGGCGCCGATCATGGTCCAGAACCCGTCCTGCGGATTGCTGATCGCGTGCACGGTGTGCGCGCTGACGGTGCCGGGGCGCAGGATGGTCACCGGCAGGCCACGCTCGCCCGCCTGGCGAATCAGCTCCTCCCCCACCCACTTCGAGACCAGGTAGCCGTTGTCCTGGAGTTGATCTGCGGTGATGCGGTCGGACTCGGCGACCACGTCGGGCCGGGGTCCGGACGGTATCGCGGCGCCGAGGGTGGACACGAAGTGCACGGGTTTGGCGCGCCCGGTGGTGGCCAGGCGCAGCACCGTCCGGGTGCCCTCGACGTTCGCCGCCCGCAGGCGCTCGTAGGGATCGACGTGATTGACGCGGGCGCCGTTGTGGAAGATCACGTCGATCCGCTCGGTCAGGAACGCGAAACCGCCTGCCGCCATGCCGAAGTCGGGTAGAGACAGATCCCCGCAGAGAATGCGCAGGCGGTCGGAGATACCGTCTGTGCGCAGGCCGAACTGCTCGAGCGAGGCCAGGACCCGTTGGCGGGCTTCGGCTTCGGAGCCGGCGCGCACCACACACCACACCCGGGCCTCGGTGCGGCGCAGGAGTTCGTCGAGCAGGTGCGCGCCCAGGAATCCGGTCGCGCCGGTCAGCAGGATCTCCGCGGCCGGTCCCGGGTTCGGTGGCAGGCACCCGACCGGGGAGATCCCGGGTTCGAGCACGGCGTCGACCGCGGGCGTGGCGGCGACCTCGGGCGCGGGCGGGCTCGTGAGGTACGCCGCGAGTCCCGCGACCGTGGGCGCGCTCAGGATCGCCCGCATCGGCACGTCCAGGTCCAGGCGGGCCGAGAGGTGGCGGTGCACGTCGAAGACGCCCAGCGACGAACCGCCCAGATCGAAGAAGCTGTCGGTGACCCCGACCCGCTCCAGACCCAGCACCTGCGCGAAGACCTCCGCGATCGCGATCTCCACGGGAGTTTCGGGGGCGGGTGCGTCCGACTCGGACAGGTCATCGACGGTGGGCACCGGCAGCGCCGCGCGGTCCACCTTGCCACTGGAATTGGTGGGGAACACCGCGAGCACCGAGATCACCGCGGGCAGCATGTACCCCGGCAGCACGTCGGAGAGACTGCGCCGCAACGCCTTCGGGTCCACGTCCGCGCCCGGCGCCGGAACCACGTAACCGAGCAGACGGACGTCGCCGCCCGCGCGCTGGGCCGTCACCGCGGCCTGGGCGACGGCCGGGTCGGCGAGCAGCGCCGACTCGATCTCCCCCAGCTCGATGCGGTGCCCGCGCACCTTGATCTGCAGATCGGTGCGCCCGAGGAAATCGAGCTCACCGTCGGACCGCAACCGCGCCAGATCGCCACTGCGGTAGGCGCGCGACCCGGGCGGCCCGTAGGGATCGGCGACGAACCGGCCCGCGGTCAGGCCCGGCGCGCCGCGATAGCCGCGCGCGAGCTGGACACCGGACAGGAACAGCTCGCCGACGACACCGCGCGGGACCGGGCGCAGACGCGCGTCCAGCACCCGGCACTGCGAATTCCACGCGGGCACCCCGATGGACAGTCGCGGTTCGTCCAGATCTCGTTCCCGCACATGATGTTCGGTGATGCTGACCGCCGCTTCGGTCGGCCCGTACAGGTTGTGTACCTCCGCGGAGCAGATCCGGGCGAAGGTCTGCACGGTCTCCGGCGGCAGGGCCTCGCCGATGACGAACAGCGCGCGCAGCGATCGCAGCGCCGCGGGTGTCCGATGCTGGGCGATCAGGGCGGCCATGGCGGGCACGACGTCGGTGAGGGTCACCGCGTACGTCTCGATGGCACGGCAGATCGCGTCGGGGTCGCGGTGTTCGCCGGGCCGGGCCAGCGCCAGGCGGGCGCCGGCCCACAGCGGCACGAAGTAGCCCCACAGCGAGACGTCGAAGGTGGCGGCGGTCTTGTGCAGGTACACATCTCGCACACCGATCGCGTAGCGCCGGCACATCCACGCCACCTGATTCGCGATCGCGGCATGGGTGATCACCACGCCCTTCGGGCGGCCGGTCGAGCCCGAGGTGTACATGACGTAGGCGGCGTGATCGGGCCGCAGCGGCCCGGCGCGTTCGTCATCGGACACCGGGTCGCCGGGGTAGGCGCTCAGGTCGAGGGTGTCGATCAGGTGCGCCTCGACCAGGGTGAAATCGTCTGCGGTGGTGGACAATACGCAGTGCGGTTGCGCCGATTCCAGCACGTACCCGATGCGATCGGCGGGGTGTTCGGGGTCGATGGGCACCCAGGCGGCGCCGGCGTCGACGACCGCATGCATGGCGACCACCTGGTCGATCGAGCGGTGCATGGCGAGTGCGACGATCGACTCCGGGCCCACCGCCCGGTCGGCGATCAGCCAGCGCGCGAGGCGGGCGATCCGCTCGGACAGCTCCCGGTAGGTGATCGACTCGCCCGCGCACATCACGGCGATGTCGTCCGGGCGGCGGGCGGCGTGCCGCGCCACCACTCCGGACAGGGTGTGCACGTCGAGTTCCCGCTCCGCGCCGTGGCTCGACAGCTCGGCGTCGTCCTCGCGCACGAGTTCGAGATCTCCGACCCGGCGCCGCGGGTCCTCCAGGATCGATCGCAGCAGCCGGAGATAGCCGTCCAGGAAGCGCTCGACGGTGGACTTGTCGAAAAGATCTGTGCTGTAACCGAACCGGATCCCGATAAGGCCGGGCGCGCCGTCCTCGCCGCGGGTGTCGATGACCCCGATGTGCAGGTCGGACTTCACGGTCTCGGCCGCGACGTCCAGCATCGAGGTCGTGGCGCCGGGCATGGACAGCGCGGCCTGAGTGAAGTTCTGGAACGCGAAACCGACCTGGTACAGCGGATGCCGCCCGGGCGATCGGACCGGGTCGACGGCGTCGACGACGAGTTCGAACGGCACTTCCGAATGCGCGAAATTGGCCAGGTCCCGGGTTCTGGTGCGGGCGAGCAGATCGATGAAGCTCTCGTCGAGATCCACGCTGGTCCGCGACACCGTCGTGTTCACGAACATGCCCGCGACCCCGTCGAGGGCGGGTTCGGACCGCACGGTCATCGGGACGCCGATGGCGATGTCCGAGGTGCCGGACAGCCGGGCCAGCAGCACCGCCAGCGCGGTGCGCATCACCATGAACAGGCTCGCCTGCCGGGCGTTGGCCAGGTCCAGCAGCTCGGTGTGCGTGTGGGCGGGCAGCGTGCGGTCCACCGTGGCTCCGCGTAGCGAGGCCACGCTGGGACGGCGCCGGTCCGCGGGCAGGTCGAGTTGGTCGGGCAGACCGTCGAGCTCGGTGCGCCAGTATCGAAGCTGTTGCGACAGCAGCGAATCCGGGTCCTGGAGCGAGCCGAGCAGTTCGCGTTGCCACAGCGCGTAGTCGGCGTACTGCACCGACAACGCCTGCCAGGCGGGTGCGACGCCACCCAGCCGCGCGCTGTAGGCATCGGCCAGGTCGCGTGCCAGCGGCGCCATGGACGAGCCGTCCGCGCAGATGTGGTGCAGCGCGCACACCAGCACGTTTTCGGTCGGCGTGCGCAGCAGTCGAACGCGCAGCGGCACCTCGGCGGTCACGTCGAAGCCCTGCCAGAGCAGCTCGCGGACCCGGGCAGGCAGGTCGGCGTCCGCGAGGTCCTGCACCCCGAAACGGTCGAGCAGGGCCTCCGGGGGTTCGATGTGCTGGTGCGGTCCCTGGTCGTCGGCGGGGTAGCGGGTGCGCAGCGCCTCGTGCCGGGTCACCACGTCGAGCAGGGCGCGGGTCAGGCTCGGTTCGTCGACGCCGTCCAGGCGCAGGGCGAAGCCGATGTTGTCCACCGCGGCCGCGGTGTCGAACTGATTGCGCAACCAGAAGCGAAGCTGGTTCGCCGACAACGGGATCCGCTCCGGGCGCACCCCGGACAGCAGCGGCGGGCGGGCGGTGTCGAAGTGCCTGGTGCGGATCGCGGCGGTCAGCAGGGTCGCGGTGCGGTACTCGAACAGCAGCTGCGGTGGAATCCGCAGGTTCCAGATCTCGCTCAGGCGGGCCGCGGCCTGGGTGGCCAGCAGTGAGTTCCCGCCGGAGGCGAAGAAGTCGCTGTCGCCGTCGACATCCCGGGTTCCAAGCACCCGGGCGAACACCTCGCGCACCAGGTCCTCGCCCACCCCGCTCGCGCCCGCGATCGGTGCGGACCTGGCGGTGTGGGCGGCGAGGGCGGCCCGATCGACCTTGCCCGACGGCGTGATCGGGAACTCGGCCAGCACGCGAATCGAGTTGGGCTGCATGAAGGACGGCAGTTCCGCGGCCAGCGCGGCGCGCAGCTCGGCGACGACCGTGTGCGCGGGCGTGCGCTCGGTGCGCACGAACGCGACGAGTTCGACGCTGCCGGTCGAGGTGGTCCGGTCCACCGTGACCGCGTCCACGACGCCCGGCAGGCGGGTGAGGGTCGCGTCGATCTCGCCCAGTTCGATGCGATGCCCGCGGATCTTGACCTGGTGGTCGCCGCGGCCGCGGTATTCCAGCTCGCCGTCGCGGTTGGCCCGCACCAGGTCTCCGGTGCGGTACATGCGCGCGCCGGGCGGGCCCAGGACGTCGGGCACGAAGCGCGTCGCGGTCGGTTCCGGGTGACCGGGATATCCCCGGGCCACCGCCGGTCCGCTCACGTACAGCTCTCCCACGCCGCCGGGCGCGACCGGGCGCAGCCGCGTGTCCAGGATTCGGTGGTGCAACCCGTCCACGGGACGGCCGATGGGCACCGGGTCGGCCGCGCGCAGCGGGCCGGTCAGGCTGGCCGCGATCGTGGATTCGGTGGGTCCGTAGATGTTGTGGAATCGGCGGCGCGGGGAATTCCAGCGCCGCACCAGCGCCGGCGGGCAGGGTTCGCCGCCCACCGCGATCGTGGTCAGCGCCTCCAGCTCGCGGGCGTCGAGGCTCGCCAGGACCGACGGGGTTAGGAAGGCGTGGGTGATGCGGTGCCGGTGCAGGAAGTCCGCCAGCTCACCGCCACCGAGGATGGTCTGCGGCGCGACGACCAGGGCGGCGCAGGAGCCGACGGCGAGCAGTAGTTCCAGAATCGAGGCGTCGAAACTCGGGGAGGCGAAGTGCAGCACGCGCGCGTCCCGATGCACCGACAGCGAGGTACGCAGATCTGCGGTCAGCGCGGGCACCCCGGCGTGGGTCACGCCGACGCCCTTGGGGCGGCCCGTGGAACCGGAGGTGTAGATGAGGTAGGCCAGGTTCGCCGGGCGTGGCTGCGCGCGCCGGTCCGCGTACGAGATCGGCCGTGCCGATTCCGCGTTCAGCTCGGCCGTCACCCGCGGGTCGTCGAGCACGAGCCAGTGGATGTGGCCGGGCAACTCCTCGAGGTACCGGGCCAGGGTGATGCCGAACGCGCAGCCGCTGTCGGCGAGGAGGTAGTCGACCCGCGCCCGCGGGTAGGCCGGGTCCACGGGTACGAACGCGGCGCCGGACTTGGTGATCGCCCAGGTCGATACGACCGAATCCACCGAGCGGGGCAGCACGATCGCCACACGGTCCTCGGGTCCCGCGCCGAGCGCGCACAGCGTGCGGCCGAGCCGGTTGGACTCCTCGTCCAGCTCCCGGTAGGTCAGCGAGCGGTCCGTCCCGACCAGCGCGACCCCGTCCGGGTGCTGGGCGACGGCGGCGCCGAGCAGCGACACGACGCCGCGCCCCCGCAGTTCGCCGTCGCGACGCCTCCGCTCCGCCCGAGGTGTCGCCGGCAAGCGGTTGTCGCGCATAGAGATCCTGTCGTGAGCATGCTGTTCGCTGAATTCTGACAGCAGACATCGTGGTGGATTCCCACCCGAGAAAAGACCGCCGGATTCGCGCGACACTCGCGCCCGAATCCACGGGGTTCCCCGCCCCCGACGGCGTGGCCCAGCATCGACACTTCTGACTGTGTCGGGACATCATGTTATCGATCGTGATCCATTGCAAGCCCGTGGGTGCGGCTGGTTGGTGCGCGGCAAATCAGCACGCACCCAAGGGGATAGAGACCGTGCTGCGGCCTGCTGTGATAGCTATACGGTCTGAGTGTCCGGCACGTATGTCACCCGACCCGAGTCGACCCCGGGCGAAACCCGCCGTCCCCCCGCGCCGAACGACGCCGCCGGTGTGATGCGCGAGTACGAGCTATCGGTCAGACACCGTGGGCGGCAACCCACTCGTGAACGCTCGTCCTCCTATCCGGATCAATCGTGCGCGGCCCCCGAAACCGGCGGTGAGTGCCGATCAGCAGACGGTGCCCTGCCGAACCGCGGCTCTGGTGTCGAAGCTCTCTGGGTTCACCGCCGTGCGCACGACGACCTGTTTGGCGGTGTCGACCAGGAAGGTCCAGCCGCCGGACAGCACGGTGCCGTTGGCGTCGATTCTGTTGACCTGCACGTACTTACCGTTGTCGGGACGGCGGGCGGTGAACCGGCCGAACCGGGTCTCGGGCGCCTTGGATCGCACCAGGGCTATGGCCGCGCTCGCGTCGATCTCGGACAGTTCCGACACCGGGGTTGGGTTCTCCTGCATGGGTCCTCGTCTCCTGTCCGAAGGTGCGTTCGCAGCTCAGTTCATACCGGAACCGGGCTCGCGGCGCAGCATTCACGGTCGCGCAATGATGCACACGATGCGAATCGGCGGCGAACCCGAGGTGGGTTCGCCGCCGATTTCACTGCGCGGAGGTGTGCTACCGGGTCACCGTCGACCCCTCGTGGCGGCGGTGATCCGAGACGGTCAGTCGATCGTGCAGCCTTGCAGGGGAACGTCATTCAGGCGATCCAGGAGGTAGTTGATCGCGTTGTTGGTGCCGAACCCGTCGATCAGCTCCGGCCCGAAGTGGTTGGGCAGGGTGGCTTTCGGCAGGATCGGGGGCAGATGGTTGGTGCGGAAGGTCACCGTCGCCCCCGCCCCGCACCAGGTGTCCGCGAGCGTGCGGGTCTGCGCGTACGGGACGGTGTCGTCGTTGATGCCACTGGTGATCAGGACCGGGCTGCGCGGGGTCAGGGTGCCGATGCGCTGCTGGGCCAGGATCGTGGACACCTCGGGGATCTCACGCAGGTGCTCGGTGAGCGGTCGCTGATCGACCGTCAGACCGGTGGTGCGCAGGAACGGATGCCGCATGATCACATCGGCGATGCACTCGTTCTCCAGCGTCGACAGCAGGGCCTTGCCCTCATCGGTGGTGCGCGCGTCCAGAACCGGCTTCAGATCGGGGTAGCGGGCCATGAAGCCGTTGAGCGCGAAGCCGATCGCGCCGCCGATCAGGGCACCCTCGATCTCGCCGAGAATCTCGGACAGGTCCGCGGTCGGCGCGCCCGCCCAGGTGCCCTTGAGGTTCAGCTCGGGGGCGTACGTCGGGTGCATCTCCGCGGCCGCGGCGGTCGCGCCGCCGCCCTGGGAGTAGCCCCAGAACACGATCGGGGTGTCCGAGCCGGTGCCGGCGAGCGTGTTCGCCGCGCGGGCGGCGTCCAGGACCGCGTGGGCCTCTTCGATGCGGTTGGCGTAGGTGTGCACCCCGGGGGTGCCCATGCCGATGTAGTCGGGCACGAAGACCCGCGCGCCCAGGTGGTTCCACGCCATCGCCGACAGCGCTTCCTGGTTCGCGGACAGCGTCGGCGGGGTGATGGCCAGGTACATGCCGAGGGTGAACGCCTTGGACAGCGCGCACTGATCACCCTGCCCGGTGGTGCCCGGGGCGATGACCACCGTCGGGCGCGGGCCCTTCCCCTGCCAGGGCTGGGTGGCCTCGATGTAGGTGCCCGTGACCGCGATGGGAGCGTTGTCCTGGGTGCGGGTGGTGTACATGACGGTCTTGGCGGCGAGGGGCCACTGTCCGTCTCCCCCGGGCTGCGCCAGGTAAACCGGCAGATCAGCGGTCTTGATCACGGCTCCGGCGGCGGTATCGAACTGCGCGGGCGGGAGGTAGAAGTCCTCGGCGGGCGCGGCCTGCGCCGGGGCGGCCACCGCGCTCACGAGCCCGGCTCCCACGCACATCGCCGCGGTCATCGCCATGAGGCGCCGAACCGCGCGGCGCCGCGCTGTTTTTTCGACTGACATCGTCGTCGTCTTTCTCTGCAAGATCGGAACAGCTGTGGCGCAGGCCGGCAGGCGGTACTCGTGGTGTCCGCTGCCGGGACGAGGCCTGCGCGGCCGAGGGGTGCGGGTGGGCACGCCGGCTCGACGACAACCCGGTGTGTTTCGCACGGGCCGCGCACAGTTGTGTTGCTGGTAACTCAGTTACCGGTAACGAAGTTACTATAGCTCGAGGTGAGCCACAGCACTCCCCCCGCAATCGCGAGGTACGGCACACACGCGGGCACCCGCGCGGCGCACTGTCCTAGGGCGCCGGGCTCCCGTGCTGGCGGGGTCGCATCCGCGCGTCGTACCGCTCGAGGGCGGAGTTGAACCGGGCGAGGTGGTCCACGAGTGCGGCGACCTCGTGCTCGGGCCAGTCGGCCAGGATGGCCCCAAGGTGATGCACGCGCGAAGTCCGCTCGACCTCCATCTTCGCCAGACCCGCACCGGTGCAGCGGAACTTGCGGGCGATACCGCCGTCGGGGTCGGGAATGCGTTCGAGCAGACCGGCTTTCACCATCGCGGAGGTCTGGCGGTTGAGCGTGGACACGTCCAGGCCCAGGGCGTCGCTGAGCTGACCGATGGACATCGGCCCGCTACCGCTGAGCCGGTGCAGCAGCACGTAGGCGCTGCGGTCCAGCTGCCCGGCGACGCGCCGCGTGACGAGGCTGTAGCGACCGAGCAGCATCGCCTCGAACTCGAGCGCCCCGATGGGAGTGGTCACCTGGCTCCGTCCCGCGAACCGGATCGACCGGCCCGGCCGATTGCCCGCCCACTGTACCGCCGGTCGTCCCGGGCGGGCGCCCCGTGCGCTCGGACCGCGCGGCCCCGGATGGTGAGACCGCCCGGGCCGCAGCGCTATCGGTCGAGTTTCAGGTCGTGGCGGAAGCGCTCCATGTCGGCGATCTTCTGCGCGGTCGTCGCGTCCGGGCCGGTGTAGAACATCCACGGCATGGTCAGGATGTGGGTGATGCCGCCGGCTTCGGCGCGGGCGTAGTCCTCGATGGTCAGCGCGTCGGTCAGCGGAGCCATGACGGTGAAATCGTCCATCGACAGACCCGCCGCGGTGCGGAGCGCGCGCAGCTTCGCCGCGATGGCGACGGCCTTGTCGGTGGTGGTGAGATCGCCGATCCAGCCGTCGTAGCGTGCCGCGCGGGCCAGCGCGATGTCGGTGAGACCGCCGACCAGCACCGGGACCGCGGGCGCGGGCGGGCTCATCGCGAGCCGGGGAGTGTGGAAGAACTCGCCGTCGAATTCGGTCCAGCCCGGCTCCCACAGGCGGCGCATGAGTTCGATCTGTTCCTCGGTGCGGGCGCCCCGGCGGTCGAAGGGCCTGCCCAGGAGCTCGAATTCCTCGCGGCACCAACCGACTCCGATACCGAGTTCGACGCGCCCGTCCGCCAGCACCGCGGCGGTGCCGATCGACTTGGCCGCGGCGTAGGGTTCGCGCATCGCGGGGATGTACACGGTGGTGACGAAGCGCAGGCGGGTGGTGACCTGGGCCAGGGCGCCGATCAGCACCCAGGGATCGGGCCAGTCCGCGAAGGGATCCCAGCGGCGCTTGCCGCTGCGGGTGTAGGGGTAGGGCGTCTCCAGCTCGGCGAGGTTCACGACGTGATCGGGCAGGCCCATCCCGTCGTAGCCGAGAGCGTCGGCGGCGCGGGCGATCTCGGGAATCTCCCGGGTCGCCAGGAAGCCGGTGCTGATGTAGTACCGCATCGTTGTCTTTTCTCGAACGGGGGCGCCGTCGACGGATCGACGGAGCCCGCCGGGATGTTCACGCCGCCGGGAAACGGACCCCGGTGAGTTGCTCGGCGACCTCCCACAACCGGGCGCCGGCGGCCGGATCCTGTGCGCGGCGCGAGATGGTGACCGGGACCGGTGGGCCGATGAGCTCCCAGCGCCCGCCGGGGCCGAAGAACTCGCCGCCTGCGACGTCCGGGTCCAGGGCCGCGCGCAGGATCGGTTCGGCGCCTGCCACCGTGCCCTGGGTGAACCAGCCTGTCAGCCAGGTCATTCGAGGGTTGTACACGAGCCGAACCAGGGGATTCTGTTCGCGCAGAATGCCGGTCCGCACACCGCCGGGGTGCGCGGCCAGCGAGATCGCGCGGGAGCCGGAGGCCGCCAGCCGCCGCTGGAGTTCGATCATGAACGTCATCGACGCCAGCTTCGACCGCGCGTAAGCGGCCTCCGAGTCGAAGCCGCGCTCTAGCGCCAGGTCGTCGTAGTCGAGGGTCGCGGTGCGACGACGGTGGGTGAGACTGCTGACCGTCACGATCCGCGCGGCGGGGGCGGCGGACAGCGCGTCCGCGAGGTGCCCGGTCAGGGCGAAGTGCCCGAGGAAGTTCGTCACGAAGTCGAGTTCGAAACCCTCCTCGGTCACGGTGCGCTGTTTGGCCATCACACCCGCGTTGTTGATCAGCAGGTCGATGGCCGGCCACTGCTCACGTAATCGATTGGCGCACCGTGCGACCGAGGTGAGACTGCTGGTGTCGAGGTCCTCGACATGCACGCTCGCGCCGGCGGCACCGGCGAGGATGTCCGCGCGGGCCGCCGCGGCGCGCTCGGCGTTGCGGCAGGCCAGCACGACCGTCGCGCCCCGATGTGCCAGGGCCCGGGCCATTTCCAGCCCGATGCCCGTGTTGGCGCCCGTCACGACCGCGACGCGCCCGCTCTGGTCCCCGGCGCGGTCGAGGGACCAGTGCGGCTCGGGTGCGCCGGTCACAGATCAACCGCCGGGATCGGCCACAGCGGGCTGCTCATCTGCTCCAGGCCCGGGTAGTGGCCGGGCTGGGGACCGCTGGTCGCGGCCTTGACGCGGGCGTCGAGTTCGGGGGTGTTGGTGCGGTCCTTGAACATTCGGCCGACGGTCTTGGCGGCGATGCCGGCGTCGAAGATGTCGCGCTGCCAGGACCAGGTGTTGTTGCCGCTGTACTGGAACCAGCTGCAGCCCAGGCTGGGGATCTCGTACGGCGCGCCCGAGGGATCGGTGAAGGTGCTGCGCTGGCGCCAGAAGCCGACGACCTGGCCGTTCTGCTCGTCGATGACCGCGCTCTGGTAGGGGTAGACCCAGCCCTGGAAGCCGAGCATCTCGGTGCCCAGGGCCAGCTCCCGGATCTCGTCCCGGCCGGTGGCCATGAACTGGTCCGTGGCCGAGTAGGACCAGCCGTAGGACGCGTCGGGTTCGTAGTGGTCGGCCATGACCGACCAGTCGCCGAGTTCCTGGGCCCGCCGGTTGATCTCCAGCCAGCTCTGCCAGAACGATTCCAGTTCGGCGCGATCGAAACTCATGGTGGGTGTCCTCATCTACTTCGGTGAACCGCAACGCGGTTCGGTACAGCGGGGCGCCGGGGCGGGCTCGTGGCGCGCACCGGGCGGTGGATCGAAAGGGTCAGGGACGCAACAGCAGGTGGGCGATCGAGCTCAGGCGGCTCGCCATCTCGGGGTAGGAGAAGTAGCCCATGCCCGCCTGCACCATCGCACCGCTGACCGCGATGTCGAGGGCGGTGAGCACGTCGGCGGGGCGGTCGCCGGCCGCGCGGCGGGTGCGCGCGCTCATGGCGGCGCCGATACGCGTCCGTACCCGCGCGACATCGGGATCGCGGCTCAGCACCGCCGCCGAGGCCGCGATGCTGAGCTCGGGTTCGGCGGCCGAGAGCGCGGCCAGTTCGGCGAACACCGCGTCCAGGCGCTCGAGCGGGGTGCCGTCCGCGAGCGGGGTCTCACACCAGGCGCTCACGCGCCGCCAGTAGATCTCCGAGACCAGGTGTTCCTTCGCGGAGAAGTAGCCGTAGGCGGTCGCGTGGGTCACCCCGGCACGGCGGCAGACCTCGCGCATCGACAGCTGTTCGAATCCCTGCTCGCGCAACACCTCCAGGCCCGCGTCGAGCAGCCGCTCGACCGTCTCGGCCGCTCGGCCGCGCAGTGCGCGCCGTCCTACGTCTGTGCTCGTGGCCGCGTCCATCGCTCAATATTTACACCTGGCTAGCCACCTGTAAAGTACCAATATGACGGACCGCAGAGGGGGCGTCCGACGGGTGCTGTCTAGACGAGTTGCTGTGTGAGAGCGATGGTTTCGAGATGACGGATGGCATGGCAGCCCCGCTCGATCATGGTGAGCATCATGTCGTCACCGCGTTCGGTGGTGGCGGTGAAGGCGTAGCCGAAGGTGGTCAGTAGCGGGATCTGGAGCATCCCGAGCCGGTAGTCGGTCCAGCAGCGGTCGAGGGTGAAGTCGCGCACGCCGTGCTCGAGCAGCCGGCGGTGATACGCCTCGACGAGGCCGGCTTCGCCGCGTTCGCGAGCGGCAGGATCCATGCTCGTTGCCAGGAAGTAGGCGAGGTCGCGGGCGGGTAGTCCGACGGTGAGGGTTTGCCAGTCCACGACCGTGACGGTGTGGGCCACGGCGTCGAACAGGAGGTTGTCGAGCCGATAGTCGCCGTGCAGCAGGCAGAAGCGGTCCGCGTCCAGGCCGAGCCAGGGCTCGATGAGGTTCGCCGCCTCGGTCAGCACGGTTCGGTCGGCGGCGCTCATGCGGTCGCCCAGACCCGACAGCGTCTTCTCCAGGGCGATCCCGGCGAGTGCGCCCATACCGCGGGCGAAGTCGGCATCGGCTTTGGGCATGGCGATGCCCTCGAACGACAGCCACGCCGGATCGCACCAGCGCGGCCCGTGCAGATCCGCCAGCGCCCGCACCGCCAGCCGGGCGTCCTCGGTGCCGCAACCGCGCAGCTGATCGCCCTGCGCGGCCGGGGCCAGATCTGCGATGAGCAGCACGAATTCGGAACCGTCGGAGGATATCTCGCAGTGGAAGACCTCGGGGACGGGTACCGCCACGGTGTGGGCCACGCGGGTGTAGAAGGCGTGTTCGGCGCGGTATCCCAGGGCGGCGCGTTCGCGCACTCCCGGCTCCTGGGAGGGCAGCTTCGCCACCAGCGATACCGGATGCGACCCCGCGGCGGCGTAGGCCGGGGTCAGGCGGTAGGTCGCGCCGGTCTGGCCGGTGCCGATGGGCTCGACGCGCACCGACGAAACCTGCACGCCCAGAACGGCGCCGAGCCATTCGGGGGTGAGGTCCGCCGGACTCGACGGCAGCGCGGTGGAGTCGGACGAGGCAGTGGTCATGATGGTTCCTTGCCTACCGGGCGGTGACGACCGGATCTGTTCGCGCGCCGAGCAGTTCTTCCGCACGGGTCAGCGCCATGCCGTGGATGAGCCAGCGGACGGTGGTGGCGAAGACGCGGGGGTCGTCCCACTCCCCCGGCGCCGCTATGTCGGACAGGCTCATGCTGAGGGTGACGTGGGCGAGAATGCCGCCGATCTCGATCGCCCGGGCGCGGCTGAAGCCGTCGCGTTCGAGGACAACCAGCAGTCGTTCCGCGTAGTCGATGACCACGCCGCGGTCGGCGACGGTCATGAGTTTGCACAGCTCGGGCTGCTCCAGCAGCGCCCCGCGCAGTGCCAGGCACCACGATTGGACGGCCACCTCCCAGACCGCGTCGGCGTCGAAGGAGATCTCGAGCCGGGCGAAGGCGTGGGCGACGACGCCGCGGGTGAGCTGCTCGGCCGAGCCGACCTGTTGGTAGAGCGTGGAATTCGAGCAGCGCAGCTGAGTGGCCAGGGTGCGGATGGTGAGTCCGGCCGCGCCCTGGTCGGCGAGGATGCGCAGGGCTTCGTCGTAGATCGTATCCGAGCTCAGCAGGGGTTTCGCCACGATGACGCTTCTCTTCCACTCGAACCGGGGGCGGAAACGACGTTACGTTAACAGTCGTGATCGCGGGCGAGAAGCGGGAGAACCGAGCGACAGGGATCCTTGCGACCGGCCGGCCCACTCCGTTCACCACAGATTCTGACGAAACCGCACAATCGACCGATAACGCTGTTATTTTGTCGCGTGTCGGACAACGACTCGACGCCTGTCGCCCGGGTTCCGTCGAGCACGGATCGGCAGATGGCGCGGAAAGCGTTGGCCCGCGCGGCATTCGGTAGGGAGACGTGCATGGCACAGGTTCACGAGGAACTCGGCTGCTACCTGCTCGGGGGCGCCGGGGGCGCCGGACCCGCGACCCTGATCCACGAGGCCGAACAGGCCGAGGAGCTCGGCGTCGGCACGGCCTTCATCTCCGAACGGTGGAACATCAAGGAGGCGTCGTCCCTGGTCGGCGCGGCCTGCGCGGTGACCACACGGATGCGAATCGCCACCGCCGCGACCAATTGCAACACCCGGCACCCGCTGGTCACCGCCTCGTGGGCCACGACCATGCACCGGTTGTCCGGCGGCCGATTCACCCTCGGCATCGGTCGCGGGGTGGCGCCGATCCACGCGGCGTTCGGCATTCCCGAGGTGACCACCGCGCACATGGAGGACTGGGCGCGCGTCACCCGGCGACTCTGGCGCGGGGAGACGATCATCGGCCACGACGGCCCGATGGGCCGCTACCCCGTGCTGTTCCTGGACGCCGACTTCGACGAGGACATCCCCCTGGCCCTGGTCGCGTTCGGGCCGCGCACCCTCGCCCTGGGCGGGCGCGTGTTCGATGACGTCATCCTGCACACCTACTTCCCGCCGGAAACCCTGACCCGCTGCGTGGCGACGGTGAAACGGGCGGCCGAGCAGGCCGGTCGCGACCCCAACTCGGTCCGGGTGTGGTCGTGCCTGGCCACGGTCGGCGATCACCTGCCCGAGGCCGACCGTCTGCGCAAGACGGTCGGCCGGCTGGCCACGTACCTGCAGGGCTACGGCGACCTGATGGTTCGCACCAACGACTGGGATCCCGCTGTGCTGCAGCGGTTTCGAGACGATCCCGTGGTGGGGTCCGTGCCGGGCGCCATCGACGCGAAGGCCACCGTGGACCAGCTCGAGCACATTGCCGGTCTACTTCCCGGCGACTGGCTCGCGGCGGCGGCCACCGGATCCCCCGCCCGCTGCGTGGCACGGATCCGCGACGAGTTCGCCTACGGCGCGGATCGGGTCATCCTGCACGGTGCGAGCCCGGACGAACTCGCACCGGTGCTCGCCGAGTACGGATCGCCGGGCAGCTGACTCCGATTCCGGTGCCGCTCAGCCGTCTACGGCGAGTTCACCCGCGCGGCGCAGTTCGTCGGCCAGCTCCTCTCGCTGGTCCGCGCTCAGCTCCAGCCCGCGCACCCGGTTCAGCAGGGTGGCGGCGAATCCTCTGTCGCCCTGGCGGATCGCCACGTCGGCGCGCAGCACGAGCAGCCGCACGAGCTGTACCGCGGTGGGCTCCTCGTCGGTGCGGCCCAGCGCGCGGTCCAAAACCTTGACCGCCGCTTCCAGGTCCTGCTTGGAGTCGGCGAAGAGCGCGCCCATATGCACTGCCCGCGCGAAGGTTTCGCGCGGGACGGGCCGATGCGATTGGTCGGCACTGATCGCCTGGCAGATCTGCAGGGTGTTGCCGCCGGGGTCGATCAGCAGGAACTGCCGCACGCCGTAGGACATGTCCTGCAGCGAACCCACCCGCGGCGTCCCCTCGAGCGGCACTCGCCCGAAGTGGGCCGCCAGCGCCTCGGTGAACACGGCGTACAGGTGGTCGACGCGGTCGGTGTGCACGACGCAGCCGTGGGCCGAGGTCGCCGGGTCGAAGTGCCTGTCCCCGTGGAAGTTCAACTCGATGCCGCCGCGCCGGACGCTCAGGAACCGGTAGGGCGAGGTCTGCTGGAAGGTGATCTCGAACCCGAGCGCGGTGTAGAACTCCGCCACCGGCTCCACGTCGCGGGTCTTGAGCCCGGGGATTGTTCTCTCGGTCATCTGCTCGAAGGTAGAGACCGGATCCGGGATCGGCACATGGGTGTGAGAAGAACTGTATTTGCTGGTCAGCGACGGAAAATTGCTATCTGGAGGTGAATCCGCGCGCCGCTTCTCCCCTGTGTGCGCAGGATCGGGCGCTGTTCACCGCATCGGCCGATCGGTCAGGATCCCGTCGACGAGCAGCAGGATGCGCGTCCGCTCGGCATGGTCGGTGGCGGGGCACGCCTCGAGCGTCAGCAGTGCCTTCCACAGCGCCCAGCCCCGCGCTCGCGCCCAGGTGTCCTCATCGTGGCCGACCGCCGCGCGGAAAACCTCGCGGCTCGGCCCGGAGAACATCGTCCACGCCGGTACCAGGTCGCAGGCGGGGTCGCCCACACCGCAGGTGCCGAAGTCGATCACCGCGGTCAGCTTCCCGGCCTCGAGCAGCAGGTTGCCCGGTGCGAGGTCGCCGTGGAACCAGACCGGGCTCCGCGTCCATTCGGTGGCCAGCGCCTCGTCCCACACGGTGGTCGCCGCGGCGGTGTCGATTCCGTCGAGCGTGGCGAGCAGCGCGCGAGTCTGCCCGTCGTAGACCCGCGGCGGCCGTCCTCGATGGAAACTGTGCGCACCGGCCGCCGGCCCGCCGGTGGTGGCGCAGCGCTGCAGCGCGCGAAGGAATTCCGCGACGGCGACCGCGAAGTCGACGGGGTTACCGATGGCGGCCCGATCGGCGGATTCACCCGCGATCCAGCGCCGCACGGACCAGGGGAACTCGTAGCCGAGACCCGGTAGGCCCTCGCCGAGGATGGTCGGTACCGAAACCGGTAGCGCCGGTGCCAGTGTCGGAAGCCAGCGGCTTTCCTTGGCGACTGCGGGGGCGTAGCCGGCCGCGGTCGGCAGCCTGACGCTCATGTCCTCGCCCAGGCGATAGGTGCGATTGTCCCAGCCGTCGTGCGGCACCGGCCTGATCGGCAGGTGGCTCCACCGTGGAAACTGTTGCGCGATCAGGCTTTCGACGAGTCGCGCGTCGATGCCCGCGCGTCCATCGACCGCTTCGGTCATCGGCTCCTCGTATTCGCTAGGGGTACAGCGTTCTAGGCGTCGCCGATCGCTTCGCGCAGCGCGCGGAACTCAGCGGCGAGGGCATCGAGGGTGTAGTGGGCGTTGAGGCCACTGGGGTTGGGCAGGACCCAGATCGCGGTGTCACCGATGCGCTCGGATTGGGGGCCGATCGTGGTGCGCGGGCGGCCGAAGGCCGTGCGGTAGGCGCCGATCCCGAGCACGGCCAGCACCGCGGGTGTGTAGCGCTCGACCCGATCGACCAGATCCTTTCCGCCGGCACGCAATTCGTCTGCGGTGAGTTCGTCCGCCTTCGCGGTCGTGCGCGCCGCCACGTTGGTGATGCCCAAGCCCAACCCGAGCAGCTCCTGCTGCTCGTCGGGTCGAAACTGGCGCGGGGTGAAACCGGATCGGTGCAGGGCGGGCCAGAACCGATTGCCGGGGCGGGCGAAGTGGTGCCCGGTGGCGCCGGACCACAGGCCGGGATTGATTCCGCAGAACAGCACCCGCAGCCCGGGCCCGATCACGCTGGGAATGGTGGTGTCCTGCGCCGCGGCCAGGTCCGCGGGCGAGGGCCGAGCTGGGGATCCGGAAGCCATACCCCCAGTCTGCCCATGTACCGGCCACCTGGGACCGGCGGGGCTCGCGAACCGCGACGCGCTCATGGGTATCACGGGGACAGTCGCGGCCGGGCCGGCGATCCCCCAGTACCGCCGGAACCGGTCCGCGAACTGTCGACACCGCGCCACGACCGGTTCTCGCATCTGCCCTGCGACTCGTCGTGAACGCTGACTTCGCGCACTGCGCGGCGGTCGCGAACGACCATCACTATGTTAGTACATATTCCAGACAGAATCGGCCACTGATCCGGTTCATTGTTCACTTCCACGGATATATGTGTCCGCCCGTTCCATCTACATCGACGCAATCAAACCGGTCGTCGTAGCCGTGGCCGTGGCCGTGGCGGTGGCACAGCCTGTCTCCACCCCTTGGAGCATCGAGCGGGAGGACCGGCTGCGCGCGAGGGGCTTTCGCGCCCCGGGGTCACCAGTTGTAGGCGAAGGCGTTCAGGTCGTCCAGATTCTGCTGCGCCAGTCCGGTATTGGCGTCGGCCGCGGCGATCGCGGCCCCGGCGGCCGCTCCCGCGCCCGCGCCGATCGCCGTACCGATCGCGGCGGTGGTGGCGGTCACCGGAACACCGGCCACGACCGCCAGCCCGGCGCCGAGTCCCGCGCCCGCCAGCGCACCGGCGCCCGCGCCGACCGCGGGGCCGACCACGGCGCCGATCGCCGCTCCCGCCGCGGCACCGGCCGTCGCACCGATGACAGGGCCCGCTGCCAGGCCGGCGGCGGCTCCCGCCGCGGCGCCGACGCCCGCTCCGGTGGCAGCGGAGGCCGCACCGGCCGCGGTGGTGATTCCGACGCCCACCGCGGTTCCGATGATCGCGCCGTCGCCGCGCCTTCGGCCGAACCGTGCGCGGCGCCGTCGAGCGCGGCCGCGCCGATGAGGTCGCGACGGCGCTGATCGACCACTTCGGCGACGGGAGCCGCTGCGGGCGGCGCGTCGGTCGCGGTCGCGGTGGCGGCTGCCACGGTCATCGCCATCGCGGCGGCATGCATTCAATAACAACGACGTACGCGGTGAAATAGAATTCGGACGTTGCCGCCCGCTTCCCGGAAGCCTGACCTAATCGAGTTCGCTGTAGAACGGATCGCCGTCTTCGGGAGTGCTGCTCACCTGTCCTCGGTGCCGGCGGACCGGGCGATCAGGGTCGTCGGCCTCCGAGTTGGCAGAGTCGAGGGACAGACCGTCCCGCGGGGGATCGCTTTCTTCGTACGGTTGCTGGTCGGGCTCTTCGGCGGCGAGGCGCTCGGCATGCGATTCGCCCAGCTGTTGCCCGCGCGTGGTCATGTCGTCACGGTCGGCCGCTTGCCAGTGGTCGGGCGGCGTCACCACCGCGTCGCCGTCTTCGTTCCTGACTTCGTCCGAGTCGAGGCTTTCGCTCTCTCCGAGGGTGTCCCCCGGGCCCGTTTCTGGATTCATGCGGACCGGATGCCCCGGCCCATGATGCCCAAACACCACTGCCGGAACCCGAGGCGTCGGGGCGCGGGATTGTTGCTAGCGAGCTACGGAGCAGCAGCTAGCGGTGTTGCGGGCGTCGCCGCCATTCATCGGCGATGTCACGACGACGCGGACGAACCCAGCGTCATGGCCAAGCGGCGCACCCGGCGTTCGATATCCCGCCCGATCGCGCGAACCTGTTCGATCGGGAGCCCCGCCGGATCCGGTGTCGGCCACTGTTCGAATCTGTGCCCCGCCAGAATCGGATCGGTGTCGCCACAGCCCAGATCCACGACCGCATCGGCGACCCGCGCGAACTCGTCGGTCCACGGCTTCGGGAACTCGTCGTGGATGTCGATCCCCCACTCGGCCATCACCCGCACCACCGTGGGATCGATCTCCGCCCCGGGCGCGGACCCACCCGACCAGGCCAGCACCCGCTCGCCCGCGAGCTGGGCGAAGAAGCCGCGCGCCATCTGCGACTGTCCCGCGTTATTTCTGCAGAGAAACAGCACCGCCGTACCGATCCCGGCCCATCCGCGCTCTTTCGCCAAGGCTCTCAACCGATCCCGCGCGAAGCGCTCCACCCGTCCGGGTAGCCGGTCCGGCGGCACCGCCGCACTCGTCAGATACTCAGCGGACGAAACGACCGTCCGAACGACTACTTTCGCGCCGAGCGCCGCGAATTCTGCCGCCAGGCGCCCACGGATTTCGTCCAAGACCTCGACGGGCACCTCTCCCGGCGACTGCCATGCGGAGCTGGGGATCATGATTCCGCTCCTCCCGTAGCTACCGGCCCCGGGTCCGGGCGCTGAAACAGATCACCTACCCCGCGATCCCCATCCACGCCCCGAGCCACGTGCTCACCGAGACCTAATTGCCTTGCTGCACAATATATTCCGACCACTCCATGTAATTCGCCGACCAGAACGCCGAGATATCGGCAAGTCGATCAGCGACTCGCAGTGCACATACCCGGCACTCCGTCACTCAAACCAATCAGCAAACAATCGGCTCACCGGGCGTCAATTCGGAGAGATCGGCGAGGGCACCTCGAACGACCCGCTGCGATGGAACTCGTACAGGTGGGGTGCGATGCTGTGCCGGCTGGGCAGGTGCAGGGCCAGCGCGTGCAGGCAGCCGGCGAGGTAGGGCATCTCGAAGGTGTCGTTGAACGCGTGCGCGCCCATCGCCTCGATGAGGTTCGAGGTGATGCGGGACAGGTTGTCGCGCAGCGCGCAGCGAATGTGCATGACGCGGGCCGCCGAGGCGGTGTCGCGGCGGCCCGCGTCGAATTCACGGCAGCTGAGAAGCAGTGCGCTCCACGCCGATTCCACTGCGGCGGCGGCCGAGACGAACGGTGCGGGATCGCGGCCGGAGACGTCGAGTACCCGCTGCATGAGCGCGGTCGCCATGCCGAGGTAGGACGCGATCACCAGCATCGAGGACCACAGCTGGGCGATGCGTTCGATGTCGGCGTGACGCTCGGGCCCGATCCCGGTCAGGACGGCCGAGGCCACGACATCGGTGAGCACGATCTCCTCGGTTTCGGTGGCGCGCAGCAGCGGGCTGTTCCAGGATCGCCGCATCCGCAGGCCGGGAGTACCGGCGGCGACCAGCGCGATGCCCAGGCTCCCGTCCTGGGTGCCGTTGGGGCACAACAGAATATCCATCGAGCGCGCCATCGAGCAGGGGTGTACGTAGCCGCTGACGAGATGCCGGCCCGCGTCCACGCGCACGCCGGCGGTCCGGGGCAGGGTTCGTCCGCTGCCGGGGATGTCGTCGACGAAGCCCGAGGTGACGAGCGCACCCGCGGCGATCAGGAACTGGACCGCCTCGCCCTCGGCCGCCGGCGCGGTGGCGGCGAGTTCGATGAGCGCCGCCAGCGACATGTGGTGGAAGGACGAGGCGACGGCGAGCGAGGGGGCACGCGAGCCGATCGCCCGGTAGATGTATGCCATGTCCTCGGCCGAAGCACCGACTCCGCCTGCGCTTTCGGCGACGATGAGCCCGGTCGCCCCGCACTCCTTGAACATGCGCAACGCCCCGCCGTCGGGCCGTTCAAGCTCTTCCACGCTCGCCCCGTGCAGAAAGTCCGCCAGTTCCGGGTGGAACCCGCGCAGTACCCGCCAGGCCGGAGCCAGGAGATCGTTGGCGGCGAAGGAGGGCTCGGGCATGGGCGTTACTTCCGGACGAGAGGTGAACTGGACTACGGCGCAGAGGTTCTCAACGCTCGCGTGCGGTCGCGAGTGCGGCGAGTTGCGCGAGGGTTCTGTCGAGTTCGTCGCGCCCGCGCTCTTCGAGGGCCTGTGCGACAGCGCGTTTCATCGAGGGGGCAGTGAAAATGCTGCCCGCGGTGATCGTGACCCCGGTACCGGTGCGATGGAACCAGTAGTCGAACTCGCACCGAAGTCCGGTATGCGCCTTGCCCTGCAACACGATTCGATCGGGCTCCCGGCGCACCGGGACGGTCCATTCGACTTCGGCCGTGACCCCGAAGAGCAGCACTTCGGATCGAAGGGTCGCGCCGTCGGCGAGGGTGTCCGGCGGGCACCCCACGCAATCGTGATGCAGCGTGAACCAGTGCTCCCACGTCGTGGGCCGGATGATGGTGTCGAACAAGTCTTCCGGGGTTCCCGGCACTTCCTTGATCATCGTGAAGGCTCCCAAGTCCGGTCCCTTGTACGACGGTGGCGGCGCTCCCCGATACGCCGATGTGGTTGGCCGGCGCTCCGATGGACGTCCGTGCTCCGACGTGCCGATCCTGGCATACCGAGGCCGCGGACACAAGCCCATAAGTTACTGTGAATTCTGACTGCTAGGTTCGTCTTACCTGCGTATACCACGTCCTATGGTCATCTCCAATCCTCGCCGAATGAAGCGAGATGCGGAGATCTCGCGCACCACATAGGCCACACCCGACCTTGAGGGTGGGGCTGGGCCGGGATCGTTATCCGGGCATATCGATAGCCTTGCGTATGCTGGTGGCAACCGAGCACGCCGCCCACTCCGCATCGAGGAGAAGGAGAGAAGTGACCGAGCGATTCTCCAGCCGCTTCGCTGTCACAGCCGACTCACTCTCCAGCGACTCCGTTTTCCTGGACTCGGCCGCCCGACGACTGACCAGCGAATTCGGCCACGACCTGGGTGCCGAAGCCGTCGAACGACTCCTCGAATCCTCCTATCGGACAATGATGGAGACCGGCGCGACGGAGCGGGAACTGGCACGACTGTCAGAACTTTTCGCGCACGATCGCCTGACCGCCCTCCGCAAGTCCCGTGGGGGTCGCGCGGATGGCCCGATGGTCCTGTTCGTCTGCACGCACAACGCGGGGCGATCGCAGATGGCACTCGGGTTCTTCGCCAGCCTGACCGGAGGCCGCGCCGTGGGCTGGTCAGCGGGATCCACGCCGGGAACGGAGATCAACCCGGCCGTTGTGCGGGTGATGGCCGAGCGCGGGATCGATATCGCCGCCGCGTTCCCCAAGCCGTGGACCGATGAACTCGTCTGGGCCGCCGATGTGGTCATCGACATGGGGTGCGGCGACTCCGATCCGATTGTGTCGGGCCACCGTTTCGAGCAATGGTGGTTACCGGATCCGAAGGACCGTGAGCTCGACGAAGTCCGCGCCATTCGCGATCAAGTGGAGGCTCGAGTCCGGCGCCTGGTCTCGGATCTGGGGCTCTGACGACGCCGGATCGTGGCGGTGGTTGTCCGCGATTTCGGTCAGTGAGAACGAGCCGCGGGAACCAGAGCGAGCTCTGCCCATACCGTCTTGATATCCGATCCACGTACGCAGCCCCAGTCGGTGGCCAAGCAGTTCACGAGGATGATGCCGCGGCCCCCGGTCCGGTCCGGGGTTCGTGCTACCGGAACTCCGGGATGGCTGTCGTCGACCTCGACGCGCAGCCTCGGCGGATCTGCCAGCACCAGCAACCTACAGCGCCGTGGCGAGCTGCCGTGCTGACAGGCATTGGCAACGAGTTCCGCGACGAGCTGAACCGCGTCGTCGATGACGACGCCGGCCCCGGGGAGCAGCAGAGTTCGAACCGCGTCACGAACCATCCATTGCGGAGCCGTATCGAGATCGAAGTCGTATTTCCGCCCGTCGCCGAGTGGTTGTGAATGCAGCAGCGTAGACATAGTTTTCGCTCCAGGTCACCGCGTCGAGGGTAGGCCAGCGGCAAATGCGGAGGTGAGCCGGAGAGTTGTCACCTTACCGGCAGTCGCGACCGCACGGCGAACGAGACCCGGCGATTGCCGTTCGCTCGAATAGTGCGGTACCAGTGGACGTTCGCCGAAGCCGGACGCGATCACGAATTCGCCGGGAGCCTGTGCGGCCCACCACGGAAGCGGGTGGGCCTGCGTGGCGCAGGGGTGTAGTGGGTAACTGGCCACGCAGGGTTCCCCCCATGACTCGCCCTCTGAAACGGCCTGCGGTGGGTACGGACCGCAGGGCGTCGGGCGAGGGTCCGGCACACGAGCTGAGCAAACAGAGAGATCTCGTATTCCGAACAGTTATTAACATACACCACGGGATTCGCACGTCAAGATGCTATTTGAGCCAGAATGGCTCTGAACTTATTGCTCAGGCAGGGCGGCGTTCACCCCGACCCGCGCTGCCCGCGCACGTGATCGCCGCCAGCAGATCCAGGGTGTGGGCGAGCTCGGCGCGGCCGTGGTCCTCGAGGGCCGCGGAGTGCTCCGGGGTGAACTCGGGACCGGTGAAGACGCCGCCGATCGTGAGGGTGGTGCCCGCCTCGGACGGGCGCAGCCAATACGTGAACTCGCTTCGGGCGCCACCGCTTCCGCTGCCGAGCAGCACCATACGGAAGGGGGCGTCGAGCACCTCCACGGTCCACTCGAGCTCATCGTCCGCGCCGAGGAGGGTCACACGCGAGAGCAGGGTCGCCCCTTCACTCAGCAGCTCGGGTGGCTCGCGCACGAATCCGCGATGAATGGTGAACCAGCGGTGCCAGGTGGCCGGGCGAACGATCGTGCCGAAGACGGCTTCCGGACCGCAGGGGATCTCCCTGCTCATCACCAGAGAACCCATGGAACTCTTTCCCTCCCGCGTGAATGAACAACTCCGAACAGCCCGGTGCACCGGCGAACCGGCACCCGCGTCACGCTCACCGGCGAACCACCGCGCGCAGCGCCCGAACGACCAGCGCCCGCGTCACGCGCGCCCCCGTGTACGCGGCGCCGATAGCGCCCAGTACGAGCAGGAACTCGAACACGGTCAGCTCGGTCCCCAGCACCCGGCCCACCAGCCTGCCGCGCACTCCCCCGCCGGCGACACCGCCCGAACCCGCCCCGTGTTCGCGAGTCCGATGAAAACCACTGTGCGACAGCGTCATCGCAGCCAGGTGCGGACCATTGCCGCCGTACACGTGCGGCCTGGTCGTCGCGGTCCCCGCCCCGCCGGCTGCGCGCCTCGCGTTCTCCGACCCACGCCATGACAGGTTGTCGCATCTACCGTGCGTCTCACCGTGCATGCGAACCTCCCGCGCTCTACTTCATCTCAACGCGGATTATGTTACTCATCATTCCGTTTAGCGGAGAAGCATTTCAGCACTTACAGCTCAAGAAACATCACTCAAGTACCCACCGGTTCTGCGAGATCTCGCCTGCGGGATCGTTCGCACACGCCGGGGCGACACGGCGAAGCTCGACCTGACGCCCGCGGCGAAACCGCGCAGCGCCAACCGGTCCGCCTCGCGTACACGCACTCCGAGCAGCTCCGCGACGCGGTCGTGTTGCATCGCCAGCACGGCGGCCCGCGGCACCCGGCGCACGATCCACGCATCGGGCCGCAGCACCTGTTCCGCCAGCGCGGCGCCCGCGGGGTCGAGCCGGAGCCGGTCGCGGCACGCGGCATCGAAGTACTCCGTGAACTCCTCCCACGTGGCGGGTAGCGAACGGTCGCTCACTCCGTGACCGCGATACCACGCGCAGCACTCGTCGTAGAACCGTGCGCGTTCCCCCGCGGGGATCGCGGGCCCGAAGATCTCCGACGCCTTCATCAGCGCGTCGACATAGGTCGCGTGCTGGAACAGGAACACCTCCGGATTCAGCGCGTGATACCGCCGCCCGCCCGCGTCGAGCCCTTTGACGTGCTCGTGTGCGTGCTGGATGACCGGCCGCATGTCGCGCTCCGCGTGCGCCATGTAGATCATCTGGTTGATCGTGCGTTTCTTGTGCTCCCACAGGCGATTCGGAGCGTGCTCGGTCAGTGCGGCCGCGATCGCGGGCTCGAGCACCTGCAGTCCGACCGCCCTGGGCAGCATCAGCAGGAATCGACGATCACCCAGGTGCCGGCGCAGCAGCGCGCCGGCACGAGGCGCTTCCACCATGTACCCCTCCGAACATGTGAATGGCTCATAACTTAGATCGCAGATTCGCGACCGTCAACACGGGTCAAGCCAGCTCTGGGTCAGAAAAAGGCCGAGGAAGTCCCGGGCGAATGCGTCTTCCAAATCTCAGAATTATGAGTAACATACGCTGCTGTGCCGCCTCGCCGGAAGCGAGGGGGCGGTGGCAATCGGAGCAACGACGCGACCCAGCCGAGCGGTGATCGCGCACGTGCCCATGCCTGCAAGCATGCGAAAGGACTGTGTCAGATGCTCAAGCGGCTGGATCGACTACTCAGTTACGAGATGAAGGTGTCGGAGTTTCTCGGGACGCTGATCATCATCGGAATCCCGTACGGCCTGATCGGCGTCGTGTGGACGCTCACCCACACCTCGCACCTCAAGGACATGCACGGGGTGGACGTGATCATCTCGTTCCTCGGGTCGATCGTGTGCTGGCCCGTGCTCACTTTCGCGAATGTGTACATGACGTAGATGATGATTCTGGTCTGGCTCATCGACATCCTGGTGATCGGCATCAAGGTCCTCGGTGGGCGTACGCGCGTCAATCCTGTTCTCCGCTACGGCCTGTGGCTCGCGGTGCTGAGCACGGTCGCCGCCGGCATCGCCGCGGTGGGATTTCTGCTCGTGTTCCTGGAGCACTACCTCACCGAGCAGTCGTAGCCCGAACGCTCCAACTACGTCTGGAACGATCAGTCACTTGATGCAATCCGCACCTCTTCGCACGCGAGCGGTGCGGATGCCAAGTCGCCCTATATACGCAGTACAAGGCAATCTGACCTGCCTTTCCTCTTCTGCGACCACTCCGCACCGCGATTCGAACTGATCGCTTCACGGCAAGAACGATCAGTTACTTAGCACTTGTGCGCCGGTCGCGCCCTGTGTAACACTTCACACGCTTGCAGCCATCGGGCGAACCATTGACGGTCCGTGGCGGCGATGAGCGGCAAGAAAGGATCGTCGGCACGTGACTGCCACCTTGAACAAGAAGCCGACCACCACCGAACCAACCCCGGAACCCGGTGAGCTGGAAAAGCTTTCGGCCAGCGTCACCACACTGTGGCGCGATCACCCGCAACGATCGCTCGAAACCCTCGGCCGCCAAGTGAGTTTGGCCCGGGACGCCTTCGTGCAATTGATCATTTCCCTGATCCGCAGGCGATTCCCGTACCAGGAATTCATCAAACAGTGCGCGTTCATGACGAGCGTGTCCGCGATCCCGACCGTGCTGGTCGCCATTCCCGTCGCGGTCGTCGTGTCGATTCAGATCGGCGCACTGGTCAATCAGGTCGGCGCGACCACCTTCATCGGATCGGTCGCCGGACTCGGCGTGATCCGCCAGGGCGCACCATTGGTGACCTCATTGATGATCGCCGGCGCGGTCGGATCGGCGATCTGCGCCGATCTCGGGTCGCGCACGATCCGCGAGGAAATCGACGCCATGATGGTCATGGGTGTGGACCCGGTCCGCCGGCTGGTCGCTCCCCGATTGGCCGCGGCGGTATTGGTGAGCATGCTGCTGTGCGGGTTCATCGTCTTCGTCGGATTCACGACGGCGTACATCTTCAACATCTACGCCCAGTCGGGCACGCCCGGGTCGTTCATCTCCTCCTTCGCCTCGTTCGCGGTCGCCAACGACCTCATCGTGGCGCTGCTGAAGGCGGCGATCTTCGGCGCGCTGACCGCGATCATCGCCTGCGACATCGGATTACACGCGCACGGCGGCCCCGGCGGTGTCGCCAACGCGGTGAACTCGGCCGTGGTGACCTCCGCGCTCATGCTCTTCGCGACCAACATCATCATCACCCAGCTGTACAACACGATCCTGCCGACGAAGGTGATCTGAGGTGAGTAGCAGTTACACCCCGGCGGCGCTCAAGCCGATCCGGGCGGTGTCCAACGCCGTGGCCGTACCGGTCCAAGCCAATCAGCGCCTGGGCCACCAGGTCATCACGTTCTTCCAGGCGATGGCCGCGATTCCGTTCGTACTCAAGCACTATCGCAAGGAAGTCGCCCGCCTGACCGCCGACGTCGGCTGGGGCAACGGCTCCCTGATCGTCGGCGGCGGCACGATCGGCATCGTCATCGTGCTCTGCGGATTCGCCGGAATCACGGTCGGCATGGAGTCCTACAGCGCCCTGAACCTGCTCACCATGAGCCCGCTCACCGGCGCGATCTCCGGCTTCGCCACCACCCGCGAACTGGCGCCCATCATCGCCGCGATCGCCTTCGCCATCCAGGCGGGCTGCCGTTTCACCGCGCAACTGGGCGCGATGCGCATCTCCGACGAGATCGACGCGCTGGAATCCATCGCGATCCGGCCGCTGCCCTACCTGATCAGCACCCGCATGATCGCGGCCACGCTGACCATCATCCCGCTGTACAGCGTGGGTCTCGCGGTGGCGTACATGGTCACCAAGCTCACCGTGCTCGTGCTCGGCGGCACCACCACCGGCACCTACGACCACTACTTCTATCAATTCCTGCTCGGCCCGGACGTGTTCTGGTCACTGATCAAAGTCGTCGTGTTCGTGATGACCGCGACCTTCATCCAGTGCTACTACGGCTTCGTCGCCACCGGCGGCCCCGAAGGCGTAGGTGTGGCCGCCGGCCGGGCGATCAAGATGGTCATCGTCGTCACGGTGTTCATCGACCTCTTCCTGACACTCGCCATCTGGGGAATCGACCCCGGTTTCCGGATCTCGGGGTAGCACAATGATTCTCGATCCCAGTGGTCGCGGGCCCAAGGCTCGCGACCTGACCCTGGCGGGCCTGTGCATGCTGCTCGCCCTCACCATGGCGTTGCTGCTGCTGGTGATGCGCTACAACGGGCGCTTCGAGGACAAGGTGCCCGTCACCGCCGTCCTCACCAGCACCGGTGACGGCCTGCCCGCCAATGCCGACGTGAAGTTCCGCGGCATCATCGTGGGCCGGGTCGTCGACGTGGAGATCGCCGCCAAGGGCGCGCGCCAGCAGGCCTCCATCTGGCTCAAACCCGCTCTGGCGGGCACGATTCCGGCGAACGTGACCGCCCGCGTCATCCCGAACAACCTGTTCGGCGTGACCGCGATCGAGCTCGTGGACAACACGCCCACCGGCACCGACAAGCTCAGCTCCGGATCGACCATCGCCGAGGACACCAGCGAGGCGACGATCCAGCTGCAGACCACCCTCAACGTCCTGCGCAACGTGCTGAACAACATCCAGCCCGAGAAGCTCGGCCGCGTCCTCGCCACGCTGTCGGCCGCGCTGGATCCCGGCTCGCGGGTGCCCGGCTCGACGATCGAGCGACTGGACAACTGGCTGACCCAGGTGCACGCCATCGACGGAATCGGCGACATGCTGGGCGATCTCGGCCGCGCGGCCACCGCGCTGAGCCAGTCCGCTCCCGAACTGGTCGGCGTGCTGTCCGAGTCGGTCACCACGGCCCGGACCCTGACCGAGCAGCGCGCGGCCATGGTCGCGCTGCTGACCAACGGCGGCACCGCCATCGACACGGTCAACGGGCTGTTCGGTGCCAATCCGGACGCGGGCAAGTTCCTGGTCTCGGGCCTGGACGAGTTGTTCAGCAGCCTGGCCCAGGACCCCGACGCCATCCCCTTCGCGGTCAGCAACCTCAATTCCGCGATCGCGCGATTGCAGACGGTGTTCACCTTCGGCCCCAAGCGCCAGATGGTGTGGAAGATGGACGTGTCGCTGACCCCGTTCCAGCAGTACACCGCCGAGGATTGCCCCACGTACGGTGATCTGCGCGGCCCGCGCTGCGGCGGCTCGACAGTTCCCGATACCGCGCCGGTCCAGGACTACCCGCAACAGATGCTCCCCCAGCATCTTTCGGCCGCGGGTCCCGCGCCCGTGGTGAGCCTGCCCGGTGTTCCGGCGGTACCCGGTGTCCCGTCCACGGTGCCCGGCGTTCCCGCCGGAACCCAGCTGCTGCCGTCGATTCCGGGCCTGCCGGCCATTCCCGGAATCACCGCCCCGGCCTCGTACACCGCGCCCGCGGGCGGCGGCGCGACGGTTCCGGCCGGGTTGCGCGGTGACGCCGCGATCGCCGCGCTCGTGGGCGGCAAGCCCAACATGGCACAGACCCTGCTGCTCGGTTCGGTGCTGCGCGGCGGCTACCTCGAGGTCTCCGATGCGCCGGAAGGTGGTGCGTGAGTTATGAAGTCACGAAAAGCGCTGATCGGATTCAGTCTCTTCGCCGTGCTGGCGTCGGTGGTGACCTACACCATGTGGTCGACCCTGCACCGCTCGGTCGCCGGGGACACCGAGAACTATTCGGCGGTGTTCTCCGACGTGCTGGGTTTGCGCGTCGGCGATGACATCCGCATGGCCGGCGTCCGCGTCGGCCGCGTGGACAAGATCGACTTCACCGACGGCTACCGCGCCCGGGTCGATTTCCGGATCCAGTCCGATCAGCACCCGACCACGACCACCAAAGCCCTGGTGCGCTACCAGAACCTGATCGGACAGCGTTACGTCGCGCTGATGCCCGGGGACAAGCCCGGAACGCCGATGGAACCGGGCGATCAGATCCCCATCGAGCAGACCGAACCGTCCTTCGACGTGTCCTCGCTGCTGTCGGGTTTCGAACCGCTGTTCACCGTGCTGCAGCCCGACCAGGTCAACTCGCTGTCGGAGACCCTGGTGCAGGCACTGCAGGGCAACAACGTCTCGCTCAGCGCGCTGATCACCCAGGCCGCCGAACTCGCCGGCACCTTCGGCCAGCGCGATCAGATCCTCGGTGACGTGCTGACGAACCTGAGCAGCGTCATGGCGGGTCTGGCCAACCGCAGCGGCGAGCTGGAAACCCTGATCACCCAGACGCGTTCGCTCATGCAGGGCCTGTACGCCCAGGGCGACGCGCTCAAGGGATCGGTGGATCAGATCGCCACCGCGACCGACTCACTGGTGCACATCGTCACCATGGTCAAGCCCGGCCTGGTGCGCGCGCAGAACGACGCGACCGACGGTGTCAGCCTGCTGCTGCTCAACGGCGCCGCGCTCGACGAGGCCGCGATCAACCTGCCCGAGATGCTCAACTCCATCGCGCGATTCTCCAACTACGGCGCCTACGGCAACGCCTACCTGTGCCGCCTGGATGTCTCGCTCTACAACGTCCTGCTGCCCCCGGGCCTGTTCTCGCAGGTCGGCGGCAACTCACAGTCGGAGGTATGCCGGTGATCACCCGACTCGGCGAACTCGTCTCCGGTGTGCTGACCAATCGCCATCTGCGCATGGGCCTGCTGGCCGCGGGCCTGGTGGCGGCGCTGCTCGTCGGCTCCATCGCGATCAAGCAGGCCCGCCTGGGCGATATCACCGTCGAAGCCGAATTCGCGCAGGCGGCCGGGCTGCGGCCCGGAGCCACGGTCGACGTCTCGGGCATCGAGGTCGGTCAGGTCGGCGCCGTCCGCCTCGAGGGGGACAAGGTGGTGGTCGACCTGCGCGTGCGCCACGACCTGCGCCTGGGACCCGACGCGCGCGCCGCGGTGAAGATGTCGACCATCCTCGGCCGGCTGCACATCGAACTCACCCCCGGCGACGGAAACGGCTTGCCGGACAACCGCATCCGCATCGACCGCACCACGGTCCCGTACAACCTGAGCAAGGTCGTCCAGGATCCGAAGTACCAGAACTCCTTCGAGCGCATCGAGGGCATCGACCCGCAGAAGCTGCGGTCGGCGCTGGACGCGGTCAGTGCGCAGATGGGCGAATCCCCCGAACTCGCGGTGCAGGCCCTGGACAGCATCGGCTCGCTGGCCAAGGTCGTCAACGACCGGCGCGACGCGGTGGACACCCTGCTCGAGAGCATGGACACCGTCTCGCAGCTGGCCGCGGACAACCAGAACAGCGTGCTGGTGCTGCTGACCCAGGGCCAGGCCATCGGCGCCGCCGTGCAGAAGCGGCAGGATCTGCTGCGCTCGCTGCTGGACAACGTCGCCGAGCTCTCCCGCGTGCTGCAGGAGATGGGCCTCGAGAACAACAACCAGATCGGCCCGCTCATCTCGGACCTGAACACCATGTCCGAGGGTCTCGAGAAGAACCGCGACAACCTGGGCCGGCTCTACGAGGTCATGCCCGTGACGCTGCGCCAGTTCAACAACGTGCTCGGCGACGGACCGTACGGAAACGTGTACGCGCCATGGCTTTTCCCGGACAACTGGCTGTGCTTCGCCCAAGCGATTCAGGGGTGCAACTGATGAGAGGCCGTCTCGCCGCCAAACTGGCGACCGTGTGCTGCGCCGCGCTGCTGACCGCGGGCTGCTCGATGCTGCCCAACAGCATCACCGGCGTTCCCAAGCAGTACCTCGGCTCGCAGATGCGGATCAGCGCGGACTTCGAGAACGTCGCCGGCCTCTACGCCGGCAACGAGGTCGCGGTCCTGGGTGTCCCGGTCGGCACCGTCGAATCGGTGACCCCGCGCGGCAGTTACGTCGAGGTGGTGATGAGCATCGAATCCGATGTGAAGATCCCCGCCGACGCGATCGCGGCCCTGGTGAACCCGCAGCTGATCACGAACCGGCACGTCGAACTCGCCCCGGCCTACAACGGCAGCGGCGAGACGCTCGCGCCGAACTCGCACATCCCGTTGCAGCGCACCAGGACACCGGTCGAACTGGACCGGATCCTGGAGAACTTCGATCAGCTCGGCGCGGCGCTCAAGGGCGACAACGAAACCGGGCCGATGGCCAGCCGGGTGCTGTTCCCGCTGCTCAACGGGAACGGTGACCGGCTCCGCGAAACCCTGGACGCGCTGTCCTCGGCGTTCGAGGTGACCTTCGCGAACAAGGACCAGATCGCCAACACGATCATCAAGCTCAACGAGATCACCTCGATCATCGCCCAGAACGATCAGACCGTGCGCGACTTCAGCGGCACCCTGACCCAGCTGGTCGATCTGATGGGCCAGCAGGCCCCCGGTCTGCAGGCGGTGCTCGTCCAGCTGAACGACTTCGTCAACAACACCGCGGCCCTGGTCGGAGACAACCGCGACCAGCTCGCGGGCGCGATGACCCGGTTCGTGAGCATCACCGAACAGATGCGGGCCAACTCGCGCGCGCTCACCGAGATCGTCGATGTCGGGCCGCTGATGTTCCAGAACCTGGCCAACGCCACCAGCCGCGAGCACCAGGCGCTGCGCCTGCACGGCCTGCTGGACAAGTCCGTGATCGACGGCGAGATCCTGTCGACGTTCTGCGAACGCGTTCAGATGCGCCTCGACGGCTGCCGCACCGGAAAGATCGCCGACATGGGGCCCGATTTCGGTCTGACCTCTGCCCTGCTCGGCATCACGGAGATGAAATGACACGACTCGCCACATCCGTTGCCGCACTGGGCATCAGCGCGGCCGCGCTACTGAGCGCGACCGGGTGCGCGGTGACGGTGAGCAGCATGCCGATGCCCAAACCCGGAATCGGCGCACCCGGCTACACGGTGCACGCCAGCTTCCGCGACGCCCTCAACCTGCCCGACCGCGCCCACGTCAAGATCGGCGGAAGCGACGTCGGCGTGGTCACGAACATCACCTCGACCAACTTCATCGCCAACGTGGAAATGCTGATCCGCGAGGACATTCCGCTGCCGCGCGGCACCACCGTGGAGTTGCGCCAGGCCACCCCGCTGGGCGACATGTTCGTGGCGCTGGCGCTGCCCTCGGAGCAGGATAGCGGTGAACTCCTGCGCGACGGCGACACCATCGGCACCGATCACACCGCCACCGGCGCCTCGGTGGAACAGCTCATGATGTCGATCTCCATGCTGATCAACGGCGGCGGCATCAACCAGGCCGCGCGCATCACCTCCGAGATGAACTCCATGTTCGCCGGCCGCGGTCCGCAGCTCGCCCATCTCATCACCGAGATGACCAGCGTGATCACCGCGCTCAACCAGCGCACCGGCGATCTGGACGGTGTCCTGGGCGGACTCGACGTGCTCACCACCGAATTGGCGAGCCGCAAAGCCGAACTCGGCCAGGCCGCCGACACGTTCCCCGAGCTGATCGGACTCTTCAACGAGAACAATCAGCGCATCGTCGATCTGCTGACCAAGGTCTCGACCACGATGGCCGCGCTCGAGGACTTCAGCAACACCAGCGGCGAGGACTTCGTGAGCCTCTTCGACAGCATCCAGAAGCTCATGGCCGGCTTCGCCCAGGCCGACGACCTGACCGCCATGCTCGACGGCCTGAACCAGCTCTCGCCCCGGGTCGTGGCCAGCATGCGCGGTCCGACGCTGGCGGTCTCGGCGACCATCTCGTACCTGAGCCTCGGCGCGCTCACCGATCCCACCGGCAGCCGCCTGCCCGAACTCGGCGACCTGCCCGCGTTCATGGGCAGCTTCATCCAGGTGCTGGAGAAGGTGTTCGGACGACTCAACAGCCCGGTCCAGCCGGTCGTGCCCGACGCGCCCGCGCCCGCGCCCGATGCCGGCCAGGACACCTCCGAGGAGGCACCGCGATGAATCCCCCTCTGTGGCAATGGCTCGTACGCCGCCGCATTTTCGTCGCCAACATCGGCTTGGTCGTGGTGCTGGCGGTCGGATGCGTGTACCTGGCGGCGAATGTGCTGCGGTTCAACCCGATTCCGCACACCTACACCGTCACGGTGATGATGGCGTCCTCCGGCGGACTGGTCGAGGGCAACGATGTGTCCTTCCGCGGCGCGCCCGTCGGCCGGGTCGCGCAGATCCGGGTCGAGGGCGACGGTGTCGCCGCGGTCGCCGAGATCGAGGACACCGTCAAGATCCCCGAGGGCGGCACGGTCTCGGTGGGCAGGTTGTCCGCGGCGGGCGAGCAGTTCCTGGACTTCCGCCCCGACGCCGATTCCGGCCCGTACCTGCTCGACGGCGCGGTCGTGGACCGCACGCGCACAACGACTCCCGTGCAGATGCAGTCGGTGCTGTCCAACCTCGCCGGCTTCATCGGCGGCATGAACCCCGACCGGCTCACCGTGATCGTCGACGAACTCGACAAAGCGCTGGCCGGTGGCCCGGACAAACTGCGAAACATGATCTCGGGCCTGAGCCGGGCCATGTCGGGGCTGACCGATCTGCTGCCCCAGACCCGGCAGCTGCTCGAGAACCTGATGGTGATCGGTGAGACCACTTCGCACGCCCAACCGGACCTGGGGACCATCACCGCGGCCGGCACCGCGCTGTTCGCCCAGTTCAGCGCCGCCGACGCCGAGCTGCGGAGCCTGCTCACCAACGGCCCCGGGCATCTGTCCACCATCGACGGGTTCATCAGCGAAACACAGGACCCCATCACGAATCTCGTGACGAACTTCGTCGCCATCACCAAGGCCGCGAAGCTGCGCGCCCCGGCCATCGCCGCGTTGTTCCCGGCCCTGCGCGCGGGGTCCGAGGCGGTCGGCATTCCCGCGCACGACGGCGCGTATCACACACTCGTGGATCCCTGGCCGCGGCCGTGGTGCGAATACGAGACCATCCCCGTCGCCCCCGCCGAGGTTCAGGTCGATACCCGGGTGCGGCTCTACAACTACTGCGTGACCAGCAATCCCGCGCTGCAGGTTCGCGGTTCGGCCAACGCACCGCGCCCGAACGTGCCCGACAACGGCGCCGACATCCCCGACGGCGCGGACCCGAACGCGTTGTCCCAGCCCGTTCCGGCGAGATAGGAGAAAGACCCCCCATGAGCGAGAACGACGTCGATTTGACCGAGAAGGCCGCGCCGAGCACGGACGACGTGGAAGGTGCTGCGCCGCGGCAGGAATCACCCGCCGAGTCGGCGTCGGCCGCGCCCGAGTCGGAGAAGGCCACGCCCGCAACCGAACCCGCGCCCGATCCGGAGCCCGCGGCCGGGCGGTCCTTCACACGGCGCCTGCCCTCGATCGGCAGGAAGGGCAAACTCGCGGCGCTGGTCGTGGCCGGGCTCCTGCTGGTGACCTCGCTGGCCTCGAACGTGTTCCTCTACCAGCGCGACGACAGCAAGGCCGACCTGCTGGCCGCGCACGAGTCCGCCCGCGAGGCGGCGTGCCGGTACGCACCGGTGCTGGTGACCTATGACGCGAAGGACCTGGACACCTATTTCACTTCGGTGCTCGACGGCGCGACCGGCGACTGGCGCAAGCAATTCGACTCCACCAGTAAGGATCTGCGCGAGGTGCTCGTGCAGGGCCAGGTGGTCGCCAAGGCCGACGACGTGCAGTGCGCGATCCGCACCGGCGACGAGAACTCGGCCGAGGCGATCGTGGTGATCGGGCAGACGATCACGAGCCTGGGCACCAAGGGCCAGCCCGCGCCGGGCCAGCTCTCGATGATCCTGTGGCTCGAGCGTTCGGGCGACCGGTGGCTGGTGAACAAGGTCAACTCGCCGTTGGCGCAACTGCCGCAGTCATGAAGCCCGGCCGAGCGTCATCGGCCGGCACAGGAGCTCGGGTGGTGCGCCGCCGCCCCAAGAACCGGCGCAGCCAGATCGCCGAGACCGCGGCCGCGGCCTTCGCCGAACTCGGCTATCACGGGGTGAGCATGGACACCATCGCCGCCCGCCTCGACGTGAGCTCCGCCGCGCTGTACCGCCACTACCCCAGCAAACACGCGCTGTTCGCCGAGGAACTGCTGCGGCTCGGCGCCGCCACGGTGGCCGCGGCGACACTGCCCCCGGCGGCCGCGACGTGGTCGCCGCGCCGGCGCCTGGACCTGGCCATCGAGGGCATCGTCTCGGGCACGATCACCAACCGCCCGACCGTCGCCCTCACGCGATGGGAGACCCGGTACCTGGCCGAGCCCGAAAGGCTCACTCTCGAAGGCTGTTTCGCCACCGCGATCACCCTGCTGAGCGGGCTGATCGGGGACGTTCGGCCCGACCTGCCCGAGCGTGAACTGCGCGTGCGGGCGGTCGGGATGTTCAGCGCCGTCAGCAGCATCGGCGATCATCGGGCCGTGCTGGCGGTCAAATCGATGAAGGCGCTGCTGAAGTCGATGTGCTGGGCGATGGCGGACATCGATCTGCCCGTCCCCGGCGCCGACGACCCGCCGACGGTGCCCGTGCCGATCCGCGCCGGACTCAAGCACGAACTGCTGCTCCAGCGCGCGATTCACCTGTTCTACGAGCGCGGCTACCCGAACGTGACGGTCGAGGACATCGCGGTGGCCGCCGACCTGCCTGCCGCCTCGGCGGTGTACCGCTACTTCCGCGGCAAGAGCGACCTGCTGACGGCGGCGTTCCGGCGGGTATCGGATCGCATGTCGGTCGCCATCGGCGCCGCGATCGCCGAAACCACCTGTCCGGCCGAGGCGTTGGCGACCCTGGTGCGGGTGTACGCCCGCGGCGCGTTCGCCGACCGGGAGCTGGCCTACGTCTACTACGCGGACTTCGGCCACCTGCCGCCGGAGGAATTGGTTCCGCTGACCACGGTGCATCGCCTGGTCGTGGACGAGTGGGCGCGGTTGCTGATCGCGGTGCGTCCCGAGCTGACGGCCGCCGAGGCCCAGGTGCTGGTGCACGTGGCGCTGGGACTGGTCGTGGACTACGGGCGGGTGTTCGGAGACGACGAGCGAGCGTGCCCGCACGGCTGGGTCATCGAGCTGATGCTGACCGCGCTCTTCGGTCACGCGGGACCGGTGTCCTACCGTCCCTAGCGGTACCCGATCGACTCGTTTAAGTTATTGAGAGTTCTCACATCTTTTCATGATCGAACTGCTACACGTTCCGCATCTTTGTAGCAGTTCTAGCTGGCTGAATGTGGCATACACATCGCCGAAATAGGCTGAATCGCTACACATATGTGATCTATAGTTCATTCTTCTTTTGATTCATTCCGGAGCTGAAAATCTGGTTCCCGTTCGGTTAACATCGCTCGCATGACAGCGGGTGCCGATCGCAAGATCCAGGAGGTTTCCCCGGCCGCAGGCCAAGCGCGACCGGTGCGCCGCAGGCCGAAGAACCGGCGCGCGATGATCGCGGCCACCGCCGCCGAAGCGTTCAGCACCCTCGGGTACCACGGCGTCAGCATGGACGACATCGCGGCGCGACTCGACATCAGTTCCACCGCGCTCTACCGCCACTTCCCCAGCAAGTACGCGCTGTTCCGCGAAGAGACGCTGCGCATGGGCACGGTCGCGGTGCAATTGGTGCGACTGTCGGCCGAGGAAGCGAGCCGTCCGGTAGCCGAACGCGCGAACCTGATCTTCGACGCGCTGCTGACCGCCTCCATCGCCAACCGCCGCGGCGCCGCGCTGTTGCGCTGGCAGGCCCGGTATCTGCGGCCCGAGGACCGCCGCGAGCTGAGCGCCGAGCTGATGACCGTGCACGCGGCCGGGACCGCGCTACTGGGCGAATTCCGCCCCGAGCTCGACGAGGACGACAAAGCCGTTCTGGCACAGTCGCTTTTCAGCATCATCGGCAGTTTGGGCGATCACCACGTGAACCTGCCCGCCAAGACGATGAACCGCCGGCTGCGATCCGCCGCGATCGCAGTGTGTAGCTGCGAGTTGCCCGCGGTCGAGCCCGAGTGCAGTCCCCCGGAGGAAGTGCAGCCGACCTTCACCCCGGAACTGCTGCTGCGACAGGCGATCACGCTGTTCCACGAGCGGGGCTATCCCAATGTCAGCGTGGAGGACATCGCGGCGGCGACCGGGCTGCAGGCGCCGTCGGCGGTGTACCGCTACTACCGCAGCAAGGGTGACATCCTCACCGCGGCGTTCCGGCGCGCGGCGAAACTGGTCTCCGATGCGATCGGTCCCGCGATCGCCGAATCCGACACCCCCAAGCAGGCGCTCTCGCGCCTGATCGAGCTGTACGTGGCGGGATCCTTCGACGACCGCGAGCTGACGTTCGTCTACTACGCGGAGATCGGCAACGTCGACACCGCCGAACGCACACTGCTGCGCAACATCCAACGTCTCAATGTCGAGGAGTGGGCGAAACTCCTGGTCGCGGTGCGCCCGCAGCTCACCCCGCAGGAGGCCCGGCTGCTGGTGCACACGGCGCTGGCGCTGGTGGTCGACCTGGGCCGGCGATACGGGTCAGCCGATCCCTCGTGCTCCAGAGCCCGTGTCGCACACCTGATGGGCGCCATTCTCTTCGGCCGCGACGCCTGATACGTCCGGCAGCTCAGGCGCCGGTGGCGTGCTCCAGCGCGCGCAAGGCATCGTCGAGATGCGCGAGCAGCCGCGACAACTGCGGCACCGAGCGCCGGCAGCCAACGATTCCGAAGTCGAGGTTGTCGGCGTTGGTGGCCACGGTGATGTTCAGCGCCTGCCCGTCGAACGGAATGCCCAGCGGGAAGTTCCCGTCCAGGCGCGCGCCCCGGCAGTACAGCGGTTCGGACGGACCGGGCACGTTGGAGATGATGATGTTGAACGGCGCCCTGGGCAGCCGCTGGAATCCCGGTACCTGAACCACGCCCAGGGGCGCCAGCAACAGGGCCGAGAGCGCCATCGCCTGAGTCTTGCTGAGATCGCCCAGGATTCGCTTACCCTCGCCCGTCGACTCGCTGATCGCGCGGATGCGCTCGGCCGGGTCCTCGAGGTGGGTGCCCAGGTTCGCCAGGATCATCCCCAGCGCGTTGCCGCCGGCATCGGCGTCGGCGCCGCGCATGGAGACGGGGACCATGGCGGTCAGCGGTCGTCCCGGCAGCGCCGCTCGCTCCCGGAGATACTCGCGCAGGGCGCCCGCGCACATCGCCAGCACCACGTCGTTGACCGTGGTGCCGGTCGCCTTGCGTACCAGGCGAATTCGCTCCATCGGCCAGGATCCGACCGCGATGTCGCGCGCGCCGCCGATCGGAACGTTCAGCATGGTCGGCTCGGCGGTCATCGGGAGCGTGAGGCGTTCGGACAGCACGGTGTTCGCGACGCGGGCGAGCGCGGGCAGAGCGGTGCGCGCTTCGTCGAGGCCCGCGCGCACCAGATCCGCCGCCGCGGCGAGCAGTGACGGCGGCGCGCTGTCCCGCCGGGCGCCGGACACGGTCCACGGCACCGGCAGTGACGTATCGAGGGGATCGGTACTCAGGGTGCGATGCAGGAGCCGGCGGCCGCTCATGCCGTCCACCAGGGCGTGATGCAGCTTGAGGTAGACCGCGAAACGACCGTCGGCCAATCCGTCGATCAAATGGGCTTCCCACAGCGGCCGGTGCCGGTCGAGCAGTCCGCCGTGCAATCGCGAGACCAGGCCGAGCAGTTCGGGTATGCCGCCGGGAGCGGGTAATGCCGAGCGGCGCAGGTGATAGTCCAGGTCCACCCCGGCATCGCGGTCCCAGGTGAGGTTGGAGAAGAAGCCCAGCGCCCGGCCCGGGCGTTTCCGGAACAGGGGCTCCACCGCGCCCGCGCCGATCATGTCGGCGAACAGGGTCGCGGCGAAGTCGGGGGCGGCGTTCTCGGGTGGTTCGTAGAGCTGGATCGCGCCGACGTGCATCGGGTGTTCGCGGGTTTCACCGGCCAAGAACACCGCGTCGATCGGGCTCAGGAAATCCATCAGGTATCCCTCCAGGCAGTTAAGTTTCGATCGAATCTGAGATCAGAAGGCGACGCTGCCATTCATTGGGGATCGAAACTCACTATTACACAAGTTGTTTCGCGATGACATGTGATCCTAAGTTACTGCAAATTCTCACACAGGTGGCTTGCATGAGGTTCGGTCCTGTGCCATAGTCCAGGGCTATCGACAGGGGGACGGTGCGTACGGACGCCACCGCGGGGAACCCCATGGTCGTGATCACTCGATCGCCGATCGCCATCGCCGCCGACGGCCCGAAAGGAGATTCAGCGATGCCGAAAGTTCAATTGACCGGAGCCACAGTGCTACTCACCGGCGCGACCGGCGGCCTAGGCCACGCGATCGCCCGCGAACTCACCACACAGGGGGCGCGCCTGGTGCTCACCGGACGCCGGGCCGAGACCCTGCACGCGCTCGCGGCCGAGTTCGGCGCGCAGGTCATCGTCGCCGATCTGGATCGGCCGGATGCCGCGGCGCGGCTGCGCGACGCGGCGGGGCCGGTCGATGTCCTGATCGCCAACGCGGGATTGCCCTCGGCGGGCCGGCTCCACGACTTCACGGTCCCGCAGCTGGCCACCGCGGTCGGGGTGAACCTGGGCTCGCCCATGGCCCTGGCGCACGTCTTCGGCGAGTCGATGTGCGCGCGCGGGTCCGGTCACCTGGTCTTCATGGGGTCGATCGCGAGCCAGCTCCCGGCGCCGTGCGCGAGCGTCTACAACGCGACCAAGTTCGGGCTGCGCGGGTTCTCGCTCGCGCTGCGCCACGAGATGGCCGAGCACGGTGTGGGTGTGTCGATCGTCGAGCCCGGCTTCATTCGTTCGGCGGGCATGTTCGCCGAGAGCGGCACCGCGCTGCCGCCCGGAATCCGCACCAGCGCACCCGAACACGTCGCGTCGGCCGTCGTCCGGGCGATCCGGGACGACGTCGACGAGATCGTGGTCGCGCCGCTAGAGCTGCGTCTGGGCGCCGCGGTCGGCTGCCTCGCCCCCGGTCTGCTGTCACCGATTCAGCGCCTGATCGGCGCGGACCGGGTCAGCAGTGATTTCGGCAGGGCGTTCGCGCGGCGGTGACGTCGCACCGCCGCGCGTGCCGTTGTGCTCAGGAGTCGTGGGCCGGTCGGCCTTCGGTGAGTTCGGGGTCGGTGAGTGGACGATCGAGTGCGGTGCCGTCGCGGCCCCGGAGGAACTTGTCGAACATCGCCGCCACGCAGGTGCGGGTGAGGGCCGCCGCGCGGTGCGCGCCGATCGGGCCGACGAAGTCCACCGACCCGCGCAGCGGGTCCGGCACGAGGGCGCTCAGATCCGTGAAGTCGTAGTGGGCGGCACCGCCCATGATCAAGTGGCGGCGCCAGCCGGATGAGTTGCGCCAGAACGCGTCCAGCGAGGGGTTCGCGTCGCCGATCTGTTCGATCTTCTCGCTCGTCATGACCAGCACGGGCTTGTCGGTTCCCTCGGTGACCGAACGCCCGAACGCCTCGTCGACGCCGATCTGCCCGTCGAGATCGACCGCCGCGTCGATCCGCGGATCCCGGTGCATGGCTTCGACGGCGACGTACCCGCCGGAGGAATGCCCGACCATGCCGACGTTTTCGAGGTCGAGCACCTCGCCGAGGCCCGCCGGCAGCACGCGCTGTCCGGCGTCGGGGTTGCCGCCGCGTCCCAGCTCGGTCAGGGAGTCGAGCACGAAGCGGGTGTCGGCCAGCCGGGCGTCGACGTACCGGGTCCGCAGCTCGGGATTGAACTCCCCCGCCGCTTCATGGAGAACGATTCTGCCGCCGGGGAATTCGACCGCGGAGGCCTCGTAGGGATGGTCGATGGTCACCACCACGTATCCCCGCGCGGCCAGGTCCTCCGCGAGGCCTGTGCCATAGAGCCGCGAGTCGCCGCCCCCTGACGAGTACAGCACCACAGGGTATTTGGCACCGCCGAGCGCCGGCGCACCGGTGAACGAGCCGGTCAGCAGTCCAGGCAACCGGATCCCGAACCGCTGCTCGATTCCCGGAATCAGCTCGGTGGACAGATAGTGGGCCGGCGGATACGGAATCACCTGTCCCGCAGGGTAGAACACCGAGACCATCAGCTCACGCCGCCGATCGGGCCGGAACGGGTCCGCCCGCCCCGCATCGACCAGATGCATCACCGTCTGCCCGACGGCGAGGTCCCCGCCCAGCGGCGGAAACACCGATGCGCCGACGGTGTCGGCCCGCGCGGTCCCGCCGCCCACGAGGACGGAGACGACGGCGCACACGACCAGCGAAATTCGAACGAACAACAAAGCCCCCAATGGTGGAATCCAGGCAGCCACTCCCGAGCTGCTCACACCCCGACCCGCGATGAGGGTATCGCCGGATCGCCTGTCCGGCAATCCGATCCGCGATCGGTGGCCGACAGTGACGCGATCGCACGAGTCCGAGGGCTTCGATTACGCCGCTGAGCGCATGAGTCAGCCGGCCGGGACAACGCTCCCGACCGGCTGTCGATTCACCGCGGGCTCAGATCAGCGCCTTCTGCTTGCGGATCCGGTACTGCACGTTCCGCATCATCGTCTTCGTGCCGGCGAAGCGGATGAACTTGGGGATGAAGCGGTTCACGAAACCTACGAACAGGAACAGGTTTTCGAATCGGCGCTGGTCGGTCTCGGTCCAGGGCACGCCCATCAGTTCGCGGAAGTGGGGGGCCAGGAAGCCGGTGGTCAGGAAGCGGAGGAGACCGCCGAACATGATCCGCAGGTACCAGTGGATCATGCGCAGGTGCAGCAGGTCGTCGATCATCTGGGCGACGTCGGGGTCCAGGTGGACCTGCTCGCAGGCCTCGTTCCAGTAGATGTCGAACTCGGCGCGGTTCCGCGGCCACATCGCCTCGCGCACCTGCAGGGTGGTGCCCAGCGTCGCCGAGGTCGAGTAGAACGCCTCGGCCTGTTCGGCGTCCATCTTGCCGTGCAGCAGCTGGTAGGAGTCCTCGAACCCGATGTAGATGCTGGCGGCGACCCACATCTGCAGCTTGGGGTCGAAGGCGTTGTACTTGAACTTCGCACCCGGCGCGGACCGCACCTGCCGGTGCGCGACGTCGACCGCCTCCCGGAACTCGGTCTTCTCCTCCGGCGTACCCAGAATGGCCACCGCGAGGTAGGAAGCCGTGGTGCGCAACCGCTTCCACGGGTGCACCATGAGCGACCCGGACTCGACCGTGCTCTCCACGACGCCGCGCCCGACACCGGGCGAGGACAGCTGCATGGCGACGTTGGCCGCGGCCCCGGCGAACTGCCAGAAGTCGAGCGCGTCCTGCAGCTGCGGCGGCTTCTTGGTCGCCGACCGGTGAATGGCCGGGATATGGATCCGGGTCTGCTCGGTGGTCAACCGGACCCGCCCGTCGGCCGGTTCGCCGACGACGGCAAACCGGTTCTTCACCTCCGGCTCCCGGTGCGGCTCGGACGAGGAAAACGGATCAGGAGCAGCAGTCATGGATCTCATCCCTTGATAGCGCGGCGCGGATCGATGCCGCACAGGGACACCGAGCCACCGACGGAACGTCCGCTCATCTCCCCCTCCGCGACAGTGCGTACCAGCAAGAATTGTCATTAACTTAACTGGTGGTCAGCGATCAGTCAATGACGAACGACGCTTTCTCCAGCTTTCGTCAGAACCGAATCCTCAACACGAGCACCGGATTTGCCAGTAACATACGAAGGGTTCGAGGAGCTGTAGCACCGACCGCGTAGCCATGCCGCACAAGCGGGTCACTTGCCGCTGTAGACAGGGAAGACGCTGTGATCGCCGTAGTCGCGGGCCCGGAGGTTTCGCAGGACGTCCATATCATCATCGGCGATCTCGAAGTCGACCTCGGCATTGGCGCGCATGTGCTCGGGATTGGCAGTCTTCGGTAGCGACACGGTGCCCAACTGCAGGGTGTATCGGATGCTCAGCTGGGGCACACTCACCCCGTACCGGTCGGCCATCGCGGCCACATCCGGATTCTTCAGGATCTCCCCGTGCGCGATGGGCGAATACGCCTCGACGAGGATGTTCTTGCTCGAGCAGTAGTCGATGAGCTCGGTCGGCGTATTGCCGGCATGCACGAGCAACTGATTGACCTGCGGTGCGAGGGTGCAGGTCGCGAGGATGTTGTCGAGATCCTGCTGCTCGAAATTGGAGACGCCGATAGAGCGGAGTTTGCCTGCCTGGTACGCGGTTTCGAGCGCACGCCAGGCGGCGCGGTTGCCCTCGGCGTAGTCCTCGCCCCGGAAGTCGTTCCACGGCTGGGGACTGTGGATGAGCATGAGATCGATATGGTCCAGACCGAGTGTGGACAGGGACGCGTCGATCGCGGCGACGGCCCGGTCGTAGTCCTTGATCTCGGCGGCGAGTTTGGTGGTCACGAACAGGTCCTCGCGCGGTATTCCGCTGCCGCGGACCCCTTCGCCGACACCGCGTTCGTTGCCGTATGCCTGGGCGGTGTCGATGCCTCGGTAGCCGATCTCGATCGCGGACCCGACCGCCTCGGCGGCTTTGTCGTCGTCGATGAACCAGGTGCCCAAGCCCAGCTTGGGGATCTCGATACCGTTCGACAGGGTGTAGGTCTCGGTCAGGATGGTCATGCGTTGCCTCCGTTCTCGATCGCAAGTGCGCGGTACACCTCGTCGGTGACCGGCTCGAGCCACTCGTTGCTGACGTTCTCACCCGGGGTGATGAAGGCGAGGTGCGAGAACCACGAATCGGCTTTGGCGCCGTGCCAGTGCTTGGTGCCCGAGGGGACGCGGATCGTCGTCCCCGGCTCCCCGTGGGGAGCCCAACGACGCCGCACGGTCTGACTCCTATCGCTGGACAGCAGGAACTGAAGCCGGCAACCACGCCAACATTCAGGCTAATACACAGCAACATTTTCTTCGTGCCGGTCCCCCGAACGCCGCCCCGAGCGTGATGTTGTCGCGGTCGATTCCCCTGGGACCTCGGATGCTCCGCGTTCGGTGAGCACAATCGCCTGAGCTAGCAGGGTGCATCGGGTAACACAGCGCCGCAGGGACCTCCGGCCACTAGACGGTGGGACTTCGAGTTCGCGCCGAAAGTCGCGGCACGAGGGCCGGTACTTCGGTTGTCGTCTCGACGTGTCATTTCAGCTTCTCGCTGCCCAGGCCCAGCACTCGACGCGCCACGATCAACTGCTGGATCTGCTGGGTGCCTTCGAAGATGTCGAGGATCTTCGAGTCGCGACCCCATTTCTCCAGGAGGCTGCGCTGTGAGTAACCCGTGGCACCCGCCAGCTCGACCGACTTCAGAGTGACGTCGGTGCCCATGCGGCCGGCTTTGGCTTTGGACATCGACGCCTCGAGAGAGTTGGGCTTGTTGTTGTCGGCCATCCAGGTAGCACGCAGGGCCAACAGGTAGGAGGCCTCCCAATCGGCCTCCAGGCGAAGGAATTCCGCGGCGGCTGCGGGCTGGTTGCTCACAGGAAGGTCGTAGGAGGGATCGATCCCGGCCTCGTTCAGCACGGCACGCAATTCCTCGAGCGCGGCGCCTGCGACGCCGATGGCCATCGCGGCGACGAGCGGGCGGGTGTTGTCGAAGGTCTGCATGACCCCGGCAAAACCCTTCTCCACGTTCACTTCCGGGTCGCCCAGGATATTGTCGGCCGGAATCCGGCAACCCTCGAGCCGCAGCTCGGCCGTGTCGGAAGCCTTGACGCCCAGCTTGTTCTCCAGGCGGGCCACGGTCAGTCCGGGGGCGTCCCGCGGCACCACGAACGACTTGATGGCGGCGCGCCCGGCCGACCTGTCGAGAGTTGCCCAGACCACGATGTGGGTGGCCCGCTGGCCGGTGGTGACGAAGATCTTGGTGCCGTTGAGTACCCACTCGTCACCGTCGAGGACCGCCGTGGTGGTCACGGCCGCCGAGTCGGAGCCGAAGCCGGGCTCTGTAATGGCCATCGCGGCCCAGATCTTGCCGAAGCGCGCCAGCTGGTCGTCGGTGGCCACGGCCATGATCGCCGCGTTACCCAACCCCTGGTAGGGGATGGTCATCATCAGCGCGGCGTCACCCCAGCACGCTTCGATCGCGCTGACCATCGCGGCCATATTGCCGCCGTTGACGTTCTCGGCTGCCTCGGCGCCGCGGTCAGCACCGGACGCGCGGGTGCCGGACGCGCCTGGGATCACACCGGCACCGGCGTCGTTCATCCCCGCCATCACCGCAGCCATGACGTCGAGTTCGACCGGGTACCGATGCTCAGCGAGATCGTATTTACGGGAGATCGGGCGAAACAATCCCACTGCGACCTGGTGCGCCAGATTGGCTGTGGCCGAAAGCTTCTTGGGAAGTTCGAGATTGAACATCGGCACGCTCCGTCAGGCTGAGCGGACGGGTTCGCTGCGGTAGCGCGAAGCCCGGCCGTCGACCTTCAGGAGCCGCCACAGCCGCTCCGACACCGGGTTCATCAGGCCGCAGCCGTACGCCAGGCCGCGCACATCGGAGAGCATATCGCGGCGCATCTTGCGCGACACCGGTGAATGCCAGAATGCCTCCCGCATCACCTCACGCGGAATGCCTTGCTGGGCAGCCCATTTCGGTGACGGCTTCGCGATCAGGTCGCAGGCGACGAAGAACATTATCGGGAACAGCAACGAGAGCGCCGCGCGCCGCAGCGGGTGCGAAGCCGGGACGTTGCGGAGCAGATACTCGTGGGCGAAGGAGATGTGGCGAGCCTCTTCGGCGACATGAATCTGCATGATGCGCAACATGAGTGGATGATTCGCGGTGCCCGACCGCAGAATCGTCTTCTGCATGTGGTCGATCGGCTCCTCGCCGCACAGGACCATGGAGAAGAAGAACGTCGGCACGACCCGCACCGTCATCGGAATGAAGGTGTGCACCGCTCGCACCAGCCAGTGGACGCCGGGTGTGTCCACGCCGATGCGGTTGACCAGCTCCTGAAACATCTGGGTGTGGTGGGTTTCCTCGGTGACCTCGTGGGTGAGGTACCGGAATTCGGGGTCGCCGTTGGGCAATTCGAAGACGTATTCGAGGATGCCGCGCATCAGCATGTTCTCGAACTGCAATCCCACTTTGGCGGTGTTCGCCTGACGCGCGAGGCCGATCCGGATCCGGTCCGCCAGCGGCTGGGCCTGATACCAGGCCGTGGCGCCCAATGGCTCGCAGACCGGCAGGACCCAGCGGGCATCGTTCGGATCGACAGCGAAATCGGGTTCGTCCCAAGCGATGTCGGTGAACGCGTCGAAGTGCCGCTGCACCGAGCCCTCCGAGAGAGTCTTCAGGATTTCCTGGTAGCTGGGCGCTGAAGTCATGGCTTCCACTCCTGAGATGGTCGGACGTCACTGTCCGAAATCCGATCGCTGATCCGCTCCGGCGGATGCACTCCGGATGTGCGATGCCGCGACACATCCGCAGATGGAACAGTAGACAGTTTTTGACTATTTGTCTACGTCGTAGGATTTCGTCATGAATGCACTGCCCACCGGCGGCGTCGTCGAGAACAGGGACATCCGCACCCGCATCGTCGATGCCGTGGCGTCGTTGGCGGCCACGACGGGGCTGCGCAAGCTGTCGATGGATGAAGTCGCCCGCAACGCAGGGGTGGGCCGCGCGACGCTGTACAACTACTTCCCCGGCCGTGACGCGCTGATCGCGGCTGCCGTCGAGTCTCAATTGGCCGTGTTCTTCGCCGAGGTCGCCGCGATGCGGGATCGATACGAGTCGCAAGACGATCAGCTGATCCACGGCTTCGCCCACGCGTACCGCCTCCTGCGCGAACACCCCGGCCTGAAAGCGGTGCTTCGCCTCAACCCGGACCTGCTGCTGCCCTACCTGATCGCCGACTCGAGCATCGCTCTCGACCTGGGCCGAGTGTTCGTCGAGTCCGCGATGCACCTGCCGGACAACGTCCCCCACGAGACGCGAGCGCAATTCGCCGAGCAGGTCGCCCGCGCCTTCCACACCCTGATCCTCATCCCCGCCAACACCTTCGGCCTCGAACAACCCGACGGTCCCGAGAACTACGCGCGAGACTTCCTGATCCCCGTCAAGGAACATCTGCTGAACAAGAACGCGTCGCGATAGCCTCCGCGCACCCGACCGACCCCGCATCCCCGGCTGCTGCCGGACACACGCCGATACACGCTCGTAGCCGCCGATCCTGGTCCGCCCGATCGCCCGCCGTTCCCGCGGCCGCGGCACTCGGGCTGTACGCCATCCCCGCGTCGATATGCAAGTGTTCACTTGCGCTTGACGTGCAAGTGAACACTTGCATATCGTGGGTGGCGTGAACGACGTGTACAAGGCGCTGGCGGACCCGACACGGCGGGCCATTGTCGACGAGTTGCGGGTCCGGGACGGACAGTCGCTGTTCGAGCTGTGTGCGCGGCTGGTCACCAACCACGGGCTGACTTCGTCACGGCAGGCCGTGTCACAGCACCTCACGGTGCTCGAGGCGGCGGGGCTGGTCACGACGGAACGTCAGGGCCGATACCGGGTGCTGCACCTGGATACCACCGCACTCGCGCCGGTCATCGGCAGTTGGCCGACCGCGCCCGTCGAGGCGCAGCTGCCCGTGGGCGAAGTGCACGCGGACACCGCGACTGTGCACCGGACGGGCATGCGGGTCACGTGGGTCAGCCTTTTCGTCGACGATCAGGAACACGCGCGGCAGTTCTACACCGACGTGCTGGGATTCGTGGTCAAGCACGATGTCGCGCTGGGTGGTGAGGCGCGGTGGCTCACCGTCGTCTCACCGTACGACTCCGACGGTGTCGAGCTCGTCCTCGAGCCGCTCGGCCATCCTGCGGCGAAAGTCTTCCGGGACGCGCTGTTCGACGACGGTGTGCCGTTCAACTCGTTCGGCGTCGACGACGTCGACGCCGAGTATCGACGGTTGGTCGGTCTCGGCGTCCATTTCACCCAGCCGCCCGCCGCGATGGGGCAGACGACCACGGCGATATTCGACGACACCTGCGGAAACCTGATTCAGATTCACCATCACCACGGCTGACCTGAGATTCACTGGCGATCGCCGATCACCGGGCACCGAACGAGAGGAAGAACCTGTGAACGACACCGCGGCCTACGGAACCTACGAGATCATCGACGGTCATCCGACGCTTCGCTTCGAGCAATCGCTGCCGTACCCGGCCGAGCGCGTCTGGCAGGCTGTCAGCGTGCCCGCCGAGCTCGAGCAGTTCTTTCCCGGCGCCGCGCCCTGGACACCGGAGAAGGGCGAGGTCATCGACCTCGGCGGGATGACCCTCGAGGTCACCGAGGTCGACGCACCGCGTCGGCTGGCCTGGGACTTCGACGGGCAGTCCCAGAGCTTCGAACTGGTCGCCGAGCCGGACGGGTGCCGGTTGACCTTCACCACCACCGTCACCGGCCTCCCTGTCGCGCAGACCGCCACCGGCTGGCAGATCTACCTCTCGCGCCTCGAACCCCACCTGGCCGGCGGTTTCCTCTCCGACAGCGACGCGCACAAGCCGTGGCGCGAGATCCACGAAAGCTACGCCGAGCGTTTCGGTCTCGACCCCGAACCCGGTCGGCGCTGGGCCGCGCAGAACCTGCCCGCCGAGCGAGCGTGAACGAATTCGCCACCCCGCCACGCCCGTCTCAGCGACGACGTGGAGGTCAGAAGCTGCCCGTGCCCGGCTTTTCGGCGTAGGGGTTCTCGGTGTCGTTGCAGCCGTTGGTGTTCGGATCATCGGGCGGTGGCGGCGGGGTGCCGACCGGTGGCGCGACCGTGGTCACCGTCAGGGTTGCGGTTGCCTCGTTCGCGGTCGCGACGATGGTGTGTGTGCCCGAGGTCGCCGGAACCCACTCGACCGTCTTCTCCACCGCGGGGAATGCTCTGCTCGAGCCGGTCGAGTCCCTGTTTCCGGCCCGCCAGTAGGCGGCGAAGCATCGGCCGTTGTCGGTGAAGACGACTCGGTTGGCGGAGTCGGCGCCACCTTGGGCCGGCATGGCGGTGATGCGGTACTCGGTCCCGGTTACGTAGCCGCCGGGCGGGGGCGGTTCGAGGAGGATGCTGATCTGGGTGGCAGCCGCTGCGGACGGCGCCATTGCGACCACCGCTGCCGACATGAACGCTGTTGCGCCCCAATGCATTCGTCGCCTCATAAAATTGTTCGAACTCAACTCTCACTCCAGTTCCCCCCTGAGAGGTCAGGGTCGCCGCACACTAACACCGAGAGTTAGTGAAATATCCGATTTTCAGATAAGAACACCGGGGCGCTGCGTGCGACCGGGGCCCGCCCACCCGCAGACGATGCCGCCGCGTAGCCCCCGATGGGGCCATGGTCGAGCGAATCCGGATCCGGCCCGGCTACGTGCGGGGCGCGCTGACCGGACCGGCCGGACCTTCGTGGCCGCGAAAGTCGCAGGCTCAGTACGCGCAGGAGTGGGCGGCGCAGTCCGGGCCGGGGCGGCGGGCCGACTTCAGGATGCTGTTGGCCTGCAACAGGGCTCGGACCTGGCGGCGCAGGCGCAGCAACTCGGCGCGCTCGGCGGGGGACAGGGCCGCGGCCTCGGCTATCGGGCGACCGTGTTGGGCCAGGGCGGCTTTCACCCAGACGCGCAGCGTCTCGTAGTGGACGCCTACCTGGGGGCCTATCGCGCGGGCCGCGGCGTAGGGGGAGGTGAACTCGTCGAGGGCTTCCAGGGCCAGGCTAATGGCCCGTTCGCGAACCTCTGCCGGATAGCGCCTTGTCATGGGATGACGTCTTCCTCGAGCGGGACACAACATCGATCAGGCGCCCCCGGACCGGATGGTCAGGACCCGGGGACCGGGGGCGGATCGGTGCGGTGGCCGTTGTTCTCGCACACCAGCGGACGGGGTCGTCCGGTTACTGGTTGGAAGTTTGGACGTGGGTACCTCGGTACGTCAATAGCTTCGCCGGGTGTGTCACGCGGCGCTGGTGGCGAACCGGCTATCGGTGAGTGTGCGCAGGTTGCGCAGGAACCGGCGGAAGGTCATGTTCATCACCGGGGCGAACAGGCGCAGGGACACCTCGGTGGGTTTGTCGCCGCTCATCGCCAGGGTCCAGGTGAGGCGGCAACCGGTGGGGGTGGGGACGATGCGGTAGTCCTCGGCGAACGCGGTGATGCCCTTGGTGCCGGACTCGTTGAAGCGGAAGGCCATGTGGGTGTTGGGATTCCAGGCCAGGAACTCCTCGTTGCCGACCATGCCCGCGCGCATCCGGACGGTGCGGGTGGTGCCGACGCCGTGCGGTTCGGGACTGGTCCAGGTGACCTCGGTGATCACCGAGGCCCAGCGCGACCACGAGTCGGCTTCGGCGAGGACCTCGAAAACCTGTGCGGGAGTGACGTTCAGCTCGACCGAGTTCGAGAAGCGGTGCGGGGCGGTGTCGACGAAGGTCAGGTCGACGGGACGGCAGGGGTGCAGGGTGCCCATGGGTTTCCTTCGGGGAGTGCGGATCAGGACAGGATGCGGCGGAGCAGGCGGGTGCCGAAGCCGACGCGGATCAGATCGTCGAGATCGCGGGTCGTCTTGGCGGTGTAGGGGTACCAGATGCTTTCGCGTTTGGGCTGCCAGCGGTCCAGCAGCACCGGCTGGGCGTGGGTGAACCCGCGCAGCGCGTCCACGCCGTTGACCTGGCCCAGGCCGCTGTCCTTGCGGCCGCCGAACGGCGCCTCGGGACAGCCGTAGATGACCCCGGCGTCGTTGTGCACCACCGATCCGGTGGTCAGGCGGGCGGCGATGCGGCGGGCGCGCGCACGGTCCCGGGTGAAGACCGATCCGCTGAGACCGTAGCGGCAGTCGTTGGCGAGGCGAATCGCTTCCTCCTCGTCGCGCACCCGCACGATCGCCGCGACGGGCCCGAAGGTCTCCTCGGTCATGACCTTCATGTCGTGGTCGACGTCGACCAGCACCGTCGGCTGGAAGTACAGGCCCTCCCCCTCCCCGACCTCGCCGCCGACGAGCACCTGTGCGCCTTTGTCTTTCGCGTCCTGGATGTGCTGAGCGACCAGATCGCGCTGGCGGTCCCAGAACAGCGGGCCCATGTCGGTGTCACCGGGCCCGTAGGTGACCTCGCCGGCCTTGCGGGTGACGAGGTCGATGAACGCGTCCGCGACGGATTCCACCACGTAGATCCGCTCGACGCTCATACACACCTGCCCGGTGTTGAACATCGACAGGTACACCGCCCCGGCGGAGGCGCGTTCGAGATCGGCGTCCGCGCATACGATCATCGCGTCCTTGCCGCCGAGCTCGAGCGAACACGGGACGAACCGTTCCGCGCACCGGCTCGCGATCTTGCGCCCGGTCCCGACGCTGCCGGTGAAACACACCTTGTCGATATCGGAATCGACCAGGGCGGCACCGGTTTCCCCGTCACCGTGCAGCACCTGCACGACATCGTGCGGCACCCCGGCCTCGTGCAGGACGCGGGCCACCCACTCCCCCGACCGCGGGGTGACTTCCGAGGGCTTGAACACCACGGCGTTGCCCGCGAGCAGGGCCTGCACGACGGGGTTGAGGGTGAGCACGAACGGCGCGTTCCACGGGGTGATCACCGCGACCACGCCCAGTGGCTGGTACTGCATATACAGCTGTTTGAACGGGCGCAGGTACCCGTGCAGGCGCCGCCGGTGCGGGCGCAGGGTGCGGTGCGCGCGCGTGGCCCAGTAGTTGAGGAAGTCGCACGAGGGCACGATCTCCACACCGAGTGCCTCGACCTGGGGTTTGCCGGTTTCGAGGGTGATGGTCTCGGCGATCTCGGCCCGGCGCGCGCTGATCACCCCGACGGCCTTGCGCAGCACCGCCGCACGGTCGGCGACACTGCGTGCGGCCCAGTCGATCTGGCCGGCACGGGCGCGCTCGACCGCCGCGAGCACGTCCGCCGCGCTGTCGACCGGCACTTCGCCGATCGGGCGGCGGTCCACCGGACTCGATAACGCCAGTCGGCGGCGATCGCCTTCCGGGGTCGGCACGGCACTGACGATCGCCATTACGGGTCCTTCTTCCTCACGGCGCCGAATCCCTGATCCGGCTGGTGCACACTGTGTTTCGATGTTCGCGGCAGGTAGTCAGCCCCGGCCTGTCAGCTTTCGCAGTTCGTCGATCGTCCACGGCGGCTCGTTCGCGTGGTCGCGATAGCCGAGCACCGTCATGCCCGGTCGTTCGAACTTTCCGACGAAACCGCCCGCGGCGATGAAGATTTCACCGGTTACCTCGCGCGCGGCATCCGAGGCGAGGTACAGGTACAGCGCGGCGGCGTACTCGGCGGGCGGGGCGTCCAGGGAGCCCCGCATGGTCATCTCGTCGAGCAGCCCGCGCCGGTTCAGGTCGCGAATGTGTTCCTCGTACTCGGGTCCGGTCGAGAGCCGGGTCTTGGCGCCCGGGCACACGGTGTTGACCCGGACCCCCGATGACCGCAGTTCCGCCGCGAGCGCCAACCCCAGACTGGCGACCGCGCCCTTGCCCGCCGGGTAGCCGGTGCCACCGTAGTCACCGAGGTAGGCGAACGATCCGGTGTTGATGATCGATCCGCCGCCCCGCGCGGCCATACGCGGCGCGACGAGTCTGCAGGTGTTGAACACCGTGGTCAGGTGCGAGTCGAGCAGCTCCCGCCACTGGGCGGTGGTGACGTTCAGGATCGAGGATCCGGGCGGTTCGGCGATACCCGCGCAGTTCACGAGCACGTCGACCGCACCGTAGGTCGCCTCGCAGGTGGCGACGAGCTCGGCCGCGACACGCTCGTCGGCGGCCGAGCCCGCGACACCGATCACCCGGCCGCCCTCGCCGGCAAGCGATTCCGTCGCGCGGCGCACCGCGTCCGGATTGCGGGAGTTGATGACGACGCCCGCGCCGTGGGCGGCCAGCGCCCGCGCGACCTCCAGGCCGACGCCGCTGGCGCCGCCCACGACCACGGCCGCGCGGCCCGCGAGGGTGTGTTCTTCGGACATGGTGCGAGATCCTCACTGCCGCAGCGCGGCACGACGCGTGTCGAACGAGTGTGGCCTACAGCAGGTCGAGGCCGGCGAGTTTGCCCGAGAGCCGGTCGAGATACTGCAGCACGTCCTCCGCGGACCGGTCCGGCAGTCCGTAGATCACATCGGTGACCCCGTCCTCGGACCAGCGCGCGAGCCGGTCCCGATCCGGTTTGAAGTCCAGTGCCAGTACCCGGGGCTTGCCTTCACGCCCGGAATCCGCCCAAATCTTGTGCAGCAGTGCGATTCTGGCCGAGATATCGGTTTCGGTCGGGGTGGTGATCCAGCCGTCACCGGTGCGGGCGATCCACTCGAACGTCTTCTCGGTACCCGCCGCCCCGATGAGCACCGGGACGTGCGATTGCGCCGGTTTGGGCCAGGCCCAGCTGGGTCCGAAGTTCACGTAGGTACCGGCGTAGCTGGACTCCTCGCGCGTCCACAGCTCCCGCATGGCCTCGATGTACTCGCGCAGCACGGTGCGCCGCTTGTTCGGCGGCACCCCGTGATCGGCGAGTTCGTCGGTGTTCCAGCCGAATCCGGCGCCGAGGGTGACCCGGCCGCCGGAGAGATGATCGAGGGTGGCAATCGTCTTGGCCAGGGTGATCGGGTCGTGCTCGACCGGCAGCGCGACCGCGGTGGACAGTTCGATCGTCTCGGTCACCGCCGCGGCCATGGCGAGGGACACCCACGGGTCCAGGGTGCGGGTGTAGCGATCGTCGGGCAGGGACGCGTCCCCGGTGCCGGGATGCGCGGCTTCGCGTTTGACCGGGATGTGGGTGTGCTCGGGGACGAAGAAGGACCGGAAGCCGCGGTCCTCGGCGGCCTTGGCCGCGACCGCGGGGGTGATGCCGCGGTCGCTGGTGAACAGTACGACTCCGAATCGCATACGGGGCCTATCTCTTTCGTGGGTGCGGTGCGGTCACCGGGCAGCGGCGGTGCGTCCGGCGCGGCGGCCGTAGAAGCTGCTGTCGCCCAGGGAGGCTCCGCTGGCGTAGCCGCCGGTGCAGATGCCCGCCGTGCAGCGCCCGGCGGCGAACAGGCCCGGGATCGGTGCGTTCGCCTCGTCCAGGACCTGCCCGTCCAGGTCGGTGCGCAGGCCGCCGAGGGGGAATCCGGCGGTGAACCCGCGCATGTCGAACGCGGCCACCGGCGATCCGATCGGGGTGAGCCACTCGGCCTTCTTGCCCTGTTCGGGGTCGGCGCCCTGGGCCGCGTGCTCGTTGTAGGCGGACACCGTCTGCCGCAGCGAGTTCTCGGGCAGCCCCATCTCGGCTTCGAGTTCGGCGGCCGTCTCGGCGACCCAGGTGGGCTGCTGGCGGAAGAACGGGGTGGCGGTGGTGGTTTTCAGCGCCGCGTCGTGACTGTCCTCGTCGATGATCAGGAACGCCTGGTTGTCCTGCTCGATGAGGGCGGCCTGGCCGATCCGGCCGGGATAGGTGTCCTCGGCGATGAAGCGCCTGCCCTGCCCGTTGACCAGGATGCCGCGCGCGAGCAGTTGCGGGTCGCCGAAGAACGCGACCTCGGTGGCGTCCATGGCCTCGACCTGCGCGCCGACGGCCTGGGCGACGAGGATGCCGATGCCGTCGTGTTCCTCGATCGCCGCCGCGGGGCGGCCGATCAGGCGTGGCGCGTGGGCGGCGACCATGTCCTGGTTGTAGGCGAAGCTGCCGGTGGCCAGCACCACGCCGCGCCGGGCGGCGATGGTGAGGTCCTGACCGTAGCGGCGGGCGGCGATACCGGCCACGCGCCCGTCGTCACCGACGACGAGCCGCTGCAGGCGCACGTCGTATTCGACACGGACGCCGAGCTTTTCGGCGGTCTCGATGAGCGGCTTCATCAGCATGTAGCCGCCGCCGCGCTCGCCGGTGCGCTTGTTCTGCATCTGCGGGACGTGCCCGCGCGGCGCCGGGGGAACAAGGGTGTGGAAGGGCGCGGCGTTCTCGCCGCCGGAGTACATCAGGCCCTGGTCGTGCGGCGGCTCCCACCCGGGTTCGCCCCAGAACTCTTCCTTGAACACCACGCCGCAGTCGGTCAGCCAGCCGTAGTGCTCGACGCTGCCGCGGCAGTAGTCCGCGATGCGCACCGGATCGGCCTGGTCGCCGACCGCCGCGAGCAGGAAGCGTTCCATGTTCTCGGCGCTGTCGTCGAAACCGAGCGCGCGCTGCAGCGGTGTGCCGCCGCCGAGGTAGACGAATCCGCCGGCCAGCGCCGCTGCGCCGCCCCAGCCGCCGGTGCGTTCGAGCACGAGCACGTCGGCCCCGGCGCGGGCGGCCTCGATGGCCGCGCACACCCCGGCGATGCCGTACCCGGCGATGACGACGTCGGCGGTGTCGGTCCAGTCGGTGATGTCCGAACCGCGCAGCGGCTCGGTGGTTTTCGCGTCCGCGGTCATGAGTTCTCCGTGGTGAGTGCGGGCGTCGCGACGCCGAGTCCGGCGGCCAGGCCCCCCAGTGCGAGCCGGGTCAGCGGCAGGTCAACCCCGAGGCGCTCGCCGAGGTCCGCGGCCAGCGACAGGTCCTTCTCCCCCAGGTTGCGCACGTGGGTGAGGATGGGGAACCAGAAGTCGTCGGGGTCGATCGGTGCGGTGTTGTCGCGCAACATGATCGAGCCCGCGCCGCCGGTGATGGCGTCGGAGTGGCGCACGATCTTGCCCAGCGCGGTCAGGTCGAGTCCGGCGGCCTCGGCCAGGCGCTGGGCCTCGGTGGCGGCGGTGAAGGACACGAAGTGCAGCAGGTTGCGGGCCAGCTTCATACGGGTGCCGGTGCCGACGGGCCCGGTGTGCACGAGCCGATCGGAGAAGCAGGCGAACGGTTCTCGAATGGCCGCCAGGGCCGCGTCGCTGCCGCCGGCCATGACCGCGAGGCTCCCGCGCTGCGCGGCCGAGGCCCCGCCGCTGACCGGCGCGTCGATGAATTCGACCGTGTACTCGGCGCATTCGGCGGCGAGTTCCTCCGCGGTCCGATCACTGATGGTCGAGTGCACCGCGACGACGGTGCCCGGTGCGGCGGTACGCAGGATGCCCTGCGGCCCGGTGAGCACCTCGCGCACCTGGGCGTCGTCGATGACGGTCACGCAGATCACCCGCGCGTGCTCGGCGAGTTCGGCCGGGCTCGATACCGCTCGCGCGCCGGCGGTGGTGAAGGGTTCGGTGGCTTCGGGGCGCACGTCGCAGACGGTGAGTCCGCCCGGCCACGCCAGCAGGCGGGTGGCGATCGGGGCGCCCATGTTGCCGAGGCCGATGAACCCTACGGGTACCGCCGCGGGGTCGGCGGTCATCGAATGACCTGCCCGCCATCGATGTTGAAGATCTGCCCGGTCACCCACGACGCGTCGTCCGAGAGCAGGTAGAGGCACGCACCGACGAGATCCTCCGGGGTGCCCATGCGCTTGAGCGGCAGCCGCTTGACCATGTCCTCCACGATCACATCCGGGGTCACGTTCTTCGTCGCGTCCGTGTCGATCGGACCCGGCGCGATCGCGTTCACCCTGATGTTCGCCCCACCCAACTCCGTCGCCAACTGCTGGGTCAGACCGTTGACCCCCACCTTGGCCAGACCGTAGAAGCTCGAATACGTCCACGCCGCGGTCGAGGACTGGTTCACGATCGACCCGCCACCGGCCTTGCGCATGTGCTTCCACACCGCCCGCGTCATGATCAGCGCGCCGTCCATGTTCACACTCATGAACTTCTTGTAGTAGTCCCAGTCGACGCTGAGCAGCAGATTCAGCTTCATGTCGCCGTAGATCGCCGCGTTGTTCACCAGGTGGTCGATCGCGCCGAACTCGGCGATGGTGAAATCGGCCAGGGCCGTGGCGGATTCGGCGTCCGAGACGTCGACGGCGTGGAAGACCGCGGTGCCGCCGTCCGCGACGATCTCCTTGGCGGTCGCCTCGCCGCGTTCGGCGTTGAGGTCGGCGACGACGACGTTGGCGCCCTCGGACGCGAGCGCCTTGGCGTAGCCCGCGCCGATGCCCTGCGCCGCGCCGGTGACGATCGCGGTGCGACCGGTGAAACGTGCCATGTGAATTCAGCTCCTGGATGAGAAAAGTAGATGTCAGGCGGGCGTGGCCACGAGCTTGGTCTCGAGGTATTCCTCGAAGCCCGCGACGCCCATTTCCCGGCCGATGCCGGAGTGCTTGTAGCCGCCGAACGGGGCGTCCGCGTGATACCAGAGACCGCCGTTCACGCTGAGGGTTCCGGTGCGCACGCCGGCGACGACGCGTTCCACGCGCTCGGGGTCCGCACCCCACACCGAACCCGAGAGGCCGTACGGTGATTCGTTCGCCTGGCGGATGGCGTCGGCGTCACCGTCGTGGGCGATCACCACCAGGACGGGTCCGAAGATCTCCTCCTGGGCCACGGTCGCGGTGTTGCCGAGATCGGCGATGAGGGTCGGTTCGATGAAGTAGCCGCGCTCCTTGTCCGCGGGACGGCCGCCGCCGACCACGATGCGCCCGCCCTCCTCGCGCGCGATGTCGAGGTAGCGTTCGACCCGATCGCGCTGACGCGCGGAAATCACCGGCCCGCAGATGGTTCCGGGTTTGGTCGGATCCCCCGCGCGCAGGTTCGACAGCGCCTTGGCGGCCGCCTCGACCGCGACCTCGTAGGACGCGCGCGGCACCAGCAAGCGGGTGGTCAGCGCGCAGCCCTGACCGGCGTGCACCGCCACCGAGAACGCGGTGTAGCTGGCCGCGCCGACGATGTCCGCGTCGTCCAGCACGATCGCCGCGGACTTGCCGCCGAGTTCGAGGAAGGTCCGCTTGAGGGTGGCCGACGCGCTCGCCATGACCGCCCGGCCGGTCTGGGTCGAGCCGGTGAAGGTGACCATGTCCACCCGAGGGTCCGCGACCAGGGCCGCGCCGAGCTGGTGGTCGTCGGAGGTGACGATGTTGATCACCCCGGCGGGGATGTCGGTGTGCTCGACGATGAGCGTGCCCAGCACCGCCGCGCACCAGGGGGTGTCGGGAGCAGGCTTGAGCACCACCGTGTTTCCCGCCGCCAGCGCGGGGCCGATCTTCGCGAGGTTGATCTGGTGCGGGAAGTTCCACGGGGTGATGGCGCCGACCACGCCGACCGCTTCGCGGCGCACGACCCGCCGGCTGGAGATGCCCATCTGCTCGGCCACGCCGAGATCTGTTTCCCACGAATAGTTTTCGGCGAGGTCCGCGGCGAACGACAGGTCGCCGACCGGGCCTTCGAGCTGGGGGCCGGAGGTGAGCATGACGGGTGCGCCGACTTCTGCGATGGTGATCTCGCGCAGTTCCTCGACGTGCGCGCGCATCGCGTCGCGCAGTTGCCGCAGGCAGTGCGCGCGGAAGGCGTGGTTGCGGGACCAGTCGGTGTCGTCGAACGCGGTGCGCGCCGCGGCGATCGCCGCGTCCAGGTCCGCGGCCGAGGCGTTGGCGGCGTGGCCCAGGACCTCCTCGGTCGCGGGGTTGACGGTCGCGAAGACGCCCGCGCCGCCGGGCACCAGCTTGCCGTCGATCAGCAGGGGTGTGCCCTCGGAAGGGACGAGGCCGTTCATAGTCAGGCTCCGATGCATGTCTGGACAGGTGTTCGGAATATAGTTCGGATATTCGTACGGACGCAAGAGCGCAAAACGTGAGCGGGAGCCGACCGTGCCCGAGATTCGCGTCAACACGGCTGGAACACAGGGGCATTCGACGACGCCATTGTCGCGACCATCCTGCGGTGATACTGTCCAGACACATGTCCGAACTGACATCCACCAACATTGAGGCGACCCGCCGAAGACTCACCGAGAAGCAGGCCGACACCGTCGAACGCCTGGTCGCGGCCGCCGTCGATGTCGTCGGCCGCGAGTCCTATTCCGGCACAACCGTGCGCCTGGTGGCCGCGGCCGCGGGTGTCGGAACGGCTACCGCCTACACCTACTTCTCCTCCAAGGAACACCTCATCACCGAGGTGTTCTGGCGGCGACTGATCGCGACCCCCGCCCTGGACACCACCGAAGCCGATCCCGCCACCCGCGTGGTCGCGGTCCTGCGCCAGATCTCGATGCTGGTCGCCGACGAGCCGGCCCTGGCCAGCGCGGTGAGCAGTTCCCTGCTCGGCGACGACCCGGACGTGCAGCATCTGCGCGTGCGCATCGGGCGCGAGATCCACGGGCGCATCACCGCGGCCTGGGGCGTCGACGATCCCGAGGGCGTGGCCATGCTCGAGCTGCTCTATTCGGGCGCGCTGCTGCGCGCGGGGATGGGGTTGCTGTCCTATCAGGAGGTGGCCGACCTCCTGGAAGCCTCCGCGCGGCGCGTGCTGTCCGCCCACCGACCCGGCGAATCCTGAAGCGCGACTACCACTTTCATACCGGCTTGCGAACGGCTCCGCGCACACCTTGTCGTGCTTGCATAACCGTAGTACTGTCCGGACACATGTCCATTCTCTGTCTGGACATTCATTCCGGGAAGGATTTGCAATGACGCTGGTCAAACCGCAGCGCGTGTCCGGAGGCCACGACGAGCACGGACATCTGCAGGAGTTCCGCACCGATCCCATCGCGCTCATGCAGCGCGTGCGCACCGAGTGCGGTGACGTCGGCTCGTTCGAGCTCGCGGGTCGCGATGTCATCCTGCTGTCGGGCGCCGAGGCCAACGAGTTCTTCTTCCGCGCCAGCGACGAGGACCTCGATCAGGGCGCGGCCTATCCGTTCATGAAGCCGATCTTCGGCGAGGGCGTCGTCTTCGACGCGCCGCCCGAGCGCCGCAAGGAGATGCTGCACAACCAGGCCCTGCGCGCGGACCACATGCGCGGGCACGCGGCCACCATCGCGAGCGAAGTGGACCAGATGCTCGCACGCTGGGGCGACGAGGGCGAGATCGACCTGCTCGAGTTCTTCGCCGAGCTCACCATCTACACGTCCTCGTCCTGCCTGATCGGCGTGAAGTTCCGCAATCAGCTGGACGGGCGCTTCGCGCACCTCTACCACGAGCTCGAGCAGGGCACCGACGCCCTCGCGTACGTCGATCCCTACGCGCCGATCGACAGCTTCCGCCGCCGCGACGAGGCGCGCGTCGCGCTCGTCGAACTCGTGCAGGCGATCATGAATCAGCGCGAGGAGAACCCGCCGACCGGCAAGGACGAGCGCGACATGCTCGACGTGCTGATCTCGGTCCGCGACGAGAACGGCACACCGCGCTTCTCCGCCAGCGAGATCACCGGCATCTTCATCTCGATGATGTTCGCCGGTCACCACACCACCTCCGGCACCGCCGCCTGGACGATCATCGAACTGCTGCGCAACCCCGAGCTCATGGCCACCGTCGTGGCCGAACTCGATCAGCTGTACGCCGACGGGTCCGAGGTCAGCCACAACGCCCTGCGCCAGATCCCCCACCTCGAGGCCACCCTCAAGGAAACGCTGCGCATGCACCCGCCGCTGATCATCCTCATGCGCATCGCGCGCGGCGAATTCGAGGTGTGCGGCAACCGGATCGCCCCCGGCGACATGGTCGCGGCCACCCCGGCGATCTCCAATCGGATCCCCGAGGACTTCCCCGAGCCCGATCGCTTCGATCCCGCCCGCTACCTCGATCCCCGCCAGGAAGACACCGTCAACCGCTGGAACTGGATTCCGTTCGGCGCGGGCAGGCACCGTTGCGTCGGCGCGCCCTTCGCGCTCATGCAGCTCAAGGCCATCTTCTCGATTCTGCTGCGGGACTGGGAATTCGAGCTCGCCCAGCCCTCGGACACCTACCGCAACGACCACTCCAAGATGGTCGTGCAGTTGCAGCAGCCCTGTCGTGTGCGCTACCGCCGCCGCCAGCGCTGATCATCCCGGTCCACAACGACGTCGGCCTATCTGGAGGTAGCTGTGTCGGCCCCATCCATCCCCGCCGGATTCGATTTCACCGATCCCGAACTCTGGGCAACCCGTAACCCCGTCCGAGAGTTCGCCGAACTGCGCCGCACCGCACCGGTGTGGTGGAACGCCCAGACCGATGAGCAGTCCGGCGGCTTCCACGACGGCGGCTTCTGGGTCGTGTCCAAACACGAAGACATCAAAGAGATCTCGCGCAGCCACGAGCTGTACTCCGCCCAGCTCAAGGGCGCGGTGATCCGGCTGCCCGGCCAGGTCACCATCGAGCAGATCGAGCTGACCGGCGCGCTGCTGGTCAACATGGACCCGCCCAAGCACACCAAGATCCGGCGCATCATCTCCAAGGGCTTCAGCCCGCGCGCGGTCGAGGGGCTGCGGGCCGCGCTGAGCGAGCGCGCCACCGCGATCGTTGCGGCGGCCAAGGACGCCGGCGGCGGCGATTTCGTCGAGCAGGTGGCGGCGGAGTTGCCGCTGCAGGCCATCGCCGAACTGCTCGGCATCCCGCAGGCCGATCGCGGCAAGCTCTTCGAGTGGTCCAATCAGATGCTCAACTACGACGATCCCGAGTACGGCGACACCGCCACAACGGATTCGAGCACCAACGCCTCGGTCGAAATCCTGGGCTACTCCTGGAATCTGGCCGAACAGCGGCGCGCGGATCCGCTCGACGACATCGTCAGCCGGCTGGTGCACGCCGACGTGGACGGCGAGGCGCTGGGCTCGGACGAGTTCGGATTCTTCGTCATCCTGCTCGCGGTGGCCGGCAACGAGACCACACGCAATGCCATCACGCACGGGATGAAGGCGTTCATCGACCACCCCGAACAGTGGGAGTTGTTCAAGAAGGAACGCCCGCGCACCGCGGCCGACGAGATCATTCGCTGGGCGACCCCGGTGACCGCGTTCCAGCGCACCGCCACCCAGGACACCGAGCTCGGCGGACAGGCGATCAAGGCCGGTCAGCGGCTCGGATTGTTCTACAGCTCGGCCAATTTCGACGAGGACGTGTTCGAGCGCCCGTTCGAGTTCGACATCCTGCGCGACCCCAACCCGCACCTGGCCTTCGGCGGCACCGGGGCGCACTACTGCGTCGGGGCGAACCTGGCGCGCCTGGAAATCGACCTCATGTTCAACGCGCTCGCCGACGCGATGCCCGATCTGACCCAGGTGAGCGAACCCGAACGCCTGCGCAACGGCTGGATCAACGGCATCAAGCACTGGCAAGTCCGGTACGAGTAGACACGGGATGAGCGTGAACGAAGCCGATTACGTCGTCGTGGGCGCGGGCAGCGCGGGCGCGGTGGTCGCGAGCAGACTGGCCGAGCACGGCCACGAGGTGATCCTGCTCGAGGCCGGGCGCAACGACGACACCCGCCTGGTCTCGAGCCCCGGCCTGATCACCATGGTGCACACCATCCCCCCGCTCAAGTCGCGGGTGTGCTGGAAGCAGTACTCGGTGCCGCAGTCGCACGCCAACAACCGGCGGATTCCCATGACGCGCGGCAAGGTCATGGGCGGATCCAGCTCGGTCAACGGCATGCTGTTCGTGCGCGGCAACCGGGCCAACTACGACGGCTGGGCCGAGGCCGGCAACAAGGGCTGGTCGTACGCCGACGTCCTGCCCGCCTACCGGCGGCTCGAGAACTGGGAGGGCGGGGACGACGAGTACCGCGGGACCGGCGGGCCGATCGAGGTGACCCGGCAGCGGAATCTGACCCCGATCACCGAGGAGTTCATGACCGCGGCGTCCGAGACCATCGGCGCGCCGATCATCGAGGACTACAACGGCGAGTCCCAGGAAGGGATCTCGGTCTTCCAGCAGAGCGTGCGAAACGGGTTGCGCTACAGCTCTTCCCGGGGCTACATCACCGACCGGCCCGATCCCCGCCTACGGGTGATCACCCGCGCGCACGCCACCCGGGTCGTGATCGAGGACGGCCGGGCCACCGGCGTGGAGATCATCACCCGGGCCGGGGAACGCCGGATCGTGCGTGCGGGCAAGGAGGTCATCGTCTCGTGCGGCGTCATCGGCTCACCGCAGCTGCTGATGTTGTCCGGGATCGGGCCCGCCGCGCATCTGGGCGACCTGGGCATCGCGGTGCACGCGAACCTTCCGGTCGGGCAGAACCTGCACGATCACGTCTTCGTGCCGATGACGTTCGTGTCCAAGAAGGCCGTGCACCGCGGGATTCCGACGTACTTCGCGAAGGCGCTGGCCAGCGAGCTGCGCAAGCCCGGCAGTTCGTGGATGGGGCGCACCGTTTTCGAGGCGGTCGGCTTCGTCAAGACGCGGTTCGCCACCGGCGCGCATCCGGATCTGCAGATCCACAGCCTGCCGTGGAGTTACCCCACGCCCAATCAGGACGCGGACAAGATGTACCTGGTCGAGCGGCGGCCCGCGCTCACGGTGATGCCGAGCCTGATCTACCCCGAGAGCCGGGGTGAGGTGCGCCTGGCCTCGGCGGACCCGTTCACCGCGCCGCTGATCGATCCCGGATACCTCAGCGACCGGCGCGACGTCGACTTCCTCGTCGAGGGCATGCGCACCGTGCGAGAGATCATGGCGCACAGCGCGATCGCCGGTGACATCGAGGAGGAGTACTCGCCGGGCCCGGCCTTCGCGGACGAGGCCGGCCTGCGCGCGGCCCTGCCCGATCGCGCGCACTCGATCTATCACCCGGTCGGCACCTGCCGCATGGGCGTGGACGAGGCGGCGGTGGTCGATCCCACGCTCAAGGTGCGCGGCGTCGACGGCCTGCGGGTCGCGGACGCCTCGATCATGCCCAGCATCACCGGCGGCAACACCAACGCCCCGGCCCTGATGATCGGGGAGATGTGCGCGCGCATGGTGATCGAGGAGGGCGCGTGCGCATAGCGCTGCTGTCCTATCGCAGCAAGACGCACTGCGGTGGGCAGGGGGTGTACGTGCGCTACCTGAGCCGGGGGCTCGCCGAACTCGGGCACGAGGTCGAGGTCTTCTCGGGTCAGCCCTACCCGGAGGATCTCGATCCCCGGGTGCGGCTGACCGAGGTGCCGAGCCTGGACCTGTACCGCGACGACGACCCCTTCCGGACACCGCATCCGCGCGAGATCCGCGATCGGATCGACCTGCTCGAGCTGGCCACCATGTGGACCGCGGGCTTCCCCGAGCCGCGCACGTTCAGCATGCGCGCGGCCCGGCTGCTGCTGTCGCGCGTCGCCGACTTCGATGTGGTGCACGACAATCAGTGCCTGGGGTCCGGGTTGCTCGACATCGAGTACGCGCTGCCGCTGGTGGCGACCGTGCACCATCCGATCACCCGGGACCGGGCGGTGGATCTGGCGGCCGCGCCGTGGCGACGCCGGCCGTTCGTGCACCGCTGGTACGGATTCCTGGGCATGCAGCAGCGGGTGGCGCGGCGGATTCCGGACCTGATCACCGTGTCGTCGTCCTCGGCGGCCGACATCGCCGCCGACTTCGGGGTGTCGCCGCGCCAGCTGCACACGGTGCCGCTGGGGGTGGACACCGAGCTGTTCCGGCCCCGCGAGCAGGCCCGGGTGCCCGGCCGCATCGTGGCCGTGGCCAGTGCGGACAAGCCGCTCAAGGGAATCGCGCATCTGCTCGAGGCCGTGGCGCGGCTGCGGCATCGCCACGACATCGACCTGCGCCTGGTCGCCAAGCTCGAGCCGAACGGGCCGACCGAGAAACGCATCGCCGGACTCGGCCTGGCCGACATCGTGACCGTGGTCGACGGACTCGGCGACGAGCAGCTCGCCGAACTGCTGGCCTCGGCGCAGCTGGCGTGCATTCCCTCACTGTACGAAGGGTTCTCGCTGCCCGCGGTCGAGGCCATGGCCAGCGGGACACCCCTGGTCGCCAGCCGGGCCGGCGCGATTCCCGAGGTCACCGGCGCATGCGCCGAACTGGTCGCGCCCGGCGACGCCGGAGCGCTCACCCAGGCCATCGGATCGCTGCTGAACGACCCGGATCGACTGTCCCGCATGGGAATCGCGGGGCGACAGCGCGCGGAGACGGTGTACAGCTGGGCGGCGGTCGCCGCGCGGACCGTCGAGGTGTACGAGCGCGCCATCGCCCGGCGCGCACACCGGATCCCCGGGTGATCGGGACCATCGTGGAACAGGAGAACACATGCTGACCGTGGATTTCGATCGCCTCGGCGTCGGGCCCGAAGTACGGGTCATCGACGTCGGCTGCGGGGCGGGACGGCACTCGTTCGAGGCGTACCGGCGCGGGGCGGACGTGGTGGCGTTCGACCAGAACACCGGTGACCTGGCCGAGGTGGCGGTGATGTTCGAGGCCATGGCCGCCGAGGGCCAGGCCCCCGACTACGCCAAGGCGCAGACCGTGGCCGGGGACGCGCTCGACCTGCCCTACGGGGACGGGGAGTTCGACGTGGTCATCGCCTCGGAGATCCTCGAGCACGTGCCCCTCGACGAGCGGGCGATCGCCGAACTCGTGCGGGTGCTCAAACCCGGTGGCGTACTGGCGATCACGGTGCCGCGCTGGCTGCCCGAACGGATCTGCTGGGCGTTCTCGGACGAGTATCACGCCAACGAGGGCGGCCACGTGCGCATCTACCGAGCTTCGGAGCTGCGAGACAAGGTCACCGCGCGGGGTGTGCGCTACCGGCATCGCGAGTTCGCGCACGCCCTGCACGCGCCGTACTGGTGGCTCAAATGCGCGGTGGGCGTGCACCGCGAGAAGAATCCGCTCGTCACGGCCTATCACCGAATGCTGTTGTGGGACATGATGTCCGCGCCGTGGCTCACCCGCACCGCCGAACGGCTACTGAACCCGCTCATCGGCAAGAGCGTGGCCCTGTACTTCACCAAACCGGCGGTCGTGCATGACCCGAGCTGAGCTACCGTCGCTGCCCGGACTGCTGAGCGCGGCCGATATCCGCCGCACCGGCGAATCCATCGCCGCCGCACAGGAACCCGACGGCGCCCTACCGTGGTTCACCGGAGGCCACACCGACCCGTGGGATCACATCGAGTCCGCGATGGGCCTGACCGCCGCCGGACTCTGGGACCAGGCCCGCGATGCCTACCTGTGGTCCGCCAAAACCCAGCGCCCCGACGGTTCCTGGCCCGCCCAGATCCGGGCGGGCGTGATCGAGAATCCCGACAGCGACACCAACTTCTGCGCCTACCTGGCCACCGGCATCCTGCACTTCGCCGCCGTCACCGGCGACCACGGCTTCGCCGCGAGCATGTGGCCCGCGGTACGCGCCGGCATAGACTTCGTGCTCACCCAGCAGCTGGGCGAGCACGGCGAGATCTACTGGTCCACAGGGGAATCCGGCAGTTCCGGCGAGGCGCTGCTGACCGGGTGTTCGAGCATCCATCACAGCCTCGCCTGCGCGATCACCCTGGCCGAGCAGGTCGGCGATCCACGCCCGGACTGGGTGCGGGCGCGGGCCCGACTCGGCGCGGCGCTGCGCGAACACCCCGGGGCGTTCCTCGACAAGTCCCGGTATTCGATGGACTGGTACTACCCGATCCTGGGCGGGGCACTGCGCGGCGAGGCCGCCCACGCCCGAATCGCGCACTACCGCGACGATTTCGTGGTCCCCGGCCTGGGCATCCGCTGCGTGTCGGACGCCCCGTGGGTCACCGGCGCCGAAACCTGCGAGCTGGTCCTGGCCCTCGACGCGATCGACGAGCGCACCACCGCCCTCGAGCTGCTGACCGACATCCAGCACCTGCGCGAGGCCGACGGGTCCTACTGGACGGGCCTGGTGTTCACCGACGGCAAACGCTGGCCCGAGGAACGCACGACCTGGACCGCCGCCGCGGTGATCCTCGCAACCGATGCCCTGTCTCGCACCACCGGGGGCAACGGGATCTTCCGGGACGAGCACCGACCAGGAGCGGCCTGGTCGTAGCCGAAAGGCCCGTTCGCGGTGCACGTCGGAGCTGCGAACGGCAACCGCGTCACGGCTCGAACGTAGCGAGCATTTGTTCTAGAGCTTCCTGGTCGGGCCCGACGAACGGCTTCTCCTCGGGCGCCGCGTGGAGCATGTCGAGGAATTCCGGTGTGCGTCCCGGTGCGGGCGGCAGGTGGGTGCCCAGGATCAGCGCGGGGTCGAATGTGGTGAGCGGGGTGAGGGTTTCGAGGTATCGGGCCTTGTCCACGGTGTGCACCCAGGGACTGTCCACGGTGGCCCACAGCAGTTGTCGGGCGCGCAGTTCGGTCCTGTCGAGGTAGCCGATGTCGGGGCAGGTCGCCAGCTCGGCGGAGGGCATGGGTGCGCCGAAGCAGTCCGAGGTGAAGCAGGCGCCGGTCAGTTCGTCGAAACAGCCTGTGGTCGAGGGGTTGTCGAACAGCGGCGGCCGGAAGGCGGTGAGGCGGCGATCACCGACCTCGAGGGATTGGCCCGGATTGAGGAGATAGATCCGATCCATCGGCAGCGGACCCTCCATCGACAACAGGCCCATCCCGAGGAACGTGGTGATCAGACGCGCTCGCGGCGCCAGGTCCAGCAGCGCGCGCAGGGCTCCGGTGTGGTCCCGGTCGGGATGCGTGATCCAGATCCACTCGATGTCGGCCGGGTGCAGTACCGAGCCGAGCGCGTCCAGGAATCCGCGGCCGGGCAGCCCCAGGCCGGTGTCGATGAGCACGGGCTCGGCCGCGTGCAGGACGAAGGAGTTGATCGGGATGAATCCGATGCCCGGCACCTCCTGGCAGTCGCTCAGAACGCTGACGTCGTGCCCGATCCTGTTGATGTCCATGACGGTTCACTCCCGGTCGAAATCGATGCGGATCATGCTGCGGGCGATCGCCGACAGGTCCTCGGCGGTCGGGTCGTACCCGTGATCGACCTTCAGCCCGAGTTCGAACGGGCTCGCACCGTGGTCGAGAGCCTGTCGCAGCGCCGCGCCGAGTTCGCGCTGCGTCGGATGCAGCAGGGTCGCACGGCCGGACCGGACTCGGCCCTGTCGAATGACGGTGACCGGCGCGGGTTCGGCGAAGTTCAGTCGCCACGGGCGTTCGGTGAAGATCGTCGGCACGCCGTCGATCGTGTGCAGGCAGACCGGTATCCGCAGTGTCCGGCCGCTGCGCCTGCCCGTGCACTCCAGCACCACCTGCAGGGTGAGCCGGCTGCCGAGCCGCGAATCGGCGATGATCCGCCGGACGAACGGATTGATCATGCGCATGAGGGCCGGCGGAGGCGGCGCCAACCGGACCCTGGGTGTCGTTGTGGTCATCACGAGCTCCTGAGTGGTTCCGATGACGACGACGTTAGGGAGCAGCGCGCGGCCGGGTAATACCAGAAATGTGGCATTTCGCGGTCGGCGTGGGGGTCGTACCGTTGTTTCATGAGCGCGGATGCCCGGCAGCGTGCCGCGGACAAGATCACTCGGCTGTGTGCCGAGCCCCGTGATCTCGTCTCGCTGTGGCAAGCCTCGACCGAAGTCCTCACGGTCGCCGTCCCGCACTACTGGACACCGTGCTTCTACACGCTGGACCCGGCCTCACTGCTGATCACGAGCCATTTCCATCGTGGGCTCGACGAGTTCCCCGGCGAGTGGCTCGTCAGCGAGTACTACACCAGCGACGTCAATCAGCTGGCGGATGTCGCCCGGTCGAAATCGGGCATGTCCACCCTGTACGAGGCGACCGGCGGCAACCCCTCGAGCAGTCCGCGCTGGCATCGGAACATGGTGATGGGCGGAGACCAGGAACTCGTCACCAGCCTGCGCACGCGGTCCGGTGAGGTGTGGGGAGCGCTCGCGCTCTATCGCGAGCCCGGCGCGGCGACGTTCAGCGACGACGAGAAGAGCTTCGTGCGAACGGTCGCGCCCGTGCTCGCCGAAGGGGCACGGACGGCGTTGCTGCTCGGGCAGGCCCGCGAACCCGATTCCGTGGATTCCCCCGGCCTGCTGATTCTCGACGCTGCGGGACAGGTCGAATCCACCACGCCCGGCGTCGACCGCTGGCTTTGCGAACTGCCCGACGGCGACTGGGATTCCGGCCGGCTGCCGTCCTCGGTGCTGACCCTCGCCGGGCGGACCCTGCGGGCCGCCGACCACCCCGAGCGCGGGGAGATCACGGTGGCGCGGGTGCTCTCGCGTACCGGAACCTGGGTCGTGCTGCACGGTGCGTGCCTGAGCTCGACCGGCGACCGGCGCGTCGCGGTCATCATCGAACCCGCCGCTCCCGGTCGCCTGTACTCGCTGCTGATGTCCGCGTACGGGCTGACCGAACGGGAGAAGGACGTCACCCGGCTGGTACTCCAGGGCGCCTCGACCTCGCAGATCGCCGCTGACCTGGTGTTGTCCGCGTACACCGTTCAGCAGCACCTCAAGAACGTCTTCGACAAGACCGGTGTCCGCAGCCGCCGCGATCTCGTCGGCAAGGTGTTCTTCGCCTACTACGAGCCGCGCCTGCGCGACAACGAACGCCGGGCGCTCGACGAGCGGCCGCTGCGCGGCGAACCCTGGGCGCCGTAGGTTGTCTGCACATCCGTACCGGCGGGTATGAAACGGGAATTTCGTCGCGTCCTGGCTATCGGGTGCGCGTATGGTCGAAGCGCAAGATCGTTTCAGCGTGTCGGAATCGAAGATTTCTCCTACTCGGCCGAGGGAGGACCCGGTGCCCGAGTTGCCTTTTCGTTCGGATCGGTCGCATACGGCGTTCGCGACGGGGTTCTACCCGGACGCGGATTTCGACTACACGGTTCGATCGCTGCTGGGGGAATGTGCGTACGGCGGCGCGGACGCCGGTGAGGTGCTGGCCGCGATCGCACCGGTCGCCGACGGGGACCACGACGGGTGGTTTCGCGCATGGACCGAACTCGGCGCGCGGCTGCGCGCCGTCGCGGATGCCGCCGCGGCGGCGGGGCACACCGAGAGCGCCGCGCAGGCGTATCTGCGTGCGGGCACGTACTACGCCGTCGCGGTCAACGCGAGTAGCGGCCTGTCCTCCGATGACCTGCTGCTGCCGACCTTCCGCGCGCACCGTTCCAGTTGGGATCGGTTCGTCGACACCACCGCCCGGCGGGTCGAGCGCGTCACGATCCCCTACGAAGACACCGATATGCCGGGCTACTTCTTCGGCGCGTCGGACGACTCGACGCCGCGCCCCACGTTTGTCCTGATCAACGGCAGCGACGCGCCCGTCAGCGGCGTCTGGGGCGCGGGCGGCGCCGCGGCCCTGGACCGCGGCTACAACGTGCTCGCCTTCGACGGCCCCGGACAGCAGTCGATGCTGTTCGAACGCGGCGTCGGCTTCCGCCCCGACTGGGGACCGGTGGTGACGCCGGTCCTCGACCTCGTGTCCGCCCGCGCCGACGTCGACGCCGACCGCATCGCGCTCTACGGCCTGAGCCAGGGCGGCTACTGGCTCGCCACGGCACTGACCACCGAGCACCGCGCGGCGGCCGCGATCGCCGACCCGGGCGTGGTCGACGTGCCGGCCTCGTGGCGAAACAGCATCCCGGCCCGCCTGCTCGAGCTCTTCGACACCGGCAGACGACGCCGGTTCGACCGCTACATGAGCTGGGGCATGAAGGCGTCCAAGAGCACGGCCCGCACCTGGCGGTTCCGGGCCCGCCCGTACCGGCAGGACAGCTACTTCGACACACTGACCGAGGTCCACCGGTACGTGCTCACGGACGCCGACGCGGCCCGCATAACGACGCCCCTGTTCGTCGCCGATCCGGAGGACGAGCAGTTCTGGCCCGGCCAGTCGAAACGCCTGGCGGACAAGGTGAGCGGCCCCGTCGAACGGTGCAGGTTCACCGCCGCGGAGGGCGCGAACTTCCACTGCCAGCCGATGGCGCGACGGCTTGTGCACCAGCGCATGTTCGATTGGCTCGACGATACGATGAAGGGGCGCTGAGCAATCGGGCAATCGCTACATTTACGGCAGTCCAGCTCGGCAACCGCGCAGGCGTCAGGCGACGCCCGCGACCTCTTGCTCGCTCAGTGCCCGGTCGCGGAGTACGGCGAGGGTCCGGGCCAGTAGGCGCGAGACCTGCATCTGAGAGATGTTGAGGGCCTTGCCGATTTGGACCTGGGTCATCTCCTGGCCGAAACGCATGATGAGGATCTGGCGTTCGCGCTCGGACAACTCCGCGAGGAGCGGGCCGATGGTGATCGAATCCTCCATGAGCGCGTAGCCGTCCTCGGTGATCGAGAGCGCTTCCAGGGCCATGGCGGGTGCGGCGTCGCTGTCCTCGCTGGGCAGGCGCGCGTCCAGGGACTGGGTCACGTAGGCGTTGTTCGCGATCAGCGCCTGGGTGACCTCGAGCAGGTCGGCGTCGAGGTGGGCGGCGATCTCGCGGGCGGTCGGCTCCCGGTCGAGCTGCTGCGCGAGCTGCGGGACCGCTACCGAAATCTGTTGCCGCAGTTCCTTGATGCGGCGCGGGACGCGCACCGCCCACGTGCTGTCACGGAAGTAGCGCCGGACCTCGCCCATCACCGTGGGGATCGCGAACCCCAGGAACGGCGCGCCCACGGAAGGGTCGAAACGGTCCACCGACAGCACCACGCCGACCGCGGCGACCTGGGCCAAATCCTCGTGGTCGACACCGCGACCGCCGTAGCGCTGGGCGATGTGTTCGCCGAGCGGGAGCGCGATCTCGATGATCCGGTCGCGTAGACCAGCGTGCTCCGGGCTGCCCGGGTCCAGGCCGGCGAGTTCCTCGAGCAACGGCTCGAGGTGTTCGTACGAGTCGCCGCTGACTCGTACGTCGTGCTCGGTTCCAATCGATGTTTCGTGCGTGGCAGACATATCGGTGTCCTCAAAAACGGGGGTCGACCAACGGATCTCACCCCCACAGTGCCCCGCTTGCTCGCATCGAAACCGACATCGACCGATCAATCGAAATTCGGCACCCGCCCGGCCCGCGCGACGCTCAGGGCCAGCGGATCCGGTCCCGGACCGGGACTTCTTCGACCCGCACGTACCCGAACCGCGGCGGGTACAGCACGGACCGGTTGCCCCGCGCGGCCCACCACCAGCTCAATGCGGCCGTCGCGTATCCCGCGGCCACCGCCACAACCGGTACCAGCATCGCGACAATCAACAGCGCGCTCATGAGCCTTCCCCTTCCGGGAGTGATCTCCCGCCACCCTGCGGCCATACCGCGCGCATTCCCAGAACGGTTCGGCCTTAACACGTTCGGGGATGTGTTCTGCCCCACAGGGTTACGGTGGTCGGGTACGGCGACATCCCTTCACCGCCGCCGGCGCGAACACGGCGGGATGAAATGTTGCCTCGCGGCCGGACTCCGGATGCGTTCGCTCCTGGTCAACGGCCGAAAGTTCTGGGAGGAACAGTGCTTTCGGAGTATCAACAGCGGTTGCGTGAACGGTTTCTCGCCGCACCCGTTGTCCTGGCGCCGGAGCCCTGGCGGCAGGTGCACAGCGGCAAGATGCCGATCGGGGGCCTGCAGGGTATCGGCTTCGCCGTACACCCGGAGACCGGACACGACCTGGTCATGGTCGTATCACTCGACGGCCATGGGCTTTTCGATGCCGTCACCGGCGCGAAGATCGCCCGCGACCGCACCCCCGGCATCGACTCCCGCACACCCGACGCGGCACCGGACCTGACGTGCCCCGGCCTCGGGCCGATCGCCGGCACCCGGGTGCACATCGCGGGCCTGTTCGGCGGCGGTCTGCACCACACCACAACCGACGGATGGTCCCTGAATGTCGTTGCCCCCGAATGGCCCAACGATCGTGTGCTGCTCGTCGCCGACGGCAACATCTACCGCCACCCGCCCGGCCAGGGCTGGTGGCACAACTTCCACTCCGACCGTTCGACCTTCCGGACCGCCGGGTTCTCGCCCTCCGGGCTCACACTGGCGGTGGCGACGAGCAGCGACATCACGCTCTGGCACCGGCCGACGATCGATCCCAGTTGACGATCAATCCAACGGAGACCACCTCGACGTCGGCCGGATCGCGCCCACGGGAGTCAGGCCGGGCCCGCAGCGTCGCCGAATCCACCGACTCGGCACGCCGGGCACAGCCCGTTCAGTCGGCCCAACCGTGCCGACTTCGATAACCGGTTTTGTCGATCGGGCCGGGGGTTCAGCCGCCCTGCAGTCGCAGCTCGGCGGTGAGCAGTGCCGCGTACTCGACCAGCGCCCTTTCCTCCGGGTCGGGGCCCAGTTGCTCGATTACGCCGGCGCGGTCGATCAGCACGAGACCGGCCGGATCGGGGCCCGAAGCCACGCCCACACGGCCTTCGAGGAGGGTCAGGGAGGCGGTGCTGTCGTTGGCCGCCAGCAGTCTGCGCAGGTCCGAAGCGGTGACAGTTTCCATAGGGTGATTGTGCTCCCGACCGGATACAGGTTGTCGTCGAGGTACCCCGGCAGGCTTAGTGGGTCGTGCAAGCTCCATCGAGTCGGTGGCCACCGCACGCGGCGTTCGCGCGCACCGGACGCGAGCGCGTCTTCTACTGCTACCGGACCTTCAACTCCGAGATGGCGCCCCGTGGGTGAACGTTGCTGACCCAGCTGTTCTGCCTGCTGCTGCCGGTCATGGTGCTGCCCCTGCGCCCCCGGCTCACACCTGTGGCTCGCACTCGGTGTGCGAGCCACATCC